>CAZXRC010000002.1:147398-215009 GCA_964642475.1 uncultured Gemmatimonadaceae bacterium | reverse complement strand
ATGGGGGCCGAGGACGTGGAACGGCAGGCGCTCAACGTCTATCGGATGCAGCTGCTCGGCGCGACCGTGGTGCCGGTGCATTCCGGCACCCGGACCCTCAAGGACGCCACTAATGAGGCCCTGCGCGACTGGGTCACCAATGTCCCGACCACCCACTACATCATCGGCTCGGTGGTGGGGCCCGATCCCTTCCCCCGTATGGTCCGCGACTTCCAGTCGGTGATCGGCCGCGAGGCCCGCCGCCAGATGCTGGAGCAGGCGGGACGGCTCCCGCGGACCGTGGTGGCCTGCGTGGGCGGGGGCTCCAATGCCATCGGGATGTTCGCCGGGTTCATCGAGGATCCCGAGGTGGAGCTGGTCGGGGTCGAGGCGGCGGGGGAGGGCCTCGCCACCGGTCACCACAGCGCCACGCTCTCGGCCGGCTCGCCCGGGGTGCTGCACGGCTGCCTCAGCTACCTGCTTCAGGACGCCGACGGCCAGGTGCTTCCCGCCCATTCGGTGTCGGCCGGTCTCGATTATCCCGGCGTCGGCCCCGAACACAGCTGGCTTCGCGACACCGGCCGGGTCCGCTACGAGGCCGTGACCGACGCCGAGGCACTGGAGGCCTTCCAGACCTGCTGTCGGCTCGAAGGCATCGTCCCCGCGCTCGAGACGGCCCATGCCATCGCCTGGGTGGCGAAGCACCGGGGCCGCTGGTCCGCCGGGGACCCGGTGCTCCTCTGCCTCAGCGGCCGGGGCGACAAGGACGTCGCCCATGTGGCCCGATTGCTGGGTCGCGGCGAGTGACCCATCTCCCCGCTCCGGTCGAGCTGCCGACCAAGGAGGTCGAGGAGCTGCTGCGGACCCTGGTCAAGGGGCTCCGTGCGTTCCAGATGTACCTCCCCAACAACCCGATCTACCAGCGGGCGGTGCAGTCGGTGCGGGGGGCCTTTCAGCCCATCTGGCAGGCGGGGATCACCTCGCTGGTGCTCCAGATCGTGGAGACCGACATGGTCTGGGAGGAGCAGACCGTCTACCATCAGCCCAACAAGGCCGACAGCCTCGCCTGGAGCCTGTTCAAGGACGGCATGCGGGTGCTGACGCTCTTCCCGGGGGTGGAAGACGAGGAGATCATCAAGTTCCTCGAAATCGTGCAGAAGGCGCGAACCCTCGCCACCGACGCCGGTGACGACCTGCTGACCTTGCTCTGGGAACAGGACTTCGCGCTCATCCAGTATCACTTCACCGAGTTCATCCCCGACGCCGGCATCCCGACGATCTCCGGCGACGGGGCCTACAGCCAGGAGCCGCCCTCCGATCCTAACGCCGCCGCGGCCGAGAACCGGGGCAAGGTCGAGGAGGAAGCCCCGCCCCGCAAGAGCGGGGTGGTGGACGTCGACGAGTTCGACTCCACCCTCTACTGGTTGGAGGAGGCCGAGATCCGCTCGATCGCCGACGACATCGAGAAGGAGTACAAGCAGGATCTCCGCAACAACGTCCTCAACATCGTCTTCGACATCTTCGAGCAGCGCAACGAGGACTGGGCCCGGGCCGAGGTGTTGGGCACGCTGGAGAGTTATCTCCCCCATGTGCTCAACGCCGGCGACTTCAAGACGGTGGCGCAGATTCTCCGGGAGACCCGTCTGCTGGTGCGCAAGCCGGACCTGCTCACGCCCAATCAGCGTGACCGGCTCGACGCGCTGACCGGCCGCCTCTCCGATCCCAACGTCCTCCAGCAGATCCTCACCTCCGTCACCGAAGCGCAGATCCCCCCCAGCGCCGAGCACGTGGGCGAGCTGTTCCGCGAGCTCCGCCCCGCCGCGCTGGAGACGGCGCTGGTCTGGCTCCCCCGGGTGCCGGTCAATGCGCCGATCCACGACCTGCTCTCCAACGCCGCCGACCGGCTGGCCGAGACCAGTCCCCAGGAGGTGCTCCGGCTCCTGCGGCTGCCCCAGTCGGAGGCCCTGCCGGTGGTCATCGCGCTGTGCGGGCGCCTCAAGGTGCAGGGGGCCGTTCCGGGTCTGGCCGACACGCTCACCCACGAAGCGCCGGCGGTGCGCACCGCGGCGGTGCAGGCTCTCGATTCCATCGGGACGGCGGCGGCGCTCTCGGCGCTGGAGCGGGCGGTGGACGACCAGGACCGGGAAGTGCGGATCGCGGCGGTGCAGGCGCTGGGCAAACGGGGCTACAAGGCGGTGCTCAAGCGGATCGAGCCGGTGATCCAGGGCAAGTCCTCCCGGGAGATCGACCTGACCGAGCGGATGCGCTTCTTCGAGGCCTACGCCATGATCTCCGGGGCGAGCGCACTGGAGACGCTGACGACCCTGATCGCCCCGGGGAGTCTCTTCCGGCGCAAGGAGTCGGCCGAGGTTCGGGCCTGCGCCGCGCTGGCGCTGGGGCGCCTGCGGAGCGCCGAGGCCCGGGAGGTCCTGGCGAAGCATCGCGACGACAAGGAACTCATCGTGCGCAACGCCGTGAGCAAGGCGCTCCGGGAAGGCGGCGGATGACCCGCGACGCCGACGCCCACGCGGGCGAGGAACGGGTGGCGGGCGATGCGTTCATGCGCACCGCCGGTCGGACCTTCCTGCTCTCGATGTATGCCGCCTTCCGGAGCCTCAAGCTCTACCCCATCGAGAACGCCACCGCCCAGAAGTCGCTGGACGAGCTCCAGGCGTCGGCGCTCGCCATTCTGGGTCCGCACAACGAGATCGAGCTGAGGCTCTCGGGTGACTTCATCTTCGTGAACGGCACCCGGCTCCGGCTGGAGCTCGACAACTATGCCTCCTTCTCCAACCTGCTGCAGATCCTCACCGCGGCCGGGGTGGGGGAGCTCAAGGTGGCGGCCGGGGTCGAGCGGCGCGAATGGCAGATCCTCCTCGGTGTGCTGCTCGGCGTCTCGGCCAAGGCCGGCGAGGGCGACCTGCACGAGCGGCTGCTGGATCTGCGCGACCGGCTCGCCGTGGCCAACGTCACCCACCTGGATGTGGAGCCGCCGCTTGAGTCCGAGGACAAGGTGGCGGAGGCGGAGCGGGCCCGGGAACAGGCCAAGCGGACCTACTCCCACGGCGTGGCGGTCACCAAGGACCTGATCAACAGCGTCCGCCTGGGGCGGACCACCTCGGTGGCCAAGGTGAAGCGGGCGGTGCAGGCGATCGTCGACCAGGTGCTCAACAACGAGACCTCGCTCATCGGCCTGACCACCATCCGGGATTACGACGAGTACACCTTCACCCACTCGGTGAATGTGTGTATTCTGGCAGTAGCCATCGGAAAGAAGCTCGGCCTGACGCGCCTCCAGCTGTACGACCTGGGCCTGGCCGCGCTGCTCCATGACGTGGGCAAGGCCCGCATTCCGGTCGAGGTGCTCAACAAGACCACCGGCCTCTCGGAGGACGAGTGGCGGCTGATGCAGACCCACCCGTGGCAGGGGGTGCTGACCCTGTTCACCATGCGGGGATATGGCGAGATTCCCTACCGCCAGATCGTGGTCTCGCAGGAACACCATATGAAGGTGGATCTCACCGGCTATCCCAAGGCGATCCGGGCCCGCCAGATGGGGATCTTCTCCCGCATCGTGTCGGTGGCCGACGGGTACGACGCGGCCACCACCCGCCGCAGCTACCAGACGGTGCCGATTCAGCCCGACCAGGTGCTGCGGGAGATGTGGGAGAATCCCCGGCGGGGGTACGACAAGATCCTGGTCAAAGCGCTCATCAACCTCATCGGCATCTATCCGGTGGGCACCTGCGTCATCCTGGATACGTTCGAGGTGGCCATCGTGTCGGCAGCCAATCCGGACCAGAATTTCCTCAACCGCCCGCTGGTGCGGATCTGCCTGGACGTCAACGGCGCGCTCGTGGCCCCGCCCGGACGGGCGGAGAACCTGGCGGAGACCGACGCCGGCGGCGGATTCCTGCGGTCGATCGTCAAGGTGACCAACCCCGACCGGTATGGCCTCGTTGTCGGCGACTACTTCGTCTGAGTCCCGGCTGAGCCGGGCCTGGACCGAGCTCAGGGGACGGGGCCGCACGGCCCTCATCCCCTATCTCACCGCCGGCCACCCCGACCGCGCCCAGAGCCTCGAGGCGCTGCGGCGGGTGGCGGAGCACGCCGACCTGGTCGAGGTGGGCGTTTCCTTCAGCGATCCCCTGGCCGACGGCCCCACCATCCAGCGCTCCAGCTTCGAGGCGCTGCGACAGGGGATGACCCTGCCACGGACCCTGGAGCTCATCGCCGAGGCGCGCCTCGAGAAGCCGGTCGTGGTCTTCAGCTATCTCAACCCGATTCTCCACTACGGGGTCGAGCGCTTCCTTCGCGAGGCGACCGAGGTGGGCGCTTCCGGGCTCCTGCTCACCGACCTCCCCGCCGGAAGCGATCCCGCGGTCGAGGACCGGGTGCGGGAAAGTCCCCTCGACCTGATCCGGTTGGTGGCGCCCACCACCACCGGGCCCCGCCTCCGCGAGGTGGTTCGTGATGCCCAGGGCTTCCTCTATCTCGTGGCCCGGCTGGGCGTGACCGGGGCCAGTACCGCGCTCGCCACCGGGCTCTCCGACTATATCGCCCGGGTCCGCGGTGCGAGCCGGTTGCCGCTGGCGGTGGGCTTCGGGATCAGCACGCCGGCCCAGGCCCGGACGGTGGCCGGCCTGGCCGACGGGGTGGTGGTGGGAAGCGCCCTGGTCGAACGGTTGGGGAAGGAAGGACCGGTGGCCGCGGGCCGCTTCCTGGCCGAACTCCGCGCCGCCCTCGACGCGGCCAGCGGGGAGGCGGCATGATCTTCGGCGCTCGCCGGCTGCTCGCGGTCTATGCCCAGGTGCTGGCCTGGGGCGGCATTCTGCTGGGGCTCGGCGCGCTGGCCATCGACCGCCGCTGGCTGGAACACCCCTGGGTCACCCTCGGGATGGTCGCCCTGGTGGCGGTGCTCCGCAAAGGCCAGATCCCCCTGTCCAAGTTTTCGTACCTCTCCCAGATCGGCATCGTGCCCCTGGTGGGCAGCCTGGTGGTCGGCCCGGGGATGGTGGGCTTCGCGATGTGGTTCGGGGTGTTCATCACCGATGTGTTCTGGCTCCGGAAGCTGCTCACCGCCGGGTGGATCAACGCCAGCCGCGAGGTGATCGGCTTCCTGGGCGCCTACGGGGCCTACACCGTCGTCTTTCTCCGGACCGAGCCCAGCGGGATCACCCTCGAGTTCCTGGGGCCGGCGCTCACCCTGGCCGGGATGTACTTCTTCTTCACCCGGGCCCTGTTCTACTTCACCCTGCTGGTCCGGGGGAAACTGGAGAGCCACGAGCGGTTGATGATCCTCCGCTACGAAGTGCTTTCCTACATGATCACGCTCATCGGGGCGGCGATTTCCGCCAGCGCGATCGGCGCGCTGCCGCCCGAGGCCTGGCTGGCGGTGCTGGCGGTGGTGGGGGTGCTCGGGGCCCTGACCAAGCGGATCCTGGAAGAGGCGATCGGGGCGGAGGAGCTCAACAAGATCCACGCCCGCGAGCGGATCATCACCAGCAACGTCTCGCTCAAGGACGCCTTCGTCCAACTCGAGGAGATGGCCAACCGGGTGCTCGACTGGAGCGACTTCCGGATCTACCGGATGCGTGAGGGGGCCGCCAGCCTGGTCTACCGCGGGGCGCTGGGCTGGCCCAACCGGGGCGATCCGCCGTTCGACAGCGGCACCCTCCGGTCCCTCGCGGTCAGCTCGGGCGAGACCGTGGTCGTGGGCGACGCGCGCAACGACGACCGGGTGCTGGCCCCGACCCCCGATGCCATCAGCATGCTGGTCCTCCCCCTCCGCTTCGGGAGCGACATCATCGGCACCCTGGAGCTGGACCACCACAAGCCCCACGTCTACACCAAGAAGGAAGTCACCGTCGCGTCGACCTTCGCCGGGCAGCTGGCGACCGCGATCCACATCGCCGATCTGCGCCGCCCGCTGGTAGACACGGTGGAGCAGGTGACGGCCCAGGTGCGGCTCCTGGCCCAGACCTCCGAACAGCTCCGCTCCGCCGCCGGTTCGGTCGCCCAGACCGCCAATGCCATCCGGGCCGGCGCCGCCGAACAGGAGCAGTTGGTGGCGGCGGGGCGGGAGAGCACCGCCAGCCTCGCGGGCCAGGCCCGGGAGGTCGCCGCCGACGGAGCCGCCGCCGCCACCGCCTCCGCCACCGCCAGTGAAGTCGCCTCCCGGAACCGGGAGTCGATCCGCGACGCCATCGAGCGGCTGGTCCAGCTGCAGCGCTTCGTCGCCACCAGCTCCGAGCAGGTGGGCGAGCTCTACCAGGTCTCCAACCGGCTGATCGGGTTCATCAGCTCCATCCGCGAGATCGCCGACCTGACCAACCTGATCTCGCTCAACGCCGCCATCGAGGCGGCCCGGGCGGGGCACCAGGGTCGGGGCTTCGCGGTGGTCGCCGAGGAGGTCCGGCAGCTGGCGGCCCAGAGCGGCGCCGCCTCACGGGAGGCGGGAGGACTGGTGGCTGCCATCCTGGGCCAGGTGGCCCAGATTTCCGAGGAAATGGAGCGCGGGACCGAGACCGTCCGCGGAGTGGAGCAGCTCTCGGCCGACGCCGCCCAGGCGTTGGAGGGGATCGTGTCCGGGACGCTCGATGCCGGCGCCCACGCCCGCCGCATCGCCGAGACCGCCGCCCGGCAGGAGCAGTCGGCCCTCCGCCTGAGCGAACAGATGTCGCAGGTGGCCGCGGTCTCCACCCGCACGGTAGAGGACGCCAACACCACCGCCCGCCGCGCTTCCGAGGCCGCCCGGAGTCACGCCGAGCTGGAGCGGGCCCTCCGGGAGCTGGCCGGCATCGCCGAGCGGCTCGAGACCATCGCGAAGCACTTCTCCCACGACCTATGAATCCGCGTGAGCGGGTCTACGTCGCGCTCGGCACCAACCTGGGCGACCGCGAAGGGTATCTGGCGCGGGCCCGGGCGGCGCTCGCCAAGTTGCCGCTGACATCCCTCCTCGGTGCGTCGACCGTGGAGGAAACCGACCCGGTGGGGCCGCCCGGGCAGGGGAAGTACCTCAACCAGATGGTCCTGCTGGAGACCTCCCTCGACCCGGGACGCTTCCTCAAGCTGCTGCAGAAGATCGAGGACGAGAACGGCCGCACCCGGGGTGAGAAGTGGGGCCCGCGCACCCTGGACCTCGACATCGTCCGCTTCGGGACCCGACGGCTCCGCGACCTCGACCTGCGGGTGCCCCATCCCGAGTTGCCCAACCGACCGTGGTGGGGCCGGGAGATCGAAGAGCTGGATGCGGCCTGTCCGGTGAAAGTGGACACGGACGATGAATGAGTTCCGAGTTCCGAGTTCCGAGGAGTCGGTGCCGGCGGCGCCGCGTTTCGCCGCGACTGGAGGGACCGCAACTCGGAACTCGGTTCCCATCTCAGGCTATTCGGTGCCGGTGACGGAACTCGCCGCGACTAGTCCAGCTGCAACTCGGAACCCGGAACTCTATGGCTGACGACCCAAAGCCGCTGACCATCCCCGACCTGCGCGAGAAGAAGCGCGGCGGCGAGAAGATCGCCGTGCTCACCTGCTACGACGCGCTGTTCGCGCGGTTGCTCGACGGGGTGGTCGACGTGCTGCTGGTGGGCGACTCCGTGAACCAGGTCCTCGCCGGGAAAGCGAACACCCTGAGCGCCACGCTCGACCAGATGATCTACCACGCCGCCTCGGTGGTCCGGGGCGCCGGCCGCTCGCTGGTGTTCGTCGACCTGCCTTTTCTCACCTACCAGGTCTCGGTGGCGGAGGCCATTCGCAACGCCGGCCGGGTCCTGCAGGAGACCGGAGCCCACGGGGTAAAGCTCGAGGGGGGGGAGCCGATGGCCGAGACGGTGCGGGCCCTGGTGCGCGTCGGCATCCCGGTGATGGGCCACCTGGGCCTCACGCCCCAGGCGATCCACCAGCTGGGCGGGCCCAGGGTGCAGGGTCGGGATCGGGCCGCCGCCGACCGGGTGCGCTCGGACGCGAAATTCCTGGAGGACGCCGGCGCCTGTGCCATCGTGCTGGAGCTGGTCCCCGCGCCGCTGGCGGAGGCGGTGAGCAAATCGATCGGCGCACCGACGATCGGTATCGGCGCTGGCCCCGGCTGCGATGGGCAGGTCCTGGTGCTTCACGATATGCTGGGGCTCAACGAGGGGTTCAACCCCAGGTTTCTCAAGACCTACGCCGATCTCGCGGCCACGGTGCGGGCCGCCGCGGGCGCCTTCGCGACCGACGTGCGGGCGGGGCGGTATCCGACCAGGGAGCACAGTTTTGAATAGGCCATTGGCTGTTGGCCGTAGGCCTCAGACGAATGGTCCGCTTCCCCGAATCCTTCCTCCCAAGGAGCAGCGGCTATCGGCCAGCGGCCAATGGCCAACGGCCCGCCAACATGCATGAGTTCACCACCATCCCCGAGCTGCGCGCCTGGCTCGCCGAGGCCCGGCTGGTGGGGCATCGCGTCGGCCTGGTACCCACAATGGGGGCCCTGCATGAGGGGCACCTTTCCCTGGTGGACGAAGCACGGCGCCGGACCGACGCGGTGGTGCTGAGTGTTTTCGTCAATCCGCTCCAGTTCGGGCCCGGGGAGGATTTCGGCCGCTACCCCCGGGACCTGGCCCATGATGCCGCCCTCGCCGCCCGCCGGTCCGTCGATGTGCTCTTTGCCCCGACGGTGGAGGCGATGTATGCCCCCGAGGCGGAGATCCGGGTGGTCCCCGGCTCCTCCGCCGATCGGCTCGAAGGGGCGGTTCGCCCGGGGCACTTCGCCGGCGTCCTCACGGTGGTCACCAAGCTCTTCCACCTGGTCGAGCCCGATGTCGCGGTGTTCGGACAGAAGGACATCCAGCAGGCGACGCTGATCCGGCAGCTGGTGCGGGACCTGGACTTCCCGGTCGACGTGGCGGTGGCGCCGACTGTGCGGGAGGCGGACGGACTGGCCCTGAGCAGCCGAAATGCGTATCTCACTGCGGCGGAGCGGGCCCAGGGGCTTGGGCTCTCCGCCGCCCTCAGGGCCGCCGACCGGGCCTGGCGGGGCGGGGATCAGGACGCCGGCCGGCTGGTGGCGCTGATGGAGGACGAGTGCCGGCGGTTTCCCGGCCTGGCACCGGACTACATCGCCGCAGTGGATCCGGACCGGCTGTTGCCGGTGACCCGGGCCGAGCCCGGCACCATCCTGACGCTGGCCGGGCGGGTGGGCCAGACCCGACTCATCGACAATCACATCCTCGGCCGAGTGTTCGCATGACCACCGCCGGCGAACCGCGTACCACGCCACCCTCGGGCCTCCGCCCCACACTCCCCACCTGGGCGGTGGTCAGCCCCGAGCGGATGGAGCACATCATCCGCGTGGCCGGCCTGGTGGCGCATTGGGCCGAAGAGATGGGCGTACCGGATAACGAGCGCAACCGCTGGCTGCGGGCCGTCTGGTTGCACGATGCGCTGCGGGACGCGCCGGCCCCCGAGCTGGAACAATGGGCCCCCTCGGCGCCGGGACCCGCCGAGTTCCGCCACGGACCCGCCAGCGCGGCCCGCGCCAAGGCCGATGGCGAGACCGACCGCGGGGTGCTCGACGCGGTGCGCTACCATAGCATGGGGCTGGCCGAGTGGGACCTGGTGGGGCGGGTGCTCTACTGCGCCGACTATCTCGAGCCGGGCCGCCCGTATCACCGCCCCGAGCTGGCGGAGCTGGCCCAGCGCTTTCCCCGCGATTCCCAGGCGGTGCTGCGGGACGTGGCCCGCTATCGCATCAGCCGTGCGGTGCTGGCCGGCTGGGCTCTCCCCGATCCGACGGTCCGCTTTTGGAACTCACTGCTCCCGCCCGCCGCTGGCTGATCGCCGGCGGGCTCCTGCTGGGCCTGCTGGTCCTCCTGCTGCTGGGCCGCCTTTTCCGGCGGGACCGGGTCGAGGGCCATGCGTTCGACATTCCCTCCGCCGAAGGGCGCATCATGGTCGAGGTGCTCAACGGCAGCGGCCGCACCGGCCTGGGCCGGCTGGGTACCCGGCGGCTCCGGCGGATGGGGATCGATGTGGTCTACTTCGGTACCTCGGTGGAGCCGGCCGAGAGCACCCTGGTGATTGCGCGGCGGGGGAATCGGAGGCGGGCCGAAGAGGTGCGGGCGGCCTTGGGGGTGGGCCAGGTCGCGATGCAGCAGGACTCGTTGCGGCGGGTGGATGTCAGCGTGATCCTGGGGAAGGACTTTCAGGCCGACGAGGATGGCCGGCCCTGAGGGCCGGCAGACCTACCGCAGCAACCCGATCACCAGGTCCATCACGTTGGTGCCGGTCATGCCGGTGACGAAGAGAGAATTGCCGGCTCGCAGCGCGGCATTGCTTTCGTGCCGCTCCAGGTCCAGCAGGGGATCGCGTCCGGCCTGCTTGATGGCCTCCCAGGTAGCCGCATCCGCGAACCCGCCAGCCGCATCGGTCGGTCCGTCCCGACCATCGGTACCGGCCGCGAGAAGGTGCACCGCCCTGCCGTCTGCCCGGGTGGAGCCGGCGAAAACCTGATTGGCGGCGAGCGCGAGTTCCTGGGAGCGGCCTCCCAGGCCGGGGTTGGGGCCGAGGGTGACCGTCGTCTCACCCCCCCAAACAGCTATTGCATGATTATTCGGCTCTATGACTTGCGTGGCCGACACTTGTGTGCCATCATAATCGAGCAGGGTTGACGCCAGGGCCCGTCCCACGTGGGCCGCTTCGCCAGAAAGCTCGGCGTTGAGCAACCGAGCGGTCATCCCCAAGGCCCGCGCCCGGGTACAGACGGCCTCCAGCGCCAACCGATTGCTCGCAACCAGGTGGACTTCGGTGGTACCGAAGGCAGGATCGCCGGGCTTGGGCGTCTCGGCCGCAGTTCCCCGTTCCACGGCTTCGAGGTGATCCCGCAACGGGGGCGGGATCTTCATCCATAGGCCGGCGGTCACGAGCAGGGCTCGCACATCCGCCGCGCTGGACACATCCGGCACGCAGGGACCTGAACCGATGGCACCCAGATCGTCGCCGATGACGTCCGAGATTGTGAAATTTTTCACGTGCGCCGGGGCCAGCGCGGCGGCCAGCCGACCCCCGGCCCAGCGTGCGAAGCGTTTGCGGATCCGATTCATGGCCGTAATATCGAGCCCGGATCCCAGCAACAGGCGGTAGAGCTCACTCAGGTCGGTCGGGGCGATGCCCGGAATCGGCGCTCCGATCAGGCTGGTCGTGCCTCCCGACAGGAGCACCCAGACCTCCTCGCCCGGTCGCACCCGGGCCACGGCCTCGGCCAGCCGCTCCGCCGCGGCGAACGAAGCCGCGCCCGGTTGAGGATGATCGCCCACCGCCACGGCCAGGGCCGGGTGAGGCGCAACCCCCGGCTCGGGAACCACGAGCAGGCCGCCGGCGGGCGACTGGTTGCGGGAGCCAAGCAGGTGGACCGCCGCGGTCGCCATCGGCAGGGCCGCCTTGCCTAGAGCAAGGAGGTGGACCGGCCGGGCCGTGGGGGCTGTGTGGGACTCGAGCGAGCGGGTGAGGGCCGGACCGGGAGCCGCCGCGGTGACGGCGGTCCAGTAGAGGTCCGTGAGCAGGGCCCGGGGGGAGCTGGCCCCGGTGGCGGAAGTCATCGCAGTACCGGTAGAGGTTCGCGGCTGGCGCGGTATGAACATACAGCCCGCCGCACGCATTCGCGCGGGAGCCCGGAGCTTCCGCAGACTGACTCTCCAGCACGAGGATCGCGTCATGCCAGGCCGCAACTTTCTTTTCGTCCCCGGACCCACCAACTCGCCTGACCGCATCCTCCGCGCGATGCACGTGCCGATGGAGGACCACCGGTCTTCGTCCTTTCCCGAGTTGACGAACCCGATCTTCCGGGATCTCCGCAAGGTCTTCAAGACCGAGGGGGGAACCCCCTTCGTCTTCCCCGGCACCGGCACCGGTGGCTGGGAATCGGCCCTGGTGAACACCCTGTCGCCCGGCGACAAGGTGCTCTCCTTCCGCTACGGCCAGTTCAGCCATCTCTGGATCGACATGATGCAGCGGCTCGGCCTCGATGTCACCGCCATCGACGTCGAATGGGGCGAGGGCGCTCCCCCGGAGCGGATCCACGAGATCCTGAGTCAGGACACCGCGCACGCCTACAAGGCGGTCTGCGTGGTCCACAACGAGACCGCCACCGGGGTCACCAGCGACATCGGCGCGGTGCGCAAGGCCATCGACGCCGCGAAGCACCCGGCCCTCCTCTTCGTCGACAGTGTGTCGGGTCTCGCCAGCATCGACTTCCGGATGGATGAGTGGAAGGTCGACGTGGTGGTGACTGGGTCGCAGAAGGGCTTCATGCTTCCGGCGGGGGCCGGCATCGTCTGCGTCAGCCGGCGCGCCCTCGAGGCGGGCAAGACCGCCAGGCTCCCGCGCTGCTACTGGAGCTACGAGGACATGATCAAGGCCAACGGGACCGGGTACTTCCCGTACACCCCCTCGATCCCGATGCTCTACGGGTTGCGGGAGGCGTTGACCATGTTGCTGGAAGAGGGGCTGGAAAACGTCTTTGCCCGGCATCACCGCCTGGCCGAGGGCTGCCGGCGGGCGGTGGCGGCGTGGGGACTCACCCTGTGCGCGCGGGCGCCCAAGTGGTACTCCGACACCGTCAGCGCCATCATGGTGCCGGCCGGTTTCAACGGCGCCGACGTGATCGACGTGGCCTACCGCCGCTACAACTTCGCCCTCGGCGCGGGGCTCAACAAGGTAGCGGGCAAGCTCTTCCGGATCGGCCATCTGGGCGATCTCAACGAGATCACCCTTCTCGCCGGCCTTGCCGGGAGCGAGATGGCGATGCGCGATGTGGGCATCAAGATCGAGCTCGGCGCCGGCGTGGCCGCGGCCCAGCACTACTGGCTTGAGACCCAGCAGCCGCTCCCCGCCAGACGCACCGGCGGGCCCGCGGAGGCCGCCGTGGCCAAGCAGCCGGCGGGGGTCGCGTGAGTCACACCCGTTACGAACCGGCGCGCCCGCGGCTGCAGCGGAGCGAGCTGGCCGTGCCCGGCTCCAACCCGGCCATGTTCGAGAAGGCGCTCACCAGCGCCGCCGACTATGTCTTTCTCGATCTCGAAGACGCCGTGGCCCCGGCCGACAAGGAGCAGGCCCGGATCAACGTGATTCAGGCTCTGAAGCAGTACGACTGGCGGGGCCACGGGAAGACGGTCTGTGTCCGGGTGAACGGCATCGACACCCACTACTACTACCGCGACATGGTGGACGTGGTGGAGCAGGCCGGCGACCGGCTGGACGTGGTCCTGGTCCCCAAGGTCGGGGTCCCGGCCGACGTCTATCTCACCGACGCGCTGCTGACCCAGATCGAGGCCGCGAAGGGGCTGGGCCACCGGATCGGCATCGACGTGCTGATCGAGACCGCGCTCGGCATGGCCAACGTCGAGGCCATCGCCACCAGCTCGAAGCGGCTCGAGGCGATGCACTTCGGCGTGGCCGACTACGCCGCCAGCATGCGGGCCCGCACGGTCTCGATCGGCGGGCTCAACCCCGATTACCCGGGCGACCAGTGGCATGCCTCGCTCACCCGGATGATCGTGGCCTGCCGGGCCTACGGTCTGCGGCCCATCGACGGTCCCTTCGGCGACTTCAAGGATCCCGAGGCCTTCCTCGCCGCGGCCCGCCGTGGCGCCGCGCTCGGCATCGAGGGGAAGTGGGCCATCCATCCGTCCCAGATCGAGCTCGCCAACCAGGTCTTCTCGCCGCCCGAGGCCGAGGTCAACCGGGCCCGGCGGATCCTCGAGGCCCTGGACCAGGCGGCGCGGGAAGGGAAGGGCGCGGCCCAGCTCGATGGCAGGATGATCGACGCGGCCAGCGCCCGGATGGCGAATGTGGTGATGGAGATGGCGGCGGCGATCGGGAAGAAGAGGTGAATCGAAACGATGTCATCCCGAGGGCACGGAGCGCCCGAGGGATCTAGCCGGCCCTGAGTAGATCCCTCGCTGCGCTCGGGATGAGATAGGCCCTGCGCTCGAGACGACGGACTTCACGGAGCGAATATGGACATCCACGAATACCAGGCGAAGGAACTCCTCGCCAACTTCGGTGTCGCGGTTCCCCGGGGCGGGGTCGCGTACAGCGCCGAGCAGGCGGTGTACCGGGCCGCCGAGATCGGCGGGGCCCGCTGGGCGGTGAAGGCCCAGATCCACTCCGGCGCCCGCGGCAAGGCCGGCGGCATCAAGCTCTGCACCACCGAAGACGAGGTGCGCAAGGCCGCCACCGAGCTGCTCGGCAAGCGGCTGGTGACCCACCAGACCGGTCCCGAGGGGAAGGTGGTCCACCGGCTCTATGTCGAGGCCGCGGTGCCGATCGAGCGCGAGCTCTACATCGGCTTCGTGCTGGACCGGAAGACCGAGCGGATCATGCTGGTGGCTCACCCCCACGGGGGCGTGGAGATCGAGGAGATCGCCCAGCGCGAGCCCGAGACCATTCTCCGGCAGGTCATGGAGCCGGCCGTGGGCATGCAGTCGTTCCAGGCCCGCGAAATCGCCTTTGGCCTGGGCCTCCCGGGCCCGCTGATCAACCGCATGGTCACCATCCTCCTGGGCTGCCACCGCGCCTTCCGCGACCTCGACGCCACCATGGTCGAGATCAACCCGCTGGTGGTCACCCGGGACGGCCAGCTGCTGGCGCTCGATGCCAAGATGGGGTTCGACGACAACGCCCTCTTCCGCCGGCCCACGGTGGCCGAGCTCCGCGATCACGCGGAGGAGGACCCGCGCGAAGCGCAGGCCGGCGAGCACGGACTCAACTACGTGGCGCTGGACGGCGAGATCGGCTGCATCATCAATGGCGCCGGTCTCGCCATGGCGACGATGGACATGATCAAACATGCCGGCGGCTCGCCGGCCAACTTCCTGGACGTGGGGGGTGGCGCCTCGCCCGAACGGGTGGCCATGGCCTTCAAGCTGGTGCTGCAGGACCGGAAGGTCGGGGCCATGCTGGTCAACATCTTCGCGGGCATCAATCGCTGCGACTGGGTGGCCAAGGGGGTGGTGCAGGCGGTGAAGGAGGTTGGGGTCAACGTCCCCCTGGTGGTGCGCCTCGCCGGCACCAACGTGGAGGAAGGCCGCAGGATCCTGGACCAATCGGGGCTCAACCTGATCCAGGCCGACAGTCTGGCCGACGCCGCCGACAAGGTCGTGGCCGCGTGGAAGAAGGCGAAAGGGAACTGACCATGGCAATCCTCATCAACGAACTGACCCGGGTCCTGGTCCAGGGCTTCACCGGCGACAAGGCCACCTTCCACGCCCAGAAGATGGTGGAGTACGGCTCCAAGGTCGTGGGCGGCGTCACCCCGGGCAAAGGCGGCCAGACCCACATGGGGCTGCCGGTCTTCAACACGGTGAAAGACGCGGTCGAGGGGGTCTACCCCGACGCCAGTATCATCTTCGTGCCGGCGGCGTTCTGCGCCGACGCCATCATGGAAGCGGCCGATGCCGGTATCAAGCTGGTCTGTTGCATCACCGACGGCATCCCGGCGCAGGACATGATGGTGGTGAAGCGCTACCTCCGGCGCTATCCCAAGGAGCGGCGCACCACCCTCATCGGCCCCAATTGCGCCGGCCTGATCAGCCCGGGCAAGTGCATGCTCGGTATCATGCCGGGCCATATCTACAAGCCGGGCTCGGTGGGCTTGGTGACCCGCTCCGGCACCCTGGGGTACGAGGCCGCCTCCCAGATGAAGGAGCTGGGGATCGGGGTCTCCAGCAGCATCGGCATCGGGGGCGACCCGGTGAACGGCTCGAGCTTCCTCGATATCCTGAGCCTCTTCGAGCAGGACCCCGAGACCGAGGCGGTCATGATGATCGGCGAAATCGGCGGGCCCCAGGAGGCCGAGGCCGCGATGTGGGTCAAGGAGCACATGAGCAAGCCGGTCATCGGCTACGTGGCCGGTCTCACCGCTCCCAAGGGGCGACGGATGGGGCATGCCGGCGCCATTATCTCCGCCTTCGGCGACACCGCGGCGGAGAAGGCCGAGATCATGCGGTCGCTGGGTCTGACGGTGGCGCCGAGCCCGGCGGAGCTGGGGAAGGCGGTGCAGGAGGCGCTGGCCAAGCGGCCGCCCAAGAAGCGACTGGTGACCCGATGAGCGCGAAACCCCGGGTGGTCATCACCCGGAAGATCCCCGCGGCCTGCGAAGCCGAGGCGAGCCGGCGCTTCGACGCGGTACTCAACCACGACGACGCGCCGCTCACCGCCGACCGGCTTCAGGACGCGCTCCGCGGCGCGGATGGGTTGCTGCCCACCGTCACCGACAAGGTGACGGCCGCGGTGCTGGCGGCCGAGCCGCTTCGGGCGAAGATCATCGCCAACTTCGGGGTAGGCTTCAACAACATCGACATCGATGCCGCCAGGACCCGCGGCCTGACCGTCACCAACACCCCCGACGTCCTGACCGACGACACCGCCGACATCGGGATGACGCTGCTGCTCATGGTCGCTCGTCGGGCGGCCGAGGGTGACCGCCACGTCCGCCAGAAGGCCTGGACCGGGTGGCGGCCCACCCACATGCTGGGCGCCAAGGTGACCGGCAAGACCCTCGGGCTGGTGGGGTTTGGCCGGATCGCCCGGGCGGTGGCGCGCCGGGCGCATCACGGCTTCGGAATGAAGGTGATCTTCCACGACCCCTACCCGCCTCGGCCGGAGGAGGCGAGGGCGCTGGGCGCGGAGCCCCGCGACTCGATCGACCAGGTGCTGGCGGAGTCGGACTTCGTGTCCCTCCATTGCCCGGCCACGCCCGAAACCCGTCACCTGATCGACGCGACCAGACTGCGGCAGATGCAGAAGCACGCCTTCCTGATCAACACCGCCCGGGGCGATGTGGTGGACGAGGCGGCGCTGGTCGCCGAGCTCAAGGCCGGCACCATCGCCGGGGCGGGGCTCGACGTGTTCGAGAAGGAGCCGCAGGTGACGCCCGAGCTGCTGACCATGGACAATGTCACCCTTCTCCCCCACCTCGGCAGCGCCACGCTCGAGACCCGGGTGGCGATGGGGATGCGCGCGATCGAGAACCTCACCCTGTTCTTCGCCGGCAAACCGGTTCGCGATCGCGTCGCGTGACCCAGGAGAGCGCCCGTCCGTTCCCCGAGACGCTGCCGGCCTCGGCCGACCCGCTGGCGGCGGAAGCGGCCCATTACGCCAGTGAGGTGGCCGAGCTCCTGTTCGGGCTGCTGGTCGATGTGGTGCGAACCCGGCAGCCGGGGCTGGAAGCGGTGCTGCGGGGCGGGGAGCCGGACCTGGCCTCCCCCGATCGGCTCGAGGCCGGGCTCCGGGCCCAGGGAATCTGGTTCCAGCTCCTCTCCATCGCGGAGCAGAACGCCGGGATGCGGCGCCGGCGGCAGACCGAGACCGAGCGGGGCCCCGAGCAGGTCCGGGGCACCCTGGCGCAGGTGCTGCACGACGCGGCGGGCGACCAGGTCACCCCCGAGCAGGTCCGCCAGCTCCTGGGCGAGCTCCGCATCCGGCCCACCATCACCGCCCACCCCACCGAAGCCAAGCGGGTGACGGTACTCGAAAAGCACCGCCGGATCTATCGCCGGCTGGTGGACCTGGAGTCGCCCCGCTGGACCCCTCGGGAACGGACCCAGATCATCGACGGACTCAAGAACGACATCGAGCTCCTCTGGATGACGGGGGAGCTCCGGCTGGAGAAACCCACCGTACCGCAGGAGGTATACTGGGGGCTTCACTTCTTCAGCGAAAGCCTGTTCGAGGCCACCTCCGAGACGCTGGAGAAGCTCGATCGGGTCTTGAGCCAGACCTGGCCCGGGGAGCGGTTCCTGCTGCCGCCTTTCCTGCAGTTCGGGTCGTGGATCGGCGGTGACCGCGACGGCAATCCCTTCGTGACCAACGACGTCACCCGCCGGACGCTGCACGAGAACCGACTGGCGAGCCTGTATCGCTATCGCCAGCGCCTAACGGAGCTGCTCCGCACCCTGAGTATCACCGAACGGGCGATCGATCCCGGATCGGCATTCCGCCAGGGACTGGAACGGGCCCTGGCGCAGGTGCCCGACAGCGCCGCGATCGTGGCGCGGAATCCGGGGGAGATCTTCCGGCACTATCTCGCCTGCATGATGGCCCGGCTGCACGGTGCGATCGCGCATGCCGAGCGGGGCCGCGCCGCGCCGCCGGGCGAGGGGTACGCCACCGCCGAGGAGCTGCTCGCCGACCTGCGGACCGTGGAGCTGGGACTGGCCCAGGGTGGGAGCCCCCGGCTCGCGGCGACGCTGGTCAGACCGGTGCGGCGTGAGGCCGAAGCGTTCCGCTTCAGTACCGTGCGGCTGGATCTGCGGGAAAACTCCACCCGCCTGGCCCAGGCGCTGGTCGCGCTCTGGCGGGTCTCCACCGGGAACCCGGGGGAGCCGCCGGCGCTCGATTCCGAGGAGTGGAAGAGCTGGCTCCTGGCCGAGCTCGCCCGGCCCCGCCAAGGCGATCGTCCGCTCGAGGGCCTCCCCCCGGACGCGCAGGAGACGATGGGGATGTTCCGGCTGGTGCGGGCGATGCGGGCCGAGCTCGACCGCGAGGCGTTCGGCAGCTTTGTCCTGAGCATGACCCGCGAGGTGGCGGACGTTCTGGGCGCGTACCTGCTGGCCAAGGAGGCGGGCCTGTTCGCCGACGAGGCCGCGCTGGAGTGCTGTACCCTACCGATCGTGCCGCTGTTCGAGACCATCGACGACCTGCACCGCGCGCCGGCGATCATGCGGGAGCTCCTGAGTACTCCGGTGGTGCGCCGCTCGGTGCGGGCCCTCGGCGGTACCCAGGAGGTGATGATCGGGTACTCCGACAGCAACAAGGATGGGGGCTTCCTCTCCAGCAACTGGGAGCTATCGAAGGCCCAGGCCCGGCTCACCCGGCTGGGCGCGGAACTGGGCGTGCCGATCTCCTTCTTCCACGGCCGCGGGGGGTCGGTCAGCCGGGGCGGGGCGCCGCTCGGGCGCGCGATCGCCGCTCAGCCGGCCGGATCGGTGCACGGGCGGATGCGGCTGACGGAGCAAGGCGAGGTGGTGTCCTTCAAGTACGCCAACCGCGGCACCGCCCAGTACCAGCTCGAGCTCCTCACGGCCGGCGTGATCGAGCATACCCTGCGTTCGGAGCGGGAAGCCGCCCTGGTGCCGACCAGCGAGTTCGACGAGGCCATGGAGGCGCTCTCGGGGGCGGCCCAGGCGACCTACCGGCGCTTTGTCGAGCAGCCCGACCTGATCGGCTATTTCGCCGCCGCGAGCCCGTTGGAGGAGCTGACGCTGCTCAACATCGGCTCCCGGCCCGCCCGGCGGACCGGGGCCCGCACCCTGGCCGACCTGCGCGCCATTCCCTGGGTCTTTGCCTGGTCCCAGAACCGGCACTTCATCACCGGCTGGTACGGCGTGGGCAGCGGTCTGCTCACCTTCCTCCAGGTCCGGGGCGAACGGGGGGAGCGGCTGATTCAGCGGATGTACACCGACTCGCGCCTCTTCCGGCTGGTCATCGACGAGGTCGACAAGACGCTCTGCTACGTCGACCTCGACATCGCCCGGCTGTACGCCGATCTGGTGCCCGATGTCCGGCTCCGCGAGGAGATCTTCGCGCAGGTGAAAGAGGAATACGCCCGCACGGTGGAGGCGGTCCTCCGGGTGACCGGCAGCACGGTGCCCGCCGAGCGGTTCCCCCGGTTCCGCCGCCGGTTGTACCGGCGCCTGCCGACCATCAACCAGGTGAGCCGACAGCAGGTGGAGCTGCTGCGCCGGTTCCGGGCCTCGGTCGGGGAGCAGGAACGCCAGCAGTACCTCTCTTCGCTGCTGCTCTCGATCAACTGCATTTCGTCCGGCTTCGGCGCGACGGGGTAGCCCCATCCGTCCGTCGGACCCACGAACCCCGCGCCGGATGTCGACCCACCCGCCGCCTCGCCGGGCATCCCCCGCGCAAGCGTCTCACACCGCTCGAAGCGCCACCCGCATACCGTTGGCGTATTTCTCCCACGCCCCCAGTCGCCGCTCAAGCTCCTTGCGACCGGCCGGCGTGATCCGATATACCTTGCGTTGACGCCCGGTGTTCCCCTCCTGCCACTCGCCTTCGATGTGTCCCCCGTCCACCAGCCCGTACAGGAGCGGGTAGATCGTCCCTTCCGGAAAATCGAACGCGTCAGCGCTCCGCGCCTTGATCCGTTGGGCGATCTGGTACCCGTGGGTCGGTCGGTCCTTGAGCACCAGCAGGATCAGCGTCGTCGCCGCGCCGCGAATCAGGTTCTTCTCGATCGGGTCCAGTCGTTTCATCATCTCGCCGCTGTCATCGCTCTTCCTGCGCCGTCCGCACCAGCTCGAAGCCGCCCGCCCCCAGTTGTCGGACCTTCCACCCGGGGGAAACCGTCAGGCTCCAGCCCGGCCCATCCCAACGGGTGGAGTCTACCTGCACCGGGGCCGCGACCACGATCCACTCGCTGCCGATTCGCAACGCGCGTTCGGCCACCAACTGTCCCCAACCCGCCGTGACCCGGACCGACGGGAACACGGTCCCGATGCCCGGGAGGGGGGTCACCCCGGCAGTGGCGAACGACCCGGGCGCCGCCGGCAGGCGCAGGGTCGGGCCCTCGACCAGCTCCCGCCGAAGTTCGGCGATCCGGGCCGCTCGAACCCGCGCCCGCTCCTCCTCGGCGGTGCGGAGCGACGGGCCGTCGTAGCGCAGCTCCGCCGCCGCCAGGTCACTCTCCGCGCCGCCCACCGCAGCCTGGAGGAGATCGCCGAGATCCGAGTCCGCGGTAATTCGGCGACGCCACCCATCCATCAGATCGTCCAGCAGCACGCCGTACGCGGCGCCCAAGGGATACCCGAAGGTTCGCACCAGCGACTCGCCCTTGGCGGCCGAGGCCAGTTGTCGCCCGACATCCTCCCGCACCGCCTCGGCGCTCCCGGCGGCGATGACCGTCCCGGTATACTGCGCCAGGCCCTCCCGAATCTCCTCGCGCCGTTCCTGCTCCGCCGACCCCGGGAACCGGGTGCGTCGGGCCCGGCGGAACCTGAGCGCGTCGGCAATCGCTCGCTGCCGAGCGGGACCGGCCCCCTGAACCGCCTCGGCCAGGGCACGCCACTCGAGCAGGAGATAGTAGCGTCCTTCCAGCTCATCGAGATGGTCGTTCTGGCCATCGGGCGTCATGAGCCCGAGCGAATCCTGGACCCGGTGAAACAGCTCGTGGGCCAGCAGTCGCGCCCGGTCGCCCTCACGCGCCAGTACGATGCTCCACACCAGCAGGACCCACTTCCGGCCACCCCAGGCGACCGCCGTGTTCGCGAATCCCATAGCCGTGGGTGGCGGGCCGGCCGGAGCCGGTTCGCTGGTCCACACCGTCTTCGTCCGAGCGTCCCCGAAGGCGATCGGTCCGCAGAGGGACACGCCCCACAGCCGGCCGCCGTCACGTTGGCAGAGCGTCATGATCTCGGAGTGATACCGGCTCGCCAGAGTCGAATCCACCTGTGCGTGCCCGTCGCTTCCCCAGCCGACGACCAGCGTCCCGATCAGGGCCAGGACCTTTCGCACGTGGGTACCGCCCTTTCTTCTGTGGGATCCGCGACCGAAGTCTCTACGCTTGACCATCTCCGGCCGACGGCGCCCTCGACGCCCGGTGCTTCGGCTCGGGCCCGGTTCGATCTGCCCCTGGCGCCGTGACGGGAGCGATGGCTCCGTCACACGCGCGGGAAAGGGCTCCATCACGGCGACCAACTCCGCCGCGCAATCGACCGGCACCAGGTGGCCCCGCAACCGGGGGACCGCCGGCATTGACCGGATACTATTCTCACCATAATATGGGGACCATCATCGCTCCGTCAACGCATCGGGTGGGGTCTTCCATGGCACGCATCACCGGGATCGGCGGCGTGTTTTTCAAGAGTGACGACAAGGACGCACTGGCGGCCTGGTACCACCGTCATCTCGGCCTGCCTCTCGAGAGCTTTGGCGGTGCCATCCTCCGGTGGCCCGATGATCACGCCGAAGATCGCGGCCTGACGGTCTGGCACCTCGCCGACCGGGGGAGCGAGTGGTTCGCGCCGAGCCCCGCGTCGTTCATGATCAACTATCGCGTCGACGATCTCGCTGGTCTCCTTGAGCAACTCCGCCAGGCCGGCATCACGCCGCTGAGCGGTCCCGAGTCCCACGAGAACGGGAAGTTCGCCTGGATCATGGATCCGGACGGCAACAAGGTGGAGCTGTGGGAACCCCGGATCTGGAGCGACAAGAACAAGGAAGGGTGAAGAGACGCCGGCGCTCATCCGGTAGCGACCTCACCGACGACGCCGGTACCACCCTCGCCCTGGCACAGCCCGCCCCTCGCCTGCTAGCCTACACCTGTGCGCATCCTCCAACTCTCCGACCCCCACGTGCGGCGCCCCGGCGACCCGCTCGCGGGGCGGGTCGAGACTCTGCCGTTCCTCGAAGCGGCGGTCACCCACGTCGAACGCCTGATCCCACGCCCTGACCTGGTCCTGATCACCGGCGACCTCGTCGATCTTGGCCTCCCGGAGGAGTACCGGCTGGCCGCCACCGCTCTGGCTCGCCTCAGCGTGCCCATCCTGGTGCTTCCCGGCAACCACGACGCGCGGGGCCCCTGCCGCTCGGCGTTGGGACCCTATCTGGGGCAGGTGGTGGGAGACGACTGCCTGGCCTATGTCGACGAACGTTTTCCGGTGCGGATTGTGGCGCTCGATTCGGTCATCCCCGGGTCGGGGGAGGGGCGGCTCGGCCCGGACCAGCTCGGTTGGCTCCAGCGGATGCTGGCGGGAGGCACCGCCCGGCCGACGCTGATCGCGCTGCATCATCCGCCGTTCGACGTCGGCATCGGATTCATGGATCGGTTGGGGCTGGTGGATCGGGAGGCCTTCCTCGACATCCTGGGGCGTCATTCCCAGGTGCTGGCCGTACTGGCGGGGCATGTGCATCGAACGGTCGTTCGTCGCCTGGGGCACGCGATCGGCCTGATCGCGCCGAGCACGGCCCACCAGATTCCGCTGGAGCTCGCTCCGGAGGGACCGGAAGTGTTCATCCACGAGCCACCCGGATGCCTGCTCCACGAGTGGGATGGGAGTGGGCTACGCAGCCATCAGATGTTCCTGGGCGATTACGGGCCGAAGTACCGGTTTGGCAGCGGGGAGAGGGTGGGATAGGAGGTCGCGGGTCCGGGGGGAGGGCTCGGGGTGACCGCGACGGTCATCCCTCGACCCCTGACCCGCGGCCCGCGACCGTTTTCCGCTTTCGTTCGGTCTCCACCCTGAGCTGGCCGCAGGCCGCCGCGATGTCGAGGCCGCGGCTCCGGCGCACCACCGCTTCGACCCCGCGGGCTCGCAATCGGTCGGCAAAATCCCGGATGGCGAGCGGCGCGGTGGGCGTGAGGCCCGGCGCCCCTCCGGGGTGGAGCGGCAGGATGTTCACCATCGCGCCCATGCGTCGGGCCAACCCCACCAGCTCATCGGCGTCCTCATCGGTGTCGTTCTTTCCGGCGATGAGGACGTATTCGAAGGTGATCCGCTTCTTGAACGCCCCCGCCGCCCGGAGCACCTCGTCGAGGTGGTACTTCTTTTCGATCGGCATGAGCGTGAGTCGGCGGGCGCTGGTGGGGGCGTGGAGAGAAATGGCGAGCCGGAACTGCTCCGGCCGCGCCGCCAGCGCCTGCAGCCCCGGAATGATCCCGACGGTCGAGATGGTGATGTGCCGGGCGCCGATCCCGAGGCCCGCTGGGTCGTTGAGGATCGTGAGCGCCACGTCAACCGCCGGCCAGTTGAGGAGCGGTTCCCCCATCCCCATGAAGACGATGTTGCTGGGCTTGTCGGCCCGGTTGGCGAGGACCAGTTCCCGAACCTGGCCGGCGATCTCGAAGGCCGTGAGGTTCCGCCGGAATCCCATCCGGCCGGTGGCGCAGAAGACACAGCCGAGGGCGCACCCGGCCTGGGAGGAGATGCAGAGAGTCTTCCGAGTCCCGGAGGGGATCAGGACCGACTCGATCAGCTCTCCGTCGTGAAGACGCCAGAGATACTTCCGGGTCCCGTCGGCCGAGTGCTGCACCGTTTCGAGCGTGAGACGGGGCAAGGGATGCTCCCGCTGGAGCTCGGTCCGGAGCGCGGCCGGCAGCTCGGTGGCATCCTGCCAGCTTGCGACCGGTCGCTCCCACAGCCGCGGCAGGAGCTGGCGGGCTCGGTAGGCCGGGAGGCCCCGACTCGAGGCCCAGTCGAGGAGGAGCTGGCGGGCTTCGCTGGGGGTCTGGTCGAGGAGGGTGGTCGACATGGGATGAAGAATAACCATGCTGGCACCGTCCCCGGCCCGGGTCCTTCGCTGTAACTGCCATTCCCCCAAAAGGTTGCCCGTCTTTCCCCGGCCGGTTAGCATTCCCCGAACTGTGCCAGATTCCGGACTCCTTCTAACCGAGCTGCTCACCCCCGATCGCATCCGGGTGCCCCTCACGGCCGGCGACAAGCCGGGCGCGCTGCGCGAGTTGACCCAACTCCTGGCCGAGCGGGCTGGGGTCGACACGGCCCCGCTGCTGAGTGCGGTGCTGGAGCGCGAAGCGGTGCTGTCGACCGGGATCGGTCACGGCATTGCCATCCCCCATGCCAAGGTCTCCACCGTTCAGGATCTCTGGCTGGTCTGCGGCAGCCATCCAGAGGGCATCGACTTCGACGCGCTCGATGGCGCGCCGGTCCGGCTCCTCTTCCTGCTGATCGGTCCGGAAAGCGCGGCCGGCCAGCACGTCAAAGCCCTCTCGCGAATCGCCCGGCTGGTCCGTCGGGAGTCGGTGCGCGAGGCGCTGATGCGGGCGGGGTCGGCCGAGGCATTCAACCAGTTGCTCATCGAGGCTGAAGAACGATGACCGTCGCGACCGCGATGCGCACCCACCGCTGTGGGAGTCTCCGGCGCGAACACGCCGGCCTGTCGGTACGCCTGGGCGGCTGGGTTCATCGGGTGCGGGACCTGGGTGGCGTGATCTTCATCGACCTGCGCGATCGGGACGGCCTGGTGCAGCTGTCGTTCGACCCCAAGACGACCCCGCGCGAGGTGATCGCGCGGGCCGGTACGCTGGGCCAGGAGACCGTGATCCTGGTCGAGGGCACGGTGGAGCTCCGACCCGAATCGGCCCGCGACGCCGCGCTCGCTTCCCGCGAGATCGAGGTGAAAGTGGCGCGGCTAGAGGTGGTGGGCCCGGCGGTGACGCCCAGTATCCCCGTCGCCCGGAAGGAAGGCGAGGAGCTGCCGGCCGAAGAGCTCCGGCTTCGGCACCGGATCCTGGACCTGCGCCGGCCGGAGCTGCAGCAGAATCTGCTGCTGCGCCACCGGTTGCTGCAGCGGGCCCGCCGGGTGCTCGCCGACCTCGATTTCCTCGAGATCGAGACCCCGATCCTCACCAAACCCACCCCGGAAGGGGCGCGCGACTACCTGGTGCCGAGCCGGGTGCACTCCGGGGAGTTCTACGCCCTGCCGCAGTCGCCTCAGATCTACAAGCAATTGCTCATGGTGGCCGGCTACGACCGGTATTTCCAGATCGCCCGCTGTTTCCGGGACGAGGACTTGCGGGCCGACCGCCAGCCGGAGTTCACCCAGATCGACCTCGAGGCCTCATTCGTGTCGGCGCCGGATGTCGAGGGGTACGTCGAGCGGATCCTGGTGGCGCTGTGGGACGAGTCGGGTCAGAGCGTGAGGGCGCCCTTTCCCCGCCTGGCGTGGCGCGAGGCGATGGAGCGATTCGGGATCGACAAGCCCGACCTCCGGTACGGCCTCGAGATCCGGGACCTCACCAGCGCCCTCAAGGGTGACGCCGCCGAGTTCGTGCGCACGGCGCTCGCGGGCGGCGGGAGGCTCCGTGGCATCGTGGCGCCTGGCGGGGGGAGCGCGAGCCGCAAGGAACTGGATCAGCTCGCCGCGGTCGCGAAGAGCGCGCGGGCCGGCGGCCTCATCTGGGCCCGGCGGACCGCCGCCGGGTGGGAAGGGCAGGGAATGAAGGCCTTCGGCGCCGAGGGACTGGCCGGTCTCTCCGCCGGCGAGGGCGACCTGCTGGTCGCGGTGGTGGGGCCCGACACGGTGACCAGCCCGGCGCTCCACGCCATCCGGATGGAGCTGGTGAAGCGCCCGGGGGTCGTGGCCTCGACGGCGCACGCCTTCTGCTGGATCGTGGACTTCCCGCTCTTCGAGCACGACCCCGACTCGGGCCAGTTCGTGCCGGCGCACCATCCGTTCACCGCCCCGCATCCCGACGACGTCGGGTTCCTGGAGTCCGATCCGGGGCGCTGCCGGGCCCAGCATTACGACGCGGTCTACAACGGCAACGAGCTGGGGAGCGGATCGATCCGGATCACCGACCCGGCGGTGCAGCAGACCATCTTCCGGCTCCTGGGGATCGCGCCGGAGGAGATTCGACGCCGGTTCGGCTTCCTGCTCGATGGACTGGCCGCGGGGGCTCCACCCCACGGTGGGTTCGCCCTCGGGTTCGACCGGATCGTAATGCTCCTCGCCGGTGCCGGCTCCCTGAGGGACGTGATCGCCTTCCCCAAGACCACGGCGGCCCGGGCGCTGTTCGAAGGAGCGCCGACCCTGGTGAACCCGGCGGATCTGGCGGCGCTGCACCTGAGAGTTGAGGAGTAGTTCGGAGTTCCGAGTTGCCTCCTCTGGACTCATGCCCTGCAATCGGAACCCGGAACCCGGAACTCGGAACTCGGAACTGAGGAACATGCCTGACGACATCCAGCATCGTCTCTCGACCGAAGGCGCCGACCCGCTGCTGCTGACCGGGGTGAACGACGCCAACCTGATCGAGCTGCAGCGCGCCACCGGTGTGCGGGCCACCCTTCGGGGCGACACCCTGCTTCTGGGCGGCAGCCTGGAGGCGGTGGAACGGGCCAACCCGGTCGTGCAGGGCATGCTGGAACTGGCCCGCATGGGGGAGTCGGTGACGCCCGAAGACGTGGCCCGCCTGGTGGCGGCGGGACCCTCGGTCGAGCCGATGGGAGCGCTGGATCAGAAGATCATCCTGCCGGGGCTGCGGCGGGTGATCGCGCCCAAGACCCAGGGTCAGCGGGAGTACCTCGAGGCGGTGAGTACCCATGACATCGTCGTGGGGATCGGCCCCGCCGGCACCGGCAAGACCTATCTCGCCGTCGCCAAGGCGGTCGAGGCGCTGGCCCGCAAGCGGGTGAAGCGGATCGTGCTCGCCCGGCCGGCGGTCGAGGCGGGGGAATCGCTCGGCTTTCTCCCCGGCGACCTGCAGGCCAAGGTCGATCCCTATCTCCGGCCGCTGTACGACGCGCTGGAGGACATGATGCCCCACGATCGGGTGCAGAAGGCGCTCGAGACCCGGGTCATCGAGATTGCCCCGCTGGCGTACATGCGGGGCCGGACCCTGGCCGATGCGTTCATCATCCTGGACGAGGCTCAGAACGCGACCGGGGCCCAGATGAAGATGTTCCTCACCCGCCTGGGCGTGAACAGCAGGGTGGTGGTGACCGGCGATAAGACCCAGATCGATCTGCCCAAGCGGGAGGACTCCGGACTGGTGCAGGTCGAGCGGATTCTCCCCGGTATCGACGGGGTCGCCTTCTGCTATCTGGACGAGACCGACGTGGTGCGCCACCGGCTGGTGCGGGAGATCATCAAGGCCTATGCGGAGGACCAGAACGGCTGAAGGTCGGGCGGTCAGGCGGCGACCGAGCGCCGGGAGGAGCGCGCAGCGCGACTCGGCGCGAGGGGTTCCTTCAAGGCCAGGCGGTCGGAAGGGGACCGCGTTATCCCCCGCGAGTGTCCAACGCCTGGTGCGGGCAGTGCTCCGGGGGGAGAAACGGAGCGCGACCATCTCGGTCACCTTCCTCGGTCCCGCGCGGATGCGGAGGCTCAACCAGGAGTGGAAGGGCCATGACCTTCCCACCGACGTGCTTTCCTTCGCCCTGCCGGGTCCGGACGGCGAATTGCTGGGCGACGTGTATGTCTGCCCCGCCGTGGCCCGGAGCGGCGCCCAGGCGCTGGGGATTTCTCCCCGGGAAGAGCTGATCCGGCTGGTTGTCCATGGCACACTGCACGTTCTGGGCTATGACCACCCCGAAGGTCCCCACCGCACCCGATCCGCGATGTGGCGGCGGCAGGAGCGCTACGTGAAGGCACTCGCGTGATCCAGACGCTCCACCACCTCATCACGCCGCTGGCGACCCTCTTCTTCTCCATCTGGGCCGCCTGGCTCTCGCTCGCGGGCGAGGCCGACGCGGAGGTCCCGCGGATCCTGGCGGACCAGCGCCACGTCGACAGCGATTCGCTGCCGCCGGCCCGGGCGCTCTATGTCGGGCACCTCGCCCTGCTGGTGCTCGCGGGGGCCTCCGCCGGCCTGGCGGAGGGGTGGTGGGCCTTCGGCCCGCTCGGCGCCCTGGGCCGGCTGATCCTGGGTGTGACACTGGTCTGGGTGGTGGCCAGTATCCTGCCGCGCCTCGTGGCGGCGCTGGCCCCCGATCTCCCGCCGCTGGTGCGCCCCGGCGCCATCCGCTCCCTGCGCGCCATCGGCTTCCTCCTGCGGCTCATCGCCTGGGCCGACAGCCGGGTGCGCCCGCCGGCGGCACCGATCAACCGCGAGAGTGGCGCGGTCCGGCGCGACATGCTGCTGGGTCTCTTTTCCCTGGCCGACATGACCGTGGCGGAAGTGATGACGCCCCGTATCGACATCGTCGCGATCGACAATGCCGCCACCCCGGAGGAAGTGGTCGCGACCCTGAACGCCTCGGAGCACGCCCGAGTCCCGGTCTTCGACGGTCATCCCGACGCGGTGGTCGGCATTCTCTACGCCAAGGACATCATGGGGAGCTTCCCCCCGGGCCACGCGCCCGAGGAGTGGCACACCCTGATCCGCCCGGCGGCCTTCGTTCCCGAGGGCAAGACCCTCGACCGGCAGCTGCGGGACTTTCAGCGCGGGCCGGGGCACCTCGCCGTGGTGGTCGATGAGTTCGGGGGTACGGCGGGACTCATCACCCTGGAGGACATCCTCGAGGAGGTGGTGGGCGAGATCCAGGACGAGCATGACGTCGAGGAAGCCAAGTCGATCATCGAGGATGCCGAGGGGGTGCTCTCGGTGGAGGGGGGCGTGCCGCTCTCCGAGCTGGAGTCGCTGCTGGGGCACAGCTTCCGGCGGGAAGATGTCGCCACCGTGGGTGGGCTGGTACTGGACGTGTTCGGCCGGGTGCCCAAGACCGGCGAGCGGATCGAGGTCGATGGGATCGCCCTGACGGTGGAACAGGTGGCGCGCCGCCGGGTCCGGCGGGTGAAGGTGGTTCGCCCGGTCCGGGCCGCGGCGCAGGTGGAGGAGGGGGAATGATCTGGACCATCTTCTCGATCGGGCTGCTGCTTGCCATCTTCGGCGCCGTGGCGGGGACGGCGCTGGTCTCGTTGAGCCGGCTCGAGCTCACCCGCGCGGTGGCGGCCCAGCTCAAGGGCGCGACCGGCTCCATCAGCTGGCTGGCCGAGATGGAGCAGTACCTGAGCGTCACCGCCATCCTGACCGCGCTGGGCGTGATCGTGGTCGGCGCCGCCATCCCAGCGCTTCTCACCGGCTTCACCTTGTCCGCCATGGCGCTGCTGCTGGTCCTCGGCGCGGTCCCCTCGGTGATTCTCGCGGGCTACCTGATTCCCCGCTGGCTGGCACGGCCCCGCGCGGAGGCGCTCCGCAACTTCGTGGTCCCGCTGCTCCGGCCGGTCTCGCGGTTCGTGGGACTGCTGCTGCCGGCCCGCCCGGTGCCGGGCGCCGGCGAGCTTCGGGCGGTGTGGCGGGAGGGAGCCGCCGCCGGTCTGGCCGTGGATGACGAGCTGATCATGGTGGGCGGGGTGATGACCTTCACCGAGCGGCCGGTGCGCGAGGTCATGACGCCCCGCACCAACCTGGTGGCGGTCTCCGAGGACGACTCCCTCGACGATATCACCCAGGTCTTTGCCCAGAGTGGGTACAGCCGCCTGCCGGTGTACCGGGGCACGCTCGACGAGATCGTCGGGATGCTGCACGCCTTCGATCTCTTCAAGCTCAAGCCCGGCGACCGGCTCCCGGTGCGGCCGGTGGCCCAGGCGCCGGCCAGCCGGACCTGCGGCGACCTGCTGCTCGACCTGCAGCGGGAGCGCCGCCACCTGGCCGTGGTGCTCGACGAATTCGGCGGCACGCTCGGCATCGTCACGCTGGAGGACCTGCTGGAAGAGCTGGTGGGCGAGATCTTCGACGAGTACGACACCCAGGCGCAGGGCGAGGCCGGAACTGGCCCCCTGGTCTTCGAGGCCGACGGATCGACCCCGATCTCGGCCATCGAGGAGCGCTTCGAGGTGGCGCTGCCCAGCGCCCGGACCAGCACCGCCAGCGGCCTCCTCACCGAGCTGGCCGGCCGGATTCCCCAGCCGGGGGAGCGGTTCCTGGTCCGGGGTCTCGAGTTCGACGTGATCCAGGCCGGCCCCACCCGGGTGGAGCGGGTGGTCATCCGGCGCGGTCCTCCCGCCCCGATCGTCCTGGCCCCCACGACCGAACGGGGCCCCGGCCGATGAACCGCACCGTCGCAATCGTCCGGTCGATGCTCGACCTGGTGCGGCGGGGCAACCTGCGGGGCTTTCTGGCCCTCGCGGAGAAGGCCGAGCCGGCGGACCTGGGCGACGTGCTGTCGTCGCTCAACGACGACGAGCGGATCGAGGTGGTGAAGGCGCTGCCGCCCCGGCTCTCGAGTGCCGCGCTGGTGGAGATGCCGGACGAGACCCAGGCGGAAGAGACCCTGGAGACGCTGGCCGAGGAATCGCCCGAGACCGCGGGCGAGATCGTCGACGAGCTGCCGGACGACGAGGCCGCCGACCTGCTGGGGAATCTCGATCCCGAGAATCAGGAACGGGTGCTCGCCGAGGTCGAAGACCGGGCCGACATCGAGGAGCTGCTCCGCTACGACCCGGAGACGGCCGGCGGCCTGATGACGGCGCAGGTGGTGACCGTCCGGGCCACCGACACGGCGGGCGAGGCCATCGAGTCGCTCCGGCGCCAGGCGGAGGAGATCGAGGACTTCAGTCAGGTCTACGTGGTGGACGAGCAGGCCCATCTCCTGGGGGTCCTTCCGATCAAACGCCTGGTAACCACGCCGGCCACCCGGACCGTGCTCGAGATCATGGACGACACCGAGGTCCGGGTGGCGCCGGAGACCGACCAGGAAGAGGTGGCCCGGGTGATGGGCCGCTACAACGTCCCGGCGGTGCCGGTGGTCGATGGAGCCGGCAAGCTCCTGGGCCAGGTCACCTTCGACGATGTCATCGACGTGGTCGAGGCGGAACAGACCGAGGACCTGCTCAAGTTCGGCGGAACCTCGGCCGACGAAGAGCTGGCGGCCCCGTGGCATGGCGCGGTGCGGAGCCGGCTCCCGTGGCTGCTGATCAACCTGGTGACCGCCTTTGCCGCCGGGGCCGTGGCGAGCTACTTCAGCGGCAAGGTGGCGGCGGTGCAGGCGCTGATCTTCTGGATGCCGGTCATCGCCGGCATGGGTGGCAACGGCGGCACCCAGGCCCTGGCAGTCACGGTACGCCGGGTGGCGCTGGGGCTGGTGCCGGTCGGGAAGGCGCTGCCGATCATCGGCAAGGAGATGGCGGCGGGTCTGGCCAACGGGGCGGTGAACGGGCTCGCCGCGGCGGCGGTCGCCACCGCCCTGGGCCACGGCCACAACCTGGGGCTGGTGGTCTTCCTCGCGATGACGGGGAATCTCCTCGTGGCCGGGTTTGCCGGGGCGTTCATTCCGCTGCTGCTCAATCGGTTCGGTATCGATCCCGCGATCGCGTCCTCGATCTTCGTGACGACGTTCACGGACGTGTGCGGGTACACGCTGCTGTTCGGGTTGGCGGGGGTGTTGCTGGGGGTGTAGGGAGGCGGGCAGGCGGCAAGGCGGTCAGGCGGTCGGGCGGTCAGTTGTGCGTGTGTCGATGGTTCGGGTTACGATGCGATATGCCACCTCACGAGCGCTTCGTCGCCTGGCAACTCTGTCACCAGCTTGTTCTTGCCATTTACCAGGCATCGGCCAAGTGGCCTTGGGAAGAACTGTTTGGCTTGGTATCGCAGTCGCGGCGAGCGGCGGTATCGGCCGCGGCCAACATCACCGAGGGTTCCGCGAAAGAGGGGCTCAAGGGAGTTCTGTCGCTATCTGGACATGGCCAACGGTTCTCTGGCTGAGGTGGGGTACTTCTTGAGGCTCGCCAAAGACCTTGGTTACCTCTCGTCCACCTTATGGGAGCAGCTGGAAGGAACACGCGATCAGGCGGGCAGATCCGTCTGGGGCTTGTACGCCTCGGTGCGGCGAAGCACCCTCCGGACCTGACCACCTGACCACCTGACCACCTGACCACCTGACCGCCTGACCGCCTGACCGCCTGACCGCCTACCATCCCAGCGTCAAATCCACCCGGCTGTACAGGAACCGCCCGTTATACCCGAACGGCGATGCCGCCGCCCAGGGGAAGGTCCCGAAGTTGTTGTTGAAGTCCTTCGAAGTGCTGCCGGCGCCATCCACGTCTCGCAGCGACTTCGGCGAATCGGGATAGGTGTCGAAGAGGTTGCGGGCGCCGACCGAGACCTTGATCTGGTTGAAATTGTACCCGACTTCGAGATCGAACAGCGTCTTGGCGCCGTAGTTCTCGCGGCAGAGGTCGCAGAATCCCGGCTGGGCCGAAGAGAACTTGCCGAAGTAGCTGGCCCGGCCCAGGGCATGGAACCGGCCGGTCTCGTAGTTGGTGGTGAGGGTGCCGCGCCAGTCGGGCCGCTCCTCGGTAATGCCGATGTAGGTCACCGAGTCGATCAGCCCCGGTTCGTCCGAGTTGGCCAGGATCGCCGGCAGGGGATCGATGTGAGTGATCTCGTTCTTGGTGTAGTTCACGCCGAGATCGAACGTCAGGGTCCCGCTCGCGCCGGCCGGCACCCGGAGATTGGCGCCGAGGTCGATGCCCTGGGTCTTGGTGTCGAGGCCGTTGGTGAAGTACTGCAGGCCGCCGATGCCGGTGAAACCGTTGGCCGCGAGAATCGCGAGCGTGGTGTCGTCGTCGAAGGTGGCGCCCAGCAGGATCCGATCGTTGATCTTGATGTGGAAGACGTCGAGCGTGAGCGTGAAATTGTCCCGCGGGGTCACCGCCAGGCCGGCGCTGAGGTTGAGCGACGTCTCTTCCCGGAGCGGCTTGGCCCCGAAGAGCTTCGAGGCGGGGTGGTCGGTCGGGAAGTTGCCCACCTCCACCAGCTGGCCGGCGATGAAGCTCGTGGTGACGTGGCTGAAGTAGTTCTGGGCCAGCCCCGGAGCCCGGAAGCCGGTGCTGGCCGCCCCCCGCAGGACCAGCCGGCGGTTGGGCTGGAAGCGGAGTGCCGCCTTCCCGGAGACCCGGGACCCGAAGTCGCTGTAGTTCTCGAACCGACCCGCCACATTGGCCAGCACGTCCTTCGAGAGGTTGCTCTCGAGATCGGCGTAGAAGCCGTAGTTGGTGCGGCTGTGGTCGGACGCGTCGCCCGGCGAGAATCCCCCGAAGACCGAGGAGCCGCCCGGCGCCGGACCGCTTGAGTCCTGGGCCTGGTGGTTGCCGTTGATCCACGAGGCCCGCTCGCCCGCCTCGATCTTGAACTGTTCCCGCCGCACCGCCGCGCCCACCGCCACGTTGAGCGGCCCGGGCAGCCCCACGTTCACCGAGCGCGCCAGGTTCAGCGCGCCGAGTGTCTCCCGCTTGAGCAGCCGGCCGGCGAAGAAGCTGGTCTGATTGGGAATCCCCGGGTCATCCCCGGTGCCCAGGACCCCATCGGCGCCGGGGGCGCAGGCCGTCACCAGGCAGGGACCGAGCGAGGCGTTGAGCGTGTTCTCGAGATCGTAGTCGAAGCGGTTCACCCCGTAGGAGCCGCCGAAATCGATGCCCCAGCCCCCGGCCGAGGTGCGGACGCCGCCGGTGGCCGAGAAGTCCTCGTCCGTGGGATGGAACTCGGGAAGGAAGCCGTCGGCGTAGATCTCCGGCCAGTTCCGGTTCCCATCGAAGTAGCGCCAGTAGCCGTTCCCGGTGCCGGTCCGGTGGCTGTAGCCGCTGAAGGCATACACCTCGCTCGACCCGGATGGGTTGAGCGGCATCCGGAAGTTGGCGAACGTCATCGCGTCCTTCTCGAGCCCGTCGCCCCAATGCAGGTTCGGCTGGCGGAGACTGTTCCGCTTCACGATCACTTCGCCGGTCTTGGGGTTGATCGAATCGGCGTTGCCGGCCCGGTCGACCAGGAATGGATCGGCCCAGGCCCGGTTGGTCCGGTCGCGCTGCTGGAACTCGCCGAAGATCGCGAGCGAGCCGCGCCCCAGCCCGATCCCCAGCCCGCCGTTCATGTCGACCGTGGTTCCGTCGTTCTTGTAGCCCTTGCCGGTCACGTACTGTCCGGCGTTGGTGCTCAGGAAGGGCGCGAACTTCCCCTCCTTGAGCACGACGTTCACCACCCCGGCGATCGCGTCGGAGCCGTATTGGGCCGCGGCCCCGTCGCGCAGTACTTCGATCCGTTCCACCGCGCCGCCGGGGATAGCGTTCATGTCGACCCCGGTCGAACCGGCGCCCATCCCGTAGGCGAAGGTATTGAGCACCGCCATCTGGTGACGCCGCCAGCCGTTCACCAGCACCAGGGTATGGTCGGGCGAGAGCCCCCGCAGCGTGAACGGCCGCATGATGTCGTTCGCGTCCGTCACGCTCTGACGGGGGAAGTTCACCGAGGGGGACAGGCTCTGGAGGATCTGACTGGTTTCGGTGGTCCCCTGCTGCTGAATCTGCTCCGCGGTGTACACGTCCACCGGAACCGCCAACTCCTCGGCCGCGGTGTGCCGGCCGCGGGAACCGACCACGATGTCGATCGGGGCCAGCTCCACCGGCGAGCGCACGAGCGCGAAGTCCTGGGTCCGGTCTCCGGCCACCTCGACCGTCGCGCTGGCCGGCAGGAAGCCGATGGCCCGGATCCGGATGACCTGGCTCCCGGCGGGCACGCCGCGGAGCACATACCGGCCGCTCGCGCTGGTGGTGGCGCGGAGGCTGGTCTTGTCTACCGTGACGATGGCCCCGGCCACCGCCCCCCCGGTGCTGTCGGAGACCTGCCCCGACACGCTGCCGGATTGAGCCTGGACCGGGCGGGCCACCACCGCGAGGAGCGCCAGGAGGGCGCCGGGGGCAAGCGTGCGGACGACGGATCGAAACATGCCGATCCCTCCGGATATGGGGATGATGCGGGAATTTTGGCGGGCACGAACCTCAGCCGAGGTTACGATGCGCCGGGAGCGGCGTCAAGCCGGGGGGAGGAACCGAGAGGGCCGCCCGCCGGACAATTGTCCGACGGACGGCCAGAACGCGGAGCGGAGGGAGGGTTGCCGTGGTGCTCCGCGGGGAGACCCGGCGGCGGATCAGCCCTGGTGGGCGATCACGTGAGCGCGAACCTTCTTGTACGCCGCCGAGGGGATGACCTTCTTCGAGACCAGCTCGGCCTTCGACTTGTAGGGACGGTTCTTGATGATCGCGTCGGCGTAGGTCTCGCCGATACCCGGCAGGGCCACCAACTGGTCCCGGGTCGCGGTGTTCAGGTCCAGCACCTCGGCTTTCTTCATCGACGCGGCCGCCGGCTTGACCGGGGCCGGGGCCGCCGGCTTGGCGGCCGGCTGCTGCTTGGCCGCCGGTGTAGCCGGCGCCGCCGTCGCGGCACTTTGGGCCGATGCGACCGACGCGGCGAGCAGGCCCAGGGCGAGCGCGGTAAAGGCAGTCCTGCGGATCATGGTTTCCTCCGTTGGGGTACGTCGTGCGATCACCCGTCAACACGACTTCGCGGTAGGAATGGGCAATCGGTGTGCCGCGACTCTCGCCGGGTATTTGGCAGGTGGACTGGCTGGGACGGGACAGAGTGGCGCCGCGGCGGACAGAGTGGCGGGGCGGATTGGCGTGGGGGAAGGTAGGCGAGCGTGGGGCGTGAAAGAGTCGAGAGTCGAGAGTCACCCGGTGTAGACGGTGCGCCGACTCTCGACTCCCGACTTGGTCTCCCGACTCTCCACCTCCTACTTCGCCCCTGGCTTCCACCCCCAGCGCTGGATCATCCGGGTGAGGGTGCGGCGTGAGATCCCCAGGATCCGCGCCGACGTTTCCCGGCTGCCATTCATCGCTGCCAGGACTCGGAAGACATGCCGGCGGTCCAGCTCGTCGAGGGTGACGAGCTCGGTCTCGGCCCCCGGGGTCGCTTCCGCCGTCGTCGGTTCGGCGCCACCGGCCACCGGGACCGCCGCCCGGGGGGCTCTGAGTGCCTCGGGCAGATGCTCCGGTCCGATCACGTCGATTTCCGCTAGTACCAGGGCCCGCTCCAGCACATTCTCCAGCTCGCGAACGTTGCCGGGCCAGTCGTGCGCCAGCAGCAGCGCCTGCGCCCCGGGGTCCATTGCCACCGGTCCCCGGCCATGCCGGCCCGCCAGGGTGGTAAGGAAGTGGTCGATGAGCAGGGGGATATCCTGCCGCCGTTCTCTGAGCGGCGGCAGGTGGACGGTGACCACGTTGAGCCGGTAGTAGAGAGCCTCCCGGAACTTTCGCTCCTGCACCAGGGTCGGCAGGTCGCGGTGGGTTGCCGCAATCACGCGTACGTCGACCTTGACGGGGTGTTCCGCCCCCACCGGAACGATTTCCTGCTCCTGGAGCACCCGGAGCAGGCGGGCCTGCAGCCCCGGGGAGATGTCCCCGATCTCATCGAGGAAGACGGTGCCGCGGTCGGCCTCGCGGAAGAGGCCAGCCCGGTTGTTGACCGCCCCGGTGAAGGCACCCCGGACATGGCCGAAGAGCTCGCTCTCGAGCAGTCCCTCCGCCAGCGCCGAGCAGTTGAGGGCCACCATCCGCTGGTTGGCCCGCTCGGAGAAGCGGTGGATGGTCCGCGCCACCAGTTCCTTGCCGGTGCCGGTTTCGCCGGTGATGAGCACGGTGGCCTGGGTTGGAGCGACCCGGGCCACCTGCTTCATCACCTTGATAATGGCCGGACTGTGTCCCACCAGCCCGCCGCTGGGAGTGGGGCTCCCGGCGGTCGTCGGCAGGGTCATCGCGGCCGATTGGCGGTCCGCCACCAGCTGGCGCCGCTCCAGCGCCCGGGCCAGCGTTTCCCGGAGCTCCGCCAGGTCGTAGGGCTTGCTGATGAAATCGTATGCGCCGGAACGGATCGCTTCGGCGGCACCGGCTCCGTCGCCGAAGGCGGTGAGCACCAGCACCAGCGCCTCGGGGTCCCGCTTGCGGAGGTCGGCCAGCAGGTCGAGCCCGCTCGCCTCCGGCATCCGGAGGTCGGTGAGGACCGCGTCGAAGGGGCCTTCCTCCTCGACCAGTCGAAGCGCCTCCCGCGCCGAGAGGGCCCGCGAGACCCGATACGACTCGCGCGAGAGCACCTCGGCCAGGAGCCGGCAGGCCTCTTCGTCGTCGTCCACCAGCAGAAGCCGCGGTGCGGCGACCAGAGCCGATTTGGGTGTCATGTATCCTCATGGAGCGGCAGCGTCAGCTGCCAGCAAGTACCACGTTCCGCGGGAATGAGGGCCAACTCGCCACCGAGGGTACGCGCCAGCCTCCGGCTCACGGCCAGCCCGAGACCGGTGCCCTGCGCCTTCGACGTCACGAACGGCTGAAACAGCTGACTCCGCGCCTCTTCCGGCAGCCCCGGCCCGTTGTCGGCCACGCGCAGATAGGCACCCTCGGGGCCGGCCCCGGTCGAGAGGGTAATCTGACCGCCTGGGGGAAGCGCTTCGATCGCGTTCTTGAGAAGATTGAGCAGAATCTGCTCGACCAGATCGCCATCTCCCCGCGCCAGAGCCCGGGTGCCGTTGCTCCGCTGGACCAGCACCGGCCTGACCCCGGCGGCCTCCAAGGATGGCTGGAGAAACCTGAGCATCCGCTGGGCCAGTCCCTCGAGGTCCACCGCGGCCCCGGCCGGGGCCGGCCACCTGCCGCGCTCGAGCCGCCCGCGGACGATCTTGGCCACCCGATCGAGCTGGGTCAGCAGCAGCTCGACCCGCTCCTGGCCTTCCCGATCTCCGTGCACCCGAAGGTCTTCCCGCATCAGCTGCAGGTGACCATTGATCGTGTTCAGCGGGGTGCCGATCTCGTGCGCGAAGGCGGCCGCTATCTCCTCCGCCTGGGCCAGCCGGTCGTAGTTGCGGGCCCGGTCCTCCAACGCCAGCAGCGCCGCCCGGGCCTCACTCTCCCGCTCCCGCCCCACCAGCGCGTCCCGGAGCTGGTTGTACTTCCGGGCCACCAGGCGGAATTCCGGCGGTCCAACCTCCCGGGCCTCCGGGGACCCCTCCGCGCCACCATGGGCGCCGGCCATGGCGCCGCTGAGGGCGGCCAGGGGCCGTCCCACCCAGCGGGCGCTCAGCACTCCGACCCCGATAGCTAGAAGAGCCCCCGTCGCCAGCGCGAGTAACAGGGCCCGCCGACGCTCGGTCCGGGCCCAGTCGGCGAGCCGTCCCGTCGAGACCCGAATGTGGAGAACCCCGTAGCGGGTCCGCCCCCCCAGAGGCACCGCCACCTCCTGGCTGGGTGGGTTGGCGCCGCTTCGGAACCAGGCGATCGGCCGGCCTTCAATCAGCGCCCGGCGATCGAACTCCGAGGGGTCGAGGTCAAAGGTGGTGTCGCTCGCGGCAATCGGGGTCAGTTCCCCCTCATCCACCACGAAGACAATGGCGGTGGTCTCGGTGATGTGGCGCCGGGACCAGCCGTCCAGCCCCACCAGCAGCGCTGACGCCTCTCCGGTGGGGGAGATCCGGGTGAGGTAGTCCGCCAGGGTAGTCGCCAGGTCCACCGACTCCACCTCGAGATCGTCGAGGCGGGCACGCTCCGACAGCCGCAGCCCGATCTCGGTCGAGCCAGTGACCAGGAGCAGCGCCAGCACCGCGGTCAGGAGCGCGATCCGGCGGGACAGGGTGAGTTTCATCGACGAGGACCGGGTATACTTGGGATCGGATGACTCCGCTGGAACGGTTTCTCTCGGAGCATGGTCTGATCGCCCTGCTCCTGCTGGCCATGGTGGAGGGCGATCTCAGCATCCTCCTGGCCGGAGTGCTGGCCCATCTCGGGGTCCTGCCGCTGGCGGGCGTGGTGCTCGCGGGCGCCGCCGGCAACCTGGTCGGCGATCTGGCCTGGTATACCGTGGGCCGCAGGCTCCGCCGGCGGATCCGGGAGAACCGACTCTACCGGTCGGTGGGACCCGGCATCGAGCGGCTCGCGGTGCGCCTGGGACCCTGGCAACTGCTCGCCGCCCGGGTGGTGTATGGCACACGCAATGCCAGCATGTTGTTCTGGGGCCAGCACGGCCTCCCGCTGCCTCGCTTCCTCTCCTATGATGCCGCCGGCTGTCTGCTGGGCTCGACCGGCTTCGCCCTGCTGGGCTACCTTCTTGGCCACGGCACCACGGCGTTGGCAGGTGAGGTGAAGGCCCTCGAACGCTACCTGCTGGTTGCCCTGGTGGCTGGAGCGTTCATCGTCTGGCTGATCACCCGCCTGGTGCGCCGCAAGCTTGACCGGAAGCCGGCACCCGATCTCAGGCCCCCGGACCACCCCGCCGCCTGACCATCCGGCCCTCCGACGTTGCGTAGCTCGTTCTCCCATGCGAAGTTACCATCATGAATGGAGCCGCACTCCTGGTCGATCTCAGGGCCCAGCGGGCCCCCGCGATCGCCCGGGCCATCTCGATCGTTGAAAATGGCCGCTCCGGATTCGAGGAGCTGCTTTCCGCTCTCCATCCCCACCTGGGTCACGCCCGGCGCATCGGCATTACCGGTCCTCCTGGAGCGGGCAAGTCCACGCTCACGGAACAGCTGGTCCAAGCCTACCGGAAGATAGGACTCACCGTGGCAGTCGTGGCGGTGGATCCCACCAGCCCCTTCACTGGCGGCGCCCTCCTCGGTGACCGGATCCGGATGGAGTCGGTGGCCCTCGATGCCGGGGTCTTCATCCGCTCGATGGCGACCCGCGGCTCCCTCGGCGGGCTCGCGACTACCACGCGTGAGGTGTGCGATGTCCTCGATGCCGGCGGTTTCGACCGGATCGTGATCGAGACGGTGGGGGTCGGTCAGTCGGAGCTGGATGTGGCGCGGAGCGCCGACAGCACCGTGCTGGTCCTGGTGCCCGAATCGGGGGATGGGATCCAGACCCTCAAGTCGGGGATCATGGAAATCGGCGACATCTTCGTCGTCAACAAGGCCGACCGGCCGGGGGCCGACCGGCTGCGACAGGAAATCGAGGTTACCCTCGGGATCCGCGCGGGGAACGCGTTCCGCCACGTCAAGGCGCATCATGGTCCGCGGACGGGGCGCGGGGAGAGTCCCGGGCCCCACGCCTCGAGCGGCTGGAGCCACCCGGTTCTGGCCACGGTGGCGACGAAGGGCGAAGGGATCGCGGAGCTGGTGACGGCCCTCGAAGGGCACTACCTGGAGCTGGAGCGCACCGGCGAGCTCGGGGAGCGGCGGCGGCAACGGTTGTTCGACCGGACCCGTGAAGTAGTGGACCGAGCCGCCCGGCAGTGGATCTGGCAGGAGACGGGCGCGGACCAGCTGATCCGCGACCGGCTGGACGAGCTGGCCCAGGGACGGATCAGTCCGTATGAGGTGGCCGCCGAGGTGTTGGATGCCCTCAAGCAGGGGTCACGGGTATGACGATGTGGGAACCGGAGCCGGGCATGCGCGACATGCAGACGCGGGTGAGCCACCAGGAGCGTGAGCTGGAGCGGCTGCGCGCGGAAGTGCAGGCCTGGCGGGAGCGATTCGGGGCCCATGGGCTGCGGACCGACGTCGACTTCACCAGCGTCTCGGGTCGGGCGCCGGAGCCGGTCTACACCGCGCTCGATGTCCCGGCCAACCGGGGGCTGCTGGAGGCGCTGCCGGGGGAGTACCCCTTCACCCGCGGCATCCATCCGACCGGCTACCGCGGGAAGCTCTGGACCATGCGGCAGTTCGCCGGATTCGGGACCGCCAAAGACACCAACGAGCGCTACAAGTTCCTGCTGGCTCGGGGACAGACCGGGCTCTCGGTGGCGTTCGACTTCCCCACGCTCATGGGTTACGACGCCGACCATCCCCGCTCCGAGGGCGAGGTGGGGAAGTGCGGCGTCGCCATCTCGAGTCTCGAGGACATGTCGGACCTGTTCGACGGGATTCCGCTCGACCGGGTCTCCACTTCGATGACCATCAACGGCCCGGCCGCAATGCTCTTCTGCTTCTACGTGGCGGCGGCGGAGCGGCAGGGGGTCGACATCGCGAAGCTGCAGGGGACCATCCAGAACGACATGCTGAAAGAGTACATGGCGCAGCATGCCTGGATCTTCCCGGTCGAGCCGGCCCTCAAGGTGATCGTCGACCTTTTCGCATGGGCCTCGGCCAACACCCCCAAGTGGAACACCATTTCCATCTCGGGCTATCATATCCGGGAAGCCGGCGCCACCGCGGCACAGGAACTCGCCTTTACCCTGGCCAATGGCTTCTGCTACGTCGAGCACGGGATCGCACAGGGGCTCGACGTCGACAGCTTCGCGCCCCGGCTGTCGTTTTTCTGGGACGTCCACAACGACTTCTTCGAGGAAATCGCCAAGCTGCGCGCCGCCCGGCGGATCTGGGCTCGGACCATGAAGGAGAAGTTCGGGGCCCGGAACCCGCGGAGCTGGCAGATGCGTTTTCATTGCCAGACCGCCGGCGTGACCCTCACCGCCCAGCAGCCCCACAACAATATCGTGCGGGTGGCCTACCAGGGCCTGGCGGCGGTGCTGGGGGGGACCCAGTCGCTGCACACCAACGCACTGGACGAGACCCTGGCCCTTCCCACCGAGGAGTCGGTCCGGATCGCGCTGCGCACCCAGCAGATTCTCGCCTATGAGACCGGGGTGCCCAACGTGGTCGACCCACTGGGCGGGTCGTACTACGTCGAAGCGCTCACCGACGGCATGGAGCGGGAGGCCCTGGGGCTCTTCGCCGAGATCGAGGCGCAGGGCGGGGTAGTGAAGGCGATCGAGAACGGCTGGTTCCAGCGCCAGATCGCCCAGTCGGCCAGCCGGTTTCAGACCGAGGTCGAGCATGATCGCCGGCTGGTGGTGGGCGTCAACCAGTTTGTAGAGGAGGAGGAACCGCCGGTCACCATCCTCAAGGTGAGCGACCAAGCGGAGCAGGTGCAGCGCCAGCGGATGGCGGCGCTCCGGTCCCGGCGGGACGCCACCCAGGTCGAGGTTCGCCTGACCGCGCTCCGGCAGGCGGCCCAGGAGGATCGCAACCTGATCCCTCCGATGCTCGACTGCGCTCGGGGCGATTGCACCTTGTACGAGATCCGAGAGGTCCTCGAGAAGGTATACGGGACCTACCGGGAACCGGTGTTCTTCTAGACCAGTCGAGCGTCACGAGTCGCGAGTCGCGGGCCGTTCAGCGGATCCCCGACCCGGCGCCATGACGCTCGACTCGTGACTCATGACTCGTGACTACCAATGGCCAACCCCGACATTCAGAAACTGCTCACCCGCCTCACCCGACTCCGGAGCGAGGATCACCGGATCGTCACCTGCTATCTCAAGGTGGAGCCGCGTGACCGGACCCGGGGCAAGTACCTGATCAAGCTCAAGAACCGGATCCGCGAGGTGGAATCCGCCCTCGACGCCCTGGCGCTGCCCCGGGGCACCCGGGAGGCGGTGAGCGCCGATCTCCGCCGGATCCAGGAGCAGCTGCGCGAACCCAAGCGCCTCCCGGCCAGCCAGGGAGTCGCCGTCTTCGCCTGCGGCCCCCTCAAGCTGTTCGAAATGGTGGGCCTGCCGAGCGTGCACCGCTCGCGCCTCGCGGTCGATCGCACCGCGCTGGTGCGGGAGCTGACCGCGGTCGAGGACGAGATCGGTACTCTCCTGACCGTGGTGCTCGACCGGACCGCCGCCCGGATCTTCGAGGTCACCGCGTTCGGCGCCACCGAAGTCGAGGACATCCGGGCCGACGCCACCCGCGGCGGCCGCTTTCACGGCGACCGCGCCGATTCCCCTGGCCGGGGCGAGCACACCTGGAACAACCGGATCCGGGAAGAGAAGCAGCGCCACTTCGCCACCGTGGCCCAGCGGCTCTTCGACCTGCACCAGCGGCGCGCGGTCCATGGCGTCGTGCTGGCGGGCCCGGGCCGCGAGGCCGGAGCGGTGGCGGCCTTTCTCCATCCCTACCTGGCCGAGCGGCTCATGGGTGTCGTGAGTCTCAATCCCAAGGAGGCTCGGCCCCCGGTAGTGTACCAGGCGACGCTCGAGGCCCGCAGCGAGTACGAGCGGGAGGCCGAACGTTCGGTTGCCCACGGGCTGGACGACGCGGTCGGCTCCGGCTGGGCGGTGAATGGGGTGGAAGCGACCCTCAAGGCCCTGGGCCGGGGCCAGGTCCGCACCCTCCTGGTGGACGGCGAGGCCCAGCAGTCCGGCTTCCGATCCGTCTCCGGGCAGCTGGCGGCCGCCGAGCGCGACCTCCGCGGGGAGAACGGGGTGGTGCCGGTCCTCGACGTGGTGGACGACGCGATCGAGGAAGCCCTCCGTCAGCGGCTCGAAGTCGAGGTGCTCTACGACGAGAAGGCTCGCGCCGCGGTCAGCGGGCTGGCCGGGCTGCTGCGTTTCCGGTGAGCCTCAAGGCGGTTCTCTTCGACGCCGGTAATACCCTCGTCGCCCTCGACTACCCCCGCCTGGCCGCTCGGGTGGCCGCGGCGACGGGCGCCCCCCTCACCGGGGAGCTGCTGGCGAGCCAGGCCGGCGAGGCCGCACTGGTCATGGAACGGCAGGATGGCACCGACCGAGAGCGGGCCTCGCGCTATCTCGAGACCCTCTTTCGGCTGGCCGGCGTCCCCCCGGAACAGGGTGAGGTGGTGCGCAGCACGCTCTACGCCCTCCACGGCGAGAAGCACCTCTGGAGCGGGGTCGATCCCCGGACCGCCCCCGCGCTCGACCGGCTGCTGGCCGCGGGCTACCGGCTGGCGGTCATCAGCAACAGCGATGGACGCGCGGAAGAGGCCCTGGCCGACGCGGACCTGCTCTCGCGCTTCGAGTTCGTCATCGACTCCCAGCGGGTCGGGTTCGAGAAGCCGGACCCGCGTATCTTCGAGGCCGCGTTGACCCGCCTCGCGCTCGCGCCCGCCGAGGCGCTGTACGTCGGCGACCTCTACGAGATCGACGTGGTCGGGGCCCGCCGGGCTGGTCTCGACGTGATTCTGCTCGATCCGCTGGGGAAACACGGTGGGCGGGACGTCCGTACCGCCGCGAGCGTGAGTGCCGTCGCCGATCTGCTGCTGGCTCGGGTCGTGCCGGTACCGACCCCAACCGAGTGATTCACCCGTCTCGACACGGAACCCCATGGCAGCCACTCTCGACAGGAAGTCACCCCCCACACCGATCCGGGTGCTGGTGGCCAAGCCCGGCCTCGATGGCCACGACCGCGGCGCCAAGGTGGTCGCGGCCGCCCTCCGGGATGCCGGGATGGAAGTGATCTACACCGGGCTTCACCAGACGCCGGAGATGATCGCTACCGCCGCGATCCAGGAGGATGTCGACGTGGTGGGTCTTTCGATTCTCTCCGGGGCGCATATGACGCTCTTCCCCCGGGTCCGCAAGCTGCTCGATGCCGCCGGCCGGCCCGACATCCTGCTCACCGGGGGCGGGATCATCCCCCGCGAGGACATGGAGGACCTGGAGCGTCAGGGCACCGGCAAGTTGTTCGGACCCGGCACGCCCACCGCCGACCTGATCAGCTACATCCAGTCCTGGGCCGCCGAGCGGAGGCGCTAGCGTGGCGACCGCGCCTCCTTCCCGGCCCTCGCGACTCCGCACCCTGACCGACGAGTACCTTGGGCTCGCCGCCAAGTTGCGCGAGGGGGGCGGCGCCCGCCGGGTGGCCAAGATGCACGAGAAGGGGCAGCTGAGTCCCCGCGAGCGGGTGACGGCCCTCCTCGATCCTGGGCAGCCCTGGCTCGAGCTCGGTCTGCTGGTGGCGTACGACCAGTACGAGGGTCAGGCCCCCGGCGCCGGGGTCATCACCGGGCTGGGGGTGGTCGAAGGCCGCGAATGCGTCATCGTGGCCAACGATTCCACGGTGAAGGCCGGCTCCTGGTGGCCCGAGACGATCCGGAAGATTCTCCGCGCCCAGGAAGTCGCGATGCGGCAGCGGATCCCCATCATCTACCTGGTCGATTCGGCGGGCGTGAACCTGCCGTACCAGGGCGGCGTCTTCCCCGGCCAGTACGGCGCCGCCCGGATCTTCTATTACAACTCGCTCATGCGTCGCTACCTGAACGTGCCGCAAGTGAGCGCGGTGATGGGAAGCTGCATCGCGGGGGGGGCGTACCTGCCGGCCCTCTCCGATGTGATCTTCATGGTGGAGGGCACCAGTTTCATGGGCCTGGGCGGCCCCAACCTGGTGAAGGGTGCCACCGGCCAGGTGGTCGACGCCGAGACCCTGGGCGGAGCCCGGATGCATACCGCGCTCTCCGCGGTGGCGCACTATCGCGCCGGTAACGATCGCGAATGCATTACCATGGTCCGGGGATACCTCGCCCGCCTGCCGCACCTGCCCGGGGTACAGCACCGTCTCCTCCCGGCCGAACCGCCGGCCCGCCCGGTGACCGACCTCTACGAGGTGCTGCCGGTGGATCATCGGATGTCGTACGACGTCCACGCCCTGCTGGCCTGCCTCCTCGACGGAGGGCGGCTCGACGAATTCCAGCCCGAGGTTGCCAAAGAGCTTCTCTGCGGTCATGCCCGGATCGAAGGCCACCCGGTCGCGGTGCTGGCGAACGCCCGACAGGTGATCAAAGGGAAGGCCGGCCAGATGCCGCGGATCGGGGGCATCATCTACACCGAGAGCGCCGAGAAGGCCGCCTATTTCATCGAGAACGCCAGCCGGGAGCGGGTGCCGCTTCTGTTCGTGCAGGACGTGAGCGGCTTCATGGTGGGACCCGATGCCGAGCAGAGCGGGATCATCCGTGCCGGCGCCCGGTTCGTCGAGGCGATGTCCACCGCGACCGTGCCCAAGATCGTCCTCACGGTGAATCACGCCTCCGGCGCCGGCTACTACGCCATGGCCGGGCAGGGGTTCGATCCCGACTTCGTGCTCAGCTGGCCCACCGGCCGTATGGCAGTGATGGAGGGCGAGTCGGCCGTCGAGGCGGTGCACGGGGTCGAGCTGGCCAAGGCCCGGGCCGAGAGGCGCGAGCCGGCCAAGGAGGTCAAGGCCGCCGCCGACGCGATGCGGGCCGATTACGAGCACCAGCTCGACGCCAAGTACGCCGCCGCCCGGGGCTTCGTCGACGCCATCGTCACGGCGGACGAGACCCGCGACCTGCTGGCTTTCCTGCTCGGTGCCACCAGCAACTTCGCCGGGCCGCACCTGGGGCCTTTCGTTCTGCCATCCGTCTGAACGCTGCATCCACAGAAGACACAGATGAACACAGATGGGGCGAATGGGGTTCAGAAGGCTCGAGTGAGCCGGAGCAGGTCTGTGCATCGTCTGTGTCATCTGTGGAAGGCGGTTCTCCCGCTCGTGCTCATAGGATGCGGGGGTGGCACTGCCGCACCGGTCACGCCCGCACCTTCGCCGTCCGTTGCCACTCCCGCGCCCGCCGGTGGCGATGGTCCCGGGCAGCGGGTGCTCCCTCCTGCGGAGGCCTACGCTCGCGGATGGATGCCACTCAAATCGACCGGGGTTGACCGCTTTCTCCAGGCCCATCCCGAGTGGGATGGCCGCGGCGTCCTCATCGGCATCCTCGACAGCGGGCTCGATCCGTCGGTGCCGGGTCTGACCACCACCTCCGCCGGCCAGCGGAAGGTGCTCGACCTGCGGGACTTCTCCGGCGAGGGCGCGGTCCCGCTGGCACGGATCGCTCCCAGCGGCGACCAGCTGGTGATCGGCGGTCGGACCTTCGCCGGGGCGGGGCGGCTCCGGGCACTGGCCCTCAAGGGCGAGATGTGGGCCGGGACCATGGCCGAGATCCCGCTGGGATCGCCGCCGGCCGGCGACTTGAATGGCGACCAGGATGACGCCGATACCCTCGCGCTGGTCGTGGCGAGAGCCAGTGATGGCTGGGTCCTGTTCGCCGATACCGATGGCGACGGGAGCTTCGCCAACGAGAAGCCGGTCCATGACTTCCTCGTCGCCCGCGAGGTCTTTGGCTGGCACGGCCCCGGGCGCCCCGCGCCGCTGGGCCTGGCCGCCAACTTCCGCGAGGAGAAAGGCGAGCCCCGCCTCGATCTCTTCTTCGACACCAGCGCCCACGGCTCTCACGTCGCCGGAATTGCCGCCGCCAACGACATCTATGGAGTCAAGGGGTTCGACGGGGTGGCGCCGGGCGCATTCCTCCTCGGTCTCAAGATCGCCAACAACGCCCAGGGCGGGATCTCCACGACCGGCAGCATGTTCGCGGCCATGGAGTATGCGATCCGCTTTGCCGCCGAACGGCGCCTCCCGCTGGTGCTCAACATGAGCTTCGGCGTCGGCAATGAAGTGGAGGGAAGCGCCCGGATGGATGAGTTGATCGACTCGGTGCTGGCGCTGCATCCCGACGTGGTATTCGCCATCAGCGCCGGGAACGACGGGCCGGGGCTCTCCACCATGGGGTTCCCCGGGTCGGCCAACCGGGCGTTGACCGTCGGAGCTACCTTCCCCACCGTCTTTCTCGGCGCCTCGGGTAAGGGCGGCGATCCGATCGCCTACTTCAGTTCCCGCGGCGGTGAGGTCGCCAAGCCCGATATCGTGACGCCCGGAATGGCCTACTCGACGGTGCCGAACTGGAGCATCGGGAACGAGCAGAAGGGGGGGACCAGCATGGCCTCGCCCCACGCCGCCGGCCTCGCGGCGCTGCTGGTCTCGGCGCTGGTCCAGGAGAAGCGGCCGATCGAGGCCCGTCAGATCCGCCAGGCCCTGATGGTCACCGCCCGCCCGGTCGGTACCGAGACCTATCTGGACGAGGGGACCGGGCTGGCCGATGTCGACGCCGCCTGGCGCTGGCTCAAGGCCGATCGGCCGGTGCCCGAGATCGCCGTCCGGGCCGAGGGGCATGGGAACACCGCGGCCTTCCGGGCTGGTGGCCTGGCCTCGGCGGCTGATACCCTGCAGGAGTTCGAGGTCACCCTGCCCGGCACCAGCGGCGACTCGGCTTACACGCTTCGCTCCAGCGCCTCCTGGCTCCGGGCCCCCGCCACGGTTCGGCTCCGCAGCGGGGCCAACCGAATCGCCCTGAGTTATCAGGCGCGGGCGCTGGTGCGGCCGGGGGTCTACACCGCAGTGGTGACCGGGTGGACGGCGGACACGCTGCTCGGGCCGGTCTTCCGGCTGGTCAATACCGTGGTCGTGCCCCGGACCGGGAGCGATTTTTCGGCCGACCTCGGCGCGATCGAGGCGGGGCAGGAGGGGCGGGTCTTCTTCGAGGCCACCGCCGGACGTCCGTTCGATGTAACCTTCGCCGCCGGCCGGCCCGGGGAGCAGGTGCTGGCCTACCTGCATGAGCCGGGCGGGCAGCCCTACCGCGAGGACAACGGGTTCGGGGCCGGGTCGGGCGAGCAGGCCGCCACGATGTCGGTCGATGCCCGCGATGTCGTCCCCGGCCTGTACGAGGCGGTGGCCGTAGCCCCGCCACTCGACGGCGCCTCGGCCACGATCGAGGTGAACCGGAGTCCCTTCCGGATCGATGCCACCCGCGGTCGCGACGGGGTCGCCGTCGACCTCGTGAACCTGACGGAATCCACGCTCGAGACCGAGCCCTTCGTGGTCCTGGTGGGCGCCGAACGGACGTCCCGGGTGGTGGCGCGAGGCTCCGAGACTCAGCGCGTGCGCTTCGCACTGCCGCCCTGGGCGGTGCATGCGGTGGTGGACGTGAGCATGGATCGGACCCAGTGGTCCCGCTTCACCGATTTCGGCCTTACCGTCTTCGATGACAGCGGCCGCCAGCTGGGACAGTCGCCGCTCAACTATGCCTTCGGCCGGGTGCACGTGGACTTTCCCGGCGGCGCCTCCGGCCGCCGGGAGGCCGAAGTGGGGCTCTTTCCGGGGTTCGCGGACGGCGCCGCGGGCCAGCGGTGGACCGCCCTCCTGTCGATCCGGCTCTACGCCGACTCCGCCCACGTGAGTCAGCTGCCGGGTCCGCGGGTCACGGTGGGCGCCGGCCAGAAGGTGACCGCCACCGTGCCGTGGCGCGAGCCGGAGCTGCCCCTGGGCGAGGCGTTCTTCCCGCTGGGGATCGTGGTGGTGCCTGAGGGCCAGCGGGCCTGGACTCGTGAAGCAGGATTTCCTTCTCCCGTGACTCCGATCGGACAATGACAGCGCGCACGGTGCGGGTGGCGGCGGGGCAGGGCTTCTGGGGCGACTGGCTCGAAGCGCCGGTCCGCCAGGTCCAGGGGGGGGCCATCGATTACCTGATGATGGATTACCTGGCCGAAGTCACCATGTCCATCATGCAGAAGCAGAAGTCGCGCGACCCGAAGCTCGGATATGCCCGCGACTTCGTCCCGCTGATGGAGCGGATCCTCCCCGAGCTGGCCACCCGGGGGGTCCGGGTGACCAGCAATGCCGGCGGGGTAAACCCCCGGGCCTGCGCCGAGGCGGTGCGCGAGGCGGCCCGGAAGCTGGGGCTCTCGCGCCAGGTCCGCATCGCGCTGGTGACTGGCGACGATATCCTGCCCCGGCTCGACGAGCTGCTCGCGAAGGGGCACGAGCTGCGCGACATGGACACCGGTCGCCCGCTCTCGACCATTCGTGACCAGGTGCTGTCCGCCAACGCCTACCTGGGGATGAGCCCCATCGTGGAGGCCCTCAAGGGCGGGGCCCACGTCGTCATTACCGGCCGGGTCACCGACACCGGGCTGACCCTCGGTCCCCTGTTCTACGAGTTCGGCTGGGCGGTGGACGACTGGGACAAGGTGGCGGCGGGAACGGTGGCGGGACATATCATCGAATGCGGCGCCCAGTCGTCGGGCGGCAACCTGCTGCGCGACTGGCGCAAGGTGAAGGGGATGGTCAATCCCGGCTTCCCCATTGCCGAGGCCAGCGCCGACGGGACCTTTGTGATCACCAAGCATCCCGGGACCGGCGGCGTGGTGAGCGTGCCGTCGGTCACCGAGCAGCTGGTCTACGAAATGGGCGATCCCCACACCTACATCACGCCCGACGGCATCGCCGACTTCACCTCGATCCGGCTGCGCCAGGCCGGCAAGGACCGGGTGCGGGTGAGCGGGATCCGCGGGCGACCGCGGACCGACCTGCTCAAGGTGTCGATCGCGTATTTCTACGGGTACAAGGCGGTGGGTACGCTGGTCTACTCCTGGCCCGAGGCCTATGACAAGGCCAGGGCCGCCGACCGGATCCTCCGGGAACGCCTCGCGGACCTGGGCCTGCGGTACGAGCAGATCCTCACCGAGTATGTGGGTGTCAACGCGACCCATGGCGCCCTGGCGGGGCCCCCCGATCCCGAGGCGCCGGAAGTACAGCTCCGCATCGGGGTGCGGGCCCGCGACAAGGCCGCGGTCGAGCGTTTCACTCGGGAGATCGCGCCGCTGGTGCTCACCGGCCCGCCCAGTGTCACCGGCTTCGCCGGCGGGCGCCCCGAGGTGCAGGAAGTGGTCGCCTACTGGCCGGCGCTGATCGACCGGACCGAGATCGAGCCCCATGTTCGCGTGGAGATTCTGGAACCGTGACCAACAAGACCAGGGCCCGTCCGCCTGCGAGCGGGACCCGAGCGATCCAGTTGCGCTACCTGGCCCATGCCCGGTCGGGCGACAAGGGCGATACCGCCAATGTCGGGCTGATCGCACTCGAGGAGGAGTATTACCCCATCCTCGTGAAGGAAGTCACCCGGGCCCGCGTGGCGAAGCACTTCAAGGGGATGGTCAGCGGGGTGGACCGCTTCGAGCTCCCCAACCTCAAGGCGCTCAACTTCCTGCTGCATGGCGCGCTGGACGGGGGCGGGACCATCTCGCTCAAGACCGACGCTCAAGGCAAGGTGTACTCCACCGCGTTGCTGCGGATGGAGATCCCGGTGCCGCTGGCCCTCGCCCGCCGGGTGAAGCCGGCCCGATGACCGTCCCCTCGGAACTCGGAACTCGGAACTCGGAACATCCGTGCTTCTGACCCAACTCACCGACGGTGTCCTGCGTCTGACGCTCAACCGCCCCGAGAAGCGCAATGCCCTCGACGCCGCGACCATCGCCGGGCTGACCCGGGCGCTGGAGCAGGCCGAGCTCGATCCCGCAGTCCGGGTGGTCGCAATCAACGGCGCGGGGAGGGACTTCTGCGCCGGCGCCGATCTCGACGAGCTGCTCGCGTCGGCCGGGCGCACCGCGGAGGAAAACGCCGAGGCCGCGGCCCGGCTCGGGGCAGTGTTCAGCGCCATTCGGCGGTCGCCTCGACCGGTCGTGGCGGTGGTCCACGGGCGGGCGCTGGCCGGTGGGGCCGGTCTCGCCACCGCCTGCGATCTGGTGCTGGCGGCCGCCAGCGCCCAGTTCGGGTACCCCGAGGTCCAACGTGGCTTCGTCCCGGCCATGGTGATGACGATCCTCCGCCGGCTGATCGGGGAGAAGCGGGCCTTCGACCTGGTGGTCACCGGTCGACTGGTGACCGCCGCCGAGGCCCTGGAATTGGGGTTGGTCTCGCAGGTGGTGCCGGACGCGGGACTCGAGACCTCGGCCAACGCCCTACTCGCCCAACTGGCCGGCAGCTCCGCCTCGGCCTTGAGTCTCATCAAGCGGCTCTTCTACGAGCTCGATGGCCGCACTTTCGAGGAGGGGATCGCCCTCGGCGCCCAGGTCAACGCCCTGGCTCGGGCGCACCCCGATTTCCGAAACGCTGTGGCCGCCTTCCTCAAGAAATGAACCGGGCCCGCCTCTTTTCGGCCCTGCTGGGTTTCATCCTGGCGCTGGCTGGAGTGGCCACCGAGAACCGGCTCCTCGTCTGGGCCTCGATGGTGGCGCTGGCCGTCGCCCTGGCCCTCCGTCTCTGGACCCGCCGAAGGGAGAAGCCTCCAACCGACCGCGGCTGACCCCCCCGCGTTTCCTCGCCGTCCCCCGCGTTCTTCCGCAGACCGGCTCAGCAGCGCCGGGAATTATGCTGGCGCCGTGTCGCAACTCCATGCTCGCCTCGGTGAGGCACGCCGCCAGCTCCACGGGTGCTACGGCTTCCGCGATTTCCGCCCCCTCCAGCGCCGGGTCGTCCAGTCGGTCCTGGCGGGGCGGGACGCGCTCGCGGTGCTCCCCACCGGCGGCGGCAAGTCCATCTGCTTCCAGGTCCCGGCCCTGGTGCTGGGGGGCCTCACCATCGTCATCTCCCCGCTGGTGGCGCTCATGCAGGACCAGGTGGCGGCCCTCAAGGCCCGGGGCATTCCGGCCGATTGCCTCAACAGCCTCATGCCCCGCGAGGCGCAACAGGGGGTGCGGGCCCGGCTGGCCGATCGCTCGCTACGGCTCCTGTACCTGTCGCCCGAACGGGCCGAGCGGACGGTGGGAGAGCTCGCGGCGCTGTCGATCCGGGCCGCCCTGCTCGCGGTCGACGAGGCCCACTGCATCAGCGAATGGGGTCACGATTTTCGGCCCAGCTACCGCCTGATCGGAGGGTTCCGCGAGGCACTGGGCGGTCCCCCGACCATCGCGCTAACCGGGAGCGCCACGCCGGCGGTGCGGCAGGACATCGTGACCTCGTTGGGCCTCAAGAGGCCGGACCTCCACCTCGGCTCGTTTGACCGGCCCAATCTCTCCTTCGGGGTGGCCGGGCTGCGCCACCGGCGTGACCGCCTGGGACTGCTTCTGTCCCGCCTGGAGGAGCGGCCCGGTCTCACAATCGTCTACGTCTCCACCCGCAATGCCGCGGATGCTCTGGCGCACCGGCTCCACTTTGCCGGTCATCGCGCCATGGCCTACCACGCCGGCCTTACCCGTGAACGTCGGAACGAAGTGCTGCAGCGGTTCCTCGCCGAGGACCTGGATGTCGTAACGGCGACCTCGGCCTTCGGAATGGGCATCGACGCGCCCCGGGTTCGATTGGTCGTGCACTGGGGGATGCCACCGACGCCGGAGGCGTACTACCAGGAAGCGGGGCGGGCCGGACGCGATGGCCAGCCCTCCACCTGCCTGCTCCTCAATCACCGGGCCGATGCCGGAATCCACTACCGCCAGCTCGAGGTGACCTTTCCCCCCCGCAGGGTGCTGGAAGAGATCTGGGCCTCCCCTGACCGGCGCCGGCGGCATCCGGCTGCCGTGGTCGCCTCCGCCGACCGGCTGGCCCGGGAACTCTCGCCCGCGGCCGGGTCGGTGGACTGGAGGCGGGTCGAGCGCCGAAAGGACGCTGCCATCGCCCGCCTGAGGGTGATGGAGCGCTACGCCGGTGGGCACCGCTGCCGCCGGGAAGTGCTGCTCCGGTATTTCGGGGAAGAGCCGGGTCCGTGCGCCGGGTGCGATGCCTGTGCCGATCGCCGGCCCTTCCGGCGGTTGCGGAGCGCCCTGGCGCGGGTTCGGACTGCGAGCGGCTGACCAGGCTTGGCGGTGCCATGAGGGGGAATCCGCATCTCGATGTGACCCCTCGGAGGCGCCCTTGGCCACAGTTGTCATGCCATCCCGGGAGCGGCGTATTCCCTCATGCCGCTCACCCAGCACAGACCACTGGTCCGGCCCTGCCTTTGTGGGGCTGGCCACCGTGGGGGTGGCCCTGGGACTGGGCAGTGCCTGGCGGTTGCCGGGCCTGCTGGATCAGTATGGCGGCTGTGCCTTCCTGCTGGCCTACCTGGTGGCACTGCTGCTGATCGGGCTGCCCCTGCACATGGCCGAACTCATGATCGGTCGGCGCGGTCGGGCCACCCCCGCCGGGTGCTACGACCGGGTGGCACGGGAGGAAGGCCGTCCCTGTCGCTGGCGCTGGGTGGCCGCCATCGGAGGCTTGGCCGGCGTGCTCCTCCTCGCTTCCGGGAGCTCGGTGGCGGCCCAGGCCGGACTGCTGCTCTTCCGTCAGGGCTGTGGTGCCTTGGCCGCTTCCGGCTACCTGGCCCCCCCCGGTGGCACCTACTTCCATCCGGCGGGCCTGGCGGAGGAGGTGATCTTCTTCCTCGGGATCGGCGCGGTGGCCGCCGCCCCCAGCCGGCTCCGCTCGCGGATCTATGCCGCCATCGCCCTGGCGTCGGTGCTGCTTCTCCTCCTGCTCGTGGGGATTGCACTGGGGTCGGACCGGTCGGCCGCGGGGTTGGCCGGCAGGCTCTCGTTCGATGCCCGGGCCCTGGGGCTGTGGGGTGTGATCGAAGCCACCCGGTTGGCCCTCCTCACCCTGGGGATTACGCTCGGAACCGTGATGGCGCACGGTGCGTCGCTCCCCTCCAGCCGCTCGATCCTCCGCACTTCCGTCAGTCTCGGATCGATCGCGCTGGTGGCGAGCGTTCTCGCCGTCGCGCTCGTCGCAGGGGTGCTTCACCCGGTTCGGATGCCGCCGATCGAGGGGCGCGCGCTGATGCTGGGACAGGTCCCCGCGGCCTTGCACACCGACCTGGGGCAACCCCTGCTGATCGCAGCATGGTATGGGCTGGTGCTGCTGGGTGGAGCCGCCGGGGGACTGGCGGTGCTCCATTCGGTGGTGGAACAACTGGTGGGGCGCTACAGGGTGGGGCGGGGACGGGCGGTCCTTTGGGCGGTGGGGAGCGCCTGGGCGCTCGGGACGTTCGCCACCCTGGCGGGGCCGGAGTGGGGCCTGGCCGACGTCCTTCGCCGCCTGGCTGCCGATCTCCTGCTCCCTGGCGCGGCACTGGGGCTGGCGATCTTCGCCGGTTGGGCCATGTCCCGTCGGGCGACGCGGAGCGAGTTGGGACTGGGCCGGTCGGGCGACTTTCGACTCTGGCGGGCGCTGATCCGCTACCTCGCCCCGGCTCTCGTCGGCGTGGTGCTGCTGGCCGGCGCAGCCGCCCTCGTCATGGGTTGAGGGCGCTCAGCGCGGGTTGCGCCGGGCCAGTTCGGCCTTGTGGGAGTCGCTGGCGTCGATCGCGAGCTACACCCGGCGGTTCTGCTGCCGCCCGGCTTCGGTCTCGTCGCTCGCCCTCAGCTCCGATTCGCCCATGCCCCTGGTCGACACCCGCCCCTTCCGGACGCCCTGGCTCACCAGGTAGCGCGCTGCCGCGTCGGATCGCCCCTGCGAGAGCCGCTGATTGGAGAGTCCAGCCGAAGGGGGCCGGTGACCGGTGCGACCTGGGGCGCACCCCGCCCATCAGGGCTTGAGGCCCGCCCGGAGCGAAAGGGGCAGGCGGTGGCGCGCCTCGCCCAGAAGGAAGAGGTCGTACGCCGCCGAGGCGTGAATCCAGGGCAGCCCATTGACGCCGAGTTGAGTGGCTTCGCTGTAGAGGCCGAGCGCGGCGTCGGGCTGGCCCCGGATCGTGGCGAGCCGGGCCCGCAGCATTGCCGCGGCTCCCCGCTCATGCGGGCGGACCGATCTCACGGTGCTATCCGCCTCGGGGAGCCCCAGCCGGGCCGCCGCCACCGCGGCGAGAATCCGGTAGTCCATCCGGTTGGGAAACTGCTTCGACAGATCGCGTGATACCCCCAGCGAACGGCGCCAGTCGCCCAGATCGTAGAGTGCACTGGCCAGCCAGTACCGGTGGGATCGGTCGCCCGGGGTGAGCGCCAGCTGCCGGTCGAGCCAGCTCACCGCCTCGGTGAGATAGCGCCAGCCCGCCTGACCCAGGCCGTGGGCCTGCAGTTCCTCCCCCGCCACCGTGAGGGCTGCGCCCTGAGACCAGTAGGTATTGGGGGGAAGCGATCGACCCTCCGCCAGCACCCGGTCGACCGCGGCGGTGTCGCCCGCCGCGGCCAGCGCCCGCACCTCGAAGACCAGCCCGGCCCGGCGATCGGGGTAGCGACGCCGAAGCTCGCGGGCGGCAAGCAGCTCCGAATCGTGCCGTCCCAGCAGGTGGTAGGCGTGGGTCAGATCGTACCAGTACGGTGTCCACCCTCGCATCTCGCCCCGGTCGGGATCGAGACCTTCCAGCGCCTGGCGAGCCTCATCCGGCCGGTCGGTGTTGAGGGCCACGTCCGCCAGGTTGTAGACCGCCTGCGAGTTGGGGGCCGCCGCCGCCGCCCGCCGTAGCGCGGCGAGTTCCGCCTGTCCGTCGCCGGCAATTCTCGCCTCCATCCCTTCGAGCCGCAGGCGCTGGTACTCGGAAAGCGAGCCTTCGCGCTTGCGGGCCTCCTTGAGCAACGAGTCCATCTTCTCAGGCTCCCCCGCGTTCCAGCTGCTCGTGGCGGCCGAGAGCAGAGCGGAAACGAACTGGGTGTCCAGCTCAAAGGCCCGGAGGAACTCGGGGAGCGACTGTTCGTACTCCTGGTTCCGGCTCAGGGTCAGGCCCCGGTCGAAGGCCTGGTAGGCCTCGAAGGTCGGGGGGCGGCGCGTCAGGCCGCTGACGTGCGACACCCCCAGGTTCTGGCTCACCGCCACCATGCCCATCACGCGCTGGCGGAGTTCCGAGATGCCTCCCTCCGGCGCGGCGACCGGAGCGGTCACCGGAGGCAGGGTGGCGATAACCCGCCGGGCCTCGGCGTCGGCAATTTCCGCGTGAAACCGGAGCGAATCGCCTACCCGGTAGTAGGAGCCGGTGATTACGGTTGCCGCGCCGGTCTCGGCGCGAAGCACCGCGACCGGATCCACCGGCCGGGAGGCGGCGCGCTCCTCAGTGATGAGCTCGGAGGCCTTGAGCGACGTGCTCCACGGTACCACCCCAAGCGAGCCAAGGCCGTGCAGCCCCTCGGTAATCCAGTCGCCGGCCAGGCGTCCCCAGGTGTCGAGAGAAGGGTCGCCGGTCTCGTTGCTGAACGCACTCACCGCGATGGGCGCATGGAGAGTGCCCTCGTCGCGCACCCGGGACCTCCAGGTCAGCGTCCCTCCCAGCGCCACCACGCCGAGGACTCCCATGAGCGCGGTAGTCAGGCGCCAGCGGCGGCCTGCCACTGGGCCGTCCCGGACCGGGACCGCGGCGCTCATCCGCCCCTCGAGCGCGCGCGCGATCCGGTCGGCGTCGCCCGGCCGGTCTTCCGCCGCGGGCGAGAGGCACTCGGCGATCAACCGGGCCAGGGCGGGTGGGGTCTCGGAGCGCCGATCCACGATGTCGCCGGCCGAGACCGGGAGGATCTGATTGTCGGGGAGGCGTCCGATGATGCACTCGTAGGCGACCACCCCCCAGGTGTAGAGGTCGGCCCGGTGATCGAGGTGGGGGTCGCCGATCCGCTGCTCCGGCGCCATGTAGGCCGGCGTGCCGATCGCGGCGCCGCTCTCGGTCGGCGGGTCACCGCCCGGCTCGGGTTCCAGCAGCTTGGCGATCCCGAAGTCGAGAAGAAAGGCGTGGTCGCCCACCATGAAGATGTTGCTGGGCTTAAGATCGCGGTGTACCACCCCGGCCTGGTGCGCATGCCGGAGCGCGTCGGCGATGTCGCGCAGCAGGCTCACCGCCATCGGGATCGGCAAGGGACCGAGACGCTGGAGCCGCTCCCGCAGGGTTTCCCCCTCGAGATACGGCATGACGTAGTAGAGATGGCCCCCCGCCTCACCGGAGTCGATCAGCCCGACGATGTGGGGATGGGCCAGCTGGGCGAGGATGCGGGCCTCGCGGTTGAACCGGTCCTGCCCGAAGTGCCGCGCGATCTCCGGCTTGAGCACCTTGAGCACCACCGCCCGGCCATGCTTCCGCTCGGTGGCCAGGAAGACCCGGGCCATGCCCCCTTCGCCCAGCTCCCGGGTCAACTCATACCGCTCCGACAGGTCGGCGGCGAGAGCACTGTAGTCGTCGAAGGAAACGGGGAGCTGGAGTTCCAGATCGAGGATCCCCCCCCGGTTGCCGCTGTCGGCCTCCAGCATACGGACCAGCTCCCGGCGCAGGGCGTCGTCATCCCCGCAGCTCTGGGCGATCCACTCGTCCCGCTCTCCCGGCGCCACCTCGCGAGCCTGGTCGAACAGCTCCATCAACCGGGTCCACCGGTCATCCGTGCTCATGAGGCGGAATACACTTCCTTGTGCAGCCAGGCGCGGGCACGGGCCCAGTCACGATTCACCGTCCGCTCGCTGATCTCGAGCAGCTCGGAGATTTCCTTGTCGGTCAGCCCGCCGAAGAAGCGATACTCCACCAGGGCGCGGAGGCGCGGGTCCTGCCGCTCCAACCGGTCGAGCGCGGCGTCCAGCGCCAGCAGATCCTCCGGTGGGAGCCCGGAGTCGGCCCGCACGTCTTCGAGGGTGGTGGCGACCACCCCGCCGCCCCGCTTCCCGGCGAGCCGCCGCCGGGCGTGGTCGACCAGGATCTGGCGCATGGCCCTGGCCGCTACCCCCAGGAAGTGGGCCCGATCCTGCCAGGGCCCGTCGGCACTGCCGAGCTTCAGGAAGGCCTCGTGTACCAGTTCGGTTGGACGGAGGGTGTGGTCCACCCGCTCCCGGCGGAGGGCTCGCCGGGCCACCCGCCTCAACTCCTCGTACACCAGTGGGAACAGGCGCTCCCGGGCGGCGGCATCGCCGGCGCGGAGCCGCTGCAGGAGCTGGGTGACCTCGTGATTGGGGGGCGAATTGGGCAGGGGCATGCAGGGAAGGTGGCGGAACTCCCCGCCCGGCGGAAGAGAGCCCCGCCGGGCGCCGCTCAGGTTCCGGGCGCCGCCTCGGCCATGACCTCGGCAATGGAGCCCAGGAGGGTCGCGCTTCGGAACGGCTTGTCCAGATACCGGACGAGCGGCTGACGCGCGAGCCCTCGCACCAGCTCGGTGTCCGCCGTGTAGCCCGACATGAAGATCACCGGTAACCCGGGATAGCGCCCCCGCAGCCCGGCGGCCAGCAGCGCGCCATCCATTGCACCCAGCACCACGTCGGTGATCAGGAGGTCGAGTCGGTCGGTGCCGGTGAGGTGCCGCAACGCCTCTTCGGCGCTGGCAAAGTCCTGGACCACGAACCCCTCGTCCTCCAGGAGCGCCACCGTCAATGAGCGGACCGCGGGGTTGTCGTCGACCACGGCCACGACCGTCCCTTCCGGGAGCGGCGTGGCAGGGGTCAGGGACGCGGCCGGCTTCTCCGGGAGGTCGGCCGAGGTCAGCGGCAGGTACACCTTGAAGGTGGTCCCGTGGCCCGGCTCGCTGTATACCACGATGCCCCCGCCCGCCTGCTTCACGATGCCGTGGACCGTGGCCAGGCCGAGCCCGGTGCCCATCCCTCCCTTGGTGGTGAAGAAGGGCTCGAACAGGCGCGCCTGGGTGACTTCGTCCATGCCGCTGCCGGTGTCGGTCACCACCAGCATCGCGTAGGCCCCGGCTGCGAGTTCCGGGTGCTGCGCGAGATAGGCGCCGCCCAGCACGGTGGTGGCGGTCTCGATCACCAGCTGCCCGCCTCCCGGCATCGCATCCCGGGCGTTGATGCAGAGGTTGAGGAGAACCTGCTCGATGTGGTGCTGGTCGGCCAGGACCCGGCCGCTGTCGGGCGCCAGGTGGCAACGGAGGTCGATCTGCTCCCCCAGCAGGCGGCGCAGCATCGGCTCCATCGCCCGGACCACGACCGCCACATCGATGACCTGTGGGGCCACGGCCTGGGGACGGCTGAAGGTGAGAAGCTGACGGGTCAGGGCCGCCGCCCGGTTGGCCGCCGCGGAGACCTCGTCGAGGTCCTTGAGGTGCGGGCTGCCCTCGGGCAGGCCGTGGCGGGTCCGGTCGGCAAAGCCGAGGATGGCGGTCAGCAGGTTGTTGAAATCGTGCGCCACGCTCCCGGCGAGCCGCCCCAGCGCTTCCATCTTCTGCGACTGCCGGAGTTCTTCCTGCAGGAGCCGTTGCGACCGGACATCCACGTACGCGGCGACCAGGCCGGTGATCTCCCCGTCGGGGCTCCGGAGCGCGGCCGTCGAGACCGCCACATCCACCTCCGCGCCGTCCTTACGCCGCCGCCGGGTTTCACGACCGGTGAAGGCCTTGCCGGCGAACACCTCCGCCCCGAAACGGCGGTGCTCCTCCTCACGCTCCGGCGGAACGATCGGCAACCGCTGACCCAGCACCTCCTCCGGGCGATAGCCGAACAGCTGCTCGGCCGCCGGGCTCCAGAATGTGACCGCCCAGCTGCGATCCACGCTGATCAGGGCCACTGGCACGGCGGCCACGATTGCCCGGAGCTGGGCATCGTGGGCCGCCAGCGTGGCCGAGACGCCGGCGAGGCGGCTGCTCAGCTCGGCGCCCTCATGACGCAGCGCCTCTCGCTGGGCCCGGTCAGCGGCGATGTCACGGCTGATGAGGAGCCCCGCGCCGAGCGCCAGGCCGAGGGCCGCGACGCCGGAGACGAGCAGACCCAGCAAGGCGCCGCGCCGCTGCGCCGCCGCCTGATCTCGAGCCACCGAGAGTTCGCTGCGGGCCACCGCGTCGACCAGCGCTACCCGGCCGCGGATCTGGTCCATCAGGAGCCGGCCCCTGCCTTCCGCCACCATGTCTCGGGCGGCGGCGAACCCTCGGGTGCGGCGCGCCTCGATCACTCGCTCCATCTGATCGACCTTCGCCTGGGCCAGGAGCTCCAGGCTGTCGGCCAGGGCCGGACCCTGGATGGTGATCGAAAGGAGCGGTCGGAGGGCCCGCAATCGCGGCAGGATCTGGTCGTGCGCCACGTCGTAGAATGTGAGGAACGCCTCGTCCCCGGTCAGGGTGAAGCCTCGCTGGCCGCTCTCGAGGTCCTGGAGGAGGGAGAAGACGGCCCGGAGCTCGGCCACCGCTGCCTGGTCGGCCACGATTTCGGTGGAGCTCGCCAGAAACGCGGTGCTCGAGCGGTAGGCCAGGAGCATCGGCCCAGCCGCCAGCAGGAGGAAGCCGCCCAGGGTGATTCCTACTTTTGACCGGAGGGTAACCGGCATCACGTTCCAGTTCGCGTAGCCCTGGCAGCAGGGAGGGCAGGGGTCTGGCTATCTTATGTGCCCGGGTGGATCAGGCAAGCCCCTGACGCCCGGTCCGACACTCTAATCGATCACGGTCATGGATTCCTCTCTCTACTTCAGCGACCAGCATCAACAAGTGCGCGAGATGGTCCGCGAGTTCGGCCGGCAGGAAGTCGCCCCCGTGGCCCGCGAGTTGGATCGCACCTCCTCCTTCCCCTGGCAGAACATTCGCAAGATGGGTGAACTCGGGCTCCTCGGCGTGCCATGGCCGGAAGAGTTGGGGGGCGCGGGCATGGATCAGCTGTCGTACTACATCACCATCCATGAGCTGGCCAAGATCGACGCCAGTCATGCCCTGACCATCAGCGCTCATACCAACCTCGGCACCTCCCCCATCGTCGATTTCGGCACCCCGGAACAGCGACGGCGCTACGTGCCGCTGCTGGCCTCGGGGAAGGTCCTGGGCGGCTTCGGGCTGACCGAGCCTGGAGCCGGGAGCGACGCGGGCGGCACCGCGACGACCGCGGTGGACAAGGGCGATCACTTCGTGCTGAACGGCTCCAAGGTCTTCATCACCCATGCCGGCGTAGGCGAAGTCTTCGTGGTGACGGCCCGGACCACGCCCGGCAGCGGCAACAAGGGTATCACCAGCTTCATCCTGACCAAGGAGAGCTGCGACCTCGAGGCCTGCCTGGCCGCGGGGGTGGGTCACGAGGCCAGCCTGCCCCGCATCAAGGGCTTCAAGGCCGGCAAGAAGGAAGACAAGATGGGCTGGCGCGCCAGCGACACCCGGGAGCTCATCTTCGAGGATGCGATCGTCCCGAAGGAGAATCAGCTCGGTGCGCCGGGACAGGGGTTCATCAACTTCCTCAAGACCCTCGATGGAGGCCGGATCGGAATCGCCGCCCTGTCCCTTGGCATTGCGGAAGGTGCCTATGAGGAGGCCCTGCGCTACGCCGGCGTCCGCAAGCAGTTCGGCAAGGCCATCGGCAGTTTCCAGGGGGTGCACTTCCAGCTGGCCGACATGGCGCTCGAGATCGAGGCTGGGACCCATCTCCTCTACCACGCCGCCTGGCTCAAGCAGAACGGCAGGCCGTTCAAGAAGGAAGCGGCCATGGCCAAGCTCTTCTGCTCGGAGCTGGCCATGCGGGTAACCACCAAGGCGGTGCAGATCTTCGGCGGGTACGGCTACACCACCGAGTACCCGGTCGAGCGGATGATGCGCGATGCCAAGGTGTGCGAGATCGGCGAGGGAACCAGCGAGATCCAGCGGATCGTCATTGCCCGGCACATCCTGGGGGATGTCGTGGCCTGAGGGCGAACGACCGCCCGGGGGCTTTGGCTCAACCCCCGGGCGGCACCCCCTGCTTCCGGTTCGCCTGCGGCTGCTCCTATTGCCTAACCCGTGGTAACTCCTATCTTTAGCCCATGCTATCGAGTTGGCTGGGCGTCCGGATTTCACCGGCGGCAGTGGTTCTCCTTCTGGGGGGACGACTCCGGGACGCCCGGCTGCGTCTGGCGGGGTGGCGGCCGAGGGCCGTCGCCCCGCGTGTAGTTCAGGAACTTCGCCATCCGATCGGAGCCGAGAGGATCGATCCTCCGGCGTCGAGCGGGGGGCACCCGGCAGCACCCGCATGTCCCTCCTTGCCCCTGGCGGCCGCTCCGGCCGCGGGGCGTTCCCGGCGACGGGTGCGGGAAGGGCCCATGGCCCGACCCGGCTCCCCGCCTGGGCTCCAGACTCTCATGACCAGGTTGCCGGCTCCGACTCGCTCTCCGGCGAGACGGGCCCGGCTCGGCCCGGTCGAGGTTCACCCGCGTGAAGCGCGAGATTCTCATCAACGGAAGCCAGCGGGAAACCCGCGTGGCCATTCTGGAGGACGACCGACTGGTCGAACTCCTCATCGACCGGCCGGACCACCGCCGCATCGTCGGCGACATCTACCTCGGCCGGGTCGAGGCAGTCCTTCCCGGGATCCAAGCAGCCTTCGTTGACATCGGGCTGGAAAAATCCGCCTTCCTCCACGCCTCCGACCTCCTCGAGCCCGAGGAGGACGAGGAACCGACCGGCGAGGAGGGGGATGAGGCGTTCGAGGAGGCGGAGGCCGAACCCGACGTCGAGAGCGGGCGGGGGAAGGGGCGGGGGCGCCCGGGGAACGGAGAGCCGCGACAGCGGGAGGTGAAGTCCCGTCGCGCGCTGCCGGATGTCTCCGACCTGCTCAAGAAGGGCCAGACCCTGCTGGTGCAGGTCACCAAGGAGCCGATCAGCACCAAGGGTTGCCGAGTCACGGCGCAGATTTCCCTGCCGGGGCGGTTCCTGGTCTACATGCCCTTCGCCTCGAAGGTCGGCGTCAGCCGCAAGATCGAGAGCAAGGAGCTTCGCTCCAAGCTGCGCGACATGGTGGGCGGCATGCTCCCCAAGGACCAGGGTGGGATGATCGTCCGCACCGTGGCCGAGGACGTCACCGAGGAGCACTTCAAGCACGAAGTCGAGTCGCTCCTCAACATCTGGCGCAAGATCAACCGCAAGAAGAACTTCGTCCGGGCCCCGGCGCTGGTGCAGCGGGAGACCTCGCTCACCCGCGGGATTATCCGCGATCTCTTCAGCGCCAAAGTCGATGCGTTGCATGTCGACTCGAAGGAGCTGTTCAACGAGATCGAGGGATACCTCAAGCAGGTCGATCCGGAACTGGTGGGCCGGGTCAATCTGTACAACGAGCCCGTCCCCCTGTTCGACAAGTTCGACATCGAGAACGAGATTCGGGACCTCTTCAAGGCCCGCTGCGACCTGCCCACCGGCGGCTACATCATCATCCAGCCGACCGAGGCGTTGGTCTCGATCGATGTGAATACCGGGCGGTACACCGGCAAGAAGGACCCCGAGAAGACCATCCTGAAGACCAACCTGGAGGCCGCGCGCGAGGTCGCGCGGCAGATCCGGCTGCGCGACATCGGTGGAATCATCGTGTGCGATTTCATCGACATGGAAACCCGGGCCAACCGCGACCGGGTCCTCCAGGAGCTCCGAACCCACCTGGGGCGGGACCGGGCGCGGACCAAGGCATTTGCCGTGTCGGAACTCGGGCTGATCGAGATGACCAGGCAGCGGGTCCGCCCCTCGCTATGGCATTCGATGACCACCGAATGTCCCGCCTGCAGCGGCACCGGCCGGGTCTTTACCCCCGAGGTCGTGGCCCGGCGGTTGGAGCGTTCACTCAAGCGGGCCGGGCGGGAACGGCGGGAGCGGCAGCTCTCGGTCCGGCTCCATCCCGAGGTGGCGCTGTACCTTCTGGAGGAGGAGCCGAAGCTTATCCCCACGCTGGGTAAGGCCACCGGCCTGGAGCTGGAGCTTCGGGATGACCCGATGATGCGGCTGGACGAGTTCCGGCTCATGAGTCGGCCGGGGGGCAGGGACGTTACCGAACTTTACGCGGTGGCTTGAGGGGGCATGGGTCGCGGGATACCGACACGACCGATGACTCCTGACCATCGATTCCCTACCCTTGCCAGAAACCCATCCCCCCGCTAGACTTACGGGCTCTTGAAGTCCGGCATTTTCGACCACGAGCCTGTCCATGTACGCGATCTTCCGCACCGCGGGGAAGCAGTTCCGCGCCGAGAAGGGCACCACGCTCCAGATTCCGCTCATCGATGACGCGGAGCCCGGCAGCACCCTCACGTTCGACGAGGTGCTGCTCGCCTCGGATGGCACCAGCGTCTCCGCCGGCACGCCGCTGGTAAAGGGCGCCAAGGTCACCGCCGAAGTGGTCGGCCTGGCCAAGGGCGTCAAGATCTACGTCTGGAAGTTCAAGCGGCGGAAGAACTATCGCCGGAAGACCGGGCATCGGCAGAAGTACACCGAAGTCCGCATTACCGACGTTACGGTCGGCTGAGGATACCATGGCACATAAGAAGGGCGTCGGCTCCAGCCGCAACGGCCGCGATTCCAATCCCCAGTTTCTGGGGGTAAAGCGCTACGGCGGGGAGCAGGTCATCGCCGGCAACATCATCGTCCGCCAGCGCGGCACCAAGTTCCATCCCGGCAAGGGTGTCGGGCTGGGCACCGACCACACCATCTTCGCGACGGTCGATGGCGTGGTGAAGTTCGAGCACAAGGACAAGAAGCGGATGAAGGTCTCGGTGTATCCGGCCGTTGGCCGTTAGCCGCTCGCTGACCCCGTGTGAAGCTGCCCTCCGCGCCTGATCGCGGAGGGTTTTGCTTTCCCGGGTGCAGCCAGTGCCCTGCGGCTGACGCGCCAACCAGCCAACGGCCCAACCTGAAACACGCCCCGCCGCCAAGCCGTTAGATTGTCCCAGCACTCAACTCCGAGGGGCACATGGCGGGGATCCTGGATCGGCTCAACAGCGAACTCGAGACCTTCGGCAAGCGGGCGCAACAGGCCCTGGACGAGGGCCGGCTCCAAATCGAGCGTTTTCGGCTGGCGCGGGAACGGGACGAGGCGGCCAGGAAGCTGGGCTACCTGGTTCACCGTCGCGACCGCGGCACGGTGGTCGATTCGCTTGAGATCGATGCCTGGATGGTCCGGATGGACACGCTCGATGCCTCCATCGCCAAGGTTGACCGGGAGATGTCCGCCGCCAAGGGCGAGGCCGTGACTGTGAGCGAGGCACCGGCGCCGGCCGGGGTGGAGACGGGGGAGGCGGAGGTCGTGAAGTAGGCAGTTGGCCATTGGCCGTCGGCACTTACCAACGGCCAACGACCAATGGCCAACGGCCAACGGCCCTAGTACTTCGGCGGCAACGTCCGATATCGCTCCAGCAGCTCGGTCTGTCGGCTGGTGCGCGGCATCTCCACTCCTCCGATGAACACGTGCTCCGCTCGGCTCGCATAGTCGAGCGGGTCGCCCGACCAGACCACCACATCAGCGACCTTCCCGGGCTCGAGCGAGCCGTAGCGGTCCTCGACGCCGAGTGCCCGAGCCGGATTGAGGGTGACGGCGGCGAGCGCCGCCTCCCAGGGTAGCCCGAAGCGCACTGCGTGGCCCGCGGCCCAGCGGAGATTGCGGGGACCGCCACTCTCTCCTTCGATGATCACCACCGGGACCCCGGCCTGTGCCATCAGCGCCGGGGCGTCGAAGCGCGCCCCCAGCCCGTCGAAGGTGGGAATGTTGTTGATCGGATTGATGATCACCGGCACCTTCTGGGCCACCAGGGCGGGTGTCACCTTCCAGCCGTCGATCCCGCCGAGGATCACCAACCGCAGGCGGAATTCGCGAGCCAGACGGAGCGCGCTGGCGATGTCGCTTTCCCGGTTGGCCCGGGCGAGAACCGGTTCCTCCCCCCTGAGCGCCGGGCCCAGCGCTTCCAGATCGGCCGCCGGAGCGGAGAGCTGTTGAATGGCGTTCTTCCGATATTCCGCCTTGCGACGATCGTACTCCTGGGCGTCGAGGAAGAGCTGTCTGAGCCGCTGCAGCACCCCCGCGCGGCTCCCGCCCCCCGCGCTCTTGGTGTCTTCGCTCAGGTCGATCACCAGCGCCGCCGGCGACTTCCGCACCAGGGCTTCGATCCGGTCACCGGCGAGCCCGATGAGCGCCGCCTGGCCCTGCACCAGGCCGCTGGTCGGCACCGTGAGGGCGGTGGTCACCCCTTCCAGGCGGGCGATGGCGATCAGCGGCGTGGCGGGATCGATCCCTTCCGTAACCGTGAATGCGGCGTTGACGTCTCCCTCGTGCCCCGACTCGTTGGTGGCGTCGATCGAGCCGACGTCACTCAGTCCCAACGTGGTCCGGGCATGCACCAGCCCCGGCGTCACGATCTTGCCGGTGCCGTCGATCCGGGTCGCCCCGGCGGGAATGGTCACGCTGGCGCCCACCGCCGCGATCCGACCGTCCTGGATCACCACCGTGGCATGCTCGAGCCTGGGCCCGGAGACGGGATGGACCGTGGCGTTGGTGATCGCGATCGTCTGGGCGGTCAGTCGGTCAGACGGCCAGGCGCTGAACAGCAATGGCACGACCGTGGCCCCCGCGATCGTCCGCATCCCTCTCCACGCCGGCGCCAACCGGCTGACCGCCCGTCCCCAAGTCCGCCTCATCGGCCCACCCCCGGCTCGGTGATTCCCAGGTTGAAATCGGTCGCCGGCTGATGCCGGGGATCCTTGCGGTCGAAGACCAGCCATCCCTCGTTGAACACCAGCTCCGCCTTGCTGTAGATGGAGAAGGGATCGCCCGACCAGAGCACCACGTCGGCCGCTTTCCCCGGCTCGAGGGTCCCCGTCACCGAATCGATGCCGAGGGCCCAGGCGGGGTTGGCGGTGATCCAGCGGATGGCCTGCTCCCGGGTCACGGCGAGTCCCGCCTGCTGGCCGGCGTACATCGCCTTGGCGGCGTCCTGGTTGAGGCGCTGGATGCCGATGGGGTCGTCCGAGTGGATGATCGCGCGGGCCCCCGCCTGCTGGATCAGCGCGGCATTCTGGGGGACCGCGTCGTACGCTTCCATCTTGAAGCAGCACCAGTCGCTCCACACCGACGCGGCGGTCCCATCCCGCGCCAGGAGGTCGGCCACCTTGTAGCCCTCGACCACGTGATGGAAGGAGCGGATCTTGAATCCGAACTCCCGGGCCAGGTCCAGCATCTGGGCCATCTCGTCGGCCCGGTAGCAGTGATTGTGCACCAGGATCTTCCCGCGCAAGACGTCGGCCAGGGTCTCGAGCTCGAGATCGCGATCGGGTGGGGTCCCTTTGCGGTCCTTGAGCCACGCGTCCCACTTCTCCCGGTACTGTTCGGCCCGGATGAACGCCCCGCGATACCCCGCCATATTGCCCATCCGGGTGGACGGTCCGCGGTTGCG
>CAZXRC010000002.1:0-147388 GCA_964642475.1 uncultured Gemmatimonadaceae bacterium | reverse complement strand
TCTCGCCGCAGGCCATTTTCATCCCGGACGCCGCGCCGGGGAACTTCAGTTCCTGCACCGTACGGGCCGGCACCAGCCGCAGGGTCGCGGAGCGCCCGCCGATGAGATTGGCCGATCCCGGCAGCGCCTGGAGCACGGTGACTCCGCCGGCGATCGCGAGCGGGATCTGCGGGTCCTGGGGCCAGAAGCTGTGTTCGGCCCAGACCTGCGCCGTCACGGGGCTGGTGGCTTCGTTGCCGTCACTCTCCGCGAAGGTGCCCGGGGCCGAGTACACCCCGATATGGCTGTGGGTGTCGATGAGGCCGGGGGTGACGAACTTCCCGGTGCCATCGATCACGGTCGCGTCGGGCGGCGGGGTGAGGTTGGCGCCCAGCGCCACGATCTTCCCCTCCCGCAGGAGAATGGCCGCGCCGGGGAGTTCCGGGCCCGCGGCCGTCATGATCGTGGCATTGCGGATGAAGACCGGAGCGTTCGGATGCCGCTGATAGGTGGAGGGATACTGCGCCCGACTCCAGCTCCGATCGCTGCCTCCGCTCGCCGCGACCGGCGCCGGCGCGGTGGCGGGCGACGGCTGGCCGGCGGTGCAGCCCGCCAGGCCGGCGAGAATCAACAGGGACCAGCGCGGCGCTCGCATGGGAAGGCTCCGTCGTGAGGGAGTGAGCCGACTCTACTGCCGGTTGATGACGAGAAACTCGATGGGCGATCCCGTCAGGCTCACCCGCACCAGCCGGTGGGGTGCCTGGGTCGTCACGTAGAAGGACGCCGACTGGCTCGCGCCGTCCAGGTCGGCTCGGTAGGCCTCGAAGTCGCCGGCCGGAGTGCGGACCTGTTCGATGTCGGCGACGGTGAGCCGGACGTCCCGCACCCGATTCTCCCCCGAGCCGAAAACCGGAATGATCCAGCGGGTGTTGAGGGCCCAGGGCAGGGTGGGGAGGAGGGCGACCAGGGCGTTGTCGTCGACGATCGTCGCCGTCACCGCGGTATCCACCGTAATGGTCCGTGGTCGCCCGAGCGAATCGAGCACCTGGGCCTGCCCCTTCACCCGGCCGCCGCCGTAGCTCAGCCCGATCCTGGTGTCCTGGCCCCGGACCTTGCCCGTCTGGTCCAGCCGGCGCATCCGGCCGGTCGAATCGAAGACCAGCCGGGTGCTCTGATTGAGCTGGGGCCCCAGGGTGGTGCGCTCGGTGTAGACCAGACTGTCGCCTCCCCGGGCGATCTCCGCAACCTGGATCCCCACCGGCTGCCCCTGCGCCATGATCACCAGCGAGTCGATCCGCGGCGCCAGGCGGTGCACCTCGAAAGTGAGGGTGCCCGGCGTGGGCGTGATGTCCTGCTCGGTCAGCGGCCGCCCGTTGGGCGCGAACAGCCGGACGGTCCCCAGCCCCTTGAGGACCGGGTAGAGTCGCGACGCGTCACCGGCCACGACGATCGTCAGGCGAGCGGGATCGAACACCCGCCGCGCGAGGCTCCGGACCGTCGCGGCGCTCACCCTGTCGATCCGGGCACGATAGGTCGGGATGTACGTGGCCGGGACACCGAAGGTCCGGGCCTGGGCTACCGCGGCGGCGAGCTGCGACATGGTCTGCAGGCGGAGGGGAAACCCGCCCGACAGTCCTTCCCGGGCACGCTCCAGTTCCCGCGCCGGCACCAGTTCGGTGCGGAGCCGGCCGAGTTGGCTCAGGACCTCCCGCAACGTAGAGTCGGCCACGTGGGTCGGAACCTCCGCGCTGGCCTGGAACAGCCCCAGCCCGGCGGTGCGCTGAAAGGCCGACCCGGTCGAGAGACTCCAGCCGCGCTGGAGGTTGAGTGCGCGGTTGAGCCGCGACGCGCCGCCGTCGCCCAGGATCCGGCTCAGCACCGCCGCGGCATAGTAGGCCGTGTCGGTCCCCGCGAAGGTGGTGTTGCCGACCATGATGTGCGCGGTCTGGGCCCCGCCGCGGTGCACCAGGTAGATCGTCGGGGCCACGGGCGTGGGGACTATGGCACCGAGTGGCGCGGGCCGGAGCCCTTTCCACCCGCCGAAGGCCTTGGTAACCAGCCGCTGAGCTTCGGCGAGGGTGATGTTCCCGGCCAGGACCAGCACCGAGCCCGCCGGGCGCATGCGTGCGACCCGGTAACTTTCGAGGTCGGCGCGGGTGATTCGGGCGACGCTGGCCGGAAGCGGCCGCCGGGCGTAGGGATGTTGCCGGTAGGCGCCCACCAGGAAGACCCGTCCCGCGAGGGCCCCGCCGTCACCCGGCTCGGTGGTGAGTGTCGCCAGGATCACCTCCTGCGCCACCCGCAGTTCCGCCGTGTCGAGGGCCGGCCGCAGCACGATGTCGGCGATGAGGTCCAGCGTGGTCCCGGCGTGCGGCGACAGTACGTCGGCCTGGATACTGAGCGCGTCGGGGTCGGACACCGCCCCCAGGCTGCCGCCGATTGCCTCGATTGCGGCGGCGAATTGGGCCGCCGTCCGGCCGCCCGCGCCGCGAGTGAGAAGCCGCGCCAGCAGGTCGGAGGTGCCCTCCTTGTCTGGTGGGTCGAAGGCGGACCCGGCCGGGGTCATCAGAGTCACCGAGAGCACCGGTTGGCGCGGCTGCTCCACCACCACCAGGCGCAGCCCATTGGGCAACACGACTTCCCGGGTGGCCGGTAACACGAAGGTCGCGATCGGTCCGGGCGGGGGGGGCTCGGCGGGGAACTGGGCGGCGAGCGGAGCGGCCAGGGCCAGGAGCAGCGCCGGCGGGATGACCTGTCTCATGAGGCGGCTCCCGGCGCAATGACCACGGTGACGGCGTTTGGGGGTGCGAGCCAGGTAGCCGCGGCCCGACGGAGCTCGGCCAACGTCACGGCCATCACCCGATCGATCTCACTGTTCACCGCCTCCGCCGATGCGTGGTAGAACGCCGCATGCTGGACCGCCTCGGCGACATCCTCTGGGCGCTCCCGCCGGCTCACCGCGGTGGCCACGTACACGGTGCGCGCCCGGTCGAGGTCCTCCTGGGTGAGCCCGTTCCCGGTGGCCCACGCGGCGTCCCCGGCGAGGAGCGCCGCCAGGGAGTCGCCGGTGACTCCCTCGGCCGCGACGGCGAATAGACCGAACGCTCCCGGCCCCTGGCGGACCCCCAGGACGCCTGCCTGGATGGCCGAGGCCGCCGCCAGGTCACGGACCAGATGCTGGTTGAGCCGGCTCCGCGAGCCCTGCCCCAGGATCACGCCGAGGAGCTCGAGGGCCGGAGTGTCGGCATGGTCGTGGGCCGGAATCCGGTAGAAGACGGCGGCGGCGGGCCGGGCCGCCAGGCGATCGGTGACGCTCCGACGGGCGGAACCCGGGGCCGCTTTGGCGGAGCAGGCGACGGGTTGGGGTTGTGGGCCCCGACCTATCGGTCCGAAGTAACTGGTGATGATCTGCCGTGCCGCGGCCGGCTCGAAATCGCCGGCGACCACCAGCCGCGCGGCGCCGGGCCGGAATCGCTGGTTGAGGAAATCGGCAACGTCCTTCGTGCCGATGGCGCCGAGTGACGCGGGTCGCCCCATGGACGGATGGGTGTAGCCGGGACAGGCGGTCGAGTCGTACAGCGACGCCACGGTCTCCACCACGATCGGGGTGTAGGGCTCGCCCAATCGGTCGCGGAGCTCCACCAGGGCGGCGGCCCGGCTCCGGCCCACGGTGGTGTCGTTGATGACGATCCCCCGCATCCGGTCGGCCTCGAGCCACAGCGCCTGATTGAGCCGGTTGGATGGCACGGTTTCGGAGAAGCGGGCTACGTCCTCTTCGACCGAACCCTCCAGGCGGCCGCCCCCCTGTTCGATCAGGGCGGCGTGGGCTCCCGCCGGGACATTGGCGCTGCCACCGAACATCAGCTGGTCGAACAGGCGCGCCAGACCGGCCTTGGCCGGCGGCTCGTCGCGGGAGCCGGTGAAGTACCAGACGTTGACGGCGACCACCTGGGTGCTGCGGTCGGGCGCCAGGAGCACGTCGAGGCCGTTGTCCAGCGTGAAACGCTCGACCGCGATTCTCCCCACCGCCTGCGCCGGGAGGATCGTGGGCAACAGCAGGAGAAGGAATGACAGGGCAGCGGCGGACGAACGGCGGCCGGGCCGCCGCGGGGAAGGCACGGTCATAGGGCGGACCTGATCCGGTCGGGGTAGTTGCCGCAGATACCGTCCACGCTGAGCCGGATCAGCCGGCGAATCTCGTAGTCGTCGTTCGCGGTCCAGGCGATCACCTTGCCGCCGGCGGAATGCACCAGGTCGACGAGTGGCTGATCGATGAGATGGGTCTCCATCCAGAGGGTGTCGGCGCCGGCGGTGCGAAGCACGCTCAACGTGTCGAGCAGGTACGAGGCGAGCAGGACACCGCGGCGCAGACCCGGCCGCCGTTCCCCCAGACGTTCCACGATGCGATGGTCGAAGCCATGGACGGCGTAGCGTTCCGGCGTCGGCCCGGCATCCAGGGCCTGGAGCAGCAGCGAATCGCAGTCGGGCGGGAGGGTCTTCACTTCGACCCATACGGCGAGGCCGGCCAGCAGTGCCAGCGCCTCGGCGAGTGTGGGAATCGGCTCGCCGTTGGGAAGCCGGTATCCCTGGAAGGCGCTCCGGGGGAGCGCGTCGATCCGGCCCATCCCCTTGACCTCGGGGTCGTGGTGCACCAGGAGCGCACCGTCGGCGGTCGCGTGAATGTCCAGCTCGACCCCATCGGCACCGAGTTCGATCGCGCGGCGAAAGGCGGCCGGGGAGTTCTCGTAGGCGTGGCCCGAGGCGCCCCGGTGGGCGATGACCCGTGGGCTCATCGCTTCAGTCGACCCGCTCGACGATCATCGCGATCCCCTGTCCCACTCCGATGCACATGGTCGCCAGGCCGTAACGCCCGCCGGTGCGCCGAAGGGCGTGCACCAGGGTGGTGAGAATGCGCGCCCCGCTGGCGCCCAGCGGATGCCCCAGCGCGATGGCCCCGCCGTACACGTTCACCTTGGACGAATCGAGGCCCAGTTCTCGCACGCAGGCGATCGCCTGGGCGGCGAAAGCCTCGTTGAGCTCGACGAGATCGAGGTCGGCGACCGTGAGGCCCGCGCGGGTGAGCACCTTCCGGGTCGCGGGGATCGGCCCCAGGCCCATGACCGAGGGATCGACCCCGGCCACCGCGCTGGCGACAATCCGCGCGAGGGGCGCGGCGCCCAGGCTTCGCGCCGCCTCCCGGCTCATCACCGCGAGGGCGGCGGAACCGTCGTTGATCCCGCTGGCGCTCCCCGCGGTCACCGTCCCACCCTTGAGGAACGCTGGCTTCATCCTGGCCAGTGATTCCACCGTGACACCGGCCCGGGGATGTTCGTCGGTGGCAAAGGACGCCTGGCCGCCCGCCCCGTCCGACACGGTGACGCTGACGAGCTCGTCGGTGAAGACCCGCTTCGCCAGGGCCTCCTGCGCCCGTCGCTGGCTCTCGACCGAGAACTCATCCTGCTCCCGTCGGGAGATGCCATACTGCCGGGCCACCTGTTCGGCGGTCTCGCCGAGTGAGATGGTCCAGTCCTTCCGCATCGCCGGATTCACGAAGCGCCAGCCGACGGTGGTGTCGGCCATGGGAGGCGGGGTCCGGCTCCAGGCGCTCCCGCTCTTGAGCATCACGTACGGTGCCCGGGTCATGCTCTCGACCCCGCCGGCGATGAACAGGTCGCCCTCGCCGGCCCGGATGGCCTGACTGGCGCTGACGACGGCCTGAAGTCCCGAGCCGCAGAGACGGTTGATCGTCTGGCCCGGCACCTCGACCGGGAGCCCGGCCAGGAGTGCCGCCATCCGGGCCACGTTACGGTTGTCCTCGCCCGCCTGATTGGAGCAGCCGAAAATCACATCTTCCACCCGCTCGACAGGGAGGCTGGAGCGGTCCACCAGGCCTCGGATGGCGTGGGCGGCGAGGTCGTCCGGCCGGACATCGGCCAGCGCCCCGGCCGCCCGGGCAATGGGGGTACGAACCGCGGCGGTAATGACGACTTCAGGCACGGGATTGTGGTCTTGGGTATTGGGGGAGAGGAAGATAGCCACCCTCCAGGCGGCTCGGCTTGCGGGCCGCGAGGGACCCGGCCATCCTCCGTTGGGCAGCCAACTTAACAACTTTTGGGCCTTCCCGTCTCCCTTGTGTCCATGACCGGGCCGGCAGACACCCCACCTTCCGCTCCGGCGGATGCCGACCTCGTCCGCGCCTTCCGGGGCGGGGACGAGCGGGCGGCGACGGTGCTGGTGAACCGGCACACGGCCACCCTGGGCCGGTTTCTTTGTGGGGCAGGGGCGGATGGGGGCGATCTGGACGACCTGGTCCAGGAGACGTTCATTCGGGCGTTCCGGGCGCTCGACGGCTGGCGCGGGGAGGCTGCGTTTCGAAGCTGGTTGCTGTCGATTGCGAGCAACCTGCTCAAGGATCAGTTCCGCAGGCATCGGGGCCGGACGCTGGTACCGCTGGAAGACACCGATCTCCCGGCCCATGACGACCCGGCCGCGTCGCTCGACGCCAGCGAGGCGGAGCGGCGGCTCCAGGATGGACTGCGGAAGCTGCCGAGGCTGCAGCGCGAGGTCTTCCTGCTCCGGGCCCAGCAGGGAATGGACTACGAGGAGATCGCCCGAACGCTCGATACGACCGCGGGCTCCGCGCGGGTGCACTATCACCATGCGGTCAAACGGCTGAAGGAGCTGGTGGCATGACGCTCGATCTCTGCGCGACGCTGACCGACAAGCTGCCGCTGGTGGCGCACGGCCGGGTCGAACTCTCGGCCCTCGAGGCGAGGCACCTCGTCGAGTGTGCCGAGTGCGCGGCGGAGTGGCGGCTGGTGCAGTCGACCGCGCGACTCGGGACCCGGGCGGCGGCGAATCTCGATACGGCCCGCCTCGCCCCCGGTGTCCTCGGCGAAGTGAAACGCCGCGGCCGCCTCGATCGCTGGCGGCGGGGGGCCGGCCTGGTCGGTCTCGCGGCCGCGGCGGCGATCGTCCTGGTCGTGGCGATCGAGGGTCCGACGGCCCGTCCGGAACTGGCGACGGGAGTGGACTCCGGCGGACCGGCCCCGATCCAGGTGGGCCTGCACCTGCCGCTGGCCGAGCTGGAATCGCTCGAGTCGAGCGAACTCGAGTCGGTGCTCGAGGGGTTGGACTCACCCATGGGCGAGGTGGCGCCGGGACTCACGCCCTCGTTCGGCGATCTGGACGATTCACAACTCGAGCGCGTGCTGCGCTCGCTGGAGGGATGACGATGCGGCTCCGCACCTGGTTGGCCCTGGGACTCTGTCTCGTGGGGACTGTACCGCTCTCGGCGCAGGACGAGGGGGAGGACCCCGGCCGCGCCGGCGCGCTCCGCCGGGCCATCGAGGACCGTTTCACCGCCCGGGTTCAGGAGGAGCTGGGCCTCACGGATCAGCAGTCGCTCAAGCTGCGGGAGACGGTCGGGACCTATTTCGTCAAACGGCGGGCCCTCGAGGCCGAGGAACGGCGACTCCGGCAGGCGCTGGCGGGGGAGCTCCGCCCCGGGGTGGCCGCCAATAAGGAAACGGTGGCGCGTCTCACCGACCAGCTGCTCGACAACAAGGTGCGCTACGTCGAGACCTACCGCTCGGAGGTGAAGGACCTGTCGACGTTTCTGGATCCGGTGCAGCGGGCCCAGTTCCTGATTCTCCGCGAGCGGCTGCTGGACCGGGTGCGCGAGGCGCAGGAGAACCGGGCGCAGCGCCGGGGGTTGCGCAACGGCCAGCCGTAGTCCGGGGCCCACGGCTGGCCATACCCCCGGAGCCGACGCCCCACTAGCTTCCGATCCGTCTCCTGGAAGGCGCTGACAATGCGTTTCGCTGGACGGATCGCGGTCGCCCTGGCGCTGCTCGGTGCCGGGTCCCTCGGCGCGCAGTCGCAGGCGGTGGTCTATCGCCTGGACGTGCAGGGCACCATCGAAAACGGGTTGGCTCCCTACATCGCCCGTGGCATCCGGGAAGCCAACACCCGGGGCGCGGTGGCCATTTACCTCGACATCGATACTCCCGGTGGCCGGGTGGACGCGGCGGAGCGGATCGCGGACGCCATCCGGGGCTCGAAGGTTCCGGTCTATGCCTTCGTGAATCCCCGCGCCTACAGCGCCGGGGCCCTGATCGCGCTCGCCACCAACGGGATCTACATGCGGGAGGGCGCGGTGCTCGGCGCGGCCACGCCGGTGGACGGGCAGGGCACCAAAGCCCCCGAGAAGTACGTGAGCGCCATGCGGGCGGAGTTCCGGACGCTGGCCGAAGCCCGGGGCCTCGATCCCCGCATCGCGGAGGCCATGGTCGACGAAAACCTTGGGGTTCCGGGACTGGCGGAGCCGGGTCGACTGGTCACCCTGAGTACCGTCGAGGCGCTCAGGGTCGGCTACGCCAAGGCCCAGGTGGAGACCGAAGGGGAGTTACTGGCCCGGGTCGGCGCCGCCGGCGCCACGGTACAGGCGCTGGAGATCAACTGGGCGGAGAACCTGGTGCGGTTCCTGACCAGCCCGGTGGTTTCCCCGCTGCTGCTCTCCCTCGGCATCCTGGCGCTCATGGCCGAGATCAAGGCGGGCACCCACGGTCTCGGCCTGCTGGTGGGCATCGGCTCGCTGGGCCTCTTCTTCGGATCGAGTCTCATTCTCGGACTGGCAGGCATGGAAGAGATCATTCTGCTGGGCCTCGGCTTCGTGGCGGTGGCGATCGAAGTCTTCCTCCTTCCGGGATTCGGTATCGCCGGCATCCTCGGGGCCTTCCTGATCGGCGCCGCGGTGGTCCTGGCGATGCTCGGGAGTTTCCCCACCGGCGGCGATGTGGTGCAGGCGCTGGCGGTGCTGGGGGCGAGTGTGTTCATCACCCTGGCGGTGGCGTTCGCCTGGTTCCGTCACCTCCCCAACAGTCGGCGATTCCGGGGCCTGATCCACCAGGAGTCGTCCCTCAGCGCCGAAGGCTACGTTTCGGCGCTGCCCCGCGGCGACCTGGTCGGGAAACAGGGCGTGGCTCTCAGCGATCTCCGCCCCGCCGGGGTCGCCCATGTCGACGGGGAACGAATCGACGTGGTGACGGAGGGGGAGTACATCAGCGCCGCCAGCTCGATCGAAATCGTGCGGGCCGAAGGGTACCGGCACGTCGTGCGGGAAGTCCGGAAGTCCTAACTTCAACGCGAGGGTCGCTCTCCGTGGACGATATTTCGAGCATCGCCCCAGGCCTGTTGATCGCGCTGTTCTTCATCGCGTTCATCTTCTTGGCCATCGTCGTCCGGTTCATCCCGCTGGGTCTCTGGATCCAGGCCTGGACTTCCGGGGTGCGGGTGTCCTTCCTGACCCTGTTCGGCATGCGGTTCCGGAAGGTGAACCCGTCCGACATCGTCCTGCCGCTCATCAACGCCCACAAGGCGGGGCTGGCCCAGGTCGGGTTGCAGGAGCTGGAGTCGCACTACCTCTCCGGCGGCAACGTGAGCCGGGTGGTGAACTCCCTCATCTCGGCCGACAAGGCCAACATCGCCCTCAACTTCAAGCAAGCAGCCGCGATCGACCTGGCCGGCCGGGACGTGTTCGAGGCAGTGCAGGTGAGCGTGAATCCCAAGGTCATCACCACCCCCAAGGTGGCGGCCATGGCCAAGGACGGGATTCAGCTGCTGGCGCTGGCGCGCGTAACGGTGCGGGCCAACATCAACCGGCTGGTCGGCGGCGCCGGCGAAGAGACCATCCTCGCCCGGGTCGGCGAGGGGATCGTGAGTACCATCGGCTCCGCGGCGAGTCACAAGGCGGTGCTGGAAAACCCCGACATGATCTCCAAGACCGTCCTGGCGAAGGGCCTCGATGCCGGCACCGCCTTCGAGATCCTCTCCATCGATATCGCGGACGTCGACGTGGGCAAGAACATCGGAGCCGAGCTGCAGACCGACCAGGCCGAGGCGGACAAGCGGATTGCCCAGGCTAAGGCGGAGGAGCGCCGCGCGCTCGCCGTCGCCATGGAGCAAGAGTACAAGGCCGAGGCCCAGAAGCAGCGCGCCCAGGTCATCGCGGCGGAGGCCCAGATTCCGTTGGCCATCGCCGACGCGTTCCGCAGTGGCAACCTCGGGGTGATGGACTTCCAGCGCTACCGGAATCTGCAGGCCGACACCGGCATGCGGCAGGCGATCGCGGGACAGACCGAGACCTCGACCGGGCAGAGCGGCTGAGATGGAAGGTGTCCGCTCGGCCGCAAGCTTCGAGGGGCTGATCGCCCTCGCGGTGATCTACTTCCTCCTCAACCTGATCGGCAAGGCCGGGAAGAAGCGAGGTACCGGTGCCGCCCGGCCGCTGCCGCCGCCCGAGCCGGGCAGGGTGCCGGACGGGACGCAGCAGGAGGGCTTCTCGCTGGAGGCGGTGCTGCGGGAAATCGAACGGGTCAAGCATGAGGCCGAGAAGCGGTCAGCCCCGCCCCTTCCGGCCCCGGCACCTCACACCGAGCGTCCCCGGTTTTCTGCCCCGCCGTCCCGCCCCAAGGCCTCCGGCAAGCGACCCCGCCAGCTCCCCAGCGCCGATCGCCCGGGACGTCCCAAGGACGTCCAGGACGAGCGCGGACCCCTCGGCCGCCACAGCCGGACCCGGTTGCCGTCGGCGGAGGAAATGGAAGAGCGGGAGTCGTTGGAGTCGGGGTCGCTCGAAGTAGCGGGGCGGCTGGAGAATCTCGATGAGGCCCGTCAACGCCCGCGGGTCGAGTTCGATCAGGATGAAGGGGCGGAGGAACTCGTTCAGCGCCGGATCCAGCAGGCCGAGGCGCGCAACCGCGAGTTCTCGGCCCAGGACCACCGCAGATTCCACGAGCAGCTCCGGCAGGGCGAGGAGCCGCAGACTCGAAAACCCATCCTCACCACCCAGCAGCTCCGGCAGGCCTTTGTCTGGCGGGAGATTCTCGGCCCGCCCAAGTCACTGGAATAGGCTCAGCGCTTCTTCTTTCCGAATTTCTTCCGGTAGAGCCCCATCGCGTGGGTGATCGCCTCCCGCGCTTCCGCCGCACCCTCGAACCCCCGGGTCCGCGTGGTTACTCCTTCCAGGTCCTTGTAGACCTGAAAGAAGTGCTCGACCTCCTTGAGCGTGTGTTGGGGAATGTCCGACAGCTCGTGGATTCCCTCGGAGTAGGGGTCGCCCAGGGGTACCGCCAGGACTTTCTCGTCGGCCTTGCCCCGGTCGATCAGGTGAAAGAGCCCGATGGGGCGGCACTCGACCAGGCACCCGGTGAAGACCGGGATGGTCATGAGCACCAGCACGTCGAGCGGGTCGCCATCATCGCCCAGGGTCCGCGGCAGGAAGCCGTAGTCCCCCGGGTAATGCACCGCGCTGTGCAGGACCCGGTCGAGGCGGAAGATCCCGAGATCCTTGTCGAGCTCGAACTTGTTCCGCTCGTTGGTGGGGATCTCGATGATCGCGTTGACCACCGTCGGTGGCTCGCGTCCGGTGGGGATATCGTGCCAGGGATGCAGCCCGGAGGGCTGGGAGCGGGTTGCCATGGTGCAAAGTTAGTCAGCCAGGTCGCCAGCGGCAGCGTCCCCCTCACGGTCAGCGATGAAGACGGCCGTCAGGGCCGCCATCGATGCCCGGAAGGCCGAGGGGGTGGTCCCCGCGAAGCGAGTGAAGTCCCGACTGAAATGAGCTTGATCGGCAAACCCGCTGTCGTGGGCAATCCAGGTCAGGGTCCGCCCCGCCTGGTCGCGCAGCCGGTGCAGGGCCCGCTGGAACCGGGCGAGCCGGATCAGGTCATGGGGGGCCAGGCCCACCCACCGGGCGCAGAGCCGTTCAAGGTGACGGGAAGAGACGCCGGCGGCGGCGGCGGCGCGAGACACCGACCGGGCTCTCCCCACGGCGAGCGCCATGACAGCCCCGGGTGGTGGAGCGGACTCGTCCCCGAGTCCGGCCGCAAGCAGGGCCTGCTCCACCACCTGACACCTGAGTCTGAGATTCGAGGTGTCGACCAGGCGATCTGCCAGATCCGGCGGCAGGCCGAGGCCCGCCGCGTCGACTGGGATGGCTTCGCCGACCAGCTCCCGGGGCGAAACTCCCCGCAGACCCGACAGTCCCCAAGGGTGGAATCGGATGCCGACGATGTCGGTCAGGCCGGTGGGGCGGAGACGGATCGGTTCGAGGAGCTGTCCCACCAGCAGCGCGGGGCGCTGGCGCTCGATCACGCCATCCCGCCAGCGCTGGAATGGCTCGGCAAGATTGAGGACCAACTCGGGACAGCCGTCGGGGAAGACGGGCTCGAAGCCGGCGCGGGAATCGGCCGCGGCCCGCAATGCCCAGATACACCGCACCCGCTTGTCGAGTGGGCTCAGCGGGCGATGTTCAAAATACTCCAGGCTGGAGGTCGCATTCATACAAGCGCCCGATCGGCCAGTGGCGATATCATGCGGGACCCTTCCACGGAGACACTCCGGTGCGCGCCATTGCCCTGCTGTTGCTGGCCCTCGTTCCCGTCGTCGTCGACCGACCCTGGATGCCGGCTGCGGAGCCGCTCGAATGGCTCGCCGGCTGCTGGCGCCTGAGCCGGGGCGGTTCGGTGGTGGACGAGCAGTGGCTCCGTCCCCTGGGCGGCGTGATGCTCGGCAGCAGCCGCACGGTACGGGGCGGGAAGACGGTCGAGTACGAACTCATGGTTCTGCGCTACACCGCCGATGGCGCCACCTACGAGGCCCACCCCTCGGGACAGGCGGTGGCGACGTTCACCAGTCGCTCGGCCCCCACCGGCGCGGAGATCGTCTTCGAAAACCCGGCGCATGACTTCCCCCAGCGGGTCGGCTACCGTCGGGCCTCCGCCGATTCGGTCGTCGCGTGGATCTCCGGCCCGGCCGGATCCTCGACCCGGACCATCGAGTTTCCCTATGCCAGGGCGGCGTGCGCCGCGCCCTGACCGAGCTTGCGTTCCGTCATCGAGGGGACGATACTCCGTCCCCCAGCCCGAGTGGCGGAATGGCAGACGCAGCGGACTCAAAATCCGCCGGGGGCAACCCCGTGTGGGTTCGACTCCCACCTCGGGCACTGCATTACTCCAGCCGATCGATCACCGCTTCCAGGTCTCCCGCCAGCGATCGCTGCTCCTCCTGCAACGCCGCCACCGTTTCGGACTTCCGCGTGCGCCACTGCGTCGCCTGCTCCGCGGCCCGGGTCGTCTGGCGGGCCTCCTCCAGCCGCAGCGTAAGGAAGGCGAGTGCCGTGCCCGCCGGGAGCGCCAGCCAGCCGTAGAGTGGGCCGGCGCTTCGCCCCACCAGGAGGGCCGTCAGCCCAATCCATAGGGCAAACAGCACGATGCCGATGGCCGCCTTGAAGGTGGCCACCGTATCTCGATCCGGCGCGAGCCGCTGTGCCAATGCTCCGGTCAGCCGGTACGGAGGCCAGGTCCAGAGCCAGCCGAGAGCCCAGATGGCCGCCGCGAGCGGCGCCCGCCAGCCCCGCCAGTAGCGGGGGATTCGCGGGCCGGTGTTGTTCGCGAGGTCGGCGGGGGTCAGCTCCAGCCGCCGGAGCGCGCGGGCATGCGCCCGCAGGCGCTGTTTGAGCGCCGGGAGCAGGGGATCGCCCATCGCATCGAGCCGGGTGAGGAATCCGCTCCCCCGCGCGATCCAGGAGGGCGGTGCCGTGCGCCCCGCCGACTGCGCCGCCAGCACTGCCGCGGCGTGCTCCACCACCGCCTGATCGGCCCAGCTGTCGAGGTCCCGGGTGACGCCGGCGAGCGCGGCGCCGATGCGGTCGGTGAGGTCCTGGGTCGCGGCCCGGTCCTCCGGATCGCGTCCGGCGAGGTCCTCCCATGCGATCGGGGGGCCGACCACCACGCCGACCTCGGAGCGGAACGTCGGCGCATCCCGGTAGATGGTCCCCACCGGTATCAGGGGGAACCCGGCGCCGAAGCGCGCCGCCGCGGCCAGAGCCAGCCGGGCCGCACCGGTCTTCATCGGCGCCAGGCCGGGATGGTGATGACTGATGCCCTCCGGAAACATCGCGACGGCATCGCCCGCCGCCAGGACATCCGAGGCCGCCCGGAAGGTGTCGGCGTTGCGATCCATCTGGCTGGGATCGTCCTGCCGGCGATACACCGGAATGCACCCGGCCGCTCGAAAGAGCCAGCCCAGGAGCGGATGGAAAACCAGGGTGGACTTGGAAAGCCAGCGCACCGGACGGCGAGCCGCGACAGTCACCACCAGCGGATCGATCAACCCGCTCGGGTGGTTGGCTACCAGCAGCACCGGGCCCACGGGGGGCACGGCGCCCTCGATGGCGGTGACCCGGTGCATACTGTGGACGATCCACCCGCTGACGCGGGGGAGGGCCTGAAGGAGCCACATGAGGGGAAGTAAGGCGGCAGCGCGGCACCCCGGCAAGGCGGCCAGCGCGGTCTGGCCGCCCGAGGGACTCACCCCTCGCGATGGATCCGCGACGCCTGGACGTAGAGGCCCGACTGATCCCGCGCCTGCCGCAGCAGCTCGATCGCCCGGGTGAGCTGCGGGTCGCCCGCGAAGGAGCGAAGGAAGGCGGTCGAATCGGTATCGGTAAAGAGCCCGATCCGCGATTCCAGCAACCGGTCGAGGAGTCCGGCCCCCCGATCCGCCAGGGAGTCGTCCACCGTCACGCCCGCCTGCCGCAGCCGCCGCACCGCCTCCCGGCGCCACTCGGGACGCACGGTGAACCCCGGGGTCACCAGGGGCTCCAACTCCTCGCCGTAGCGGTCCAGCACGGCGGAAGCTTCCTTGCTCCGGACATTGAGCTGGCGGGCCAGGGCCAGTTCCGCCGGTGGCGTGACGGGGTCGGCTACTTCGATGTCCGGGGTGATGCCGCCGCCACCCAGCACCGCGCGCCCGCCCGCCGAGTGGTAGACCGGCCGGTCGGTGCGGGGAATGGAGTCGGCCGCGGTCTTCTGGATCAGCCGGCCGCTCGGCGTGTACCAGTGCCCGCTGGTAAGCCGCAGCACCCAGCCGTCCTGCAGCCGGTAGACCCCCTGGACCAGCCCCTTCCCGAACGACGTGGTCCCCACCACCAGGGCACGGTCGTAGTCCTGCAGCGCCCCCGCCACGATCTCCGACGCCGAGGCCGAGTTGCTGTCGACCAGCACGGCCATGGGAAGGCTGGGAGCGATGGCCGGGCCGTTCAGCGCCTCGAGCGTATCGGCGAAGCGGCGGTACTGCACCCGCACCACCGGCTTGCCGACGCCGACGAACAGTCCCGCCAGCTGGGCCGCCTGCTGCAGGTCGCCGCCCGGATTGCCCCGGAGGTCCATCACCAGCCGGCGGGCGCCGGCCCGACGGAGCTGTTCCAGCCCGGCCGCGACGTCCCCGGCCGACTGATCGCTGAACCGCTGAAGCGGGAGGTAGCCTACCGCGCCCGGCAACATCGCGACGAAGGGGACCGCGGGGGGGTGGATTACGGCCCGGGTAAAGCGCTGGGTGTACCGCCGGCCGTCCCGGGCCCGTTCGAAGGTGACGGTCACGTCGGTGCCGGGCGTACCGGTGAGCATCTGCGAGGCGCGAGGGACATCCCAGTCGGTCGTGGCGCTGTCGCCAACGCCGACGATCCGGTCACCCCGGGCCACACCGGCCCTTTCGGCCGGCCCCCCGGGGATGACCCGGAAGACCGCCAGTCCGCCCCGCGCCCGCGTGATGCGCAGCCCCAGGCCACCGTAGGCGTTGCCCAGCAGGTTCCGGCTGAACTTGGCGAACTCATCCTTGGGCTGGAGGCCGGCGTAGGGGTCACCCAGACTGGCGACCAGGCCCTTGGCAGCCAGCTCGTACAGCCGGTCTTCCGGAAGGCTGTCCACCGCATCACGCGAGACCACACTGAACACCGCCCGGAAGAGCCGCTCACCGTCGCCCACGCTGACTCGGCCGGCCATGAAGGCCACGGCGGCGACCGGAGCAAGGGCGTAGAGGAATCGGCTGGATTGCCTGGGCATCTGGCCTCCGGGGCGTGATCGGGAAATGACCAGCGATAGGACTGCTCCCTACGTGGCTGGCGTCGGAAAGATGCACCCAGCAGCCTCGGCAACGGGGAAGGGCAGCCGCACCGCTGCGGCGCGATGCTCTCGGGGGCGCCAGGGCTGGGGAAGTGCAATATCCGCTTGTCGCATCTTAGCTTGTGGGGGACCAGGTAGCGACAGTGCTGGCGGATCGTCGGCCCTTGCCCGCGAGGAGTCATGGCCTTTCTCGATACTGCACATCAGCGGGCGTCGTTTCTGATCCTGCTGCTCGGCCTGGGGCTTTTGCTCGCCCTGGCGCCGTTCGTCAGCGGCCTGGTGGGGGGCCTGGTGCTGTACGTGATCTTCGCACCGGTACACCGGGGGCTGAGCCGGCGAATGCCGGCCCGGGTCTCCGCCGCGCTGGTGACACTCCTGGCTCTCGTCATCCTGGTGGTCCCCACGATCTCGTTCGCGGGCCTGGTGGCCAACCAGGCGGAGAGCATCGCGACCGGGGTGATTCGCGGCCCGCTGCTCGAGCGCCTCTCGGACCTCAAATTCGGCGAGCTCGAACTGGGGCCGCGGCTGGCCGGGCTGGGAGAACGGATCGTCAGCTGGATCGGCGCCAGCGCCTTCGGCCTCCTCGGCACGGCCACCCGCATCGGACTCAACCTGACCGTTGCCCTCTTCGTCGCTTACTATCTGCTGCTGGCCGGCGGCGGGACCGCCTGGTCGGTGGTGAAGCCCTATATCCCGTTTTCACCGGCCAGCGCCGACATCCTGCGGGACCGGTTCCGGGACGTCACCATTTCCACCGTGATCGGGTCGGGGCTCATCGCCTGTATTCAGGGCAGCCTGGTGGCCCTGGGCTTCTGGATGACGGGCATCCACAACGGACTCTTCTGGGGGCTGGTCACGGTCGTGTTCGCCATTCTTCCGGTGGTCGGCGCGGGCCTCGTCTGGGGCCCTGGGGCCATCACCCTGATGCTCGATGGGCGCTACGGCGCCGCCGTCGGGCTGATCGTGCTCGGTGTCGTCGTGGTGGGCAATGTCGACGTGCTCATTCGGCCGGCGGTCTTCCGGCGCTACGCCCAGATTCACCCGCTGGTCACCCTGGTGGGAGCGGTCGGCGGGGTAGGGTACTTCGGGTTGCTGGGGATTCTCATCGGGCCGCTCGCCGTGTCCTACTTCTTCGAGCTGATCCGGATGTACCAGGCCGAATACCTGCCGGGCGGTGACATCGTCCCGGGGGTCCCGGCCGACGGGGCGTCTCCATGAGCGCTCATCCCACCTTGAAGGACGCCCGGCTCCTGATCAAGGATGCCGACGGGCTCAACACCGGACCGCCCGCGGGCATGCTGACCGATCCGATTACCCCGACCGGGCTCTTCTTCACGCGGAGTCATGCGCCGGTCCCTTGCCTGGATCCCGCAAGCTACCGGCTGCGGGTGTCGGGCCTGGTGAGCCACCCGCTGGAGCTGGCCCTCGCCGATCTCGCCGGGTTCACCCGGCGGGAAGAGACGGCGACGCTGATCTGCGCCGGCCTGCGGCGGAGCGAGCTCGAGTCGGTGCGGCCGGTGCCGGGAGAGCTGCCGTGGGACGCCGAACCGATCGGCACAGGAGTCTGGTCGGGAGTGCCGCTCCGTGAGGTGCTGGCCCGGGCCGGGGTCAGCGGGGCCGCAACCCATGTGGAGTTCATCGGGCTCGATCGGGTGGAGCGGGGAGGCGAGGTGTTCGGGTTTGGCGGGTCGATCCCTCTGGCCAAGGCCCTGCGGACGGAGGTGCTTCTCGCCGACCGGCTCAACGCCCGTCCCCTCCCCGTCGAGCATGGGTTCCCGCTCCGGGCCCTGGTGCCCGGATACTACGGGGCCCGCAGCGTGAAGTGGCTGGGGGAAATCGTGGTGCGCACAGGGACCTCACCCAACTACTTCCAGGCGCGGGCCTACCGGCTCCTCAGGACGCCCCGCCCGGACGACCCCCGGGACGTGCGCGACGGCACCGAGCTCGGGGAGGTGGCGCTCAACTCGGTAATCTGCATCCCGGACGCCGGGGCCCGGCTGGCGCCCGGGAGGTTCGCCATGGTCGGCTGGGCCATCGGCCCCGGCGGGGGAACGCCGGCCCGAGTGGAAGTCTCGCGCGACGGTGGTTCGACCTGGAGCCAGGCGGAGATGCTGCCGGGTGAAGGCGGCTTCGCCTGGCGGCACTGGCGCGCCGTTGTTGACCTGGCGCCGGGGGTGCACACCCTCGTGGTCCGGGCCTTCGACGCCGAGGGTGCCGGACAGCCATCGGAGCTGGCCGAGGTCTGGAATGTGAAGGGCTACGCCAACAACGCGTGGCACCGGGTGACGGTGACTGTCGCGGATTGACGTCTGCCTGACGGAGTGTAACCTTCGGCACCTTTTCGATGCCCTGCATGACTACCGGAACACCCGAGCCGACCCGCGGCCTCGACAACGTCATCGCCCTCTCTTCGACCGTCTGCCGGCTGTCCGCGGAAGACGGTCGGCTGGCCTATCGGGGGTATGACGTCCGCACCCTGGGAGAGGAGTCCACCTGGGAGGAGACCGCCTGCCTGCTGGTCATGGGGTCGTTGCCGACCAGCGCCGAACTGCGGCTGTTCAGCAACCGGGTGAAAGCCCACCAGAAGCTGGCCCCGGCGACGGTGCGGCTGCTTCGGGCCCTGCCGCAGGGTGGCGACGCCATGGGGGCGCTCCGCGCCACCCTCGCCGCCATCGCCCTCGAGCATCCGGTGAAGGTGCCGCCCGGCCGCGACGATGCCCTGGCCCAAGCCTTCCGGCTGTTGGGGGTGACGCCCACCGTCGTAGCGGCGTGGCACCGGCTGAGGATCGGGCAGCGGCCCGTGCTGCCCCGCAAGAGCCTCGGCTTCGCCGAGAACTTCCTCACTATGGTTCTGGGCGCGGCACCGCCGCCCTCGGCGGTGAAGGCGCTGGATGTGGCCCTCGTCCTCCGGGCAGACAACGAGTTGAACCCGTCGACCTTTGCCGCCCGAGTCACGGCCGCCACCGGGGCTGACGTCTTCGGCGCGGTCCTCGCCGGGATCTCGGCGCTGGCCGGACCTCGCCACGGCTGGCACACCCGCAACGTGATGCAGGCCCTGGAGGAGATCGGGAGTCCGGAAGGGGTGACGAGCTGGGTCCGCGAACGGCTGGCCCGCAAGGCGAAGCTCCCCGGGTTCGGTCACCAGGTGTATCAGGGAGAAGACCCGCGCACCGGGTTGCTGCGCGGCCTGGCGGAGGCGGAGTGCCAGCGGGCCGGGCTCTGGTCCCTCTTCAAGACCGCGCGCGAGCTTGAGCTGACGGTCGAGCGCGAGACCGGCCAGTACCCGATCGTCGACTTCTTCCTGGCGCCGCTCTACCGGGCCATTGGGCTTCCCGTGGATCTCTTCACCGCGGTCTTCGCGGTGAGCCGGATGTCCGGCTGGGTTGCCCACATCATGGAGCAGTACGGCGACGACCGGCTGCTGCGGCCCCGGGCGGAGTATATTGGACCGGTCGATCTCGAGTACCGGCCCATCCGAAAACGCCGGTAGCCGGACCCGGTTGCCCGCGACATTCCCTGCAGGTTCACAACCGCCACTCGCGACTCCGCTCCCCGCCATGGCCTTCACGTCGTCCATTCTCGCGCAGGCGCCCGCCGGTTATTCCACGCCGCTGCTCGCCGTGCTGGTGCCCGCCGGTGCAATTCCCGCTTCCCTCGCGGCGTTGGACCAGCAGGCCGGTGGCGCCCTGGGCCGCCTCTACGGCTCCGGCGATTTCGCCGGGAAGAAGGACGAAACCGCGATGATCTACCCGGCGGGGCCGGCCGCGCGAATTCTGCTGATCGGTCTGGGAAAGCCGGAAGACATCTCCCGTACCGTCTGGCGACGGGCCGCCGCTACCGCGGGCAAGCGGGCCCGGACCACCGGTGTGGCGTCGCTGGCCGTTTTCCCCGCTCCCGAGGCCCTCACCACCATCACGCCTCGCGAGGCGGGGCAGGTCCTGGGGGAAGGCCTCGGCTTCGGGGCCTGGTTCTTCCAGGAGCTCAAGCAGCCGCCGGAGGAAAAGAAGCCTGAGCTCGAAGGGGCGGTGATCCTGGCCCCGGCGGAGACCGCGGCCTTCAACGCCGGGCACATGGTCGGCGCCGCGATCGCGGCCGGCCAGACGCTCACCCGGGGGCTCCAGGTGCTCCCCGGGAACACCTGTACACCGGCCTTCCTCGGCGTGCAGGCGGAGGAGTTGGCCAAGCGCCATGGCTTCTCGGTCACGGTGCTCGATCTGGCCGCCATCCGGAAGGAAAAGATGGGCGGTCTACTCGCGGTGGCGCAGGGCAGCGCCCAGGAGCCGCGCTTCATCGTGCTGGAGTACACCGGTGCGCCCGGGCCGCCGGTGGTGCTGGTCGGAAAGGGCGTCACTTTCGATACCGGGGGGATCTCCATCAAGCCGGCCGACAAGATGGAGGACATGAAGTACGACATGTCCGGCGCCGCCGCCGTGTTCGGTACCTTCGAGATGCTCGGCCGGCTCAAGCCCAAAGTCCACGTGGTCGGCCTGATACCCGCGACCGAGAATATGCCGAGCAGCACCGCGATCAAGCCCGGTGACGTGATCCAGACGCACTTCGGCAAGAGCATCGAGATCATCAATACCGACGCCGAAGGCCGGCTCATCCTCTGTGATGCCCTGTCGTATGCCCGCAAGTTCAAACCGGCCTGCGTGATCGACGCCGCCACCCTTACCGGCGCCGTGGTGGTCGGGTTGGGCGCGATGGCCTCGGGGCTGATGGGGAATGACGAAGGCCTGATCGAGGAGGTCCGGCAGGCCGGGGAACGGTCGGGCGAGCGGGTCTGGCCGCTGCCGCTGTGGGACGAATACCGCGAGATGATCAAGTCAGACATCGCCGACGTCAAGAACTCGGCGGGTCGTCCCGCCGGGACCATTACCGCGGGGTGGTTCCTGCGGGAGTTCGTCTCGGGCTATGCCTGGGCCCATGTGGACATCGCCGGCACCGCCTACAGCGACCGCGAGGACGCCACCCGCGTCAAAGGCCCGACCGGAAACTGCATGCGTCTCTTTGCCGAGCTGGTTCTGGGACGGGCGGGGACGTAAGTGCCGCGTGTCGTCTCGCTCGCGCTGGTCGCGGTCCTCGGCCTGACGTTCCGTCTCGCGGCCCAGGTCCCGCTCGACTCCCTGCCGCCGGACTCGCTTCTTCGCGACACCGTCAACACCACCGAGAAGTACCTCAAGGCGCAGGCCAAGAACTCCATCCTGCTCCCGGTGCTGCCGCCGGTCGGCCAGGGGGGGCCGCTCCCGGCCGGCAGCCGGGTCGTGCTCGACCGCGACTCGCTCGACTGGGCCCTGGCCGAAACCGTGGGTGACCTGCTGCAGCGGGTGCCAGGGGTGTACCTCTGGCGCGGGGGGTGGCTGGGCCGCACCGAGTATCCGAACTATCGCGGCCGGGGACCGTCGTCGGTGGAGTATTTCGTCGACGGACTGCCGGTCCTCCCGCTCGGGCCCGACAGTCTCGGCATCGACCCGTCGTATTTCTCCCTGAGCCAGTTCGAACGGATGGAGATCGAGAAGTTCCCCGGCTCACTCCGGGTCCGGCTCTTTTCCCGGCGCCATTCGAGCCAGGCCCCCGGTTCACGCGTGGGAATCACGTCAGGCGACAAGAGCATCGCCCGTTACGTGGGCGCCCTGGAGTATCGCTTCCCGATGGGCCTTGGCTTCTCGCTGGGCGGCGAGCGGATGGTAGCGCCGACCGCGACGGGGGCCTCCAGCGACTTCGACATCACCAACGCGCGGGTGGTGCTGGACTTTGTGCCCAGCGCCCGTCTCGGTGTCGAGGCCCAGCTCCTCACCTCCAGTCCCGATCGCAAGGCGTTCGTCCAGACCGACACCCTCGAGCTTCCGCTGAAGGGCACCCGCAACGACGCCCACCTGCGGGCCTTCTGGCGCTCCCGCACCGACGAGCTCGGCCTGCGGGTGGACGGGCTGGTGGGAATCACCACCTGGCGGGGCGATGGTCCCGATGACAAGATCCGTCAGGGCGGTGTTGTGGTCGGCTGGCGCACCCCCCGGTTCGGGCTCACCGCACGGGCCTTCAATCGCTCTCACTACACGCCGCTCGACCTCGCGGCCGAGGCCGGCTGGAGTCCGCTCGGGATCCTCTCGGTTTCGGCCGAGGCGGCCTACCAGACCCACGACGCGGATCGGTCCAGCAGCTGGGTCGCGGCCCGGGCCGGTCTGGGGCTGCCGCTGGGACTCCAGTTGGGGGCTTCCGCGCGGGTCGGGCAGGTCGTGGCCGTGCCAACCCTGCTCGCCGATCCCGCCCAGGACCTGCGGGAGTGGCAGGTCACCGCAGGATGGCAGCGGTCCTGGTTCGGCCTGGAGGCAGGCCTGGCCCACACCGATCGATTCCGCCCCCGGGCCTATCGCAGCTTCCGGCCGACCATCGATTCGCTCGCACCGGGGCCCGCGAGCGATTGGGTCACCCTCACCTGGCGACTCCGGCCCAAACAGTGGTTCACGCTGGAGGGATGGTACAGCGACCCCCGCGGCGGGAGCACTCCGGAGGGCCTGCCTCCCACCCATTCGATGACCAGCGCCACCATTCGGAGCAAGTTCTGGCGAACCTTCCCGAGTGGCATTTTCGATTTCAAGGCCCAGGTGGCATACGAGACCTGGAGTGACGGGGTGATCGGCCGCGCCCCCGGGGGTGCGGCGGTGGCCCTCGACGGGGCGTCGTTCTGGCGGACGATGATCGAGATTCGCCTCGACAGCTTCATCCTCTACTGGGACCGCTATAACCTGCAAGCCAGTCGTAAGCAGTTCGTCCCCGGCTTCAACATCCTGAACTTCGGGAGCACGTTCGGGGTCCGGTGGGAGTTCAAGAACTAGACCAGAGACGGGAATCGAGGGTCGAGGGTCATGACTCGCGACTCCCGACCACCCTAGACTCAACCCCTTCTCCAGACTAAGTTTCGCGGCTTTCCCAGACCCCCGGAACGGAGCAAGTGTGCCCTACAGCATGACCGGGTTCGGGGCCGCGGAGGGACCGGTGGGGGGCGGCCGGGTCCGGGTGGAGATCCGCACCGTCAACCACCGGCACTTCAACCCCGCGCTCAAGCTCTCGCCCGAGTTCGCGGCGCTGGAGGGGGAGGTCCGGGAGCGGCTCCGCAAGGACTTCGACCGGGGGCACATCGCGGTTGGCGTCCGGTGGACCGAGATCCCCGAGCGGCAGGCCGCCGGGTTTGCCGTGAGCGTGGAGCGGGCCCGGACCGTCGTTGCGGTGCTCACCGAGCTCAAGAAGACACTCGGCCTCCCGGGCGACGTGGATCTGGCCACGGTCCTCCGGCAACCCGATGTCATCGTCGCGGCCCGGGAGGAGGAGCCCCAGATCGCCTGGAGCGAGCTCGAGCCGGTGGTGGCCCAGGCCATCGTCGACTGCAAGACCATGCGGCGCCGCGAAGGGCAGGTGCTGGCGGATGAGCTGTTGCACCGGCTCGACCGACTCGAAGCCGCCGGCCAGGTGGTGGCGGCCCGGGCCCCGGAGCGGCTCGTCCGCGAGCGGGATCGGCTCCGGCAGAATGTGACCCTGCTGCTGGAGGGACGCCCAGTCGACGAGCCGCGGTTAGCGCAGGAGCTGGCCATCGCCGCCGACAAGCTGGACATCACCGAGGAGCTCGTGCGGTTCGGCGCCCACATCGCCGCCTGCCGGCGGGCGCTCGCAGCCGACGCCCCCTCGGGCAAGCAGCTGGGCTTCCTGGCGCAGGAGCTGGGGCGGGAAGTCAACACCATGGGCTCGAAGGGCAACGACGCCGAGATTCTCCAGCAGGTGATCCTCATGAAGGGGGAGCTGGAGAAGTTCCGGGAACAGCTCGAGAACCTCGAGTGAAGCCGTTCCTGCTGGTCCTGTCGTCGCCCTCGGGAGGCGGCAAGACGTCGATCGCCCGGCGACTCCTGGAACGGCGCACCGACGTGGGCTACTCGATCTCGGCCACCACCCGGGCTCGGCGCACCGGCGAAGAGCACGGCCGAGATTACTGGTTCCTCGACCCGGCGGAATTCGATCGGCGAGTGGCGGCGGGGGAGTTCGTGGAGCATGCCGACTACAACGGCCGGCGCTACGGTACCCTGCGGAGCGAGGTCGACCGGCTCTTTCGGGCCGGCAAGGTGGTGGTGCTGGACATCGAAGTTGCGGGCGCCCGGCAGGTGAAAGCTCGGTATCCCGACGCGGTGCTGGTATTCGTCCTCCCCCCCAGCGGGAGCGAGCTGGTCCGGCGCCTCAAGGGGCGCCAGACCGAAGGGCCCGAAGCACTGGCCCGGCGGATGCAGATCGCGGTCGACGAGCTGGCCGCGGTGGGCGAGTATGATTATGTGGTGGTGAACGACGAGCTGAATCGCGCGGTCGGCGACGTCGAGGCGATCCTCAGCGGCGAAATCCGCCGGACCTCCCGACGCGATGGACTTCCCGCGAAGGTCGAAGCGATTCGCGCCGAGATCCGGGCGGAAGCCGCGAAGCTGTAACCCTCAGGATGGAGCTGGACATGAAGATCTACACCCCGACCGAAGCCGCCAAGCAGGCGGGTAACAAGTATCTCGGCGTGCTGGTCGCGGCCAAGTTCGCCCGCCACATCAACGAGCTGCCCAAGGAGCGACTGGCAGAGAAGACCACCAAGCTCACCACCCAGGCGCTCGAGGCGCTCTGTGTGGGCGATCTCGAGTATAAGATTTCCCGCCGGCGTCGTTCCGAGGCCTGACCGTGTGGTCGGGCCGGCACGTGGTGGTGGGCGTGTCGGGCGGGATTGCCAGCTACAAGAGCTGCGTCCTGGTCCGGCGGCTCGCCGAAGCGGGTGCCCAGGTGGATGTGATCCTCACGGAAGGGGCCGCCGAGTTCGTGCGGCCCCTGACGTTTGAGGCGCTCTCCGGGCGACCCGTCCTCACCAGTCTCTGGACCAGGGACACCGCACTCCAGCACATCCGACTGGCGCAGTCTCCCGACCTCATCATCGTCGCGCCGGCCACCGCCCACCTCCTCGCCCGGGCGGCCCAGGGGCTGGGCGACGACCTGCTCACCACCCTGCTGCTGGCCCGGACCAGCCCGGTGCTGTTCGCCCCGGCGATGAACGACCAGATGTTCGCCCATCCGGCGACCCAGGCCAACCTCGCCCTGCTGGCGCGGCGGGGCGCGACCCTGGTGGGGCCGGAGACCGGCGCACTGGCTGAGGGGCCCTCGGACCGCCCCGGCCGGATGAGCGAACCGGAGACGATCCTGTCGCACGCGGCCCGGCTCCTCGGAACCCGCGCTCCGCTCGCGGGCAAGCGAGTGCTGGTGACCGCCGGCCCCACCCGTGAGGCGATCGATCCGGTCCGGGTGGTCACCAACCGCTCCAGCGGGCGGATGGGGTATCGCCTCGCGGAAGCGGCCTGGGAACGCGGCGCCGAGGTGACCCTGGTGAGCGGCCCCGTGGAACTGCCGGCCCCAGTTGGCCTACGGGTGGTGCGGGTCGAGTCGACGGCCCAGCTCGAGGCGGCCGTCCGGACATATCTCCCCGCGGCCGATGTGCTGGTCATGGCCGCCGCGCCGGCGGACTACCGTCCGGCCGAGCCGGCCGCCAGCAAGCGCCCGCGCCAGGAGGGGGCCGCCAGTATCCTCATGGAGCCGACCGCGGACATCCTCGGCGCGACCGTCGACCTGAGGAAGGCGGGCGCCGTCATCGTCGGGTTCGCCCTCGAGACCGGTGACGCGGTGGCGAAGGGGCAGGCCAAGCTCGCCCGGAAGCAACTCGACCTGATCGTGGTGAACGATGCGCTGGAGCCCGGCGCCGGATTCGAGGTCGACACCAATCGGGTGGTGATCCTGGACCGGGACGGCACCCGGCGCGACGTTCCGCTCGCCAGCAAACGCGAGGTGGCCGACGCCATCCTCGACGCCATCGAGGCCCGCCTTGCACCCTAACCTAGCCCGGTACCTGCGACAGCAGATCGACCTTGGTGGGGAAGAGGCGTACATCGAAAAGGACCCAATGCCCTCCAAGCGGATGGAGTTCCCCTTGCCGGCGCCGGATCCCGTCGTTGCCGAAACGGCGGAACGGGAAACCGGCCCGGCGGGCGGGCCGGTAGCGCCGAAGTGGCGAAAGGACGCACCCCCGATTCCCGGACCCGGGATGCAGGTCCTGCCACCCGCGCCGGGTCCGCTGGGCGACGCGGTGGCCGGGCTCGAGTCCCTCGAGGCCGTCGCGGCGATGATCGGCGGCTGCACCAGGTGCGTCCTGTGCCAGACCCGACTCAAGACCGTGCCAGGCGAGGGCAGCCCGGTCGCCCGACTCATGTGCGTGGGTGAAGGGCCGGGCGCCACCGAGGATGAGACCGGTCGGCCCTTCGTCGGCGCCGCGGGGCAGCTGCTGGACCAGATTCTCTCGGCCATCGAGTGCCCGCGGGACACCGTCTACATCGCGAACATCGTCAAGTGTCGCCCACCCCAGAACCGGAAGCCGTTGCCCGATGAGGCGACCAGCTGTCTGCCGTATCTCCATCGCCAGATCGCGCTGGTTCGCCCCAAGGTGCTGATCGCGCTGGGGAGCACCGCGGCCGAATGGCTGCTGAACACGAAGCAGAGCCTGGGGAACCTGCGCGGCAAGGTGCATCGCTACGGGGAGATTCCGCTGGTGGTGACGTATCACCCGGCGGCGCTGCTTCGGAACCCGAACTGGAAGAAGCCGACCTGGGATGACGTGCGGATCGCGCGGCAGCTGCTCGACCGGGAGTGACGCCGGCGCCTCCACACTCAGGTGCGGCGGGCAGGGGTAGCGGGCGCGGCGCCGGGGCGGGGCACCGGGTTGACGCGAGGTAACCTAAAGGTTACATTGCCGCAACTCTTTCGAGTGAGCGGCAATGGCCACCCCCGATCTGGTCGAACTTGCCGACCAGTACTCCCGTCGGCGCGCCGTCATCGCCATGGTCGCTGCCGTGGCATTTCTCGGCGTTCAGTGGTTCGCCCTGCCGCGCATCTTTGGGCCGGTGGCGCCTCGACCAGGTCTTGCGGTCGACCTGTGGGCCGTCAATGCCCTCGCCCTCCTCGGTGTCCTGGCCACCGGTGGAGGGCTCCTGAATCGGCGGCAGGTGCGCGCTCTGGTCCAGGATGAGCTGGCGCAATCTCACCTGCGGACCGCCGTGCTCGTGGGATACTGGGTCGCGATGGGGCTGGCGTTCCTCCTCTACCTTGGCCCCTGGTTTCGCGGGTATACCGGACGCCAGGCGATCTATGTCCTGGTGACGGGGAGTGTGGTCGTGTCGCTGCTCACCTTTGCCGGGCTGGAGCGCCGCGCCCACGCGGATGGCTGACCAGCTGCGCAACTCCCTCCGGCGTGCCCGCGCGGAGCATGGGCTGACGCAGGCCGAGCTGGCGGCCCTGGTGGGGGTCTCCCGAAAGACGATCAACACGGTCGAGAACGGGGTCTTTGTCCCGTCCACGATCGTGGCACTTCGGTTGGCCCGCGCGTTGTCCACGCCGGTGGAGCGACTGTTCGAGCTCGTGGACTAGGCGCGGGCGCCCCGCCGCGTTACCGACCCCGCGTGCGCCGCCGGGCGGCCCTGGTCAGGCCGCTTTCTTCTTGAGGAGACCGGCGATGAGCGGGAGCAGGAGCCCTACGATCGCCGAGGCGGAGGCGTTGCCCGCGGTCGCGTTGCCAAGGACGTTCGTGAGAGTGCCCCCAAGCGCTTGACCGCCCCCAACCCCGCCGAGGGCTCCCAGGATCGTATTGAGCAGAGGACCCAGGTTCTTGGCCTTGTTGAGGAGGCCGCCGACGTTGCCTCCGACCGCGCCGCTGACTGCCTGGATGAGGAGAGAGGTGAGATCCATGGCCTGCTCCTTGGAATGGGGAACGTGAGGCTGGCGGGACCGCGAGTTGCAACCGGAGCGTTCAGGCTGGCGGCACGACCCGGACCCGTCCGAGCGCGCGTTCTTGGACTTCCCCCTGAGGGTCGGACCGATGGGCCGGCTCAGTCCAATGGGAGGCTCCGGGGGTTCAACGTATTCCGCGGGCGGGCCCGACGCCAGGGGCATCGGCGGACCTCACCTCTGTCTTCCGCGGTTTCCCCCGATCGCCGTGGCGTTGCACGGCCGTGGGTGACTGGGCGCCCGGGTTTTCCACGCCGGTCTGGAATGTGACCTGGCTGTGGATGGCGTCTGGATAACTCCGTAACACGCCAATTCGTTGCGCCACGGTTACGACCTCAATAACGTTCGGCCTTCGCCCCGCGCGGCGCCCTCCCCCTCCAGCCGATTCACCGCCGGAATCATGACCTCGCTTTCTTCGTTTGGTTCTCCTGCCGATTCCGGCGTGACCGCCGAGCCGGTTCGCGGCGCGCCCTGGAGCAACGAAGCGGAGCAGGCGGTCCTCGGGGCGATGCTGCTTGACCAGGACGCGTCGCTCCGCGCCGTCGAGCTGCTCGATGACAGCCTCTTCTACAAGGAAGGGCACCGCCGGCTCTTCCGGGCAATGCGGCGGCTGGTCGAGCGGCGCGTGGTCATCGACCACGTCACTCTGCGCGACGAGTTGGAGCGTCGGAGCGAGCTGGAGATCGCCGGGGGCGAGGTCTATCTCGCCGAGCTGATCGATGCGGCGGTCACGGCCGCCAACCTGGATGCCCACGCCGGCATTGTCCGGGAGAAGGCGGTCCTCCGCCAGCTGATCGAGAGTGCCACCGCCATCGTCTCGCAAGCCTACCAGGGGATCCAGCCGGCCTCCGAGCTGCTCGACGAGGCCGAGTCGCGGATCTTCCAGATTTCGCAGTACCGCAAGGCCGAGGGCTTTTCCCGCCTCAAGGAGATGCTCTGGCCCACGATGGAGCGCATCGAAAAGCTCCATCAGCAGGGGAAACAGGTTACCGGCGTCCCCAGCGGCTTCAAAGATTTGGACGAGATCACCACCGGGTTCCAGCCCTCGGACCTGGTCATCGTCGCGGCCCGCCCCTCGATGGGCAAGACCGCCTTCTGCCTGAATATCGCGGCGCATGCGGCGAGCACCGGCGTGGGCACCGCCATCTTCTCGCTGGAAATGTCCAAGGAGTCGCTGGTTCAGCGGCTGTTGTGCGCCGAGGCGCGGGTGGACAGCCAGCGCGTCCGCCGGGGCACCCTGTCGGACACCGACTTCACCATGCTGGCCCGGGCCGCCGGCGTGCTCTCGAGCTGCCCCATCTGGATCGACGACACCCCGGCCTTGACCCTGCTGGAGATGCGCTCCAAGGCCCGGCGGCTCAAGATGGAGAACGATCTGGGCGTGATCGTGGTCGACTATCTCCAGCTGATGCGGAGCCCCGCCTACGCCGAGAACCGGGTGCAGGAGATTTCGGACATCTCCCGCTCCCTCAAGGCGCTGGCCCGCGAACTCGAGGTCCCGGTGCTGGCGCTGTCGCAGCTCTCCCGCGCCTCGGAGCAGCGGGGCGGGGAGCGGAAGCCGATTCTGTCCGACTTGCGCGATTCCGGCGCCATCGAGCAGGATGCCGACATCGTCCTCTTCATCCACCGGCCGGAGATGTACGAGCCGCTGGACAAGGAGGGCAACAGCAACGAGGGAAAGGCCGAGCTGATCGTCGCCAAGCACCGTAACGGCCCAACCGGACTGGTGGAGCTGTATTTCCACAAGCACTTCACCCGGTTTGCCAGCCTCAGCGATCGGGAGGAGCAGGAGTATGCCTAGGAGTTCCGAGTACCGAGTTCCGAGTTTCGAGTTGGGGTTGGAACCACGATCCCTTCCCGCTGCGCATCATCCCCGCGGTCAGAACTCGGAACTCGGAACTCGGTACTTCCGTCCCCATGCCTAAGCCCCGCTCCGCCTATCGCTGCATCGACTGTGGCCACGACCACCCCAAGTGGGTGGGCAAGTGCGAGGCCTGCGGGGCCTGGAATACCGTGGCCGAGGAACCGATTGCGGTGGTCCGCCGAGGCGCGAGTCCGGCGCGGGGACGGGGGATGGGCTCGACGCCGGCCGGGGCCCTCCCGGCCCGGCTCCGCGACATCGCCGAGAGCCGCCTGATACGCTGGTCCACCGGGCTGCCCGAGCTCGATTTCGTGCTGGGCTCGGGCATCGTCCCCGGGAGCATGACGCTGGTCGGCGGCGAACCGGGCATCGGCAAGTCCACGCTACTCCTCCAGGCCGCCGCCCGGCTCGAGGCCGGCGGACGCACCGTGCTGTACGCCAGCGGCGAGGAATCCCCCGAACAGATCCGGCTTCGGGCCACCCGTCTCGAGGAAGACGCCGGGCCGGTCCACGTCCTGGGGGAAACCCGGCTGGAGGCGATTCTCGATTCGGCCCAGACCCTGGGGGCCGACCTGCTGATCCTCGACTCGATCCAGACAGTCTACACCGAGGCGCTGGAGAGCGCTCCGGGCAATGTGGGCCAGGTGCGGGAGTGCGCCGCCCGCCTCATGCGCTTCGCCAAGGAGACCGGGGCCGCGGTCATGGTCGTGGGACACGTCACCAAGGGCGGCGGCATCGCCGGACCCAAGACCCTGGAACACATCGTCGATACCGTCCTGTACTTCGAGGGTGAAGCGACGCTGGACCATCGCCTGCTCCGCGCCACCAAGAACCGCTTCGGGTCCGTCGACGAGATCGGCGTGTTTTCTATGACCGGCCACGGCCTCGAGCCGGTGACCAATCCGTCGGCGCTGTTCCTCGCGGCTCGGGCCACCGGCACCGCCGGGAGCGCGGTGACCGCGCTCATGGAGGGCACCCGGCCGATGCTGGTGGAGGTTCAAGCCCTGGCGGCCCGGAGCGGGTTCGGCACGCCCCAGCGAGTGGCCACGGGACTGGATCACAAGCGGCTCGCCGTCCTGCTGGCGGTGCTGGAGCGCCGGGGCGGCACCACCTTCGCCGATCTCGACGTCTTCGTGCAGGTCACAGCCGGTGTCCGGCTCACCGAGCCGGGCTCGGACCTGGCGGTGGCGGCCGCCCTGCTGTCGTCGGTCCTCAACCGTCCCGCTCCCCCCGACGCACTCTTCCTCGGCGAGCTGGGTCTGGGCGGCGAGGTCCGCCCCATCGGGGGGCTCGAACGCCGGCTGGTCGAGGCCGCCCGGCTCGGCTTCCGCCGGGTCTATGTCTCCGGCCGGACCGGCACCCAGGTGAGTGGGCTCACGCTCATCGGGCTGGACCACGTCGACCGGTTGGTGCAGGCACTTGCCGCGTGACGTCGGGGTAGTCCTGGTCGCGGCGGGGCAGGGAGCCCGGATGGGCGGCGGAACGCCCAAGCAGTACCGTGAGCTGGCCGGTGTCCCCATGCTCCTCCGCTCGCTCCGCCCCTTCACCGCCCATCCCGAGGTCGAGCATGTCGTGGTAGTGGTGCCGCCGGGCGATCTGGCCGCGCCGCCTCCCTGGTTGGGCGGGCTGGCCGGCGGCGGGCTGAGTCTCGCGGCGGGCGGGGCCGAGCGCAGCGACTCGGTCGCGCACGGGCTGGCGGCGCTTCCGGGACACTGCGCCATCGTGCTGGTGCACGATGCGGCGCGTCCCCTGATCGACCGGGCGACCATCGACCGGGTAATCGACGTGGCCCGGACCGGCGCCGCAGCGGTGCCCGCCATTCCTCTGGGCGACACGGTCAAAGAAGTCGTGGCCGACGATCCCGGCCTCACCGTTCGAAGCACGGTGCCACGCGAGCGCCTCTGGCGGGCCCAGACTCCGCAGGGCTTCCTCCGGCCGCTGCTCGAAGAGGCGCACGCCCGGGCCCGTCGAGAGGGGTTTCGCGGGACCGATGACGCGATGCTGCTCGAACGGCTGGGTGCTCCGGCGCGCCTCGTCGCCGGGACATCGCTTAACTTCAAGATCACCACCGAAGAGGACTTCCGCCTGGCGGAGCTGGTGGTCCAGGAACACCGGCATCGCCCGGGCTGACCTCACACGCGGGACTCGACCAGGACCATGACCCACATCCTTCTCGTCTGTACCGGCAACACCTGCAGGAGCCCGCTGGCGGAGGCGCTCCTCAGGAAGAAGCTTGGCGAGCGCGGGGTGGATGGCGTCGAGGTATCGTCGGCGGGGACCGGTGCCTGGGACGGGGCTCCCGCGAGCGAGGGAGCCTATCTCATCGCCTTGGAGCATGGACTCGATCTCTCGGCCCACCGGGCCCGGCTCCTGACCCGGGAACTGGTCGGTACCGCGGACCTGGTGCTCACGATGGCGCGTCATCATCGGGCCCGGGTGGAACAGCTCGGGACCGGCATCCAGGCCCACCTCCTGGGGGAGTACGCCGGCCGCGCGGGCGGGGAGGCCGAAGTGCGGGACCCCTTCGGGGGAGACCTCGAAGGGTACCGCGAGACATTCCTCGAGCTCGACACCATGCTGGGTGGCGTCGTCGAGCGCCTCGAACGCGAGCGGCTGGGTGATCGGCGGTAAGACCCGGGTCTTCGCCATCCTGGGCGATCCCGTCGCGCATTCCCTCTCCCCCGCGATGCACAACGCGGCCTTCCGGGCGCTGGGGTTGGACGCCGTCTACGTCGCCCTTCGGGTCTCGGCCGCCGAGGTCACGTCGCTTGTCGGTGCCATTGCCCGGGCAGGTGGCGGCGGCAACGTCACGGTGCCGCACAAGGAAGTCGCCGCCACCGCGATCGGCCGGCCCACATCGAGGGTGATGGCGCTTGGCGCCTGCAACACCTACTGGGGCGCCGATGGCGAGGTCCAGGGAGACAACACCGACGTCGAAGGCATCCTCGCCGCGTTGCAGCAGCTCGAGGCCCCCGCCTCCTCCTGGCTCATCGCCGGGACCGGCGGCGGGGCGCGGGCGGCGGTCGCGGCGGCGGTGGCGAGCAAGGCCCGGGTCGCGGTTCGCTCGCGTGATGCCGGCCGGCGCCAGGACTTCGAGGCCTGGGCTTTGGGGCAGGGCGCCGTCATTGGAGCCCCGGCCGATTGTGACGTGCTGATCAACGCCACGCCGCTCGGGCTGCGGCCTGGCGATCACCTCCCGCTGGCGCTCGACGACGCTCCTCGGGCCCAGGTGGCCTTCGACATGGTGTACGCCCGGGGGGAGACCCCCTGGGTGCGGCAGATGCGTCAGGAGGGGCTACACGCCGCCGATGGCCGGGTCATGCTCGTGGCCCAGGGAGCGGCCGCGTTCCGGCGCTGGTTTCCCGATGAGGACCCACCCACCGAAGTGATGCGGGCGGCCGTCAATGAGGCGCTTCGCTGAGGCGCTGGCCACCCTTGAGCGGGCCGAGCGCTGGCTCCTGCCGGGCAGCTGCCTCCTGTGCCACGAAATCGCCGGAAACGACCGATCCGACCCGCTGATCTGCGACCTGTGTCTGGGTCGGTTCCGGAGACTGCCCCACCCCCAGTGTTCCCGCTGTGGCGAGCCACGGGGCCCTCAGGCCGAGCCCTGCCGAGTTTGCGCCGGATGGCCCGAGTCCTTCGGGCCGGTGCGAAGCGCGGTCTGGCTCGACGACCAGGCCCGCGGCGCGATTCACCAACTCAAATACGGGGGGTGGCCCAGGCTGGCCGGGCCGCTGGCGCGGGTGATGACGCCGACGCTGGAAGCGCCTCCGGACGCGGTCCTGGTGCCGGTACCGCTCTCCCGCCGCCGGCGGCGCCGGCGGGGCTACAATCAGGCCGAAGCCCTGGCGTGGGCACTGGGCCGGCACACCGGGCGGCTGGTGCGGTCCGATCTCCTGGTGCGGAGGCGGGAGACCGGCACCCAAACGGCGCTGGCGCCCGAGGCCCGTCAGGCCAACGTGAGCGGGGCGTTTCAGGTGCCGGTCTCCCTGGGCCGGCTGCTGCGAACCGCGCGATTTCCGGTAATCCTGGTTGATGATGTCTTTACCACCGGGGCCACCCTGATGGCGGCCGCGGCCGCGCTCGTCGAGGGTGGATCGAACCGCGTGGGTGCAGTTACCTTTGCGCGAGCGTTGCCGCCCTTGGGATAGCCGATGCGGGCCGTCACTCACCCAGCTGGAGCCCGAATGCCAATCAAAGTCGCCATCAACGGATTCGGCCGGATCGGCCGCAATGTGCTTCGCGCCGCCAAGAAGCTCGGCGCCAAGGAACTCGACTTCGTCGCGGTCAACGACCTGACCGACACGAAGACCCTGGCGCACCTCCTGACCTATGACTCGGTGCATGGTCGCTTCGATGGCACGGTCCAGGCGAAGGACGATGGGCTGGTGGTCAATGGCGATCACATCCGGGTCTTCGCGCAGAAGGATCCGGCGGCGCTGCCCTGGAAGGACCTCGGCGTCGACATCGTGCTGGAGTCCACCGGCATCTTCACCGATCGGGAGAAGGCCGCCAAGCACCTGGAGGCCGGCGCGCGCAAGGTCGTGATCTCGGCCCCGGGGAAGAAAGAAGACATTACGATCGTCTACGGGGTCAACCACACCAGGTACGATCCCAAGATGCACCACGTCATCTCCAACGCCAGCTGCACCACCAACTGTCTCGTGCCGGTGGTGAAGGTGATCCTGGAGAACTTCGGGTTCGTGAACGGATTCATGACCACGGTCCACTCGTACACCAACGATCAGCAGATCCTGGACCTGCCGCACAAGGACCTGCGGCGGGCCCGGGCCGCCGCCCTCTCGATCATCCCCACCACCACCGGCGCGGCCAAAGCCACCAGCCTGGTCATTCCGGAAGTGAAGGGGAAGCTCGACGGCGTGTCCCTCCGGGTGCCCACCTGCGACGTCTCGGTGGTGGACCTGACCTGCACGGTCGAGAAGGCGACCACCATCGACGCGGTGAACGCGGCCTTCAAGGCGGCGGCCGCCTCGGGCCCGCTCAAGGGGATCCTGGCGGTGTCGGACGAGCCGCTGGTCTCGGTCGATTATATCGGCAACCTCAGCTCGAGCACCGTCGATTCGGCGCTGACCAACGTGATCGACGGCAAGCTGATCCACGTCTCGTCCTGGTATGACAACGAGATGGGCTACTCGGCGCGGTGCGTCGACCTGATTCGACACATCGGGGGCAGCCTGTGAAGCGGTCGCTCCGCTCGCTGGATTCGGCGGCCCTCGATGGCCGCCGGGCGCTGGTCCGGGTGGACTTCAACTGCCCGGTCAAGGACGGCACGGTGACGGACAACACCCGGATCCGGGCCTCGCTTCCGACCATCAAGTACCTGCGCGACAAGGGCGCCCGGGTGGTGCTGCTGTCGCATTTGGGCCGGCCCAAGGGCCCCGATCCGAAGCAGAGTCTTCGGCCCTGCGCCGCCGAGCTGGAGAAGCTGATGGGAGCACCGGTCACCTTCCTGGACGACCCCCTTGCGCCCGAGGCCGCCACGGCCACCCGGCGACTCGCGCGGGGCGGTGTGGCGGTGGTCGAGAACACCCGGTTCCACGCCGGCGAGGAGAAGAACGACCCCGTCCTGGCAGGGGCCTTTGCCGCGCTGGGGGATTTCTATGTCAACGACGCGTTCGGCTCGGCCCACCGGGCCCATGCCAGCACCGAGGCGGTGGCACGGCTGATCAAGCCGGCGGTCTCCGGCTTCCTGATGGAGAAGGAACTGCAGTACCTCGGCGGTGCGCTCGACAAGCCCAGGCGTCCGTTCGTGGCGGTCCTGGGCGGGGCCAAGGTATCGGGCAAGATCGATCTGATCGAGAACCTGTTGCCCCGCTGCGACGAGATCCTCATCGGCGGGGCCATGGCCTGCACCTTCTTCCGGGCCATGGGTCTCGAGACCGGCACCAGCCTGGTCGAGGCCGACCGGGTGGAGATGGCCAGGACGCTCCTCGCCAAGGCCGGCGCCAAGCTGGTGCTGCCGGCGGGGGCGGTGATCGGCGAGAAGCTCGAGACCGGCACCCCGACTCGCTCGGTTCCGCGTGACCGGATTCCGCCCGGTTGGGCCATGTTCGACATCGATGCCTCGGCCGAGCGGGATTTCGCCGCCCGGATCGCGCGGGCGCAGACGGTGGTCTGGAACGGCCCCATGGGAGTGTTCGAGACTCCACCCTTCGACCACGGGACCCTGGCCATCGCCCGCGCCATGGCTGATGCGACGGGGAAGGGCACGATCACGGTGGTGGGCGGCGGCGACTCCGCGGCGGCGGTGGCGCAGGCCGGGCTGGAGGACAGGATGAGTCATGTCTCGACCGGCGGTGGCGCGTCGCTCGAGTTCCTGGAGGGCAAGGTATTGCCGGGCGTGGCCGCCCTGGACGACGCCTGATGCGCTCACTCGTCTTCGCGGCGAACTGGAAAATGAACGTCGCCCCCTCGGAGGCGCGCGCCTTCCTGGAGCGGTTTCTTCCCCTCTGCCAGCCCCTGACGGGCCGCACCCTCTGGTTCTTCCCTCCGGCGGTCTCTCTGATGGCAACCGCGGAGGCCCTGAAGGGCCGCGGCGACTGCCGGGTGGGAGCGCAGGACATCCACTGGGAACCCAAGGGCGCCTTCACCGGTGCGACCTCGGTGGCCCTGGCGCGCGGGGCAGGGGCCGTCGGCGCCCTGGTGGGCCATTCCGAACGGCGGCACGTCTTCGGCGAAACCGAGGCTGAGACGGGAAAGAAGGTTCGCGCCCTCCTCGCGGCGGGCCTTACGCCCATGCTCTGCGTGGGTGAGAAGCTGGCCGAGCGGGAGGCGGGGGAGACGGAAGCCGTGGTGCTCCGACAGCTCCGAGCCGGGCTCGAGGGTGTCGGAGCCGCGGATCTCGGGAAGGTGCTCATCGCCTACGAGCCGGTCTGGGCCATAGGAACCGGGCGCAACGCCACTCCCCAGGACGCGAGAGAGGTGCATCAGGCAATCCGGCGCGAACTCGTGCGCCTCGGCGCGCCGCCGGGCGTTCCGGTGCTCTACGGCGGAAGTGTGAATCTCGGGAACGCCGCCTCGCTCCTGGCAGAACCGGCGATCGAAGGCGTGCTGGTTGGCGGCGCCAGCCTGGAGCCGGAAGGCTGGGCGAAGCTGGTCGCGGGGATGTGAGATCCTCACCCTTCCACCTTGCCGTAACCCCCTCTCCTGACTACATTTGCCCGGCTCTTCACCGGGAAATTGCGCATGTACTACTTCCTGCTCACACTGATGATCCTCGACGGGCTGCTGCTCGGCGCGGTCATTCTGCTTCAGGCTGGTCAGGGCGGCGGGCTGGCCTCGCTCGGCGGTGGGACCACCGACCTCGTTGTCGGCGGCCGTCAGGCGGCTACGCTGCTTACCAAGATGAGCTGGATCTGTGGCGGCCTCTTCATGGTCCTGGCGCTGATCATCTCGCTGGTGGCACCAGCCCAGGGGGGCAGCAGCAGCGAAGTCCTGCAGCGGATCCGCCAATCGCAACCGGCCGCGCCGGCGTCGAGCCTGCCGATCGAAGCGGCGCCCACGCAGCCGGCCCCCCAGGGTGGGGCGGCCCCGGTAACGCCTCCCGCGCCAGCTCCGACTCCCGCGCCGGCCAAACCGAACAACTAGTCCCATGCTGCGTTCGCACCGACGCGGGGTGACCGGATGACCGATCGCCCCGCGTTCGTGTTGCTGGAGGATGGAACCTGGTACCCCGGCACCTCCCTCCGCCCCCTGGAGGCGGCTTTCGGCGAGGTGGTCTTCACCACCAACCTGAGCGGCTATCAGGAGGTCTTCACTGACCCGAGCTGCCTGGGCCAGATCGTGGTGATGACCGCGCCGATGATCGGCAACTGCGGCATCAATCCCGAGGACATGGAATCGAGCTCGCCCCAGCTTGCGGGCGTCGTGGTCCGGGAGATGGCTCGACGACCTTCCAGCTGGCGCTCCACCAGTTCCCTCGACCGGTGGCTCGCCGAGTCGCGCGTTCCGGTACTCGAGCATACCGACACCCGCAGACTCACCCGGCACATCCGGGAGCGAGGAGCGATGCGTGGAGTGATCGCCGAGGGGCGGGAGCCGAGCCCCTCGCTCACCCTGCGCTTGATGGAATCCCCGGCGATGCGGGGTCTTGACCTCGTGTCGCACGCGACCTCCCCGCGGCGGCTGGTGGGCGCCGGCGATGGCCCCCACGTGGTGGCCTACGATTACGGGATCAAGCGTTCCATTGTCCGCATGCTCGAGGCCGCTGGCTGCCGGGTAACCGTAGTCCCCGCAACGACGCCTGCCGGCGAGCTTCAGGAAATCCAACCCGACGGGCTTCTGCTCTCCAGCGGCCCCGGCGACCCAGCCGCGGTGGGGTATGCCGTCAGGAGTATTCGTGAGCTGACGGCCGCCGGACTTCCGACGTTCGGAATCGGCCTTGGTCACCAGCTGCTTGCTCTCGCCTTTGGCGGACGCACCGTCAAGCTGCCCTACGGCCACCGTGGCAGCCATCACCCAGTACGGGATCTTGTTACGGGACAAGTACTTATGACGACGCAGAACCACGGATTCGCGGTTCAGGGGGATGGCGCCGCCATTCCAGGTGCGGCCGGCCTTGAGGTAAGCCACATCAATCTGAACGACGGAACGGTGGAAGGTCTTCGCCATAAAGAACTTCCGGTGTTTGCCGTGCAATATCAGCCGGAGGCCTCACCCGGACCCCATGACACCTACCGGCATTTCCAGGAGTTCGTCCGGTTGCTGCACGCTCGAACCCCCTCCGGTGGCCCAACCCCTTGACAGTCAACGCTTAAGGCCGTAGGCTCTTACGTAATCCGATGCTCCGACCGGGGCCTCGGCGCGCAGACCCTCGGGGGAGAGCATGACCAAGGCTGATCTCGTCGAACGGGTAACCGAATCGATTGCCAGGACCGCCGGACCCATGATCTCGAAGAAGGACTGTGCAAGGGTCGTGGACGCATTCCTGGACGCCGTCAAGGAAGCGCTTAAGAACCAGCACAACATCGAGGTGCGCGGTTTCGGCACTTTCAAGATCCGGCGTCGGAAGACCCGTATGGCGCGCAATCCCAGAACCGGCGATCCGGTGGAGGTGGCCGCTCGTCCGGTGCCGGTCTTCAAGCCCAGCAAGGAGTTGCGAGCTTTGGTGGCAGACGAGCCGTTCGAAGAGGACTCCTCCGCCGAGAGCCCCATCGGTTGACCATGTGATCGTGAGCTCCTCCCGAAGGGCGGGTCGAATGACCCGCCCTTCGCGCTTCTAAGCCCCGGTGATCATTATCTTTGGGCATGACCGTCGACTCGAATTCCCGGGGCGTGCTCGCCGTCCGCGTGCTCCTCTTTGCCACTTATGCCGAGCAGGCAGGGCGGGGGGCGGTGGAGCTCACCCTCCCCGAGCCGGCGACCGTGCAGGATGTCCTCCAGCGGCTCCGCGCATCGTTGCCGGGGGCGGACCGCCTTCCGGAGCGGCCCCTGGCTGCCGTGAACCGGGCTCACGTACGGCTCTCGGCGCCGGTCAAGGATGGCGATGAGGTTGCTTTCCTCCCGCCGCTCGCAGGCGGGTGAGTCGTGAGCTCCTACATCACCCAGACGGCGATCGACCTGGCCCATTTGCTCGATCGGGTGCAGAGTCCCGAATACGGCGGCATCGCTTCCTTCCTCGGCGCGGTGCGCAACCACCAGGATGGGCGAGAGGTCCTGCGTCTCGAGTACTCCGCCTACGAGCCCATGGCGGAAGCGGAGGCGGCCCGGATCGTTACCGAAGCGGAGGCGCGGTGGCCGGCCCGGATCGCGCTGGTGCATCGTCTCGGCGCGCTCGCAATCGGCGATCTGGCAGTCGCCGTCGTTGCGGCCAGCGGGCATCGAGCCGCCGCCTTCGAGGCTTGCCGCTACGTCATCGAGGAGGTGAAGCGGCGGGTCCCAGTGTGGAAGAAGGAGTTCTACGCCGACGGCTCGGTCCAATGGGTCGATCCGACTGGTTCCGGTGGTTCCGGTGGACCGCGCCCGCACCAGGCAGTGCCGGCCGAGTGAACATCTCCGGTGTGCTCGACCAGCACTCCCGGCCGCTCGGGAGTCTCCGGATCTCGGTGACGGATCGCTGTAACATGCGGTGTCGCTACTGCATGCCGGAGGCGAACTACGTCTGGCTGCCGCGGGCGGCGATCCTCTCGTTCGAGGAAATCGACCGGTTGGTGGGGGTGTTCGGTGGGCTCGGCGTCGGCAAGATCAGGCTCACCGGGGGAGAGCCGCTCCTGCGGCATGACCTGGTTTCGCTGGTGCGCATGATTCACCGGCGTCCGGGGATCCGGGACACCGCGCTCACCACCAATGGAATCCTGCTGGGTCAGAATGCGGCGGCGCTGCGGGACGCGGGGCTCACCCGGATCAATGTCAGCCTCGACACCCTGAGGCCGGAGCGAATGCAGGCGTTTGGCCAGTCGGCCCGGCACGCGGATGTGCTCGAGGGCATCGCCGCGGCGCAGGGCGCGGGATTCACCGGCATCAAAATCAACAGCGTGGTGATCCGCGGGTTCAACGACGATGAGCTGATTTCCCTCCTGGAATTCGGGCAGACCCGGGGACTCGAACTGCGGTTCATCGAATACATGGACGTCGGCGGTGCCACCGGGTGGTCGATGGCGGAGGTGGTGTCGCGGAAGGAAATGCTCGAACGGCTGACGCGGCACTTCGGGCCGATCGAGCCGCTGCCGATGGAGCCCGGCAATCCCGCCCCGGCGGAGCGTTTTCGGCTGGCGGACGGGACCCGGTTCGGGATCATCGCGAGCACCACCGAGCCCTTTTGCCGCACCTGCGACCGGGCCCGCTTGACCGCCGACGGCTTGTTCCTGCTGTGCCTCTATGCCGGCGGTGGACTGGATCTCCGGGCGCCGCTGCGGGAGGGTGCGACTGACGCCGAACTCGCGGGGCTGCTGCGCGCGGCGTGGACGGCCCGGATCGATCGCGGCGCGGAGTCGCGCGCCACGGCGGAGGCCCGCGGCGCGTTGTACCAGGTGACCACGTTGCGGGCCGACCCGCACAAGGAAATGCACACCCGGGGCGGTTGACCTTTCCGCTCCCAACCCGAGCCCAGCATGGCCCTGCACATCGCGCTCATCGAACCGAAGATTCCGCCCAACACCGGCAACATCGCCCGGTTGTGCGCCGCAACCGATACGCCCCTGCACCTGATCGAGCCGCTGGGCTTCAGCCTGGACGAGCGGGAGGTGAAGCGGGCCGGGCTCGACTATTGGGAACGGGTGGATCTCTGGGTCCATCCCAACTGGTTCCGCTTCCGCGACGCCATCAGTCGGGAACGATGCCTCTACTTCTCGGCCAACGCCGAGCAGGACTACCGCCGGGCACCGTACGCCGCCAACAGTGTGCTGGTCTTCGGCAGCGAGACCGAGGGGTTGCCCCAGAAGATCCTGGAGAAGCACCCGGAACGTTGCTACCGCATTCCGATGCCGGGAGATGTGCGGAGCCTCAATCTGGCCAACGCCGTCAGCGTGGTGCTCTACGAAGGGCTGCGCCAGCTCGGGGTGACCGACCTGCCGGCGGAACCGTCGCCCGGGATCGAGACGGGCGCGGAGCCCGAGCCTGGCAAGGCCAAGGCGGCGGGGCGGGGCCGCTCACGCGGACGGGGGCGGGGCCGAGGCCGGGGCGGGGCCGCGCGTTAGACGACTGGCGACCGCCTCCGGGTCTTTGCCGAGGTCGCGGGCGGGAGTACCTTTCTCGCCCGGAAACCCGGTCCATCCGGTTCACACAGCGACACTACACCCGCGAATCCAACCCCATGCTGAACAAGATCACCGTTGTCGGTGCCGGAAATGTGGGCGCCACCGCGGCGCAACGCGTTGCCGAGAAGAACCTGGCCCGCACCGTCGTGATGGTCGACGTCGTCGAGGGTATCCCCCAGGGCAAGGGCCTGGATCAGTGGGAGTCGGCCCCGATCGAAGGGTTCGACAGCCGGGTGGTGGGCAGCAACGGGTATGACGCGGCCGCGGGCTCCGAGCTCTTCATCGTCACCGCCGGCATCGCGCGGAAGCCGGGAATGAGCCGCGATGACCTGGTGAAGACCAATGCCGGGATCGTCGAGTCGGTCTCGAAGGAGATCAAGCGGGTCGCGCCGAGCGCGATCGTCATCATGGTGTCGAACCCGCTGGATGTCATGTGCCATGTGGCCATGAAGGCCACGGGCTTTCCCCGGGAGCGCGTCATAGGCATGGCGGGCGTGCTCGATACGGCGCGCTACCGGGCTTTCCTGGCCGAGGCGATCGATGTGTCGGTCGAGGACATCCAGGCGATGGTCCTGGGCGGCCATGGCGACACCATGGTGCCGCTGATCTCCTATACCACGGTGTCGGGTATCCCGATCACCCAGCTCCTCCCCAAAGACCAGCTCGATGCGATCGTGACCCGGGCACGTAACGGCGGCGCCGAAATCGTGAACTACCTCAAGACCGGTTCGGCCTACTACGCTCCCAGCTCCGCCGCGGTGCAGATGGCCGAAGCCATCGTGCTCGACAAGAAGCGGATCCTGCCCTGCGCCGCCTGGCTGACCGGCGAATACGGGCTCAAGGACGTGTTCTGCGGGGTCCCCTGCAAGCTGGGACGCCGGGGTCTGGAGCAGATCCTGGAGATCCAGCTCTCCGCCGACGAGAAGGCCGCGCTGCACCGGAGCGCGGAAGCGGTGCGGGACACCATGAAGGCGCTGGGGTAAGCGTGAGGCGGCTTGCCCATTTCTGGAGCTCGACGCTCGGAAAGAAGCTCGCGATGGGGGCCACCGGCCTCATCATGGTCGGCTTCGTGGTCGCCCACATGCTCGGGAACCTGCAGGCGTTCGAGAGCGCCGAGAAGTTCAACGCTTATGGGGCGATGCTCCAGGGACCGTTGCACGAGGTGGTCCTGGCGCTCAGGGCCGTACTCCTGGCGAGTGTTCTACTGCACGTCGTGGCGGCGTACCAGCTTACCGTCCGGAGCCGGTCGGCACGGCCGGTGGGCTACGCCCGGGCCGAGCCCCAGATGTCGACCCTGGCCTCGCGCACGATCCGCATCGGCGGGATCATCCTCCTGGTTTTCGTTCCCTACCATCTGCTCCATTTCACCACCGGCGATGCCCACCCCGACTTCATCCCGGGCGATGTCTACCACAACCTGGTCACCGGCCTGGCACGGCCGGGAGTGGCGGCCTTCTACATCGTCGCCATGGTGGCGCTCGGTCTGCACCTCTACCATGGGGCGTGGTCCGCGTTCCGGACGCTGGGGGTGGGTCCCGAGGATCCCCACCCGCGCCATCGCCCCCTGACAACCCTGGTGGCGCTCGGGGTGTGGCTGGGCTTTTCGGCCATCCCGGTGGCGGTGGTACTGGGGTGGCTCCGGTGAGGGCCGTTGGCCGGTGGGGCCGTAGGCCAGAAGCCGAACGCCACGGGTAGGGCTAAGGCGACAGGCTGGCGGATGACCGCACCGATCGTTGAAGTGCGCGCAACAGGCTTTTTGCTTTCGGCTTAAGGCACTCGGCCCATATGAACCTCGATTCCAAGATTCCCACCGGCCCGATCCAGGACAAATGGGATCGGCACCGCTTCGAGATGAAGTTGGTAAACCCCGCCAACAAGCGGAAATACTCGGTCATCGTGGTGGGATCCGGACTGGCGGGTGGCGCCGCCGCGGCCACCCTGGGCGAGCTGGGCTACAACGTCAGCTGCTTCTGCTTCCAGGATTCGCCCCGCCGGGCGCACTCGATTGCCGCCCAGGGCGGGATCAATGCCGCCAAGAACTATCAGAACGACGGCGATTCGATCTGGCGGCTGTTCTACGATACGGTGAAGGGCGGGGACTTCCGGGCGCGGGAAGCCAACGTCTACCGGCTGGCCCAGATCAGCGTCAACATCATCGACCAATGCGTGGCGCAGGGCGTGCCCTTCGCGCGAGAGTATGGCGGGCTGCTCGCCAACCGCTCCTTCGGCGGCGCCCAGGTCTCCCGGACCTTCTATGCCCGGGGCCAGACCGGACAGCAGCTGCTGCTGGGATGCTACCAGGCGCTGGAGCGGCAGGTGGCCGCCGGCACGGTGAAGATGTTCCCCCGGACCGAGATGCTGGACGTGGTGCTGGTCGACGGCGTGGCCCGCGGCATCGTGGTCCGCGACCTGGTCAGCGGGAGGATCAGCTCCCACGTGGCCGATGCGGTGATCCTGGCAACGGGCGGCTACGGCAACGTCTTCTACCTCTCGACCAACGCCAAGGGCTGCAACGTCACCGCGACCTACCGTGCCTACAAGCGGGGCGCGGCGTTCGGCAATCCCTGCTTCACCCAGATTCACCCGACCTGCATCCCGGTGGCTGGCGACTACCAGTCGAAGCTTACCTTGATGAGCGAGTCGCTGCGTAACGACGGGCGGGTGTGGGTGCCCAAGGCGAAGGGCGACACCCGCCCGCCCAGCCAGATCCCGGAAGGCGAGCGGGACTACTACCTGGAGCGGAAGTATCCCAGCTTCGGCAACCTGTCGCCCCGCGATATCGCGAGCCGAGCGGCCAAGGAAGTGTGTGACGAAGGCCGCGGGGTGGGCCCGACGGGACTGGGCGTCTACCTCGACTTCGCCTCGGCCATCGGGCGGGTGGGGGAGCAGAAGATCCGGGAGCGCTACGGCAATCTCTTCGAGATGTACCAGCGGATCACCGACGAGGATCCCTACCGGGTGCCGATGCGGATCTTTCCGGCGGTGCACTACACGATGGGCGGTCTCTGGGTCGACTACAACCTGATGAGCACCATCCCCGGCCTGCACGTGCTGGGCGAAGCCAACTTCTCCGACCACGGCGCCAACCGCCTCGGTGCGAGCGCCCTGATGCAGGGGCTGGCCGACGGCTATTTCGTGATCCCCTACACCATCGGCGATTACCTGGCCAACGCCACGCTGCCGAAGGTCGACGCGTCGCACCCGGCCTTCCGGGCGGTGGAGGCCGAGATCGAGGAACGCACCCGGACGCTGCTCGCCATCAAGGGCAAGCGCACGGTGGATTCCTTCCACCGCCAGCTCGGCAGGCTGATGTGGGACAACTGCGGCATGGCCCGCAGCGCGGCCGGGCTCCGTGCCAACCTGGCGAAGATCCCCGAACTCCGGCAGGAGTTCTGGCAGAACGTGAATGTCCCGGGAAGCGGCGCCGAGCTCAACCAGTCGCTGGAGAAGGCGGGACGGGTGGCGGACTTCCTGGAATTTGCCGAACTCATGTGCCGCGACGCGCTCCACCGCGAGGAGTCCTGCGGGGGGCACTTCCGCACCGAGCACCAGACGGACGACGGTGAGGCCCGGCGGGACGACGAGCGCTTCTGCTACGTGGCGGCCTGGGAGTACCAGGGGGTGGACCAGGCCCCGGTGCTGCACCGGGAGCATCTGGAGTTCGAGAACGTGCATCTGAGTACCCGGAGCTACAAGTGAGCGGCCGTTGGCCGCTGGCGGTTGGCCATTGGGGCATCGTGGCCGAACCCAGTCTCGCGTCGAGCGCCGTACGTCACGCGGCACGGAACCACCAACGGCCAATGGCCAGTGGCCAACGGCCCACCGCTTTATGAACCTCACCCTCATGGTCTGGCGCCAATCCGCGGGCAGCGCCACCGGGCAGCTGGTGCGTTACGACGCGCCCGGAATCAGCCCCCACATGTCCTTCCTCGAGATGCTGGACGTGGTGAACGAAGGGTTGATCCAGAAGGGGGAGCAGCCGATCGCCTTCGACCACGATTGCCGCGAAGGGATCTGCGGATCGTGCGGCATGATGATCAACGGGATCGCGCATGGGCCGATGAAGGGCACCGCCACCTGCCAGCTCCACATGCGGAGCTTCAAGGACGGGGACACCATCTACATCGAGCCCTGGCGGGCTCGGGCCTTTCCGGTCATCAAGGACCTCGTGGTCGATCGGGGAGCGTTCGACCGGATCGTCGCCGCGGGCGGGTTCATTTCCGTCTCCACCGGCAGCGCCCCCGATGGCAACGCCATCGCGGTACCCAAGCCCGACGCCGACCTTTCGATGGACGCGGCCCAGTGCATCGGGTGCGGGGCCTGCGTGGCAGCCTGTCCCAATGCCTCCGCCATGCTCTTCACCTCGGCCAAGGCGGGGCATCTCGCGCTGCTGCCGCAGGGGCAGCCGGAGCGACGTCGTCGGGCGCTCAGCATGGTCGAGCAGATGGATGCCGAGGGCTTCGGCGGCTGCACCTGGCACGGCGAGTGCCAGGAGGCGTGCCCCAAGCAGATCAAGATCGACTGGATCACCCGACTCTACCGGGACTACCTCACCGCCACCGTCACCCGCCGGGAAGAAGGCGCTCCCGAGGCCGCGATCTGATCGACCCCCCAGTGCGATCCCCATGCGGCCCGGGCGTCTCCCAACGTCCGGACCGCAGGCCGATGTCCCCCTCTCCCCAAATGGAGTGGCTGGTAATGAGACGCCGCGGCCCGCTGGAAAGGATGGGGATGGCGAGTCTGCTCCTGGCGGGGCCGGTGGCCGCCCAGCAGCCGATCGAGGTCCGGTTTTCGGCCCAGGCAATCCCGAGCCTCACCGCCGTGGATCCTATCCCGGGGCGGGGCGCTCTGACCGAGGCCCGTGTGGTCCAGCCGGTCATCATGCTCCATGCCGGGGCGTTGGCGGGGCACCTTCGGTTTCTGGGGACCCTGAATCTCGAAGGTCTGACGATGCCCGACGGGGAGCTCACCCCGGGGGGCTGGGGCGAGGGGTTCAACGACCGGCGCCACCCGCACACTTATGCCCACGAGCTGCTGCTGTCGGGGGTGGATCTCCTGGGGCGAGTCGACGGCCATGCGATCCTCTCGGTCACGGCGGGGAAGGGTTTCGTCCCCTTCGGATCGGATGACCCGATGACCCGCCCGGTGCTCCGGTATCCAGTGAACCACCATCTGGCCCAGCTCCTGGAGCGGGCGGTGGTCCAGGCAGGGTTCCGGCTCGGTCCGGCGGCGGTCGAGGGAGCGGTGTTCAACGGCGACGAACCCGAACGGCCGGGCCAATGGCCCAGGGTGGGGGGGCGCTTCGGCGACTCCTGGGCGGCTCGATTCACCCTCCTGCCGGTGGCCGGGGTGGAGGTCTCCGCCTCGCGGGCCAAGGTCCATTCGCCCGAGCATCGGCCCGGGGCCGGAAGTGACGCCTGGAAGTGGCACCTTGGCGCGCGGCTGGATCGCCGGCTGGGGCCGGGCCAGGCCTACGCCCTGGCCGAGTGGGCCAGGACCGAGGAGCTGGACGGCTTCTTCGTATTTCGCAGCGTGCTCACTGAAGCGTCGTACACGCTTCATGGCCACCAGGTGTATTACCGGTTCGAGCGGAGTGACCGGCCGGAGGACGAGCGGGAGCTGGATCTCTTCCGTTCGGTCAGGCCGCACCTGGAAAACTCGATCCTGGGCATTACCCGGTTCACGCTCCACACCCTCGGCGTGAGTCCGCGATGGAGCTTCTTCGAGGATCGTTTCGAGCTCCGGCCTTTTCTCGAGGGCACGCTGGGACGGGCCAGGAACATCGACGGCGGTATCCTGCGCCCCAAGGTGTTCTACGGCACCGATCGCATCCGGGAGGTCTCGGCCGGGGTGCGGCTCATGTGGCAGATGCAGGGGCACCGGATGGGGCGCTACGGCGACCTGATGCACCGGTCGGACGGGCAGGGGCACTCACACCATCACTGAGGATCGGGCTCATGCGACAGATGATGCGTTGGCGGGCACTGGGGTTCCTGAGTCTGGGGGCGACTGCCGTCGCCTGTGGCAACGATGGCGGGGGCGGCGGCACGTCACCCACTCCCACCGAGTTGAGCCTGGTCTCGGGCGATGCGCAGCAGGGAACCCCGGGTGGCGTTGCAGGCACCCCCCTGAGTGTGCTCGTCACGACCCCCACGGGCACCCCGGTCGCCGGCGAGGCGATCGTCTGGCGGGTGATCCTGGGAGGAGGCCAGGTCTCGGCCGACACGGTGCCCACCGGGGTGGATGGCAAGGCTTCGGTCACCCTGACGCTCGGCCCCTCGGTCGGCGGCAATATCGTGCGGGCGGTCTGGCCGGAGCACGACTCGTTGACCTTTCATGTGACCGGCACCGGCAGCTTCGCGGTGGTCGGTGGAGGCAACAACGTCGCGGAGCGCTATACCAGCGATCTCTGGGTGGCGGATGGCTATGGGTATTCCGGCACCTGGGGAAGCATCCCACGAACCCCGGGCGTGGCGGGCAATGCGGTCAAGGTCTGGCAGATCAGTGGAAGCCTTCAGCCGACCCTGGTGGATTCCATCCTGGTCGCTGGCACCTCTACCGTCAGCGACCTGCAGGTCTCGGAAGACGGCAAGTGGCTGGTGACCACCACCGAATTCGGAAGCGGGGCGGGGATCCACGTCTATGAACTGCTTGCCCCGGGGCAGGCGACGTTGCGGGCGGAAGTAAAGGGTGCAAGCCTCCACACCGGGGCGCTCGCCACCATCGGCGGCAAACTGTACGCCTTCACCGCCAAGGACCCCGCCAACTGCGCCCTCAGGATCTTCGACCTGTCGACCGCGTCCAGCGGCACCATCGGGATTGCCAGCTCGACTCCGATCCCCGATCACTACTGTATCCACGACACGTTCGTGCGCGATGGCTATGCCTTCGTCTTCGCCTGGGACGAAGGGCTCTACATCTTCGATGTGGGCAACGGTTCCCACGGCGGGTCCCCCACCGCTCCGGCCCTCATCAGCCACACCGGGAGCCAGGCCCAACCCAAGTTCGGCGGGCAGACCCACAACGGCTGGTGGTTCTGGAGCCCGGGGGGCGAGAAGAAGTACCTGTTCATCGGGGAGGAGGGGCCCGGCTCGATCGGCGCCTCCTCCTCCGGCGACATCCATGTGGTCGACATTTCCGATCTGAGCAATCCGGTGGAAGTCGCCTCCTACAACCTCCCCGGCGCCGGCACCCACAACTTCTGGGTCGACGAGTCCCGCCAGATTCTCTACGCCGCCTACTACAACGGGGGGGTGGTCGCGCTGGACATCTCCGGCACGCTGAGCGGCAACCTGGCCTCCCGCGAAATCGCCACGATCAAGCCCGGCGGAGCGGGCAACACCTACGTCTGGGGTGTCATGCTGTACAACGGGTCGCTCTACGCCAGCGACATGCTCTCCGGCTTCTGGCAGCTTACCCTGCCTTGACCTCAGGCCCGGTCCTCTGCACCATCCTTGGGACGGCGCACCGCGCCGTCCCTTCTTTTTCCAGAGACCCTGATGACCTACCGGTTCCGGCGGGCCGCCGGACTCCTCCTGGCGGGACTGCTGAGCGCCGCACCCGGGCTCGCGGCCCAGACCGGATTCGCCTCGATCACGGCGGCGCGCCAGCGCGGGCTGGAGCAGCTGCTCCTCACGTTGGGGGACACCGCCCGCGCGCGGCAGCACAGCCGGACCCTCGCCCTGGTGCCGCACGTGGCCGGCACGCCGGCGCAACAGGCCACCGCCCGCTACGTGCTGGAGCAGATGCGGAGCTTCGGCCTCGATACCAGCCGGGCCGATTTCCAGGTCTACATCCCCCACCCCGAATCGACGGTCGTCGAGATCGCCTGGCCGACCCCGACGCGCCTGGCCTTGGAGGAACCGGCGCTGGCCGAAGACTCGAGCTCCCAGCGGTCCATCTGGCCGGTTATGAACGGCCATGCGGCAGCGGGTGACGTGACGGCTCCCCTGGTCTACGTGAACTATGGATTGATCGACGACTATCGGGTGCTCGACTCCCTCGGCATCTCGGTCAGGGGCAAGATCGCGATTGCCCGCTACGGGCGGAGCTTTCGGGGTATCAAGGCGCGGGAGGCGGAAGCTCACGGCGCGGTGGCGCTCCTGCTCTACTCGGATCCGCAGGACGACGGGTACGTGGTGGGGGACATCTACCCGGAAGGACCGATGCGACCCGGTCAGGGGGTCCAGCGCGGGAGCATTCTCAACCTCGCCGGTGGGGACCCCGCCACACCGGGGTGGGCCGCGGTCAGGAGTGCGCGTCGGCTCCCGATCGATTCGATGGAGATTCCGCGCATCCCCGTGGTGCCCATCGGGTACGCCAACGCCGCCCGGCTGCTGGAGCCGCTCCGCGGAGAAGGAGCACCGGCGGGCTGGCAGGGCGGGCTCCCGTTTCGCTACCACCTCGGCGCCGGTGAAGTGGTCGCGCGGGTGGCGCTGTTCGGCGAACCCGGAGCCAGGGCCTGGAAGACCATCACCAATACCTTCGGCACCCTCCGCGGCAGCGAGTTCCCCGATGAGCTGGTGATCGTCGGCGGGCACCGGGACGCCTGGGGCCCCGGTGCGGTGGACAACGTGAGCGGCGTGGTGAGCATCCTCGAAGCGGCCCGGATGATGGGCGAGGCCGCCAAGCGGGGCTACCGGCCCCGTCGCACCATCATCTTTGCGACCTGGGATGCGGAGGAGTGGGGACTGATGGGCTCCAGCGAATGGGTCGAATCGCGGGAGGCCGAGCTCGATGCCAAGGCGGTGGCGTACCTCAATCTCGACGTCTCGGTGGGGGGCTCCAGCTTCGGTGCGAGCGGCACCGCGTCGCTGCACCCCCTGTTGCGGCAGCTGACGCGGCTGGTGGGGCAGCCGTACGATTCGGTGAGCATCTATGAAGCCTGGCGCCGGCGGGCGCGGCTGGCGGACACCGCCGATGTGAGTCTGGGAGACCTGGGCGGCGGGAGCGACTTCGCCGGGTTCTACAACCACCTGGGCATCGCCTCGGCCGGTTTCGGGTTTGGCGGACCCGGGGGGGTGTACCATAGCGCCTACGACTCCTACGACTGGATGCGCCGCTTCGGTGACCCGGGGTATCGGGCCCATGTCGCGGCCGGGACCCTGGCCGCTCTGTTCCTCGGTCGGATGGCGAACGCCGACCTCGCCCCGTTCGACTTCCGGGCCCTTGCGGCGCGACTGAGCCGGATGGTCACCGCGCTTCCCAAGACCCGCGGGGTCTCAGGCCCCGCTCCCGACACCACCCACCTGTCCGCGGCGGTGCGGGCCCTGGACCGGGCGGCCACCGCCTGGCAGACGGCGCGCGAGTCAGGACTCACAGGCGCGCCCGCGCGCCGGGCGCTGGTGACGGCCAATGAGAAGTTACGTGCGGTGGAGCGGTCGCTGACGCGGCCCTCCGGGCTGGCAGGGCGCCCCTGGCTCCGGAACCTGGTCTTCGCGTCCGATCGGGACAACGGGTACGCCGACGTGGGATTCCCGACGATCGTTGAAGCGTGGCGGGAAGGGGACGCCGACCTGACCGCGTCGGAAGCCTCCGACCTGGTGGAGCGGCTGACTGACGCCGCGACCCGGCTCTCGGAAGCGGCCGCCCTGGTGACGGGATCACGCCAATGAGAGGCTCGGCCCGCAGGGCGGACCCGACATGGTCGTGTCGTCTCGTCACCATGGCCACGATGGGCGTCGCCCTCGCAGGCGCCACCCCCGCGCTCCTCATGGCCCAGCTCCCGGCCGGCTGGCCCGCGGCCATCCGCACCTTCGACCAGCTGGTCCGGACCGACAGCGTGGTCGGAGCGAGCCTCGCCTATCTCCGGGAGGGCCGGATCGTGGCGCGACACGACACCGGCTACGCCGATCGGGGTGGCCGGATCGCCGTCGGGCCGCGGAGCATCTTCCACTACGGCTCGATCACCAAGACCCTGACGGCCGTCGCGATTCTCCAGCTGCGCGACCGGGGACTGCTGTCGCTGGACGATCCGATCACCCGCTGGGTCCCCGAGCTCCGCCAGGTCCACAATCCCTACGGGTCGATGGACGCGATCACGCTCCGGATGCTCCTGTCCCACTCGGGCGGCTTCCAGAATCCCACGTGGCCCTATCGCCAGTACGTCGCCTGGGAGCCGTTCGAACCGACCCGCTGGGAGCAGCTGGTGGCGATGATGCCGTACCAGGAGATCCGCTTCGCGCCCGGTTCGCGCTACAGCTACAGCAACCCGGCCTACATCTACCTCGGCCGGGTCATCGAGGCCATCACTGGCGATCCCTGGCAGTCCTACATCTACAAGAACCTCTGGGGACCCCTCGGACTGCGGGAGAGCTACTTCAACCTCACGCCCTGGCATCTCACCGGCTATCGCTCTAATAACTACACCCTGGTGCGCGACTCGACCGGCGGCGAGCGGGTGATCGACAACGGCCGGGAGTTCAATCCGGGAATTACCATCCCCAATGGTGGATGGAATGCGTCTCTGAGTGACGTAGCCGAGTGGGTGCGATTCCTGGCTGGCGCCAGCGGCGGCGACCGGGAGCGGGCCCGGACCTACGACGGCGTCCTGGCACGTGCCACCTTGGAGGAGATGTGGCACCCCGTGGTGCCGACCACCCAGCCCGGCGAGTCGATGGGTCTGGGGTTCTTCCTGACCACCGTCGAAGGCACCCGACTGATTGGCCACACCGGTGAGCAGGCTGGGTTCCGGAGCTTCTTCTACCTCAACCCCCTGACCCGCACCGCGGTCATCGGCGTGGTGAACACCACCAACGATGCTCGGCCCGAGGCCTCGGGCCGAGCGTTTCGCGAGGCGCTCGCCGCGGCGGCCGCCCTCCTGAAATGAACCGGGCACCGCCGTGATGGCGGTGCCCGGTTGCAGCCTGTTTCCCCTTCCTCCAGCCCTCAGGGGGTCGCTGGTGCCCGCCAGGCGTTGTTGGCGGCCGTGACGTCAGGGAACTGGCCGTCCGGATTCACGGTCGCGGCCACCACCGTCTTGTCGGTCGTAATGATCGCGGAGTACTTGTCCCCCTTGTACCAGACTTCCACCGGGTACTTGAGCAACTGGGTGGACCCGTCGCTGTAGGTCAGCTGCAGTTCCACCGGCGCCACCTGTTGGCCCGCGTTGCGGATCACCACCTTCACCATCCCCTGACCCTGGGACACCGACTCCACCGCCTGGTCCAGCGCCGCCGTGGTATAGAACCAGCCCCGCCAGAACCAGTCGAGCTCCCGTCCCGTCACCTCCTCGAAGGTGCGGAAGAAGTCGGCCGGTTGAGGGTGCTTGAAGGCCCACCGCCGCGTGTACTCCCGAAAGGCCGCATCGAACACCTCCGGTCCCAGCACTTTCCCGCGGAGAAAGTAGAGCGCCACCGCCGGCTTGATGTACGCCAGACTGCCGAGGTTGCCCTCGGTGCGGTAGCGGTTGGCCGGCGTGAGGATCGGCTGGGCCGTGGGGGCCTGGTCGTTCAACAGGGCAAACTGGGTCTCGCCCTTGCGGCGCCGGCTGTCATCCCGCTTGAAGTAGCCTTCCTCGGAGAAGATGTTGACGAAGGTATTGAACCCTTCGTCCATCCAGGCGTACCGCCGCTCATCCGATCCCACGATCATCGGGTACCACATGTGTCCGATCTCGTGGGTCACGACGCTGTAGAGGCCCTCCTTGGTCTGGTCCCGCGCTTCCATCGCGACCATCGGGTACTCCATGCCCGAGACCGGTCCTTCCACCGCGGAGATCTGGGGATAGGGGTAGGGGAACCAGCGGGTGCTGTACTCCTGGATGGAGTAGCGGCTCATGTCGGCCGCGTCCTTCCAAGTCTCCCTGGCTGACGGGCGATAGAACGCCTGTGCAAGGATCCCCTGCCAGCCGGTCGCGTCCCAGAGGTACTCGGGGCTCGCCGCCCAGGCGACGTCCCGGACGTTCTCCGCCCGGAACCTCCAGGTCAGGGTGCCTTCCCGTCTGGGACGAGCCGCGCCGCTGGCCAGCTCCGCTTCGGTGACGATATGGGTGATGCTGTCCGACCTGACCGCGGAGGCCAGGCGGGCCCGCTGGGCGGGCGTCAGCACCTCGAGGGGGTTCTGGATCGTCCCGCTCCCCGCCACGATGTACCCGGCAGGGAGGGTGATCTCGTAGTCGAAGTTGCCATACTCGAGGTAGAACTCCCCCTGCCCGAGGTACTGGGTGGTGTTCCAGCCGTGGATGTCGTCGTAGACCGCCATCCTGGGGTACCACTGAGCCAGCTCGTAGAGCGACCCGTCGCGCCCCATCCGGTCGGCGCCGTGCTCCGGGATGTTGAAACCGTAGTCCAGGGCCAGGACCGCGGTGGCCCCCGGAGGCAGCGGGGTGGGGAGATCGACATCCATCATCGTGTCGTCCACCCGCGATTTGACCGGCCGAGGGGCGGTGAGACTCCCCGGTCGGCCCCGCCCCGGAGGCGTCACCAATCCCATGGTGAATTTCGAGATCTCGAACCCGCCTTCGAAGCCCGCGCCGCCGAACCGACTCTCCTCGGCGTTGAGGTAGGAGCCCACCGCTCCCGGCCGAAAGAGATTCTGGTCCAGTTGCAGCCAGACCCGGTCCAGAGTGTCGGGGGAGTTATTGGTGTAGCGAATGGTGACCGAGCCATCGAGCCGCCGCCGGGTGGTATCGAGGGTCGCCCGGATGTTGTAGTCCGCCCGCTGTTGCCAATAGGCCTTCCCGGGCTTGCCGTCCGGCCGGCGCAGATCGTTGGCCGGGGGCAGGGGGGCTGGGCTGAAGATGCCGGTATCCGCCACCGGCGGGCGGAGATCCCGCGGCGCGGCAGGCGCGGGACGAGGCGGTCCCGGCGGGGCGGGGGCCTGCGGCTGAGGCGGATTCTGGGCGGCGAGCGGGGCGGCGACGAGCACCGCGAGCAGGAAGGAGCGCATGAGCTTCCCGGATTGAGGGCGAGCACGGGACCTTCCCGCGCCCGAGGTGCCCAGAATGTAATCGGGAGCCGGGCGCCCCCGAGTAGACCGCCGAGCCGGGGCGGGTCATATTCTCGCCATGCCAGCCCAGGCCACTCTCTACCTGATCCATGGCCCCCGCCGCTGGGCCCTGGCGAGGCGGCCCCTGACAATTGGGCGTCATCCGGACTGCGACGTCACGATTCCGGGGGATGAGGTCTCCCGGAACCATGCCTACATCGTGCCGACGCCCACCGGCCCGCTCCTGATCGACTGCAGTCGAGCCGGCACCAGCGTCAACGGCGAGCGGATGCGGGCCCCCTGGGTGCTGGCCGATGGTGACGAGGTCCGTATCGGGGTCTCGACCCTCCGGATCCTCCTGGCCGGGGCTCCGCAGCCGGAACCCGAACTGGCGCCGGGGGCGTCAGGCCGCTGGCGGCGCAAGCTTGCCACCTGGGTGAGGCGCTACGGGCCGTCCGAGGTGCTGGGGACGGTGGCGGCGGTGGGGGCAGCCAGCGGGATCCAGCGGCTGACCGGCAACACCGTCGCCGCCGCCTACGCCGGGGCCCTGGCGGAATCGCTGGTCTTCTACGGGGTCATGTTTCTGCGAATCACCATCCGGGAGGCCCACGAGGCGGGGGGGCGGGGGCGGCCCTACGGCACGGCCGACCTGCTGCGGGTGCTGCATGGGATGGTGCTCGAGTTCGGGGCGGCCGAAGCGCTCGACTCCTTCGTGTTGCGTCCCCTCTGCATGGGGCTCGGCATCCGGTTTCTGGGAACCAACCTGGGGGCGCTGGTCGGGAAGCTGGCCTCGGACGTGGTGTTCTATGGGCCGGTGCTGACGATTTACGAATGGCGGCTGACACGGGGGGAGGCGGTGCGGCAGACCGATCGGCGGCGTCGGACCACGGCGACGCGGCTGGTGCCGCCGCCCTGAGCTATCTCTTCCACATCACAAAGACGCTAGAGGCGGGGGAGGGTCACTCCGGTCTGGCGCTGGTACTTGCCCGCCTTGTCGCGGTAACTGGTCTCGCAGACATCGTCGGCATCGGCTTCGAAGAACAGTACCTGGCAGATCCCCTCGTTCGCATAAATCTTTGCGGGCAAGGGCGTTGTGTTGCTGATCTCAAGCGTTACATGACCCTCCCACTCAGGCTCGAACGGGGTCACATTGGTGATGATCCCGCAGCGGGCATAGGTCGATTTCCCGACGCAGATCGTCAGGCAGTTCCGGGGAATCCGGAAGTACTCCACCGAGCGGGCCAGGGCGAAGCTGTTGGGTGGGACGAGGCAGACATCCCCTTCGAACTCCACGAAGCTGCGGCTGTCGAAGTCCTTGGGGTCCACGATGGCCGAGAGCACATTGGTGAAGATCTTGAACTCGGGCGCCACCCGCATGTCGTAGCCGTAGGAGGAGACCCCGAAAGAGATGACCCGCCGGCCCGAGGCATCGGTCTGGCGGACCTGGCCCTCAACGAAGGGCTCGATCATGCCATGTTCCCGAGCCATGCGGCGGATCCAGCGATCGGACTTGATGGACATAGACGGTCAGGCGGTCTGGCGGGCAGGCGGTCCGCTCTGCCCGGCGTGGGATCTCGTTGCCGGTGCTGGATGCCCGGGGGCGCGGAGAATATAAGCCCGCCACCGATCGATGGTAGTTGACCGACCGCGAGGGTGGTTGGCGGACTCCTCATCCCACAGACCCCCCGCCGTCCGACCGTCCGCCCATCGGACCAACCGACCCCTGGCCCGCTTCCCCATACTCAAGCCCGCCATTACTTTGCAGCCGCCCAACGGGAAGCGATTCACCTCCAGGCCCACACTCCATGCTGCAAGCGTACATACCGGTACTCCTGGTGGTCGCGTTCGTCATTGCGAACGCCGTCCTGATGCTCGCGCTGTCGCATGTCCTCTCGACCTACCGGCTCACCCCCGTCAAACTCTCGCCCTATGAGTCCGGCATGCCGGTCCTGGGCGATGCCCGGGAGCGCTTCAGCGTCAAGTTCTACCTGGTCGCCATGCTGTTCATCGTGTTCGACGTCGAAACGGTCTTCATGTTGCCATGGGCGGCGGCCTTTCAGCAGCTGGACGCGATCCGGGGGCTGCTGCTGATCGAGATGTTCGTCTTCGTTCTCATCCTTGCGGTGGGCTACCTGTACGTCTGGAAGCGCGGGGCACTGCAATGGGATTGACCGAGTCGTCCGGCGCCGGCACCGAAGTCTCCTCCCTGTCACCCAACTGGGTGACCACCCGGCTCGATTTTCTGACCAACTGGGCCCGGAGCAACTCGCTCTGGCCCATGCCCTTCGGGACCGCCTGCTGCGCCATCGAGTTCATGGCCTCGGCCGCCAGCCGCTTCGATCTCTCCCGCTTCGGCATGGAGCGGATGAGCTTCTCGCCCCGGCAGGCCGACGTCCTGATCTGCGCCGGCCGGCTGCCCTTCAAGCTGGCGCCCGTCATCCGCAAGATCTGGGACCAGATGCCGCAGCCCAAGTGGGCCATCTCGATGGGCGCCTGCGCCTCCTCCGGCGGGATCTTCGACACCTACAGCATGGTCCAGGGGATCGACACCATTATCCCGGTGGACGTCTACGTCCCCGGTTGTCCGCCCCGCCCGGAAGGACTGATCTACGGCATCATGCTGCTCCAAAAGAAGATCCGGGGCGAGAGCATCACCGATGACGCCCTCCGCCAGGAGCACCTGGTCGGCCCCGACGGCCTCTTCCTGCCGGCCCGCCAGATCAACGAAGTCTCCGAGCCCTTCGGCAACAGCGTGCACCAGACGAGGTCGGCATGACCCCCGGACGGACGGAGGGTGACGTCTCCCCTTCGGTCGCCGCGCTCCGCGCGAGGTTCGGCGCCGCCATCGAGCGACACGAGGTCTCCTGCGGCGACACGATCGTCTACGTGACGCCGGACCGGGCCCACGAGATCCTGGCCTGGCTGCGGGACGACCCCGACCAGCGGTTCGATTATCTCACCGACATTACCGCCGTCGAGTACCGCGACCCGGAGCGGCCCCTTGAGGTCGTGTGGCAGCTCTGGTCGATGGACCGCAAGGTGAGCCTTCGCCTCAAGGTGGAGCTCGACAAGAGCCGGACTCTCGAGGTCGATTCGGTCTTCGACCTGTGGAAGGGCGCCGACTGGATGGAGCGCGAGGTCTTCGACCTCTTCGGCGTGACCTTCCGGGGCCATCCCGACCTCCGCCGGATACTGATGTGGGAGACGTACGCCGAGGGCTTTCCCCTGCGCAAGGACTTCCCGCTGCGGGGCCACTTCAGTCGGGCGGAGCAGACCCGGCAGGCGCTGGCCGCCAATCCCGAGGCCCACTACTCGCTGGAAGAGCTGTCGATCGCGGCGGCCTACGATGAACTGCCGGCCGACGTGAAGGAGCGGCTGGCCCACGGCGATCGGGGACGGGTCGAATGAGCCCACGCACGCTGGAAGTCTCGCTCGCGACGCCGGGGCTAGATGCCCGGGGGAACCCGATCGAGATCCCGCTGGGCGTAAAGCTGCCGGAGTATCACGCGGCCCAGGACGACCTGGGTGGCGAGCACATGCTGATCAACATCGGCCCCCAGCACCCCGCGACCCACGGGGTACTGCGGCTGGTGATCGAGCTCGACGGCGAAACCGTGATCCGGGTGGTGCCGCACATCGGTTACCTCCACTCGGGGTTCGAGAAGCTGGCCGAGTATCGCCACTACAACCAGATCGTGCCGCTCACCGACCGGACCGACTATCTCGCCCCCATGGCGAACAACGTCTGTCTGGCCCTGGCGGTCGAAAAGCTGATGGGGATCGAGATCACCGAGCGCTGCCAGGTGCTCCGGGTGATCGCGTGTGAAATCAGCCGGATCATCTCTCACCTGGTCTGGCTCGGGACCACCGGCATCGATCTCGGTGCCTATACCCCATTCCTCTGGTGCTTCTACCAGCGCGAGCGGCTCTACAATCTCCAGGAATCGTGGACCGGGGCCCGGCTCACCACCAGCCTCACGCGGGTGGGGGGCCTGATGGCCGACATCCCCGAGGGCTGGGAGGCCGGGCTGGCCGACTTCTGCCGGACGTTCCCGCGGACGCTGCGGGAAGTGGACGCGATGTTCACCCGCAACGCCATCTGGTGCGGCCGCACCCAAGGGGTCGGCGCGATGAGCGCCGCGGACGCCATCAACTACTCCCTCTCGGGACCGATGATTCGCGCCAGCGGGGTGCCCTACGACGTGCGCAAGGATCGTCCCTACCTCGGCTACGAGACCTACGACTTCGATGTCCCGGTGGGCGAGTGGGGCGACATCTACGACCGGTACCGCGTGCGCCTCGAGGAGATGTTCCAGTCGGTCCGGATCATGGAGCAGGCGCTCGATCGGCTGCCCCGGCTCGCGGGCGCCCCGATCAATGTCGCCGATCCCCGCCTGATCCTCCCGCCCAAGTCCCGGGCGATGAGCGACATGGAGGCGATGATCTTCCATTTCAAGCAGGTGATGGAAGGGGTCCGGGCCCCGGTGGGCGAGGCCTACCTCGGAGTGGAGAATCCCAAGGGCGAACTGGGCTATTACTTCGTCTCCGACGGGACCGCCAAGCCGGTGCGCTGGCGCATCCGGCCGCCGTCGTTCATCAACCTGGCCTGCCTGCCGAAGCTCTGCGAGGGCGTGCTCCTGTCCGACGTCATCGCCATCAACGCGAGTGTCGACATCGTCATGGGAGAGATCGACCGATGAGCCCCCACCCCGCGGCCGGGGCCCAGGCGGGCGCCCACCACGAGGAGCCGTATCAGCCGGTGTTCGTGGGACCGGTCCAGGCCCGGCTCGAGGCGCTGTTCACCCAGTATCCCACCCGGCAGGCCTGCCTCCTGCCGGCGCTCTGGATGGTGCAGGAGGCCCGCGGCTGGATCAGCCAGGGAGGCATCGACGAAGTGGCCAGGGTCCTGGGACTGACACCGGCCTACGTGAAGGGTGTGGTCACCTTCTACACGATGTACCACACCCATCCGGTGGGGCGGCACTTCATCCAGGTCTGCACCACGTCGCCCTGCAACATCTGCGGCGCCGAGGATGTAGTGAAGGCCTTTCTCCAGCACACCGGCTGCGGCGAACTGGGCGCTACCAGCAAGGACGGGCGCTTCACGGTGATCGAGGTCGAGTGCCTCGGTGCCTGCGGTTTCGCGACGCCGGTCATGATCAACGACGATTTCATCGAGGGGGTGACGCCGGAGCGGGTGCCGGGCATCCTGCAGGGGTACAAGTAATGGGCTATCCCCATCCGAGTCATCCGAAAGAACACCCGCTCCTCTCGAAGCACTTTGGCGACGCCGGGGCGCGCACCTTCGACGGCTGGGTGAAGCGTGGCGGCTACGAGGGCCTGAAGAAGGCGCTCGGGCTGACCCGGGACCAGGTGATCGACGAGATCAAGGCGTCGGGGCTGCGGGGACGGGGCGGGGCGGGCTTCCCGACCGGGCTCAAGTGGTCCTTCATGCCCAAGGAAGTGACCAAGCCGCACTACCTGGTCTGCAACGCGGACGAATCCGAGCCCGGCACCTTCAAGGACCGGGAGATCATCCGGTGGACCCCGCACCAGCTCATCGAAGGCTGCGCCATCGCCGCCCACGCCATGGGAGCGGAGCGGATCTACGTGTATATCCGCGGCGAGTTCACCTTCGAATACAAGGTCCTGGTCGCCGCGGTCGAGGACGCCTACAAGAACAACGCCCTCGGTCCCAACCTGTTCGGCAGCGGCCGGAAGATCGACCTGGTGGTGCACCGGGGCGCGGGGGCCTACATCTGCGGTGAAGAGACCGCGATGATGAACTCGATCGAGGGGAAGCGGGGCAATCCCCGGATCAAGCCACCGTTCCCCGCGGTCGCCGGCCTGTGGGCCTCGCCCACCACCATCAACAACGTCGAGACCCTCGCCGCGGCCGGCCCGATCATGATGAAGGGGGCCGAGTGGTACAAGGGCCTCTGTCTCGGCAGCCCGAAGAGCACCGGCACCAAGCTCTTCTCGGTCTGCGGCCACGTGCAGCGCCCCGGCAACTATGAAGTGGTGATGGGTACCCCGATGCGGGACCTGGTCTACGACATGTGCGGCGGGATGCGGCCCGGACGCTCGCTCAAGGCGGTCATCCCCGGCGGCTCGTCGGTGCCGATCATGACCGCGGCCGAGATCGAAGAGTGTCCGCTCGACTACGAAGGCATCGCGGCCAAGGGCTCGATGCTCGGCTCTGGCGGCATGATCGTCATGGACGATTCCACCGACATCGTCTACCAGGTGATGCGGCTGGCCCGCTTCTACGCCCACGAGTCCTGTGCCCAGTGCACCCAGTGCCGGGAAGGCACCGCCTGGACGACCCGGATTCTGGAACGAATCCTCGCCGGCAGCGGCAAGCCCGAGGATCTCGATCTCCTGCTCGACCTCGCCGAGAACATGACCGGCAAGACCATCTGTGTGCTGAGCGATTCCTGCGCCGCGCCGGTCGTGAGCGCCATCCGGAAGTTCCGGGGCGAGTTCGAGGCCTACCTGAGCCGGAACCGGCAGCGCACTCTGGTGTCGGTATGAGGTTCGTTGAAAGGCCTTCGGCCGCTGGCCCTGGGCCGTTGGTGAGCGCGGGATCGGGATCCACGACGGAACAGCCAACGGCTAACGGCCAACGGCCAACGGCTTCATGACACAAGAACTCGTCAACCTGACCATCGACGGCATGAGCGTCTCGGTTCCCAAGGGAACCTCGCTCATCGAGGCGGCCAAGCAGGCGGGCATCCTCGTGCCGCACTATTGCTATCACCCGTCGCTTCCTTCGCCGGCCGTCTGCCGGATGTGCCTGGTCGAGGTGGAGAAGGCGCCCAAGCTGGTGCCCGCCTGCGTCACCACCGTCGCCGAAGGGCAGGTGGTGCACACCGACAGCGAGCAGAGCCGGAAGGCCCGCACCGGGGTGCTCGAGTTCCTCCTCATCAACCATCCCCTCGACTGCCCGATCTGCGACCAGGCCGGCGAGTGCGAGCTGCAGGACTACGTGTTCCAGGAGGGCCGCGCGGCCACCCGCTATGGCGAGTACGCCAAGCGCTACAACCCGGTGGAGGAGTTCGGCCCCGATGTGCTGTACGTGGCCAACCGCTGCATCCTCTGCACCCGCTGCGTCCGGTTCATGGACGACGTGGCCGGCACCCCGGTATTGAACGTCTCCGAGCGGGGCGACCGGGCCCATATCGGCATCGACCAGGGACAGCTACTCGATCACCCCTGGGCCGGCAACGTGGTCGATCTCTGCCCGGTGGGCTCGCTCCTCTCGAAGGACTTCCTCCACAAGGCGCGGGCCTGGGATCTCGACAAGACCGCTTCGATCTGCACCGGCTGCTCCCAGGGCTGCAACATCACGATCGATACCCGGGACAACACCGTGGTGCGGCTCCGGCCCCGGCCCAACCTCGAAATCAACCGTCACTTCATCTGCGATACCGGCCGAATGAGCTATCGCTGGATGAACCGGGGCGACCGGATCGAGGCCCCGCTGGTCCGTGAGGGGGGCCGGCTGGTGGCCACCGACTGGGATCGGGCCATCGCCCGGCTCACAGAGGCGATCACCCCGCAAGGGCACGCGGTGCTCCTGGCGTCGGGGGGCGCCTCGCTGGAGTCGCTGGGCCTGGTGCGGCGGATGCTCGCTGCCATGCGGCTCACCGCCGCGGTCCAGTTGCCGTCGGGCGACGACGAAGCCCCCCTCGCCGGGATTCCCAATCTGGCGCTCCGCACGGAACGGGCGCCCAACGGCGAGGGTGCGCGCCTTCTGGGGTACGGCACCGACTGGGGCGCCGCGGTGCAGGCCGCGAGTGGCGCCACCCTGGTCGTGCTCCTCGACGCGACGCTCACCGACGCCGAGGCCGCCCTGGTGGCCGGCGCCGGGACGGTGGTGGTGTTTGGGACCACCCTGGCGCAGGAGCTTGCCAGCGCCTCGGTCGTGGTCCCTGTGACCAACGTCGCGGAGGAGAATGGGACCTTCGTGAACCGCGATCGGCGGGTGCAGCGCTATCAGCAGGCCCGGACTGCGCCGGGCATGGCCCGGCCCGCCTGGTGGGTGGCGGCGGAGGTGGCCTCGCGGACTTCCCACGTCGAAGCCTCCCCGCCCGGCACCGCATCGCACGCCTTCGCGGCCGTGGTGGCCGACGTGCCGGATCTGGCCGGCCTCACCTACAGCGAGCTCGGCCTGCTCGGTAGCGTGGCCGGCACTGCCGTGGGCGCGGGCCCGGGGGGACGCTGACCCATGACCCCCGAGCTCAAGGGTTTTCTCCTCCTCACGGTCCTCAAGCTCCTGGTGGTGTTCACCATCACGATGATCGGGGTGGCACTGCTCACGCTGATGGAGCGGAAGGTCTCGGCCTGGATGCAGTACCGCCGCGGCCCCAACCGGGTCGGGTTCGCCGGCCTGCTGCAGCCCGCGGCCGACGGCCTCAAGAACATCATCAAGGAAGAGACCTTTCCGGGCCAGGCCAACCGGATCCTCTTCATCCTGGCTCCGGCGCTCTCCTTCATCCCGGCGCTGACGCTCACGTCGATCATCCCGTGGGCCGCCCCGATGCCGGTGAACTTCGACTTTACCCTGCCGCTGCTGGGTCGGTTCAGCTATCACGGCCTCCTCGCGATGGCGGTGGCCGATCTCCCGGTCGGGATGCTGTTCGTGCTCGCCATCGGGTCGACCGGGGTCTACGGGATCGCGCTGGCGGGGTGGTCCTCCAACAACAAGTATTCGCTGCTGGGCGGCCTGCGGGCCAGCGCCCAGATGATCTCCTACGAAGTCGCCCTGGGGCTCGCGGTGGTGCCGGTAGTGCTGCTCACCGGCAACATGGCCTTCTCCGAGATCATCAAGGCCCAGCAGCAGTTGTCCTTTGGCTGGTTCATCCTGCCGCTGTTCCTCTCCTTTCACAACTTCCTGGTGGCGGGCTTCGCCGAAACCAACCGGTCGCCCTTCGACCTCCCCGAGGCCGAGTCCGAGCTGATCGCCGGGTATCACACCGAGTACTCGGCCATGAAGTTCTCGATGTTCTATATCGCCGAGTACACCAGCATGGTGACGATCTCGGCCATGGTCACCACCCTCTTCCTGGGGGGCTGGGACATCCCGTTCACCCACTGGGACGAGACCCCCGGCGTGCTCCAGACGGTCGTCACCGGCGGAGTGATGTTCGCCAAGGTGTTCTTTTGGCTCTTCTTCTTCATGTGGATCCGCTGGACCCTCCCGCGGTTCCGCTATGACCAGCTGATGGCGTTGGGCTGGAAGGTGCTGATGCCGATCGGCCTCGCCTACGTGATGCTGATCGCCACGGCGGTGTACGTCACCGACACGGTGCTGGCGCCCACCGGCCCGCTGCTCAAAATGCTGGTGCTCACCGGGGTGAACCTGGCGCTGGGCTACCTCGTGTTCGTGGTCATCGACCGCGGCCTCCTGATCAGCGGGTCGAAGAGCCAGCCGGTCGGGCCGGGCGTCGACCGGGCCGCCTAAAGGAATCGTATGGCGATCGGCGTCAAGGTCATGAAGCGGCCGGAGCGGGACGTGAGTTACGTCCGCGCCACCCTCAAGGGGATGATGCTCACCTTCAGGAAGATGCTGGAGCCGAAGGTGACCATGCAGTACCCCGAGGAAAAGAGCGCGCCCGAAGCGGAACGGGGCGGGTGGACCCTCTCGCCCCGGTGGCGCGGCACCCACCGGATGCTGACCGACGAACAGGGGCGCTCCAAGTGCGTGGCCTGCGGGTTATGTCCCCAGATCTGTCCGGCCAACTGCATCAAGCTGGTGCCGGGCGAGGACGAAGAGGGGAACCGGTATCCCCTGATCTACGAGATCGACGAGTTCCGCTGCGTCTTCTGCGGCTACTGCCAGGAAGTCTGCCCCGAGGAAGCCATCCACGTGGGCGTGCACTACGAAAACTCGGAGTATAGCCGCGACCGCTTCGTGTACGATCTCGAGCGACTCTCGGCCCAGACCCATCCGGTGTCCACCCTGTGGGATCCCACCGACCCGAAAGGCGAATAGACCGTGCTCGAACGGGTCTTCTGGTTCTTCGCGGCGGTGGCACTGGCGTCCGCCGTCCTCATGGTGCTGATGCGCAATCCGATCGCCTCGGCCTTCTGGCTGATCGGGACGATGCTGAGTCTCGCGGCGATCTACTTCATGCTCCAGGCCCAGTTTATCGGGGTGATTCAGGTGCTGGTCTATGCCGGCGCGGTCATGGTGTTGTTCCTGTTCGTGATCATGCTGCTCAACCTGGGGCATGAGGCGGCCGACATCCGCCGGCTCCCCGGGCTCCTGGCCGTGGTGCTGCTGATCGGCGTGCTGGCGAGCCAGGTCGGGCCGCTGGCGGGCTACAGCCGCGAGCGGCTGGCCTACGAATACACCGGGTCCACGTCGCTGGCCGATCCCGATGTGGTCTTCGATGCCGGACAGGGGGCGGAGGCCGCCACCGCCGAGCGGGGCGTCCCGGGCGACATCGCCAAGCCGCTCTTCGAGCAGTACCTGGTGCCTTTCGAGCTGACCTCGATGCTGCTGCTCTCGGCCATTGTCGGGGCGGTGGTCCTCGCCAAGCGGAGGATCTGATGCTGCTCGGCCCCTCGCTGCTGCTCTCGGCCCTGCTGTTCACGATCGGGGTGGCGGGCGTGCTGCTCCGGCGGAACGCCATCGTGATCTATATGTGTATCGAGTTGATGCTCAACGCGGTCAACTTGAGCTTCGTGGCGCTGTCGCAGGTCCACGGGCTGTCGGGCCAGGTATTCGTGTTCTTCGTGATGACCGTCGCCGCGGCCGAGGCGGCCGTCGGACTCGCGATCATCCTGGCGATCTTCCGCCACCATAAGTCGGTGAATCTCCGGAACATCAACCTGCTCAGGGGCTGATGCACCTCCCGCTTCCTCTCTCGCTGCTGACCGTCGGCCCGCAGGCCGCCGAAGCCAGCGCCGACCTGCGGCTGGCGGTGGCCCTGATCCTGGGCCTCCCGCTCCTGGGCTTCCTGCTCAATGGCGCCCTGGCCCTCTGGCGGCCGAGCGCCAAGCTGGCCGTCTCGATCATCGGGCCGGGGGTTCTCATCGCGGCGTTCGTCATCGCCGTCCTCCGGTTTCAGCAGCTCTCGACCCTGTGGACGTCCGCCCCCGAGCTGTCTCAGATCGCCACCCTCTGGAGCTGGCTCCCGGTCGGGACCCTGGCGATCAACTTCGCCTTCCAGCTGGACCAGCTGTCGATGGTGATGTTGCTGGTGGTCACCGGCGTCGGCAGCCTGATCCACCTGTTCAGCGTCGGGTACATGAAGGATGATCCGGGGTACGCCCGCTACTTCGCGTACCTCAACCTGTTCGTCGCCTTCATGCTGGTCCTGGTGCTGGGCGCCAGCTTCCCGATGATGTTCATCGGCTGGGAAGGGGTGGGGCTCTGCTCCTACCTCCTGATCGGCTTCTGGTTCACCGAAAAGGCCAATGCCGACGCCGGCAAGAAGGCCTTCATCGTCAACCGGATCGGCGATTTCGGCTTCCTGATCGCCATGTTCCTGATGTGGCAGGCGTTCGGGTCGCTCTCCTTCGTCGAGGTCTTCGAGAAGGCGCCCCAGGTGCTGCCGGCTGGCGGGGCGGTGGTCACCGCCATCACCCTTTTCCTGTTCCTCGGCTGTACCGGCAAGTCGGCCCAGATCCCACTCTATACCTGGCTGCCCGATGCCATGGCCGGCCCGACCCCGGTCTCGGCCCTGATCCACGCCGCCACGATGGTGACGGCCGGCGTGTACCTGGTGGCCCGATCCAACGTGCTTTTCGCGCTCGCCCCGCTGAGCCAGACGGTGGTGGCGGGGGTCGGCGCTGCGACCGCGCTCTTCGCCGCGACGATCGGCCTCCGCCAGTACGACATCAAGAAGGTGCTGGCGTACTCCACGGTGTCGCAGCTGGGGTACATGTTCCTTGGGGTGGGGACCGGGGCCATTACCGCCGGGGTCTTCCACCTGGTCACCCATGCCTTCTTCAAGGCCCTCCTGTTCCTGGGCTCCGGCAGCGTGATCTACGCGATGCACCACGCCTATCACGCGACCCATAGCCACGAAGATGCCCAGGACATGCGCAACATGGGCGGGCTGATGAAGCATCTGCCCGTCACCGGCGTCCTGATGATCCTCGCGACCCTGGCGATCGGCGGGGTCTGGCCCTTCGCCGGGTTCTTCTCCAAGGACGAGATCCTGGCCTTCGCTTTCGGGCGGGGCGAGCGCGAGCCGGCTTTCCGGGTCTTCTGGGCCATGGGTGCCGCCGCCGCGCTGCTCACCGCGTTCTACATGGCCCGACTTATCGCCATGACGTTCTTCGGCCAGAACCGCACCGGAGTGAAGGAACGGGAGCATCTGCACGAGGCGCCTTGGATCATGACGGGGCCGCTCCTGATCCTCGGCGTGCTGACGGTGTTCGGCGGCTGGCTCAACCTCCCGGAGTTCAGTGCCTTTCTCGGCCAGACCGAGGCGTTGCACCACTGGCTGGAGCCCATCCTGGCCAGCGGCGACAAGGTCTCCGACGGCCTGGGGACCCTGGCCCGCCTGCCCGAAGAGGGCACCGAGCACCTGTTGATCGGTCTCGCGCTGGTGATCGCCGTGGTGGGACTCTTCCTGGGCTTCTGGGTCACCAACCGCAGGCCGACCCTCACGCCGCACGATGCCGTTCCCGAGGAAGGGCTGTGGAAGGTGCTCAACCACAAGTACTACATCGACGAGCTCTACGATCACGCGGTGGTCCAGCCGCTCGTCTGGCTCTCCCGCGCGATCCTCTGGAAGAAGGTGGATCAGGGAGCCATCGACGGGGCAGGGGTGAATGGCGCCGGCCGGATCTCCGCGGCCCTCGGCTGGCTCGGCTCCCGGATGCAGTCGGGGCAGCTCACCACCTATGTCACCCTGTTCGTGGTCGGGGTTCTCTACGTCCTCGGCATGGTGGCCTGGCGGTGACGCTCCTCCGCCACTCGTGATCGGCTTGACCGGGCACCACCTACTCGGAACCCGGAACCCGGAACTCGGAACGCTGTGACCGAATGAATCAGTTCCTTCTGCAGGTCGGATACGAGCGCTGGATCCTGAACGCCCTCATCCTGTTGCCGCTGGTCGGGGTGATCCCGCTGGTGCTCGCCCCCGCGGCCCGGGCCAGGCAGATCGCCCTGGCGGTGACCTTGGTGGAACTGGTGCTCTCCCTGGGGCTCTGGTGGGCCTACAACACCGCCGACCCCGGCATGCAGTTCGGGGTGACCGGCCCTTGGCTGCCCCAGTGGGGCATCAACTACACCCTGGGCCTCGACGGGATTTCGCTGTTCATGGTGCTGCTTACGACCGGCATCACCCCGCTGGCGGTGCTCTCGAGCTTTCATTACATCGACCAGCGCGAGAAGCTCTACTACGGGCTGCTTCTGACGCTCCTCACCGGCATGCTCGGCGTCTTCCTGGCCCTGGATATGTTCCTGTTCTACGTGTTCTGGGAGCTGATGCTCATCCCGATGTATTTCATCATCGGGATCTGGGGCGGCAAGAACCGACTCTACGCGGCGATCAAGTTCTTTATCTATACCATGGCCGGCTCGCTGCTCATGCTGGTGGCCATTCTGGTGATGATGTTCGAGATCGCCCGGCAGACCGGGGTCTACAACTTCTCGTACGAGGCGTTCCTCCAGGCCTCGCCGGGCATGGGGGCCATGGCGCCCTGGCTCTTCCTGGCCTTTGCCCTGGCCTTCGCCATCAAGGTGCCGATCTTCCCGTTCCACACCTGGCTGCCCGACGCCCATGTCGAGGCGCCCACCGCCGGCAGTGTGATCCTGGCCAGCGTGCTGCTGAAGATGGGGACCTACGGCTTCCTGCGGTTCGCGGTCCCCTTCTTCCCCGATGTGGCCCTGTCGCCCGCGGTGACGACCGTCGTCGTGAGCTGCGCCGTGATCGGTGTGATCTACGGGGCGCTGGTGGCGATGGTCCAGCCCGACGTCAAGAAGCTGGTGGCCTACTCCTCCGTGAGCCATCTTGGCTTCGTGATGCTCGGCATCTGGGCTGCCACCCTGCAGTCGGTGCAGGGCGCCCTCATGATCATGATCGGCCACGGGCTCTCGACCGGAGCCCTGTTCCTTCTGATCGGAATGCTCTACGAGCGGCGTCACACCCGGGAAATCGCCGCCTATGGCGGCCTGGCCCGCGTCATTCCGGTCTTCAGCCTGATCCTGGTGGTCACCTCGCTGGCCTCGATCGGGCTCCCGGGCCTCAACGGCTTCGTGGGCGAGTTCCTGGTGTTGCTGGGCAGCTTCGAGCGCCACCCCTGGGCCACCGGCCTGGCCACCACCGGCGTCATTTTCGCCGCCGCCTATCTCCTGTGGGCCCTCCAGCGCATCCTCTTCAACCAGCTCGACAAGCCCGAGAACAGCCATCTTACCGACCTGACGGCTCGGGAGCTGCTGGTGGTGCTCCCGCTGGTGGCCGGCATGATCTGGCTCGGGCTCTACCCCAAGCCGGTCCTCGATCGGATGAACGCCTCGGCGCAGCGGTACGTGCAGCAGGTGGCGCCCGGCCTCGAGCGCCGATCGACTACCGCCCTTGAGCCGGTCCGGGAGGCCCGTCCATGATCCCGACCCTCGATCTCCGGAGCCCGGCAGGCATGGTTATCGGGCTGTTGCCGGAGGTGGTGCTCTCGCTCGCGATCCTGGTGGTCCTCCTGCTGGTGAGCTGGCGCCACCGCAGTCCGGCCGACAGCCGGAGTGCTGGCTGGGCCTCTCTCGCGAGCCTGATCGCCACTGCCGCCGCGCTGACCTGGCTCTGGCTCAACGCGCCGGAAGACCCCGGCCTGGGGCTGATGTTCGCCACCGATGTCTTCCGCTTCACCACCTCGGCCCTGATCCTGCTCCTCAGCGCCGGCGCCGTCCTGTGCTCGCTGGGGTACCTCGAACGGGAACGGCTGGTGGCGCCCGAGTACTACGTGCTCATGCTCCTGGCGGTGTTGGGCATGCTGTTCATGATCAACGCCCAGGATCTCATCATCCTGTTCCTCGGTCTCGAGACGATGTCGGTCTCGATCTATGTGCTCGCGGCCTACGCCCGGGGCAGTACCTTCTCCGCCGAGGCCGGGCTCAAGTACTTCCTGATGGGATCGTTTGCGTCGGGCTTTCTGCTGTACGGTATCGCCCTCACCTACGGTGCCGCCGGAAGCACCAACCTCGCCCTCATCGGGGCCCAGTTCTCCCAGGGTCAGTTGTCGCTCATGGCCAAGCTCGGCCTGGGGCTGATGCTGGTGGGGTTCGGGTTCAAGGTCGCGGCCGTCCCTTTCCACATGTGGGCCCCGGACACCTACGACGGGTCACCTACGCCGGTCACCGGCTTCATGGCGACCGCCGTGAAGGCGGCCGGCTTCGCGGCCCTGGCCCGGGTCCTCACTACCTGCTTCCAGCCGTCGCTGGCCACCTGGCAGCCGGTGCTCTGGGGCCTCGCAGTGGCGTCGATGCTGCTCGGCAACCTGGTGGCCCTCTCCCAGCAGTCGCTCAAGCGGATGCTGGCCTACAGCTCCGTCGCCCACGCGGGATACCTCGTCGCCGCCCTCGTCCCTGGATCCCCCCTCGGCGTCTCGGCCATGACCTTCTACCTCCTGGCCTATGGGATCACCAGCATCGCGGCGTTCGCCCTCCTGGCCGCGGTGGGGAAGGGTGGCGAACGCGAGGTGACCGTGGCCGAGGTGGCCGGGCTCGCGGGGCAGCGTCCCTGGCTGGCCTTTTCGCTGGCCCTGGTCATGTTGTCGCTGCTCGGCTTCCCGGGGACGGTAGGTTTCATCGGGAAGTGGTACATTATCTCGTCGATTGTGGCGGCCGGCTCACCCGCGCTGGCGGTCATCATCGTGATCACCAGCGTGATCTCGGCGGGCTACTACCTGCCGGTGATCATGGCGATGTATATGCGGCCGGCCCGCGCCCCGCTGGTATTCCACGAGTCCCGCCTGGCCCGCACCGCCGGTATCGCCGTGACCCTGGCGGTGATCGGCATGCTCTTCCTCGGTGTCTGGCCCGTCCCGGCCCTGAAGCTGGCCGAGGCGGCGGCCGCCTCCCTGCCGGTGACGGCCACCCAGTCCGTGGCCGGAAAGTAGGTCCGGCGCCGTACTCGGCGACCCCAGCCGCCGCTCGGAACTCGGAACCGGGAACGGTCCTTCCATGAATGTCCCTCGCTCGATCTTTCGGCAATACGATGTCCGCGGGCTGGTCGGGTCGGAGCTGACCCCCGCGCTCGCGCGGGCCCTGGGCCGCGCCTTCGCCACTCTCGGTCGGGAACGGCTTCAGCGCGCCCCCCTGCTCGCGGTCGGCCGGGACAACCGCCCCTCCGGTGACGCCCTCTCCAGCGCTGTACGGGAGGGGATCGCCCAGTCCGGGGGGACCGCCATCGATGTCGGCCAGATGCCCACCCCCGCGCTCTATTTCGCGGTCCAGGCCCTGGAGTGTGACGGCGGGATCCAGGTGACCGGCTCCCACAATCCGCCGGAGTTCAACGGCTTCAAGATGGTCCTCGCCGGCGACGCGGTACACGGAGACGCGGTCCAGCGGCTCTACGAGATCATCTCGCAGGAGAGCTGGGACAGCGGAACCGGTCGGATCGCCGCCGACGGGTCTATCCTGGCCCGGTATCGCGAGGCGATCGTCTCCCGCCACCGGCTTCGGCGGCCGGTGAAGGTGGTGGTGGACTGCGGCAACGGCGTCGGCAGCCTCATCGCCGTTCCCACGCTCGAGGCCCTGGGGGCCGAGGTCATTCCTCTATTCTGCGAGTCGGATGGCAGCTTCCCCAACCACCATCCCGACCCCACCGTGGTGGAGAATCTGCGTGACCTCCAATCCGCGGTGCGCAGCAGTGGCGCGGAGCTGGGCATTGCCTTCGATGGCGACGCCGACCGCATCGGCGCGGTCGACGAGAACGCGACCGTGGTCTTCGGCGACCAGCTGCTGGTGCTGTATGGGCGCGACGCGGTACGGCGTTTCGGGCAGGGGGTAGGGGTGATCTTCGACGTGAAGTGTTCCGAGGTCCTCCCCCAGGCCCTCACCGCCGCCGGGGCCAAGCCGGAGATGTGGAAGACCGGCCACTCGCTTATCAAGGCCCGGATGAAGGAGACCGGTGCGATCCTGGCCGGCGAAATGAGCGGCCACATGTTCTTCGCCGGAGACTGGTTCGGGTTCGACGACGCCCTCTTCGCCGCGGCCCGGCTGCTCGAGATCGTGTCGGCCGAGCCCGGCGGCCTGGCCCGGACTCTCAGGGACCTGCCGAGGACCTTCGCAACCCCGGAGCTCCGGGTCGACTGCGAGGAGTCCCAGAAGTTTGTCCTGGTCGAGAAGGCCTCCCGTCACTTTGCCGCCCGCTATCCGGTCAACACCATCGACGGGGTGCGGATGACCTTTGCTCACGGGTGGGGCCTGATCCGGGCCTCCAACACCCAGCCGATCCTGGTGCTGCGATTCGAGGCCACCGACCGGGCCTCGCTCGAGGCCTACCAGGCCGAGGTCATGACCTGGCTTGAGCAGCAGCGTGGCGCTGCCGCCCATGCCTAGGCTTTCCCGCCGGCCCCCGTCTAGCCTCGAAGGGCACGTGCCGGTAGGCTAGGCGGCCGCCATGTCCCCCCGGACCCGCCGGCTCGCGGCACTCGCTCTCACGGTGGTCGCCCTGCTGTTTGCCGGGCGATGGACCGCGGGTGTCCTGGCCGACCGCTGGTGGGCCGAGCAGATCTCCCCGGCCGCGGCCGAGGCCGTCACCGGCTGGGCCCTGCTCCAGTTCGGCCTCGAGAGCACCGGCATCCTCTTCGCCTGTGCCTGGTTCATCGGCCACCTGCTCCTGGTCTACCGGGCCATCGGTTCGGTGCAGGTGCACCGCCGGCTGGCCAACCTCGAGATTCGTGAAGCGGTCAACATGCAGGTGCTGGTCTGGATCAGCGTGGCCGGCGGCCTCCTGCTCGGCGTCATCGCCGGCCGCGGGGCGGGGGAGTGGGCCCCGAGGGTTGTGCTCAGCTGGACCGGGAAGGCCTACGGCGCCGTCGATCCGATCCTCGGCCGGGACTTCACGTTCTATCTCACCCAGCTTCCGCTCTGGCGGCTGTTCCATCAGTACCTGCTGCTCCTCAACCTGCTGGCCCTTGGTGGCGCCGCCACCCTTTACGCTGTGATCGGTGCCATCCGCTGGCAGGACCGGCGGCCTGCAATCAACGACCACGCCCGCATCCACCTTGGGGGCCTCCTGGTCCTGTTGGCCCTCGGCTTGGCCTGGGGGTATGTCCTGGAGCCATTCGAGATGGTGGCCGGGGTGAAAGGCACTGTGCACGACGGGCTCTTCGACTTCCGCCACCGGGTCGCCGAGATGCTCACGGGGGTCGCATTGGCTGCTGGGCTCCTTTCGCTCTGGTGGGCGATCAAGGGCCGGCACGCGGTTCTGCTCAGCGTCTGGGGGCTGCTGGTGCTGAGCTCGCTGCTGGGCCACTACATCATCCCCGCCCTGATGGTCGGCGGCAGGGCCTCGACTCTCGACGCCACCACCCGCCGCGGGCTCGATCAGCTGGCCTACGGCATGATCGGAGTGCGCGACTCGACCCTGGTGCCGCGCGAAGCGACCCCCGATCCCCCTCGCCCGATGGCCCTGTGGACCCCGGCGATCGCCCTCAGCGCCACCGCGGCCGATTCGGGTCGCCCGGTCTCCGCCGACCGGGCCATCGTCACGGTGGGGCGCCGTCCCCGCCCTGCCTGGCTGATTCTGCGCGACCAGGGCCGTCTCGGTGCGAGCCTGACGGTCCTGCTGGACGACCAGGCCACGACCGCCGGTTTTCCGCTCGTCTTCCACGAGGCTGACAGCCTCCGGACCCCGGCGGGGCCGCCCTCGCTTCGCCTCAGCACGCGTGCCAGCTGGCCCGGGCGGAGTCAGGCCGTAGTGGACACCGGTGGCAACGGCGTAGAAGTCGGCAAGGGCCTCCGCCGGGTAGCGATGGCCTGGGCCCTTCAGTCCGGGGGCCTCCTCGGCCCCGGCGCATCCGGGCAACGGGCCTACTGGAAGCTCGATCCCGGCGAACGACTCGGGTGCCTCGCCCCCTTCGCTACCTGGGGTGTTCCTGTGCCCCGCTTCATCGGGGGCGAATTGGTATGGCTGGTCGACGGCTATCTCTCCTCGGGCGCGTTCCCCGGGTCGACCCGGGTAACCTGGCGCCGACAGTCGATCGGCTCCCTGCACGCGGGATTCGTCGGGGTCGTCGCGGCCGAGACGGGACGGACCAACATCTATCTGCGACACAGCGCCGACGAGCTGGCCAAACAGTGGCAGGCGCTCTTCGACAGTCTGATCCAGCCGGCGTCGGCCATCCCCGCGGAGGTGGTGCGGGCGTTGGCCTATCCTGTGGAGCTGGTGGAGTCCCAGGCACGGGTGATGGAGCAGCCCCATTGGGGGCTGGGACGGCTGGTAGGCCGGCCAGAGGATGTGGGAGCGATGGGCCCGGCCCAGGATGCCCGGTGGAAGAGTGACACCAGCGGGGTGGAGGCGATCATCCCGTACGAGCGCGATCGGGACATCACCTCGATATTGCAGGCCCGGATGGCGGACGGATGGGAGACGCTCTCGATCCTCCGGCTCGACAGCCTGGTCACCCTCCCCTCAGCCCCGCTGTTGCAGACCCGGTGGACCAAGTTTCCCACCTTTCAGCAGCTCAAGGACTCGGTCGAGAAGGCCGGCGCCCGGCTCGAGGCGGGTCCCATTCACTACTGGCCCTCACCCCAGGGACTCGGGGCATCGCAGGTTTGGTATGCCCAGCGGGATGGGCTCGACCCCGTCACTCTCTGGGTCAGCTTGGCCATCGCGGAACGGCGTGGGGCTGGACACGATCTCGAGGAGGCGTGGCAGAACCTGCTTGGGCTCTCCGCGCCGGTCATCTCGGCGGGGGAGCGGGGCACCCGGATCTTCGAGGCGAGACGCTATCTCGAGGACGCCGACCGGGCTCTGAGGCGTGGCGACCTCGAGGGATTCGGGCGGGCCTGGGAGGGGCTCAAGCGGACCCTTCGCGCGCCCTGAACCTGGAACTCCTAAGTCTTACGCTTGCTTTCGTTTACCCCTCGCCTTACCTTCCCGCCGCGTTTTTGCCGACCTGCCAGCCAGTGGCAGCCTCCGGCGGCGCTGCACCCATACCGAGGTCAGTGTGAACCTGCACGAGTATCAGGGCCGCGTCCTGTTCCGGTCGGCCGGGATTCCGATGCCCGACGGCGACGTGGCATCGACCCCCTCTGAGGCTGAATCGATCGCCCGCCGCGTCGGCGGCATGGTGGTAGTCAAAGCCCAGGTCCACGCGGGGGGCCGGGGCAAGGCCGGGGGGGTGAAGCTGGCGAAGAACCCCGCGGAAGCCGGCGAGGCGGCGGAGCGAATTCTCGGCATGACCATCAAGGGCCTGGTGGTGCACCGGGTGCTGGTGGTCCCCGCGGCCGACATCGCCAGCGAGGCCTACGTCGGGCTGATCATGGATCGAGCCTCGCAGCGCCCGGTGTTCATGGTGAGCCCGGCCGGCGGGATCGATATCGAAGAGGTGGCCGCCAAGACACCCGACAAGATCCGACGCCTGGCGGTCGACCCACGCTATGGGCTGCTGCCCCATCAGGCGATGAGCCTCGCGTTCTTCCTGTATCCTGAGGTCGCCAAGGCCCGTCAAGCCGCCCGGATCATGGAGCAGCTCTATGGCGTCTTTGTCGCCAACGGCTGCTCCCTTGCCGAGATCAACCCACTGGTGACGACACCCGATGGCCGGGTCCTGGCCCTCGATGCCAAAGTCTCGATCGACGATAACGAGCTCGACCGCCGCCCCGACCTGGCCCAGCTGCGGGACGAGACCGCGGAAGAGCCGAGCGAGGTACAGGCGCGCCGGGCCAACCTTACGTTCATCAAGCTCAACGGAAACGTGGGCTGCTGCGTCAACGGCGCCGGGCTCGCCATGGCGACGATGGACCTGGTGAAGTACTACGGCGGCGAGCCGGCCAACTTTCTCGATATCGGCGGCAGCAGCAACCCCGAAAAGGTGGTCAACGCGCTCCGCATCATCACCAGCGACCCCAACGTCAAGGCCATTCTCTTCAATATCTTCGGAGGCATCACCCGGACCGACGACGTCGCCAACGGCATCGTCGCCGCAACCCGCCAGTTCAAGGTGAATGTCCCGATCGTCATCCGCCTCACCGGGACCAACGAAGCCGAGGCGATCACGATCCTCCATGCCGCCGGCATGCAGGCGCTGAGCGACATGGACGAGGCGGTCCAGAAGGTGGTCAAGCTGGTGAAGGAGGCCGCGTGAGCATCTTTGCCAACCGCACGACTCGCCTCCTGGTGCAGGGGATCACCGGCCGTGACGGGTCGTTCCATACGAAGCAGATGCTGGAGTATGGAACGCAGGTGGTGGCCGGGGTCACCCCCGGGAAGGGGGGGCAGACGTTCGAGGGCAGGGTCCCCGTCTTCAATACCGTGGCCGAAGCCGTGGCCGCCACAGGCGCCGACGCCTCGGTGATCTACGTGCCCCCGGTGGGCGCCGCCGGCGCGATCTTCGAAGCCGCCGACGCGGGGCTCGGCCTGATCGTCTGCATCACCGAAGGCGTCCCGGTCATGGATATGACCCGGGTTCTGCCCTACGTGCGCGAGCGGGGGGCCCGGCTCATCGGTCCCAACTGTCCCGGGCTGATCACCCCCGGTGAGTGCAAGATCGGCATCATCCCGGGGAATATCTGCGCGCCGGGGCGGGTGGGCCTGGTCTCCCGGAGCGGAACCCTGACCTATGAGGTGGTGAACCACCTGACCCGGAATAAGATCGGGCAGAGCACCTGCGTCGGCATCGGGGGGGACCCCCTCAACGGGACCTCCTTCATCGACTGCCTCCGGGCCTTCCAGGAGGACCCCGGGACCGATGCGATCGTCATGCTGGGTGAGATTGGCGGGACCGACGAGCAGAACGCCGCGGCGTTCGTGAAGGAGCATGTGACCAAGCCGGTCGTGGGCTTCATCGCGGGTCAGACCGCCCCGCCTGGTCGAAGGATGGGGCACGCCGGGGCCATCATCTCCGGAGCCTCGGGCACCGCGGCCGAGAAGATCGGGGCCTTCGAGGCGGCGAAGATCTCGGTCATGAAGCGGCCGATCGACGTCGTCGCCCTCCTGCAGGCAAGACTCAAGTAGGAAGTTTCCTGTTCCGAGTTCCGAATGGGATCGGTGCTCAGCAACTCGGAACTTGGAACCGGAACTCGGAACTTCACTCAGAGGCATTCACGGTGGCCAAGATCCTCACGCTCGGCATGCTCAAGCCCGACGCCATCGAAAGTGGCAAAGCCGGGCTCATTATCGCGCACCTCCAGAAGGAGGGCTTCGTCCTGCGGGCGGGGCGCCTGACCCGGCTGACCCCAGCCCAGGCGGGCGCCTTCTACGAGGTCCATAAGGACCGACCCTTCTACCGGGACCTGGTCACCTTCATGACCAGCGGCCCCTGTTTCCCCATGGCCCTCGAGCGGGACGACGCCGTGACCCATCTGCGCACCGTCATCGGGGCCACCGATCCAGCTGAAGCGGCGGCTGGGACGGTACGAAAGCTCTATGCCGAGTCGAAGGGAAAGAACGCTATCCACGCTTCGGATAGCCTCGACAACGCCCGACGGGAAGTGGCCTTCTTCTTTACCGAGTCGGAGTTGGCTGGCCTTTGGGGCTAGGCAACCGCGGCGGAAATCGGCCTGCACCCGCGCCAGCTCCCGGGCGGGATCCGGAACGGGGAACCGCGACCGGCGGAGTCCGTCGCTTGACTCAAGTCGTTGTCCCGACTAGCTTTTGGGGCTATGCTTCTGGTTGATGTCCGGGACCTGAACCGCGGTCCCGTGGAAACCGAGGGCCGTCTCGAGGCTGACGACCCGATCTTCGCCGGACTGGAGCTGGACCTGGAGGGCCCGGTCACCGTGCGCGGAAAGCTCTCCCGCACCGGTGAGCAGGAGTACTTCTGGCATGCACACGTCGACGGTCGCTTCAAGGGCGCCTGCCGCCGCTGCCTGACCGATCTCAGCTATCCCCTCGACGCGGATGTCGAGGTGCTGTTCAGCGCCAATGCGGACAGCGCGGATGATCCCGCGGTGTACCAGCTCCCGGCGCCGATTACCCGCGTGGATGTCCGTCCGGCGGTGCGCGAGGAAGTGGCGCTCGCCGTGTCCAAGTATCCCCTCTGCCGAGAGGACTGCGCCGGATTGTGTCCCCGGTGCGGAGCGGACCTGAACGCCGGGCCCTGCCAGTGCGGGGCCGCCGGCCGAACCTGACCGAGGCAGCAACATGGCCGTCCCGAAGCGCAAACTGTCGAAGTCCCGTAAGCGGCTCCGCCGCGGCCATCACAAGGCCGACGTGATCGCGCACCAGGGCTGTCCCCGGTGCAGTTCGCCCAAGTTGCCGCACCGGGTGTGCCCCACCTGCGGGTACTATCGCGGCAAGAAGATGGTCGAGGTCGAGGACGCCTGAGCGTGATCCGAATCGCTCTCGACGCTATGGGGGGCGATCACGCCCCGCAGGCGGAGATCGAGGGAGCGGTCCAGGCCCTGGCGGAGCTGCCGGCCGGGTTCATCGTCCAGCTGGTAGGTCGTCAGGACGCCATCGAGACCGAGCTCGCCCGTCACCCGGGCGTTGATCGCGCACGGCTCGAGGTGGTTCACGCCGCCGATGTCATCGGGATGGACGAGAAGCCCCTCGCCGCCGTCCGGAAGAAGCCCGGATCGAGCTTGGCCGTCGGGCTGGGGCTCCAGAAGTCCGGCGCCTCGGATGCCTTCGTCTCCGCCGGGAATACGGGTGCGGTGCTGGTCGCCTCCACCCTTCTGCTCGGCCTCCACGAAGGGGTCGAGCGTGCCACCGTGGGCGCCCTCTTCCCGGCTGTCGACCTGCCGGTGCTGGTGCTCGATGCCGGCGCTACCGTCGACTGTTCTCCGCGGGAGCTGCTGGGGTTCGCCTGGCTCGGCACCATTTACATGCAGGACGTGCTGGGACGCGCCAATCCCAAGGTCGGACTCCTCAACGTGGGCGAGGAGGACGAGAAGGGGAACGCAGCTGCCAAGGAAGCCCACCAGCTGCTCCGCCAGGCGTCGGGAATCAACTACGTGGGGAACATCGAGGGCCGGGACATCGTCGCCGGGCATCCCCGCTTCGGCCTGGTGGACATCGTGATCTGCGACGGCTACGTCGGGAACATCGTGCTCAAGTTCTACGAGTCGGTGGGCCGCCTGATCGTCCGGCTCGTCAAGAAAGAGGCCCCGGGGGTGCTGGCCACGCCCGAGATCCAGAAGGTGTTCCGCCACCTCGACTACTCCGAGTATGGCGGGGCGCCGCTCCTGGGCGTGAAGGGGGTGACCATCATGTGCCACGGGTCCTCCAGCGCCAACGCCTTCAAGAACGCCATCCGCCTCGCCAACATGGCCGTGGCGCACAATCTCAGCGCCCACATCGGGGCCCAGTTCGCCCGGCGGGAAGCGGAGTCGCGCAGCTGATGCCGCAACCCGTCTCCGCCATCGCGGGCCTCGGCGTCTATCTGCCGGCCCGGGTCGTCACCAACAAGGACTTCGAGGCCCGCCTCGAGACCTCCGATCAGTGGATCGTCGAGCGGACCGGAATCCGGGAGCGCCGCTGGGCCGGGGCCGACGAGACTGTCGCGGGCATGGCCAAGGCCGCCGCCGAGGAAGCCATGCGGCAGGCTGGGATCAGCGCCGGCCAGCTCGACGCCATCATCGTCGCTACCGCCACGCCCGACCGGCTCCTCCCCTCCACCGCCTGCTACCTCCAGGCACTGCTCGGCGCCGAGAAGGCGGCCGCGTTCGATCTCGCCGCGGCCTGCTCCGGGTTCATTTATGGACTCACCGTCGCCAACAGTCTGATCAGCGCCGGCCAGGCCACCCACATCCTGGTTGTCGGCGGCGAGAAGCTGAGCAGCATCACCGATCTCAACGATCGGTCGACCGCGATCCTCTTCGGCGACGGCGTCGGCGCGGTGGTGGTCTCGAAGACCAGCGGGTCGCGCGGCATTCTGTCGACCTTCATCAAGTCCGACGGCCGGCTCGCTCCGCTGCTCTACATTCCCGGCGGCGGTACCGCCGATCCGATCAGCGAGACGGTAGTGCGCGAGCGCACTCACTTCATGAAGATGGCGGGCCGGGAGGTGTTTAAGCACGCGGTGCTGGAGATGGCCGAGGCCTGCGACGAGGCCCTCAAGCGCGCCGGCATCGACGCCAAGGACATCGACCTGCTGGTGCCGCACCAGGCCAACATCCGCATCATCGACGCCACCGCCCGCCATGCCGGCATTCCGGAAGAGAAGGTGGTGGTGACGGTCGACAAGTTCGGTAACACCTCGGCGGCCTCGATTCCGATGGCCCTGGCGGAGGCGGTACGGACCGGACGCCTGACGCCTGGCAAGGTGGTGCTGCTGGTCGCCTTCGGCGCAGGATTCACCTGGGGCGCCACGGTGATCCGGTGGTAACCGTCGCCCTCTGCCCCGGACAGGGAGCCCAGAAGGTGGGGATGGGCAAGGACCTGGCCGAGCGCTTTCCCGCCGCGCGCGAGACCTTTCAGCGGATCGACGACGCGCTGGGCGTGAATCTCTCGCAGATCATGTGGGAAGGACCCGAGTCCGAACTGACCCTTACCCACAACACCCAGCCCGCCATCCTGGCCCACAGCGCCGCGGTCTGGGCGGTGGTGGGGCCCCGAGTCCAGCCGGGCCTCAAGGCCGCAGCCGGGCACAGCCTCGGCGAGTACAGCGCCTACGTCGCGGCCGGGGCGCTGACCGCCGAGGGGGCCGCTCGGCTGGTGCGCCGCCGGGGCGAGCTGATGTACCAGGCCGGCGCCGCCCGCCCCGGGGCGATGGCCGCGGTGCTGGGCCTTGCGACCGACCAGGTCGAAGCCGCGTGCAGAGACGCCTCCACCGGGGGGGAGGTGGCTGTGGCCGCCAATCTCAACGCCCCCGATCAGACGGTACTCTCCGGGGACCCCGCCGCCGTGGAGCGGGCCGGCGAAGGCTGCAGGAGCCGGGGTGCCAAGCGCGTGATCGGGCTCAAGGTGAGCGGAGCGTTTCACTCCCCGTTGATGCAACCGGCGGTGCCGGGGCTGAGCGAGGCGCTCCATGGGGCCAGCTGGCACGAGCCCCGGGTGCCGATCGTCGCCAATGCGACCGCCACCCCCGTCATCGGGTCGGCCGAGGCGCGGCGACTGCTGGCTGAGCAACTGACAGCGCCGGTGCGCTGGGTGGAGTGTATGCAGCGGTCCGCGAGCCTCGTGCCCGGCGCCACCTACCTCGAGATCGGCCCCGGCAACGTGCTGAGTGGGCTCCTCAAACGGATCGTGCCGGCTGCGACCAGCGTCACCCTCGGTACCGCCGACGAGGTCGAGAAGTTCATGGGGAGCGCCTGATGCCTCCGGCCGTAACCGGCATCGACCTGAGCGGCCAGACGGCCTTCGTCACCGGCTCCACTCGTGGCATCGGCCGGGCGATCGCCGGGGCACTCTACGCCGCCGGGGCGCGGGTCGCGGTGGTGGGGCGCGACGCCGCCAGGGCGAGCGCTGTCGCCGCCGAGCTGGGGGAGCGGGCCTGCGGCGTCGGAGCCGAGGTCGGCTCGGCCGCGGCGGTGGAGCAGGCGATTGGTGCGGTCGAGAAGGCCCTGGGGCCGATCGATATCCTGGTCAACAACGCCGGGATCACCCGGGACAATCTCCTGCTCCGGATGACCGAGACGGAATGGGCCGAGGTGCTGCAGGCCAACCTGACGGGGGCGTTTCACACCACCCGGGCGGTGCTCAAGGGCATGATGAAGCGCAAGCGGGGCCGGATCATCAACGTGGCCAGCGTGGTGGGCCTCACCGGGAACAAGGGCCAGGCCAACTACGCCGCCAGCAAGGCCGGTCTGATTGGCTTCACCAAGTCGGTGGCCAAGGAGTACGGCAGCCGGAACATCCTGGTGAATGCCGTCGCCCCGGGGTTCATCGAGACCGACATGACCGGCGGCTTGCCGCCGGAGGTGCGGACGGCCATGTTGGGCGGGATTTCGGTCGGGCGGTTCGGCCGGCCGGACGAAGTGGCTGGCGCGGTGCTCTTTCTGGCGTCGGATCTGGCGGGATACATTACCGGACAGGTGCTCGTCGTCGATGGCGGTCTCGCCCTCTGACACGGCACAGGATTTCACCTTCCCCTTTCGAGGAACGTCATGAGTAACGTCGAAGACCGGGTCAAGGACATCATCGTCGAGGAGCTCGGCGTGGAGCGTGAGAAGCTCACGAACGAAGCCAGCTTCATGGAGGATCTCGGCGCAGACAGCCTCGACACCGTCGAGCTGGTCATGGCGTTCGAGAAGGAGTTCGATATCGACATTCCGGATGAAGAGGCGGAGAAGCTCCGGACCGTCGGCGACGCGCTCAAGTATCTCCACGAGAAGCTCGGGAAGTAGTCTTGCCGCATCGCGTCGTTGTTACCGGGGCGGGACTGGTCACCCCGATCGGCCCCGATGTGGCGTCCTCCTGGGACGGGTTGCTGGCCGGCAAGTCGGGTGCGGGGCCGATCACCAAGTTCGACCCCGCCCGCCTGGGGGTCCGCTTCGCCTGCGAGGTGAAGGGCTTCGATCCGCTCCAGTACATGGACCGGAAGGAGGCCCGGCGCTACGACCTCTTCGCCCAGTTCGCACTGGGCGCCGCGCACCAGGCCGTCACCCAGGCCGGGCTGGAGGGGAAGTTCCCCGACCCGGAGCGCACCGGGGTGGTGATCGGCAGCGGCATCGGCGGGATGCAGACCTACGAGGATAACTGCGCGGCGTACATCACCAAGGGGCCGGACCGGGTGTCCCCGTTCTTCGTCCCGATGTACATCCCCGACATCGCCGCCGGCCTGGTCTCCATCCGCTACGGGCTCAAGGGCCCCAACTTCGCCACCGTCTCGGCCTGCGCCTCCTCGGCTCACGCTATCGGGGAGTCGTACAAGATGATCCGGCACGGCAGCGCGGCGGCGATGGTCGCCGGCGGCGCCGAGGCCGCGATCACCGGCCTCACGGTGGCGGCCTTCGACAACATGAAGGCGCTCTCCCGTCGTAACGACGCCCCGGAGCTCGCCAGCCGTCCCTTCGACAAAGATCGCGACGGGTTCGTCCTGGGCGATGGTGCCGGGTGCGTCGTGCTCGAGAGCCTGGAGCATGCCCAGGCGCGCGGGGCGACGATCCTGGGCGAGATCATCGGCTACGGCATGAGCGGCGACGCCCACCACATCACGGCGCCGCCCGATGACGGGAATGGCGCCGCCCGGGCGATCGTCATGTGCCTCGAGGATGGCCAGATCGACAAGGCCGACGTGGGCTACATCAACGCCCATGGCACCTCGACTCCCCAGGGCGACGTGGCCGAAACCCGCGCGGTGAAGACCGTCTTCGGCGACCGGGCGAAGCAGCTGATTTTCGGGTCGACCAAGTCGATGACCGGACACCTGCTGGGTGGCGCCGGGGCGCTCGAGTTCATCGTCTGCCTCCTCTCGGTCGCCAGCGGCCGGATTCCGCCGACCATCAACCAGGTCACGCCCGATCCCGAGTGCGACCTGGACTGCGCCCCCAACCGGGCGATCGACCGGAAGGTCGAGGTGGCGTTGTCCAATTCGTTCGGCTTCGGCGGCCACAACGTGACGCTCGCCGTCCGGCGATTCGTGGCCTGACGCCGCCCAGGCCCGGACATGCTGAGCGAGGGATTCAGCGCGGGCCGGCTGGATCCCTCGTCTCGCGTTCGCGGCCCGTCTCTCTCCCGAGGTGATGACATGCCCGCCTGGCACCGGCTCGGCGACCGTGACGAACTGCTTGGCAAGGTTCCCTTCGCCACCAAGCTGGAGCGGCAGCAGATCGCGGTCTTTCACCACGACGGCCGGTTCCGCGCGATCGGCAACCGCTGCAATCACCGCGGGGGGCCGCTGTGCGAAGGCCAGATCCGCGGCGAATATGTCATGTGCCCCTGGCATGCCTGGGAGTACAGCGTGGTGACCGGGAAGGGGCCGCCCGGCTACGACGAGGAATCGGTGCCGGTCTTTGCGGTGGAGGAGCGACCCGACGGCGTCTGGGTCGACAGCGATCCGGTGGCGCCCAGACGTCTCCTCAAGCACGAGGCCCATCCGCTGACCCGCCTGATGCCGCGCCCCGCGGGCGCTCCACCGCGGGTGGTGGGAATCTCGACCACCGGAATGGACGCGGTTAATCCGCGGCCGTCCACCTCGGAGCTGCTGCTGGAGGTGGCGCTGGCCCACGCGGCGGACCGACTCGGGGCGGAGACCCGCCTGATCCGGCTCCGGGACCTCGCCTTCCGCCCCTGCGAGGGCAACTACTCGAAGGCGGCGCACGCCTGTACCTGGCCCTGCGCCATCACCGAACGAGATCCGGGCGACCAGCTGACCGCCGTATACGAGGGCCTGGTCCAGTGGGGCGACGTGGTCCTCCTGGCGACCCCGATTCGCTGGGGTACCGCGTCGAGTCTGTACCACCGGATGGCCGAGCGGCTCAATTGCATCCAGAACCAGATCACCATTCACAACCGGTCCCTGATTCACCGCAAGGTCGCGGCGTTCATCATCACGGGGGGACAGGATAACGTGCAGGCCGTCGCCGGTCAGCTGCTGACGTTCTGGTCGGAGCTCGGCTTCGTATTCCCCCAGTTCCCGTTCATCGCCCACTCGCGCGGGTGGGACGCGGAGGATATGGAGACCAATGTGCGGACGGTGCGGGACAGCGCGGCCCTCCGCTCGGCGGCGCGGGAACTCGCGGAACGGGCAGTGGATTTCTGCCGGATTCTCCACCAGCATCAGGCCGAGCTGGAGAAGCCGATGGAGCGGACCGGGAGGAAGGCGCAGCGGGAACCCGGGGTGATTCAGCCCGACGTGGAACCCGCGGGATAGCCGGCTCAGGGCTGGCTGATCGCGTTCCGCAGGACGCCGAGAGCGCTGTTGGGACGGTCGTTGGCCGAATCAGGGCTGATCTCGAAGCGGCTCAGGATCGCGCGGAGCCGCTCATACTCTCCCTCCCGAACCGGGTCCTTGAAGGCCAGCGTCCCCGTCGCGCCGAGATAGCTGGCATTCCGGTCCCCGAGCAGCGCGTAGAGCCGGTCGAGGAGGCCCAGGAGGGAATCGGCCCGGGCCGCTTCCGCGGCGGGTTCCATCGCGGAGGGGAACACTTTCCATTCCTGCTGGTCGATCCGGGACCAGAAGCCGGTGCTGGTCAGCATGGCCACGGTATCCCGGTAGGCCACCGCGGCGCTTCGCTGGGCCAGGCGATAAGTGGCGATCAGGTCGCGCAGCGTGAACAGCCGGCTCCGGGTGCGACGAATGCTGTCGGGAGAGGTCAGCCTGGCGGGGTGCAGCAAGTTGGTGATACCCAGTGCCAGCGCGGTGTCAGCCAGCCGGCGACCCGCCGCTTCCATGGCAAAGACCTGATGCGAGTTGAGATTCACCGGCGCCAGCCGCATGGCCTCGACGGTGCTGAACTTCGGACTCGTCGCACTCGATGACACCGCCTGGGGTGGGACTCGGCTGGCCAGGGGCGCGTGGTGCACGACCTCTTCCACTCCCCGCGACCGCCCCGCCCACAGGACCGACAGCACACTGACCACCATCGCGAGGGCCGCGATAGCCGCGAGACCGGGCAGGAGCCAGGCGGGCCGTCGCTTGGCCTGCAGTTCCGCGGCGCTCAGGGAGAACATCTGATATATCCGGTGCCGCCCGCTGGCCCGATCGGGCCCTGGCAAGGGGGCCAACGGCCGCACCGGTAGCGGCTCGTAGTCGGCGGCGGGGACCAGCAACGCGGCACGCGCGAGGGCCTGGTGATATTCCGGATGGGCGTCGATGGCCAGCCACCCCTGGGTCGGCGAATCGAAATACCGGGCACTCGCAGTGACGGTGCCACTGCTGATGCCCAGCGCCAGTTCATCGACCGTGCGGAACACGGCCTCCTCGCCGTCGGCGAGCAGGATGCGCAACATGGGCAAGAGTATAGCGCGCGGAAGAAGAGCCGGGGAGACTACCGGGCTATTGGGGGACGTTCGGTCCCGAAGCCGCGCAACAGACGGGGCATTGTGACCCGGTCGGCCGACTCGGCCGGATCGCCCAGGTAGGACAGGGTCTGGAGGATCTCCCGGCGAACCTGGTTGTACACCGCGGCCGCCCGGGCCGTCTGGAACTGGAGGGCGTTGTCCCGGTACCGCACTTCGCCTTCCTGGGCCACCAGAATGGCGAACAGGCTGTCCACCGCTGCCAGCAGACCCCGGGACGCCTCTGCGACCTCGAACGGCTCCCGAAGGGAGCCCTTGCCTTCAGGCTCGCCGGGGCGATAGGTCTGCTCCAGCATGACCTCCCGGCCCCGGTAGACCCGAAGGATATTGCCGGCAGCCGCTACCATCCGACGCGCCGCCCGGATGCTGTCGGCGCTCGAGAACCGGAAGGGGGCGAACACCCGCCGGAAGTCGACATAGGCCAATGACTCGTCCATCTCCGCCCGGGCGTCGGCGTACGCCTCATAGTATGAGGGCATCCGGTTGACCGAAGTCCCCAGTCGGGAGGTCACTTTGCTCGGGGGGGCGACCGGCGGAGCCGCGGGCCGATCGGCGGCGCGGGCAGGCCCCAGTGGCTTCGAGGGCGAGGGATACGTCACCGTCACCGTATCCAGCCGGGGCTGTGTGGGCCGAGGGGTGGACGAAGGTGGGGAAAGCCTGGAGCCCGGAGCTCGCGAGGTGGGCTGGCCCGCTGTCGCAGCCGGCGGCGGGACAGATCCCGGGAGGCTATCCGGCGTGACCGTGGCTTCCTCTTGGGCCATTCCCGCCTCCGGCGACTCCGATCGGGAGCCACGAGTCAGCAGCACCGCAGCGACGGCTGCCGCCGCGACCAGCCCACCCGCCGTGAATACAATCAGGCCCGTCGGGCGCCTGGGACGGGCCAGACCCACGTCGAGGAGAGGCTGGGCCTCCTGCTCCGATTGCGACACCAGGTCCGGCACGTCGTCCGCCAACGGTACCTCGGCCGGCGGGGAATAGTGCGGAACCACCTGGGCAGGCGGCGTCGGCTCCGGCGATGGCTGGGCAGGCTGGAGTTCCAACCTCTCGAGCTCGACGGCCGCGTCCGACTTTCGGGTGGCTGGGGTGTGGCGCTGCGGCAGCGGCTGCTCCGGAGGGCTCTCCGGAAGGGCGGGACGCTTATCGGTGACCACCGCCCGGTAGTCTGGATGGGTGTTGATCGGGAGCCAGCGGTTGGCAGCCTTGTGGAAAACCTCGGCGGTTGGGCTGACCACACCGGAGCTGACGGCCGCCGCCAATTCCTCGACAGTCTTGTAGACGGCCTGTTCGCCAGATGCCAAGCGGATCCGGTACATGCTCCCCCAGGTATCGCATGGTGCTTTTGAGACCTAGAACATCACATTGTCGGCAGAATCGCGCCAGCGCCGTGCTGAGTCGCACAGTCCCATGCACTTTCGTGGCTTCATCTAGAAAACAGGTCATATACAGCACTGCATATTATTACACAGCAATGTCTTAGCTAACATGACCGCCTCACCTACTACTGGAAGTCACGCTGGACGCCACCGCGTACACCGGAGGAGCGAAAATGTCCGAGCCAGGCACGAAATCGACCCAGGCGGTCTCTCGCCGTACTTTCCTCGCCACGACGGGGGTGGCGGCGCTGAGCGTTCAGGGGATCGGCGTGCGGGCATCGGTTCGAGAAAGTCACTTATCAACAGGCCGACCCCAGCGGCCCCCAACGCAATTTGAGCTGGAAGAGCTGGCCATCACCGACCTTCAGAGGGGGATGGGCGAAGGCCGATGGACCGCTGCGGCCCTGGTGGAACTCTACGACGGTCGGATCCGGGAACTCGACCGGGCAGGACCGCACCTTCGCCACGTCCTTGAGCTCAATCCCGACGCGGCCGGGATTGCCGAGTCGCTCGACCGCGAGCGGAGAGCCGGGAAGGTACGGGGCCCACTGCACGGAATCCCGGTGGTCCTTAAGGACAACATCGACACCGGGGACCGGATGTCGACGTCGGCCGGCTCGCTCGCGCTGGAGGGGAGTCCAGCTCTCAAAGACTCTCCTTTGGCTGCCAGGCTCCGGGAAGCAGGCGCCATCCTCCTCGCCAAGACCAGCATGAGTGAGTGGGCCAACTTCCGATCCAGCCACTCTTCGAGCGGCTGGTGCAGCCGGGGGGGGCAGGGTAAGAACCCCTACGCGCTGGACCGATCGCCGTGCGGGTCGAGCTCCGGGACCGGCGGGGCGATCGCCGCGAGCTACGCCGCCGTCGGGATCGGCACGGAGACCGATGGCAGCATCACCTGTCCCTCCTCCATCGCCGCCCTGGCCGGCATCAAACCGACCGTGGGCCTGGTGAGCCGGACCGGAATCATCCCTATTTCCCACACCCAGGACACCGCCGGGCCGATGGCGCGCACCGTCGCCGATGCCGTCGTGGTGTTGGCGGCCATCGCCGGGCCCGATCCCCTCGATCCGGCTACGTCCGGCTCCCCCCGTGCCGGCTCGGTCGACTATCTGGCGGCCCTCAACCCCGATGGGCTGCGCGGCGCCCGACTCGGTGTCTGTCGCAAGCATTTCACGGGCTATCACGACGGGACCGACCGGGTCTTCGCCGACGCACTCGACACCATGCGACAGCTCGGCGCGGTCATCGTCGATCCGGCCGACCTGCCCCACGCCGGGGAATACGACGACGCGGAATTCACGGTCCTGCTCTATGAGTTCAAGGCCGATCTCAATGCCTACTTCGCGGCGCGGGGTCCGACGACGCCGGTCAGGTCGCTCAAGGATGTCATGATCTTCAACGAGCGCGAGAAGTCGCGGGTGATGCCCTATTTCGGGCAGGAGCTGATGCATCAGTCGGAGGCGAAGGGGCCCCTGACGGAGAAGGTCTACCGCGACGCGCTGGCCAAGTGCCGGCTCCTCTCCCGCACCCGGGGCATCGATGCCGTCATGCGGCGGCATCAGCTCGACGCGCTGGTGGCGCCGACCGGGAACCCGGCGTGGCCCATCGATCTGATCAACGGCGACCACTTCACCGGATCGGTGACCACACCGGCGGCGGTCGCGGGGTACCCTCATATCACGGTCCCTGCGGGGTTCGATCATGGACTGCCGGTGGGGGTTTCCTTCTTCGGGCGTGCGTGGAGCGAGCCGAAGCTGATCGGCCTGGCGTACAGCTACGAGCAGGCGACGAGGCACCGGCGTCCGCCGGCCTTTGCGCCCTCGATCGATCCGGGTGAGGGGATCGAGGGCTCGGTGGGAAGCCGGAGCTGACGGTGCGGATCCTCTGGAGCCTGACCCTGGCCGCCACGGTGGCCGTGGGCCCGCTTGCCGCCCAGGAGGAGGACACGGCGGCGACCCAGGCGCGGAAGCCCTATCGCACCAGAGTCACCGGGCTGCCGTACGTCACGTACACCCCGCAGACCAGGCTCCAGTTCGGGGTCGCCGGGGGTGTCCAGTTCAAGGTGCCCCGGGCCAGGGATGACCAGGCCACCCGGCCATCCTACTTTGCGGCCAATCTCGCGTACACGACCAAAGGGCAGTGGCTGGCCTTCTTCGAAAACAGCCTGTATGCGCCCGCGAATCGCTGGTGGCTCTGGGCCAGGGCGGCGGCCGGGTACTTCCCGCTGTTCTACTACGGGGTGGGCCCTGATGCCGAGCGGGCGGATACCAATCTGATGAAGCACCGCTACCTCACTCTGGAGGGGAAGGCGCTCCGGCGGCTGGCGGGAACTTTCTCTTTCGGGCCGCACTACCGACTGGAATCGTTCTTCGACCTCGCCTGGCAGTTCCCCTCCCGGATCCCGCCTGGCCTACCCGGGGGCACCGGCGGGAAGAGCTCCGGGATCGGCTTCAGCGCCCAGGTGGACGGGCGGAACTCCACGATGACGCCGACCCGGGGCCATTATCTCCTGCTCGATTTCCTGCACCAGGCCACCTGGCTGGGGAGCGACTTCACCTACGACCAGGTGGCGCTGGACGCGCGGGTCTACCTCCCGGTGCGGCATCGACGCGATGTCGTCGCGGTGCAGCTGTATGGGGAGTGGAACGGAGCCGAAGTGCCGATCCAGTCGATGGCCCGGCTCTCGGACTACAGCACGGCCTTCCTGGCGCGCGGCGTCTACCTGGGCCGTTTTCGCGACCGCCACGAGATGCTCCTGCAGGTGGATTACCGGGGACACCTCAGGGGACGCTTTGGCTATGTGGTCTTCGGGTCGGCGGGCAACGTGTACGGCAGCGGCGGAACCGATCTCCTCGACGACCTGAAATACACCTATGGTGCGGGATTCCGGTTCAACGTCAATCCCGACGATCCGTTGAATCTTCGGGTGGACTTCACCCTGACGAGTTTTGGGGAGTCTGGGCTCAGCATCGGGGCGACCGAAGCGTTCTAGCGGGTTCCGTCGGTGCCACGCGGTCTGGCACCTTGCGGGCGTCCCTCTTTCGCAGGGGGCAAGACCTCCTGCCGAAGCCCGGAACATCCGCGTCGAAGGGGTGGCACGCCCAGCACAGCCGGGGGTACATTTGGAGGCACTAAGCCGCTTCCCCCGATGGAGATACGATGCCACTCGAGCTGGATCCCGGCCACCTCAACGACCCCCGTCTCCGGCCCATCGCCGAGAAGGTGCTTGAGGCGAGGCGGCTTGAGGCCACCGACGCGCTGGCGCTGTACGCCAGCCACGACCTGATCGGCCTCGGGCGCATCGCCGACTACGCCAACCAGCGGGTCAATGGCGACCGGGTGTTCTTCTCCGCCAACCAGCACATCAATCCGACCAACGTCTGCGTACTGCGGAACACCTGCGTGTTCTGCTCCTTCGCACGGATGCCCAGGGAAGACGGCGCCTATACCCGCTCGCTCGAGGAAGTCTTCGCCGAGGCGGAGGCCGCGCGAAACGGACCGACCCGCGAGTTCCACATCGTGGGTGGCCTGCATCCCAAGCTCCCGCTCGCCTACTACACCGACATGCTGCGGGGCCTCAAGTCCCGGTTCCCCGAGGTCCACCTCAAGGCCCTGACCGCGGTGGAGATCGCCCACCTGGCCAGGGTCGAGAAGTGCACGACCCGCGAGGTCCTCCTCGCGCTCAAGGAGGCGGGTCTCACCAGCCTGCCGGGCGGCGGCGCCGAGGTCTTCAGCACCGCGGTGCGGGCCACGATCGCGGAACGGAAGCTGACGGGCGCCGAGTGGCTGGCGGTGCATCGCGAGGCCCACCAGCTGGGGATCCCCAGCAACTGCACCATGCTCTACGGCCACGTGGAGACGCCGGCCGATCGGATCGAACACCTCACCGCGTTGCGGACACTTCAGGACGAGTCCCGAGGCTTCCTGACCTACATCCCCCTGGCGTACCACCCCGACAACAACGAGCTGGGTGAGGAACTGGGCCGAGTGGGGACGGCGACCACCGGCTTCGACGATCTCAAGAACATCGCGGTGGGGCGGCTGTTCCTCGACAATATCGCCCACGTGAAGACGCACTGGCCCATGGTGACCCCGTTCCTCTCCCAGATCGCGCTCAATTTCGGGTGCGATGACGTCGAGGGGACCGTGGTGTTCGAGCGGGTCTACCACGAGGCCGGTGCCCGCACCGACATGCATATGCAATACATGGATCTGGTGGCCCTGATCCGCGGTGCCGGCCGGCGGCCGGTGGAGCGCGACAGCCTCTACCGGCCGGTGCGCGACGAATTCAGCGATTTCGAACCCGATCCCGACTCGGGCCGTGGGGCCAGCGCCCCGGTGGTGCACGCCGCATGAGGCTCGGCCGGCTGCCCTGGATCAACTGCTACCCGGTCTACGGGGCCATCGATCGCGGACTGGTGAGCGTGCCGGCCGACCTGGTGAGCGGCACGGCGTCCGATCTCAACGATCTCCTCGCGGCCGGCGGGCTCGATCTCAGCGTCATCTCGGCGGTGGAGTATGCCCGCGATGCCGCGGCCTACCATCTCCTGCCCGAGATGGCGATCAGCTGCGACGGCCCGGTGCACAGCGTGATGCTCTTCTCCCGCAAACCGGTCGCGGACCTGCAGGGCGCCACTGTCCTGCGGACATCGTCCTCCCGTACCTCGGTGCTCCTCCTCGAGCTGCTCTTCCGGCACCGCTGGGCCGTGACGCCCAGGTACGCCACCGTCCGGGCCGAACCGGCCGACCTCGATGCATTGGCGGGCTACCCCCACGAGGCGGTCCTGGTGATCGGCGACTCGGCGCTGCTGCTCGCCGCGCGAAAGCGCTATCCGGTGCAGGTAGACCTCGGCGCCGCCTGGCGGGAGTGGACCGGCCTTCCGTTCGTCTTCGCGGTCTGGGCCGCCCGCCGTACCGCCGATGCGTCGTCGGTCCGGGCGGTACACGCCCGGCTGCTGGAGTCGCGGGCCTGGGGTCTCAACCACCTCGACCTCCTGGCTGACCAGGCCTGGGCCACTACCGGGATCGATCGGTCGGTCTGCCGATCGTACCTGGGGGACCTCGACTACGGATTCTCCTACCGGCACCTTGCCGGTTTGACCGATTTCTTCCGCCGGCTGACGCAGGACGGGTTGGTGCCGGACGGGAGCCTGAGCTTCATCAGCGCAGCGTGAGCCCCATGGATACCATCGACCGCAGCTGTGGCGAGTTCCGCGACTACCTCGACCTTTACCAGCATGCGAGCCTGCTTGAGCTGGGGGAGCTGGCCGACAAGGTGCGCTGGAGGATTCACCCCGACCCGATCGTCACCTACATCATCGACCGCAACATCAACTACACCAACGTCTGCGTGGCCGACTGCGGTTTCTGCGCCTTCTATCGCCGTCCCAAGCACGGGGAAGGGTACGTCCTCTCCTTCGAGCAGATCGGGCAGAAGATCGACGAGTGCAAGGAGATCGGCGGGGTCCAGATCCTGTTCCAGGGGGGCCACAACCCCTACATCCCGTTCGAGTGGTATCTCGATCTGCTCCGCTACATCAAGACCCACCACCGCATTCACATCCACGGTTTTTCGCCCTCCGAGGTGGTGTTCTTCGCCGAGCGCTTCCGGATGAGTGTCCCCGAGGTGGTCCGCCAGCTGCGGGAGGCCGGGCTCGACAGCATCCCCGGCGGCGGCGGCGAGATCCTGGTCGACCGGATCCGGCAGCGCGTAGCCCCCAGGAAGGCCCAGACCGACGAGTGGCTCGGCGTCCAGGAGGAGGCCCATCGCCAGGGGATGCGGACCTCGGTCACCATGATGTACGGCATGGGTGAGACCGCCGAGGACCGCATCGAGCACCTGCTGCGGGTGCGAGCGGTGCAGCGGCGGACCGGGGGTTTCACCGCCTTCATCTGCTGGCCGCTCCAGCCGGAAGGAACGCCGGCCATGTCCCACTTCAAGAAGACCGACGCGGTCACCTACCTCCGGACCCTGGCGGTGGCGCGCCTGGTGCTCGAGAACATCCCCAGCATGCAGTCCTCCTGGGTGACGATGGGCCACAAGGTGGGGCAGGTGGCGCTCCGGTTCGGCGCCAACGATTACGGCAGCCTCATGATGGAGGAGAACGTCGTCTCGGCGGCCGGCACCACCTTCCGTACTACGATCGGCGAGATCGAGCGCAACATCACCGATGCCGGGCTGACCCCCCGGCGGCGGCGGCAGGACTACTCCCTCATCGAAGAGACCGCGGCGACCGCCGCGGCCTGACCCCGCCCTCCAGCGGCCTCCCACCTCGCAGTCCTTCATGCCTATCCGCGTCGGTATCGGATACGACTCCCATCGGCTGGTTGGCGGCCGCCCCCTGATCCTGGGCGGGTCGACCATCCCGTTCGACCGGGGCCTCGCCGGGCATTCCGACGGCGACGCGATCGCCCACGCTCTCACCGACGCGCTCCTCGGAGCCGCGGCGCTGGGCGATATCGGCCAGCATTTTCCCGACACCGATCCCCGCTGGAAGGACGCCGACTCGATCGACCTGCTGCGCCAGGCCGTAGGCCTGCTCCGGGAGCGAGGCTTTGTCCCCCTCCAGGCGGACATCACCATCGTCGCCGAACGACCCAGGCTGGGCCAGTACTTTCCGGCGATGACGGTGACTCTCGGCGCGGCCACGGGCCTCGCGCCCGGCGCCATTGGGCTCAAGGCCAAGACCAACGAAGGCATGGGCTTCATCGGCCGGGGCGAGGGGATGGCGGTCATGGCGGTGGCGACCATCGGTAGCGCCTGATGGAACGGCTGGTCGCCTGGCTGATGGAACTCACGTCGGGGACGATTTACGCCGTGATCGGGGCAACGACCCTGGTCGAGAACGTATTCCCCCCCACGCCTTCCGACCTTGCGGTAGCACTGGGCGGGTTCCTGACGCGGCAGGGGCGGGTCTCCGGCATCGGCATCTGGGCCATTGCCTGCGGCGCCAACCTGTTCGGTACCCTGGTCGTCTACCTCCTGGCCCGGCGGTACCAGAGGCAGTTTCGCCGAAGCCGCCTGGGCCTTCGGCTGCTACCGGCCGACGCCATCGTGGCCCTGGAGCGCGAGTACCTCCGCTTCGGTATCGTGGGAATATTCCTGGGCCGGCTGCTCCCAGGGTTCCGGTCGGTGGTGGCCCCCTTCGCCGGACTGGTCAATCTCCCCGCCGCGAGCACGCTTCTCCCTATCACGGCGGCCACGCTCGCCTGGTACGGCTTCCTGGTCTGGGTCGGCACCCGGGTAGGGGCCGAGTGGGAGTCGATCAGCCGCGTCCTGGGGCGGCTCAACCGGAGCCTCGCGATCGTCGCGGGGCTCGCTGCGGTAACGGTGGCCATCCTCGTGTGGCGCCGCCGCCGGGCCCGTCCGCCACGGAGGGATCGGATTCTCCGAGCGATCCACCGGGCGTTGGGAGAGGGACCCGAGCACGGCCCGGCGATCGAAGGCCTCGATCCCGCTACCTCCAGCGCGGCAACCCTGCTGTACGAGTTGGCCCGGGCGGACCATGCCATCAGCGCGCAGGAGCGGGATCTCATCGCGGCCTATCTGCGGGAGTGCTGGCACCTCGAGGCGGTCGAGGCACCCACCCCGCCATCGGCCCCGGCCCACACCGCGGAGATGGCCACCCTGGTCTCGGAGCGCTTTGCCCGGGAACGCCGGGTGGAGCTGATGGACCGGCTGTACCGGATCACGGCCAGCGACGGTACCCTCAGTCGACACGAGGAGCGCCTCCTCCAGCGGGCCGCGGCCCTCCTCAGCTTGACCCCCGAGGATCTCGCGGAGGCGCGCCGGCGGATGGCCGGCGGCGGTTGAAATGACCGGTACGCAGGCGGCACGCGAGGCATTGGAGCGGGCCTTCCTTCTCGAGCTGTTCCAGGATTACCTGTCGCTCGAGGCGGGCCACAGCCGGAATACGGTTGAGAATTACCTGCGCGACCTCCGCCGGTTCGTCGCCTTTGCGGGGCCACGGGGGGCAACGGGCCCCGGCACGGTGACCCGTAGAATCCTCCGCGACTTCGTGTTCGCGCTCAAGGACCTGGGGCTCTCGGCCGCCACCATCCGGCGCCAGGTCAGCGCGATCCGCACCTACTACGGGTTCCTCCTGGGAGAGGGCCGGGTCGAGCAGGATCCGACGGATCGCCTGGAGATGCCCCGGCGTGGCCGCAAGCTCCCCGGCACGCTCTCGGTCGCCGAGGTCGAGGCCCTCCTCGCCGCGCCCCGCGCCGACGAACCGCTGGCCTGGCGCGATCGGGCCCTGCTGGAACTGGCGTATGGGGCGGGACTCCGGGTCTCCGAGCTGTGCGGTCTCACCATCAACGACCTGCTCCTCTCCGAAGGCCTGGTCCGGGTGCTCGGCAAGGGATCCAAGGAGCGCCTCGTCCCGATCGGTCGGCAGGTGATCGGCGCGGTCTCGGTCTATCTCCACCAGGTGCGCCCCGAGCTGGACCGCGGCAAGTCGCGGCAGCGGGTGCTGCTCAACAGCCGAGGCGAGCCACTGTCCCGGGTGGGGGCGTGGGGAGTCGTGAAGCGTCGGGCCCGCGAGGCGGGAATCGGCAAACGCGTTACGACGCACACCCTGCGCCACAGCTTTGCCACCCACCTCCTGGAGGGGGGCGCCGACCTGCGCGCGGTGCAGGAGATGCTGGGGCACGCGGACTTGTCCACCACTCAGATCTACACCCACGTCGACCGGGAGTACCTCCGATCGGTGCATCGGCAGTTCCATCCGCGCGGATGAAGGCGGCATGATACGAGGCCCGGGCCGGTTGATGCTGGCGGCTGCTCTCGTGACGGGGTGCGCGACCTATCGCGCTGCGCCGCTCACGAGCGATTCGCAGCTGGGCCCCTACAATGGCCGGACCCTCGACGATCCCGCCCTCAGGGCCTGGCTCGACTCGCTCGGTGTCCCCGCTCCCGACGGCCTGTGGACGCCCCGACAGCTCGCCTTGGCGGGGATCTGGTTCCGCCCCGAACGGGCGGTGCGGGCGGCCGCGATCCGGGAGGCCGACGCGGCGGTAGTGACCGCCGGAGCCCGGCCCGAGCCGGGCGCCACGACCGATCTCGAATACGCCTTCAGCGATCCCCGGGCGGAATCCCGCTGGGGCGCGGCCCTGGCCGGCCTGTTCACGCTGGAGTTGGGCGGCAAGCGGGCCGCGCGCATCGGGCGGGCCCGAGCCGCTGCCCTGGCAGCCCGCGCCACCGCTCGCGAAGAGGAGTGGCGGCAGGTCAACGAGGTCTACCTCGCCGCCCTCGCGGTGGCGCAGCGCCATGTCGTGGTCGAGGCGCTGCAGGCGGAGGGCCGGCTCCAGGATTCGGTCGCGGCGTTGTCGCGGGGGAGGTTCGAGGCCGGTACGTTGAGTCGCCTGGAACTGGCCCGAGTGGAGGGAGAGGCGCGGACCCGGATGAGCGAAGAACAGCGCGCCGAGCGCGAAGCCGCCGCCGCCACCCATGCCCTCGGGACGGCGCTCGGTGTACCGCTCCCGGCGGGCGCCGCCATCCCGGTGGGCCCGACAGCCTGGCCTGACTGCCCCGACCTCGACGGCGAGAATCGACCAACCCTCCAGCGCACCGCTCTCGCCGCCCGCTGGAGCGTGCGCCGGGCCGCCGCCGAGTACCAGGTGTCCGAGGGGGATCTCCGAGTCGAGGTCGCGAAGGCCTCACCCGATCTGACCCTGGGACCGGGAGTCTTCTTCGATCAGGGCACCGGCAAATTCACCCTCGGGCTGGGATTGCCCTCGCTGGGGCTCACCCGGAACCGGGGGCCCATCGCCGAGGCCGAAGCCCGGCGCGCCCAGGCAGGAGCTCGACTGATGCAGACCCAGGAAGCGGTGCTGGTCGAGGTCGACGCCGCCCTGGCGCAGTGCAGTTCCGCGGCTCGCGAGGTGTTGGCCGTCGAGGGGCTCGTGGTCGAGGCGGAGCGGCGCCAGCGGCTGGTCGAGGCGGCCTGGTCTCGAGGTGAGGTGGGCCACCTCGAGGTGCTGCTGGCCCGGCTCGAGACCCAACAAGCCCGGCGCCGGGTCCTCGAGGCCCGCCTGAGGCAGTGGGATGCCGGCCTGGCGTTGGAGCGCGCCGCGGGCGCCTGGGGCCTCCGGTCGGATGGCGAATGGCCCGGAATGAGGACCCAATGATCCACCGAACTCGGCCGTATCGGCGCACCCTTCTTCCGGTCCTCGTGCTGGCGGTGGGGTGCGGGAACGGCGACTCCCGTGATGGTGACAACGCCTCGGCCGGCCGCGCCGAGCCTTCCCACGTCCTCCAGGAGCATGGCGAGGCGGGCATTACGCTCGACTCCGCGACGGTGGCCCGGATCGGCCTCGCGACCGTTCGACTCCAGGGCGTGACCCGGGCCGGCGAGACGGAGCTTCCGGCCCTGGTCGTCGCCGACCCGGAGGCGACCTCGTACGTTCGTGCCGGCGTGAGCGGCCGACTCTCCCTCCTGGACGGCGGGCGTTGGCCCCGATTCGGCATCCGCCTCGAGGCAGGGGAGAGCCTCGCGGTGATCGGCGATGCGCGGCCGGTACTCGTGGCGCGGGGTGGCACGGTCTCCCGTGTCCTGGCGCAGCCGGGCGAGGTGGTCCAGGCCGGGCAGGAACTGTTGGAGCTGACGCGCTACGAGGCGCCCCTGGTCCAGGTGGCCTGGGGCGCGGGGCAGGGGGATCCGCCGGCGACGCTGTCCTTTTCGATCGCAAGCACGACTGGGGTCCGCGTCTCCGGCGCGCTGGTCGGTCCGGCGCCGGAGGCCGATCCGGTGACCCGCGCACCGGCATGGCTCTACCGCGTGGAGCGCGGTTGGAAGGGAGTCCGGCCCGGCACCAGCGTCTCGGCCTGGCTGGTGGACCGAACGAGCGCGGCCCGTGGGGTCCTGATCCCAGCCGCGGCGGTGGTGCAGTGGGACGCCTTAGCGTGGGCCTACGTTGAGCGGGCGCCGGGGAGGTTTGTGCGAGTGCGGGTGCCCACCGATCACCCGGTGCCGGAGGGATGGCTCGTGCCGGCCGGCTTCGCCGCGGGCGACCGGGTGGTGAGCCAAGGCGCCGGCCAACTCCTCTCGGAGGAGTTCAGGGCCCGGATCGTGGTGGGCGAAGAGGTCGGGGAGTAGTGCTCACCGCGATCGTCCGTTTTGCGGTCCGCCGCCCCGGGATCGTGGCCGGGCTGGCGGTGACGCTGGTGGCGTACGGCCTCTCCGTGGTGGCGCGCGCCAAGCTCGATGTCTTCCCCGAGTTCGCTCCACCGCAGGTCTCGATTCAGACCGAGGCGCCGGGGTTTTCCCCCGAGCAGGTGGAGGTCCTCGTCACCAAGCCCATCGAGGATGCCGTCAATGGCGTCAACGGGCTGGCGGCGCTCCGATCCCAGTCGATCCAGGGCCTCTCCGTCATCACCGCCGTGCTCAAGGAGGGGGTGGACCTCCGCCAGGCCCGTCAGCTCATTGCAGAACGGCTGGCCGAGCTTCCCGGGCGACTCCCGGGCTCGGTGGCGCCGCCGGTGCTCACGCCGCTCACTTCGTCTTCCAGCACCGTGCTCATGCTCGGTGTCACCTCCAGCACCCGCACCCCCATGGAGCAGCGGAGCTTCGTGGACTGGGTGCTCAAGCCGAGGCTCCTGGCCACCTCCGGCGTCAGCAAGGTCGCGGTGTTTGGAGGAGAGGTACGGCAGCTGCAGGTCCAGGTGCGACCGGAGCGGCTGCGTCGCTATGGCCTGGGACTTCCCGAAATCCTCGACGCAGCCCGCCGCGCGACCGGGCTCCGGGGAGCCGGTCTCATCGACGACCCCAACCAACGCATCGTGGTCACCACCGAGGGCCAGGCGCTCACCCCGGACGCCCTGGGACGGACGGTTCTGCGTTCGGCCCCCGGAAGCCTCCTGCGTTTGGCAGATGTCGCGGACGTGCGCGAGGGAACTGCCACCCGGTTCGGCGCGGCGACCATCGATGGCGGTCCCGGCATCGTGGTGGTCGTGTCGGGACAGCTTGGGTCCAACACCAAGGAGGTCGCCACCGCGGTGGAGGCGGTGCTGTCCGACCTGGCCCCGACCTTCTCGGCGGAGCAGCTCACCTTGCATCCGGACCTCTTCCGTCCGGCGTCGTTCATCGATGTGGCGATCCGGAATATTTCGAGCGCCCTTCTGGTCGGGGCCGTCCTGGTCGCCGTCATCCTGCTGCTCTTCCTGTTCGATTTCCGGGCTGCGGCCATCTCCCTCACCGCGATCCCGCTCTCACTGCTGTCGGCCATCATCGTGCTGGACCGGTTCGGGTTCAGCCTCAACACCCTGACCCTCGGTGGGCTGGCCATCGCGCTCGGCGAGGTGGTGGACGACGCGATCATCGACGTCGAGAACATCGCCCGCCGGCTGCGGCTCAACCGCGTGAGCCCGGCCCCGCTCGCCGTTCGCGAGGTGGTGCTCAACGCCTCACTCGAAGTCCGACACAGTGTGGTGTACGCCACCTTCGTCGTGGCGCTGGTCTTCGCGCCGGTCCTGACGATGAGTGGCGTCCAAGGGGCGCTGTTCCAGCCGCTGGCGATCGCCTACATCCTCGCGACCCTGGCCTCGCTGGCGGTGGCCCTGGTGGTGACACCGGCGCTGGCGCTCCTGCTGCTCGCGCCGTCCGAGCGCACCAGCCGGGAGTCCTTCGTGCTCCTTGGGGCTCGCAGCCGCTTCGAACGGCTGCTGCGACGCACGGTGGACCGTCCCCGGGCCATCATCGGCGGCACGCTCCTCCTGGCCGGCGGCGCGATCGCCCTGTTCCCGCTCTTCGACCGCGCGTTCCTTCCCGAATTCCGTGAAGGTCACTACGTGGTCCATATGGCCGCCGTCCCCGGCGCGTCGCTCGACGAGTCGCTGCGACTGGGCGGAATGGTGGCCAGGGCGATTGCCCGCGACCCGCGGGTCCAGTCGGTCGCCCAGAGGGCCGGCCGGGCCGAGCTCTCCGAGGACACCTGGGGGACCCACTACAGCGAGATCGAAGTGGAGCTGAAGCCGTTGGAAGGTGAGGCGGCGCGCACGGTCGAAGACACCCTCCGGGCGCACCTCCAGGGCTTTCCCGGAGTGAGCTTCGCCATCCGAGGGTTCCTGGCGGAGCGGATCGAGGAGACCCTCACCGGCTCCACCGCGCAGGTGGTGGTCCGGCTCTACGGCGAGGATCTCGACAGCCTCGATGCGGCGGCTCGTCGGGTCGCCACCCTGGCGCGCCGGATCCCGGGTGGAGCCGATGTGCAGTACGAGGCCCCGCCGGTGGTGCCCGGGGTGACGATCCGCCTCCGTCCGGAGCCGCTCGCCCGCGCGGGGCTCGAGCCCGATGACGCGCTCCGCGCCATCGAGATCGCCACCCAGGGCGCCCGGGCGGGCCAGACCTTCGCCGGCAACCGGTCAACCGATGTCGTCGTCCAACTGGCCCCCGCCGCCCGCGCCCGTCCCGAAGACCTGAGCCGACTGCCGCTGCGCGCGGACGACGGACGCCTCACTACCCTCGCCGAGGTCGCCGAGATCGGCCGGACCTCCGGGCGCTATCTCATCGCCCACCAGAACGCCCGTCGAGTCCAGACCGTCACCGCCAACACCGCCGGCCGCAATGTGGTCGACTACAGTGCCGAGCTGGCGAGCCGCCTGCGGACGGTGGGCCTCCTCCCCCACGGAGTGCACGCCGAACTGGCCGGCACCGCCACCGCCGAGGGCCAGGCCACCCGGGAGCTCTTGCTGCACGGGGCGCTCGCCGCGGCCGTCATCATCCTGCTCCTCTGGCTCGCCTTTGCCGAGCCGGGACGGCTGCTTCTGGTGCTCGCGAACCTGCCCTTCGCGCTGGTCGGCGGGGTAGCGGCGGTGGCCCTGTCCGATCGGCTGCTCTCGCTGGGCTCCCTGGTGGGTTTCGTGACACTGTTCGGAATCGCCACCAGAAACTCGGTGATGCTGATTTCCCACTACGAGCACCTGGTCACGGTCGAGCGCCTGCCCTGGAACCGGGACACGGCGCTGCGGGGCGCGAGCGAGCGGCTCGGCCCGATCCTCATGACGGCCACGGTCACGGGGCTGGCGCTGTTGCCGCTGGCGCTTGGTAGCGGGGACCCGGGGCGGGAGATCGAAGGCCCCATGGCCATCGTGATTCTCGGCGGGCTCGCGACGTCGACCCTGCTGAGCCTGGTGGTCCTGCCGACGATGGCATTGCGGTTCGTCCGGTTCGACCGGGTCCCCGACGACCGCCCCTAGAAGAAGAGGAACCCGGGCGGTGCCATCCCGTGCTTGCGGAAGTTGGCCACCACCTGTCCCGCGGTCCAGATCGTGTGCTGGTTCAGCTCGTCCCAGAGCTGCCACCGGGGCATGAACTGCCCGTTGAAGAACTTGAATTCCTGATCGCGATCCGCGTCGGACTGCGCGCCCAGGAGCACCTCCAGCGAATCGTACGAGGCGCTGATGTATTGGCGAAGCCCCGCTCGGGTGTTGAAGATGGCGGCGGTATCCGCCGCCGGGGGCCGGCCGCCCCGGACGTACCCGAAGGCGATGAATGTTGCGGAGCTCACCGCATGGTGCAGCTGTCCGGCAAAGTCCCGCTGTACCGGTGTCGCGCGATCGCGATAGAGCCGCTCCGGCATGGAATCCGCGAAGCTGAGCAGGAGCTGGCGCTGGGCCCGCAGCGCCGCCAACTGGATGGGTCGGTACTCCGGCGCCATGTGGAACTTGGCGGGGGCCGTTTCAATCCGTTGCGCCGCCAGCGGCGACACGGCGACCGGGGCCGCCAGGACGAGCCAGGACAGCAGTCGGGACATGGGGTCTCCGGGAAGTGAAGGGGAGCGCCCTTACGGTCCCATCGGCCACCGGGTTCCGATGGCGCCGGGTTAGTCCGACTGGCCGACGTCCATCCGCTCGAATCGCCCTCCCATCCAGTCGACCAGCAGAAACGCCTCCAACGCATAGGCCGCCGCCGCCAGCCCCAGGGCCGGCAGGAGACTCCACCACTCCACCCGGTTCCAGGTCCCCCACACCACGGCCGCGCCGAGTCCCACCGGTCCGATCGATACCACGACCAGGAGCAGAAACGAGATTCCGGCCGTCAGCAGGTGCTGCCCCATCGCCTCGATGCCTGCGGGCCGGATCTCGGTGCGGACCCAGGAAGGGTAGAGCAGGGCCCCCGCGTTCTGAATGGAGAGGGCCACCAGGTTGAGCATCCCCAGAGCCAGTACGCCAGGCAGGTACAGCGCGGCCAGGGTGGCGCCCGGCAGCTTGAGCTGGCTGGTTTGCCCCAGCGCCGTCAGGCCCACAATCGCCAATACCGCCTGAGTCGCCGTGAGCACCAGCGATGAGGAGAGGACCTGACCCGCCATGATCGCCTGACCCGAGACCGGCCAGGTCCGAAGCACCTGGAGGTGCTCCAGCTCTCCCCGCAGGTCGTTGCGGACCCACTGGGGACCAAACAGCGCCAAGACCGCCACCCAGCTCAGAGCCAGCGTAGCGATCATGACCGTCACTTCAACGTGTTCGTCGCCCTCGACCACGGTGAAGGCGATGATGGCCGCGAGGAGAAGCAGGGTGCTCACCGCGACGCCCGGGCTGGCGGTGCGGAGCAGGCGGGTCAGGTTCTTCCAGACGATCGCGGTCACCGGCCGCCCCCGGGGCGCCAGGCGTCCCCAGCGCCAGCCGCGGCGGGTGGGCGCCCGGGGCCGGCTCCCCTGCCTCCGCCAGCGATCCAGCAGCTCGGCCCGACGGGCGCTGGCTTCTATCGCCGCTTCCTCGAAGGCGCGATCCGCCCGGATGACCCACCAGAGATGCCCTCCTGCCAGCGCCACTGCCGCCAAAAACCGCGGTGCCCAGGTCGCGAGGTCCGGTGCCGCCAGCGGAAGGAAGGGGATCCGGAACGGGAACAAGGCCCAGGAAAGCGGTGGGGTATCCAGGATGTTCGTCACCCCGCTCAGCGGGGCCCCATCGTAGGCCGCCGGCGGCAGCGCCCGGCGCACACTGATGATGATCACGACTCCCAGCCCGAGGAGACCAACCACCACCGGCCAGTGCCGCAGGAGCCCGGGGCGTCCGTGCTCCACCAGCGAGTCGCGGGTGAGGGCGACACCCAGGCGGTGCAGAAACATGGTCGTGAACATCACCCAGATCGTCGCCCCGTGCGCCAGCAGCGGGAGCGCATGATGCCGGCCCCGGTTGAGGAGCAGCAGCCAGATCACCACGTTGACCAGGATCAGCAGCTGGGCCCGGAGCAGCTTGTAGCCCAGCAGCCCCTCGCGGGTCACCGGCGCCGGGAAGAGGAACTGGATTTCAGCGGGGGCAAAGGCCAGCGCCAGCCGGTCGGCCCCAAAGAGCCACCACTTGGCGGCGAGGATCGCAAGCAACAGTGTCCCGGTGACCTGCATGACCGGCACCGGCACCGGCGCGCCACTCTGGCTCCGCTGGCCCCAGAGGACCAAAGAGAGGTAGGCAACACCGACCACCAGCGCCAGCGCGTAGCGGGGCTGGCGCACTCGGCCGAGTAGTCGCCGACCCCGATTCCAGAGCGAGCGCGACAGGAGGAACAGCCCGGCGTGGACCATCGGCTGCATCGCCGCTCAGCTCCGCCCTTCGCCGAACCCGGTGAGCGAGAGGAAGATCTCCTCCAGGCCCCGGCCCGAGAGTTCGGGACGGTCGGTCACGATCTCGGCCACGCTCCCAAGCGCTACCCGCCTGCCGTTCTGAATAATGAGGACCCGGGTGCAGAGCTCCTCGACCAGCTGCAGCAGGTGCGAGCTGAGGACCACCGCGGCCCCGGCCTGGGCCCGCGCCGCAATGGTACGCTTCATTCGCCGGATCCCGACCGGATCCAGCCCGGTCAACGGCTCGTCCAGCATGAGGACTCGGGGCTCATGGATCAGCCCGCAGGCGATCGCCAGCTTCTGCTTCATTCCTCGCGAGAGCTCGTTGGCCAGGGCACCCTGCTTCCCGGCCAGCTCCAGCTCCTCCAGGAGGGGCCCAATCCGGGTGACCGCCTCCGGCTGCTGGTAGAGCCGGGCCACGAACTGCAGATGCTCGGTCACAGTGAGATATTCGAAGAGGTGCGGCTCATCGGGGATGAACGCCAGCTGGGCCTTCGCGCTCAGGGAGTCGGTCGCCAGATCGCTGCCCGCGATCCGGATCCGGCCGCGGGTCGGCGGGATGATCCCCGCCAGACTCCGGAGGGTGGTGGTCTTGCCGGCCCCGTTGGGCCCGACGAGGCCGAGAATCTCCCCCGCCGCCACCTGGAAGGAGAGGGCGTCCACGGCTGTCAGAGAGCCGTAGACCTTCGTAAGATTCTCGACCTGGATCATCCGCACTCCCCGAGTGTGGCGTTGAAACCTTGGCGAGCCCGCAGCCGTCTCTAATTGGAACACTACCCGCCACGGGGGCTGACCCGGATTCGGAGCAGGTACCATGCGTAACTACTGGCTCAAGATCGTCGCGAGCGCCCTTGGCATTTTTGCCGTGGGCATGCTCGGCATTACCGGGTTCCGCGCCGTCCGCGGGAAGGTGGTCGACACCATCAACAGCAGCGATCCCATCCCGATCCCGGTCATCGGCCTGGTGCCCTTCAAGCTGGACAACGAGAAGCTCGGCAGCATCTCCCGGGTCGAGTTCACCCGCTCCGAGCCCGAGCGGGTCTCCGGGGTCCGCGTCCTGATCAAGCTGGCCGACTCGATCCAGCCGGAGCGGCTGGGTCGGTGCCAACTGGCGCTGGACGATGTGGACCACATCGGGGAACGGACCACGTTCCGCTGCGAGCCCACTAATGGCGCGGTCGCTGGCCTGGAGCGGTTCGGCGTCGTGGCCATCAAGAATAGCACCGACACCTTCCCACTACTGCTTCCCGCCAAAGCGGTCGCGGACCTGCGGGCGACCCATATCCGTTTCAACCGTCACGGTCTCCAGGTCAGCTCGACCGGTGACTCCCTGCAGGAGCTGATCGCCGCCCGCACCGATTCGATCCGGGAGCAGCTCGAAGCCCTGGTGGAGGCGCGGGGCGATTCGGCCGATGCCCTGAAGGAGCTCTCCAGCGAGCTGGAGGATTCCGCCAGCCTCCTGCCGGTCACCCAACGCCGCAAGGTCCAACGGAGCGCCGACTCGGTGCGGGCCATCATGCGGACCCTGGTCGACCGGATGAAGGGTGACGAGGCTCGCCTGAATGCGCTCGAGGAAGTGTCCGGCCTCAGCCCCGCCGAGCGCGATTCGCTGACCCGGCTGGGATCCACCATCCGCGACTCGGTGCACCGGATGGTCGCCCGCGAATTGCAGCGGGCCCAGATCGAGCTGCAACAGGCCCGGGGGTCGGCTGTCGGCACCAACGCCTCGGTCGGGGTCGAGGCAACCGCCCCCGCGCCGGCGCCCGCCCCCAAGCCTGTCCCACCACCTCGGCCGCGCTGAGCCGGGCTGGTTGCGGTTCTCCTGCCACTGAGTAGACTCCGGGAGGTTCAACCCCTCCCGGCCTCCATGATCCTGGTTCTCGACAACTACGACAGCTTCACGTACAACCTGGTCCAGTTCCTGGGCGAACTGGGAGCGGATCCGGTGGTGTACCGGAACGACGCGCTGTCGGTCGAGTCGGCGTTGGGGCTTACTCCGGAAGCGATCGTGATTTCTCCCGGGCCGGGGGAGCCTCGCAACGCCGGGATCTCCATATCCCTCATCCGGGCGGCCGCCGGCCGGGTGCCGCTCCTCGGCGTGTGCCTGGGGCACCAGGCAATCGGCCAGGCCTTCGGCGGCCTCGTGGTCCGTGCCAGCCGGCTGATGCACGGCAAGACCACCCAGGTCACCCACCTCGGCACCGACCTGTTCGAGGGCGTCGCGAACCCCCTTACGGTCATGCGGTACCACTCGCTGGTGGTCTCCGCAACGGACTTCCCGACGGAACTCGAGATCACCGCCTGGGCCATGGACCGGCCTCGGGGGCAGGAGATCATGGCGCTGCGCCATCGGATTCACCCCATCTTCGGGGTGCAGTTCCACCCCGAGTCGATTGCGACCGAGAGCGGAAAGGGGCTCCTCCAGAACTTCCTTCGGCTGGCCGGGGAACACCGGACCAGCCGCTCCGAGGCGGTTGCCTAACCCCTTGACTCCTCGACGCATAGCGTCTAGCGCCTGTCCCCCACCCGCTGCGGCATGAGTTTTGACACGGCCGCCCCGCTTTGTTAGCTTCGGTGATGCGTGTGCTCGGCGTCATCCCGGCCCGACTCGGTTCGACTCGCCTCCCTCACAAACCGCTTCAGCTCCTGGCCGGAGAGCCTTTGGTGACCCGGGTGATCCAGCGCGTGCGCCGGCTCGGGCTGGTGCACGAACTGGTAGTCGCGACCGACTCAACCATGGTCGCACGGGTGGCCGAGTTGTCCGGGGTCAGGGCCGTGATGACGCGGGACCACCACAACGGAACCGAGCGAGTGGCCGAGGTTGCCGAGCGGGAGGAGTTCGCCGGGTGCGACGTGGTCGTGAATATCCAGGGCGACGAGCCGTTCCTGCCCCGGGCCGCGCTGGAGGGTGCGTTGGCGCGGGTGGCCTCGGGCGATGATATCGGCACCGCGGCGGCTCCGCTGGAGGCCGAGCAGGCGGAGGATCCCTCCCTGGTGAAGGTGGTGGCCGACGCGGCGGGGCGGGCGCTCTACTTCTCGCGGGCGCCCATTCCCTACCGTCGGGAGCGCACCCGGACGGTGGCCGCCGACTTGTACTGGCAGCACCTCGGGGTCTACGCCTACCAGCGACAGGCGCTGGCCCAGTGGACCCGGCTGCCGCCAGCCCCGGCCGAAGAGGCGGAGCGGTTGGAGCAGCTGCGGGCCTTGCATTATGGATTGACCGTCGGGGTTGCCCGGCTCACCAATCCCGCCCAACCCGGCGTCGATACCGCCGAGGACCTGCGTCGCGCGGAAGCACACTGGTTCGCACAGGAGGCAGTGCCATGACCAACGGGGCCAACACCACCAAGTACATCTTCGTCACGGGCGGCGTCGTGTCGTCCCTCGGCAAGGGTATCGCCGCCGCCTCGCTTGGCCGGCTGCTGGTGGAACGAGGACTCTCGGTCACGATGCAGAAGTTCGACCCCTACATCAACGTCGATCCGGGGACCATGTCCCCCTTCCAGCACGGCGAGGTGTACGTCACCGACGACGGCGCCGAGACCGACCTGGACCTGGGCCACTACGAGCGCTTCATCGACCGCTCGCTCTCGCAGCAGAACAACATCACCACCGGCCGGATCTATTCGACGGTGATCAGCAAGGAGCGGCGGGGCGAGTATCTGGGAAGCACCGTGCAGGTCATTCCCCACATTACCGACGAGATCAAGAGCGCGATCAAGCGCACCGCGCCCGGACAGGACGTGGTGATCACCGAGATCGGCGGCACGGTGGGCGACATCGAGTCGCTGCCGTTCCTGGAAGCGATCCGGCAGTTCCGCCAGGAAGTCGGGCGCGACAACGCCCTCTTTCTCCACCTTACCCTGGTGCCCTACATCGCGGCCGCGGGCGAGCTCAAGACCAAGCCCACCCAGCACTCGGTCCGCGACCTCATGCAGATCGGAATCCAACCCGACATCCTGATCTGCCGTAGCGAGCAGCCCATCAGCTCCGATATCAAGCGCAAGATCGCCGGCTTCTGCAACGTCGACTTCGAGTGCGTCATCGAGAGTCCGGACGTGGCGTCGATCTACGAGATCCCCATCCGGTTCCGGGAGCAGGGGTTCGACCGGGTGGTCTGCGAGCGGTTGCGGCTCGAGACCAAGGAACCCGACCTGACCAGCTGGAAGGCGATGGTCGAACGGATCCTCCACCCCAAGCACAAGGTCCGCATTGCCGTGGTGGGGAAGTACACCGACCTGCACGACGCCTACAAGTCGGTGGGCGAGGCCCTGATCCACGGCGGCATCGCCAACGACGCCGGGGTCGAGGTCGTGTGGCTTTCGAGTGACGGGTTCACCGACCAGGCCACCGCCGGCCGGCTCCTCGCGGGCATCGACGGGCTCCTGGTGCCGGGCGGTTTCGGCATCCGCGGCATCGAAGGAATGATCGAGGCCATTCGGTGGGCCCGCGAGCATCAGCTGCCGTTCTTCGGCATCTGTCTCGGGCTCCAGATCGCGGTCATCGAGTTCGCCCGCCACGTCTGTGGCATGTCCGAGACGACCAGCACCGAGTTCGAGCCCGAGTGCGAATCACCGGTCATCGCCATCATGGCGAATCAGCGCGAAGTGAAGGACATGGGGGGTACCATGCGGCTGGGGGCGTACGCCGCCCGGCTTCGGCCCGGCTCCCGGGCGGCCCAGGCCTATGGTACGCAGCAGATCAGCGAGCGGCACCGCCACCGGTGGGAAGTGAACAACGCCTACCGCGACGTGCTGGCGGAACATGGACTCCGGCTCTCGGGCCAGTCCCCGGACGGCGGCCTGGTCGAAATGGTCGAGTTGCCGGACCATCCCTGGTTCCTGGGGTGTCAGTTCCACCCTGAGCTCAAGTCCCGGCCCAACCGACCCCATCCGTTGTTCGCGGCCTTCGTCGGGGCGGCCCTGGCCCGACACCAGCGACCCCAGGCGCCGGCCACACCGCTGGTCGGCACCGCGCGCTGACCCATGGGCTGGAGCTTCGGCAGCGCGCCGTTCCTGATCGCCGGTCCCTGTGTGATCGAGGAGGGAGCGGTGCTGCCGCGGGTCGCCGAGGCACTCGCCCGACTCCAGGTCACCCTGGGCATCCCGGTGTGCTTCAAGGCGTCGTTCGACAAGGCCAATCGCGCCCGGCTCGACGCACCGCGCGGACCCGGGCTCGAGGCCGGTCTCGAAGCCCTGGCGCGGATCAAACGGGATTTTGGCTTGCCGATCCTGACCGATCTGCACGAGGCGGCTCAGGCGGCCCCTGCCGCTGAGGTGGCGGATGCGCTTCAGGTCCCGGCTTTCCTCTGCCGCCAGACCGACCTGCTGGTCGCCGCCGGCCGCACCGGGCGACCGGTCAACGTGAAGAAGGGACAATGGCTCGCGCCCGAGGCTATGACCGGTGCCGTGGACAAGGTCCGGGCGGGCGGGTGTCGGGATATCGCCGTTACCGAGCGAGGCACCACCTTCGGGTACGGGGATCTGATCGTCGACATGCGGAGCTTCGGCCGGCTCAAGGCGGCGACCGGCGTCCCGGTGATCTTCGATGCGACCCATGCCGTGCAGCAGCCGGGCCAGGGGCCGGGGGGAAGCAGCGGCGGTGCCCGGGACCAGGTTCCGGCGCTGCTGGCGGCGGCCGCCGCCGCCGGCGCCGACGGGTTCTTCCTCGAAACCCATCCGGTCCCGGCACGGGCCCTGAGTGACGGGGCGACGCAATGGCCCCTGGCCGATCTGGAAGACCTGCTGCGCCGTACCCTCGAGGTCTGGCATGCCGCGCGGGCCGGCGCCCTGGCCGCGGTGGAGCGCCTGGGCCGGCACCCATGATCGACCCCTCCGTCGCGGGACGGATCAAACTGCTGGCATTGGACGTGGATGGCGTCCTCACCAACGACGCCATCTATCTCGGCCTGGTGAACGACCAGCGGATCGAGTTCAAGCAGTTCGACATCCAGGACGGCCTGGGCATGGGGCTGGCGCGGCGGATGGGCCTGACCATTGCCTGGGTGAGCGGTCGCTATTCCGATGCCACGGTCCTCCGGGCTACCGAGCTCAACATCGATGAGCTCATTCAGGACCGCGGCGCCCGGAAAGTCCCGGGCATGACGGAAATGCTGCTCCGGCTCGGTATCGGCTGGGACGAAGTGGCGTTCCTGGGCGATGATCTGGCCGACATCCCCGTGCTACGCCGGGTGGGGCTGCCGATGGCGGTGGCCAATGCCGTCGCCGAGGTGAAGGAGCTTGCCGTCTTTACCACCACGGCCCGGGGCGGCGCTGGGGCGGTGCGGGAGGCGATCGAAGCGTTGTTCCGCGCCCAGGGACGCTGGGACGCGGCGGTGAAGACCTATCTCGAGGACCGGGGAGAAGCCTGGTGAGTGCCCGTTCGCTGATGGTGGCCGTCGTGGTGGCCGCCGTTGTCGCCTGTCGCGACGACGGGGTCCGACCCACGACCACCGTTACCGCCGCCGACTCGGCCGACCAGGTGCTCGAGAGCATGGACTTCAACCTGACCACCGACGGGGTGCGGCGGACCCGGGTGTTTGCCGACACCGCGTATCTCTACGAGGCCACCCAGCTTGCCCGACTCAAGAGGGTGACGGTCACCTTCTACGACGTGAGCGGCATCGAGCGCTCCACCGTGGTGGGCGACTCCGGGCTGTACCAGACCCGGGATGGGTCGATGGAAGCGTGGGGCCACGTAGTAGGCACCACCCCCGACGGGAAGAAGCTCCAGACCGCGCAGTTACGCTACGACTCGCGAAAGCACGAGATCTCCTCGGGGACGCCTTTCGTCTTCGACAAGCCAGGCCAGCATCTCGAGGGCAACGGCTTCACCTCAGACCCCGAGTTCGCCAACATCCGGGCCGGACAGCCCAAGGCGCATCAGCTTCCGGGCCAGAGCGACAGCGCGGGGACCGGCTTCCTGCTCCCGGGCCAGCAGCAGCCATGAAGATCGTCGCGTGTGCGCTGACCGTTCTTGGAGTCGCCAGCGGCCTCGTCCCAGTCGCGGCGCAGCAGCGCCAACCAACGCCGCGCCGCGGTGGTGGGTGCATCTTCTCGGTCGATCACGTGGGGGGCGAGGGACGGCAGGTCGTGGTGGGGTCCGACACGAGCTACTACGCCGGCGGCGGTGTGCAGCTCAGCTGTCAGGGTACCAGCGTTCGGATGGCGAGCGACAGTGTCGCGTATTACTTCCGGCGTACCGGCATCATCGTCTACTTCGTCGGCAACGTGAAGTACCGAGATTCGGTGGTGACGATGGAGGCCGACCGGGGCACCTATTTCAAGGTGGGTGAACGCTGGGAGGCCCGGGGCAACGTGGTGACCACAAACCTCCAGAACGGCTCAACGCTGGTCGGCCCGTCCCTCGACTATTTCCGCGCGATCCCCGGCGTCCGCGATACCGCCGAGATCTATGCGATCGGGAGACCCACCATCAGGTCGGTCACCACCGACTCGGCGGGACAGCGCGGGGAGCCCTATGTCATCGTCGGCGACCGGGTGCGCATCAAGGGCAACGACCGCACCTGGGCCGGCGGCAAGGTGACGATCGACCGAAGTGACTTCGCGGCCCGGGGCGATTCGCTCTCCCTCGACAGCGGGGCGGGCAACCTCGGCGTGCTGGTCGGCCAGCCGGTAATGCGGGGGCTCGGCAAGGACTCCTTTAACCTCACCGGTCGGCGGATCGAGCTCACGCTCGATCGGCGGGAAGTCACGTACGTGAAGGCCTTGGGGCAGGGCCACGCCGTGAGCGCGGACATCGACCTGGTGGCCGACACCATCGGGCTCGACCTGGACCAGCGGGTCCTGGTGCAGACACTCGCCTGGGGCGACAGCGTCCGGCCCAGGGCCCTCGCCTCCGACTATGAGATCCGGGGCGACTCTGTCGCCTTCGATACCCCCGGCCGGCAGCTGCAACAGATCCGGTCCTACCGGAGGGCGTGGGTCGGCGGCAAGCCCGACCTCCAGGTCCGGGTCCGGCTGGACAGCACCGCCACGGCCGGGACGCCGAAGGTCGACAGCCTGCCTCGCGAGCGAGACTGGATGTCGGGCGACACAGTGATCGCCAGCTTCGCCCAGTGGGATTCGGCCGGGACCCAGCGTACCCGACTCGAACGGCTCGAGGCCAGCGGCCATGCCAGATCCTACTATCGCGTGGCCGAGGCCAAGGTGGCCGGTGGGTTTCCGTCGATCAACTACTCCCGGGGCGAGCGGATTGCCGTGACGATGAAACCGGCCGGCCAGCGGGGAGTGGATCGGGTGGATCTCCGGGGCCAGGTGGACGGGATCTATCTCGAGCCCATCCCGGCGACCGCCCCCGATTCCACCACGCCGCCCCCGTCGCGCCGGAGGAGCCGGTGAGCGACTGGCTCGACCACGTCGCCGAGCGCGACCCCTCGGTGCCGTTGGCGCTGGCGGCGATCGTGCGGGACGCCGCCCCCGACGGGTCGGTGGATCTGGCCACCCTCGGCGCCTCCTACCGCGAGACCGTGGTTGCGGCCCGGACCGACGCGGATGAGGACGGCCCCGAGCTCAGCAGTGACGAGGTCCACGAGAACCTGACCCGCTCGGTGCTGCCCCGGCTCGCCGTCGAAGGGTGGATCGCCCAGAACCTGGGGGAGGAATGGACCCGGGTGGTGGCGGTCGGACCCTGGTGGGATACCGCCCGGGCCGATCGGACCAGCGTGCGGGCCCGGCTGCTCGACGCCGGGGTGCAGGGCATGCGCCGGCGGGCCAGCCGGGCGCAGGCGGGCATCGGGCCTACCCCCGGCGGCAGTGTGCTGCAAGGGACCGGTCTCTCCAAGACCTTCAAGCGTCGCAAGGTGGTGGACGACGTCGGGGTACAGGTGCAGCAGGGCGAGATCGTCGGTCTCCTGGGGCCGAATGGGGCGGGGAAGACCACCACGTTCTATCTGATCACGGGCCTGATCCGGCCCGACAAGGGGACCGTGGCCCTGGACGGGGAGGATCTCACCAGCGCGCCGATGTACCGCCGTGCCCGCAAGGGGATCGGGTACCTGGCTCAGGAGCCGAGCGTGTTTCGCAAGCTCTCGGTCGAGGAGAACATCCTGGCGATCCTGGAGACCCTCAAGCTCTCGCGGCAGGAGCGGAAGGACCGGCTGGAGACCCTGCTCGACGAGCTGTCGATCAAGCACCTGCGGAAGAACAAGGCCTATTCGCTCTCCGGGGGCGAGCGCCGACGGCTCGAGATTACCCGGGCGCTGGTGACCCGGCCCAAGTTCATGCTGCTCGACGAGCCGTTCGCGGGTGTGGACCCGATCGCGGTACACGACATCCAGACCATTGTGGCCGGGCTGCGGCATCGCGGGATCGGGGTTCTGATCACCGACCATAACGTGGAGCAGACGCTGGATATCGTGGATCGGGCCTACATCATGTTCGAGGGCAAGGTGCAGGTCTCCGGGCCGGTCCGCGACCTGGTGTTCGATGACCGGGTGGCCCAACTCTATCTCGGGCCCACACTCACCGCGCGGCTTCGCGCGCGGCTGGAGCAGGTTGCATGAGAACCGGGCTCTCGCAGCACACGTCGCTCCGGCAGGACCTGCGGATCAACCCGCGCCTGTATCAGGCCATGGACATGCTCTACATGCCCATGATGGACCTGCAGCAGCACCTCAAGCAGGAGCTGCTGACCAATCCCTTCCTCGATCTGGTCGATCCGGAAGAGGAGGACGTGACCCAGGGCGATCAGACGCCCACGAAGGAAGAGGAAAAGGAGAAGGTCAAGGAGGAGAACGAGACCGACTGGGAAGAAATTCTGCTCAACGGGTTCGAGGTCTCGGGCGGGGCGCGCGAGGAGTATGAGGAGAAGGAGTACACCGAGCCTGTCACCGTCGAGTCGGCCGACCTGATCGATCACCTCCGCGAGCAGCTGATGCTGATGGTGCTCACGCCCCGCCAGCAGCTTCTGTCGGAGGAGTTCCTCGGCAACATCAAGGAAGACGGCTACCTCGCTTCCACGACCGAGGAGATCCTGAAGCAGGTGAACTCCCTGCTCGAGGGCCACGTCGCCCGGCGGATGCCGGTGCGGCCCCCGGCCACGGACGAAGACGAGGAGGCGGGGGACTTCGACGGGGAGGAGGACGAGGCGGAAGGACCGGGAGGCTACTCCGCCAGCGCCTTCCTCTCCCCGGAGCAGTCGATCGAGCGGACCCTGGTGCCGCCCGCGCCGGTCGCGGCGCCCGAGGCGAAGGAGGTCGCCGAGCCCGTGGCGGAGCCGGCGCCGCCGGCCGCGCCACCGGCCATCCCCTACTTCACGATGGCCGAGGTGGAGGAGATGCTCAAGATCCTCCAGCGGCTCGACCCGGCCGGCGTCGCCGCCCGGGACCTCCGGGAGTGTCTCCTGATCCAGCTCGAGGACCGGAAGGAAACCGAGACTCTGACCTACCGGCTGGTCAAGGACGCCTTCCCCGATCTGATCGCGCACCGCTGGAACGACCTCGGCCGCCGCTTCGGGGTGGAGCCGGCCGCGGTGCAGGCGGCCGCCGACCAGCTGGCCCGGCTCGACCCCAAGCCGGGGCTCAAGTACTCCAGCGGGGGCGACGGGTACGTCATTCCCGACCTGGTCGTCGACAAGGTCGACGGGCAATACCGGGTATTCCTCAACGACACCGGCGTCCCCCGGCTGCGGCTCTCGCGGAGCTACCAGGCGCTGGCGCGCGACAAGAAGAAGTTTACCCCCGAGCACCGGGAGTTTATCGCCTCCCGGATGAACAGCGCCAACTGGCTGATCCAGGCGATCGAACAACGGCGCCAGACCATGCTCAAGGTGATGAATTTCATCGTCGACCGGCAGCGCGACTTCTTCGAGAAGGGCATCGAGTACCTCAAGCCCCTCACCCTCCGCGAGGTCGCCGAGGTGATCAACATGCACGAGTCCACCGTGAGCCGGGTGACCAACGAGAAGTTCGTCCAGACCCCGCGCGGCGTGCTGCCGCTCAAGTTCTTCTTCTCAAGCGCGCTCTCCACCGCCTCGGGCGAGGACGCCAGCGCCCGCTCCATCCGGGCCAAGCTCCAGAAGATGGTGGGCGAGGAATCGCCATCCAATCCGCTCACCGACCAGCAGATCGTGCATCTGTTCCAGGAGCAGGGTATCAAGATCGCCCGGCGTACCGTAGCCAAGTATCGCGATCAACTCGGCATCCTCCCCGCCCGGATGCGGAAGCGGGTATGACCGGCGAAGGCCCCATCGATGTAAGCCTCCTGGTGCCGGCCAAGGACGAAGCCGAGAATCTTCCCGAATTCGTCCGGCTCTGCGGCGAACATCTCGCCGGGCAGCGCTTCAGCTTCGAGGTCGTCATCGTCAACGATGGCTCCCGTGACCGGTCGGCCGAGGTGCTGGCGGACCTGGCCCGGCGCCACGATTTCCTGCGGGTGGTCACCCACCGGCGCCAGCGAGGGATCGCCGATGCGCTGACCTCCGCGGCCGCGGTGGCGCGGGGCGACATCTTCGTCTTCTACCCGGCCGACCTCCAGTACCACCCGCAGGACGTGCCCACGTTGGTGGAGCCGATCCTGGCCGGCGAATCCGACATCGTCACCGGCACCAAGCAGGGGAAGTACGACAAGGCCTTCGTCTCCGGAGTCTACAACCGGCTCTGCCGGATGCTCTTTGGACTCAACGTCTCTGACCTCAATTCGGTGAAGGCCTACCGGCGCGAAGTGCAGCTGGGGCACCCGCTCCGGCCCGACTGGCACCGCTACATGGTCGTCGTTGCCGCCGCCGATGGGTTCCGGCTCACCAGTCGGCCCGTGCCGCTCTATCCCCGGACGGCCGGGATTTCGAAGTTCACCTGGCGGCGGATCCCCATCGGGGTGCTCGACCTGCTCTCGGTCTGGTTCCAGCTCCGCTTCGGCCGCAAGCCGCTGCTCTTTTTCGGCGTCGCCGGTGCGGCGCTGTTCCTGATCGGGTTCGTCGTCGGGGTCATCGCCCTGATCATGCGGTTCGGCTACGGGATCGGCTTTCGGCCGTTCCTCAATCTGGTCGAGACCATGGTCATTTCCGGCATCGCCCTGTTCGGCTTCGGCTTTATCGGGGAGATGATCGCCGGACTGCGCGAAGAGCTGCGCGATGTCTCCCGGCGGCAGGCGCCGCCCTCCGATTGACCGTCCGGGAGAGCCCCGCCGCATGCGCATCCTGGTCGCGGCGCACAACTACCCGCGCTTCGCCGGCGACCCCGCCGGCGCCTACATCCGCAAGCTCGCCCTGGGGTTCGACGCCCGCGGCCACCAGGTCACAGTGCTCGCACCCCACATCCGCGGCACCGCCGAGCGCGAGACCGAGCAGGGGGTCCGGCTCCAGCGCTTCCGCTACGCCCCGGAAGCCTTCGAGCGAATCGGCTACGCCGGCGACGCCCGGGTCGGCCGACTCCTCCTGGCACCGGCGGTGTTGGCGCTACCCGGGTATCTCCTCGCCTTTCGCCAAAGCCTTCGCCGGCGGGTCGCCGAATTCCGTCCCGACGTGCTCCACGCCCACTGGTGGCTCCCCGCGGGGTGGCTCGCCAGCCGCCGGGGGGTTCCCCTCGTGGTGACCAGCCACGGGAGCGATGTCCGGCTGCTGGAGCGCGGGGGCATGATCCGCCATCTGGCCCGCGGGGTGGCCACCCGCGCGGCCCGGTGGACTGCGGCCTCCCGCTTTCTCGCGCGCGACCTCGAACGGCGGCTCGACCTCGCCGACGGGTGCGTGGCGGTCACGCCGATGCCGGTGGACCTGGATCTGTTCGCCGCCGGCCGCGCCACCCCCAAGGCCGATCCACCCCGGGTACTCTTTGCCGGTAACCTGGTACCCAGCAAGGGTGTCGACGTCCTCATCGCCGCGGTGGCGCTGCTCCGAGACCGGGGGATCGCCTGCGAACTCAAGATCCTTGGGGCCGGACCGGCGCAGGGCCAGCTCGAGCGGGAGATCCAGGCCCGGGGATTAGGCCGGTGTGCCAGTATCGCGCCCTTTCTTCCACAATCTCGCATGCCGGCCGAGTATGGCGCCGCGACCATCACCGTCCTGCCGAGCCGGGGGCAGGCCGAGGGACTGGGACTCATGCTGGTGGAGGCGCTGCTCGCCGGATCCGCGGTGGTCGGGACCCCGGCCGGTGGTATCCCTGAAGTAGTGGAAGACGGCGTGACCGGGCTGCTCACTCCTGATGGTGACGCCGGCGCGTTGGCCGACCGGCTGGGCCGGCTGCTGCTGGAGCCCGACCTCCGGCAGCGTCTGACTGAACAGGGAGCGGCACGGGTCAGGACGGTGTACGCGCTGGATACCGCGGTTGACCAATTCCTCCAGATCTTCGATGCCGCTGTATCGCGTACAGATCGCCGCTGAGGAGCCGGCGGGCTGGCAGGAGCTGGCCGTCGCCCGCGGGAACTTCTACCACGACGCCCGGTGGATTTCCGGGCTGGCCCGGTGCCTGTCCTATCGGACGCACTGGATTACCGCCGAGGGAGACGCTGGGCTGGCCGGCGGCCTCGCCCTGGCCGAGGTTCCCACCTTCACGGGTGGCCGGCGGCTGGTAAGCTATCCCTTCAGCTTCATCGCCGGTCCGGTCGCCTCCACCCAGGAGGCGGCCCACGCGGTCCTGGATCGGGCCCGAGCCCTGGTGAGCGAGCGAGGGGCACGACGCCTCGAGGTGAAGTGCCTCGGCCCGGGGTTCAGCCCGGCTCCGGGGTTCGAGCGGTCGGAGCGTTATGCCACGTACCGGATCTCGCCGGAAGGTGGCGAGCAGGCGGTCTGGAAGCGGCTCGATCGGACCAGCGTGCAGCAACGCATCCGCAAGGGCGAGAAGGCGGGGGTGCAGGTGGTGATGGGATCCACCGAGGCCGATTGGCTGACCATGGCCGAGCTGGAGGAGCGGGTCCAACAGGGGCACGGGGTGCCTGCGCCCCCCCGGCGGCTGTTCACCGGGCTCCTCCGCGGGCTGCAGCAGCAGGGCCTGGTCGACCTCTACCTCGGGCGGATTCCCGACGGGCGGGTGGCGGCGGGGTTCGTGATGTACAAAGGCCCCCGCGACTGGATCTACGCCTTCAGCGCATCCGTCCCGGCGCTGATCAAGGAGTATCGCGGCACGCACGTGCTCCTCTGGGCCGGCCTCCGGGCGGCGGTGGCCGCGAACGTCGTGCTCGACCTCGGCCGCACCGCCCCGGAGCAGACCAGCCTGGCCGAGTTCAAACTCCGCTGGGGTTCCACCACCGTACCGCTGGTCTATGATTATTTCCCCTCGGCCGGGGGGCTCAACCAGGCCCGTCGCGACACCGGCGCACTGGCACTGGCCTCGAAGGTCTGGAGCCGGCTCCCGCGCCCGGTGGCACGGATCGGCTCGGCGCTCTTCCGGTATCTCGGGTAGCCCATGGACTTCCTCTGGCGTCTCCGCAAGAAAGTCTTCAAGCGCTGGGCCCGGAACGCGTTCTTCCCGGGCTGGCGGGTCCAGCTGCTCCGCTGGTGCGGCTTCGAGATCGGCCGCGACGTCTACATCGCCGACGACATCATCATCGCCGAGGAACTCCGGAGCCGGGGGTTGATCACCATCGGAGACCGGGCGAGCCTGGCGCCGCGGGTGACCCTGGTAACCACCTCCCATCCCAACAATTCGCTCATTCGACCCTTCGCCCCCGAGAAGACCGGCCCGATCGTGATCGAGGCCGATGCCTGGCTCGGCGCCGGCGTGGTGGTGCTCCCGGGAGTGACCATCGGACGGGGAGCGGTCGTTGGCGCCAACAGTGTCGTCAACCGTGACATCCCCCCCCTCAATGTCGTCGCGGGTCAGCCGGCCCGGACCCTTCGGGTCCTGACGCCGCCTCCCGGCTGGTCGTGATCCATCCGCTGCTCCAGGGCGAGACCACCGCGGCGGAACGGTGGGCATTCGACCTGCTGGTGGACCTCTCGCGGCTCCTGCCCACCGAGGGGGAGCCGGTCGGAGCGGTCCGCGCAACGCTGGCTGCGTCGGAACCGGCGGCCGACTTCGAGGCCGAGCCGGGCGGCGTCCGAATCAGCCGGAGCCTGTTGCGGCAGGTCGTGGATATCGGCGGAGCGGCGGTCGAGCAACGGGCCACCGCCCGCGACCGGCATGGCCGGGTGCCCGCGAGCGCCAATCCACAGGTGCAGGCGAACGGCGAACGCGCGTTGCCGCTGCATCAATGGGCCGACGCCCTGGTGAAGGCGGTGACCCAGGCGGCGGGCGCCGCGCCGGTCCTCCGCCTGAATCCCTGGCCCGGTGGCCTGCGATGGGCCGCCGCGCTCACCCACGACCTCGACATCGTAAGCGGCTGGCCTCTCTTCGCGGCCCTCCGCTGGGGCGAGCTCCTTCAAAAGGGTGAGGTGAAGCGCGCGCTCTCGGCCCTGAGCGCCGGTGCTGCCGCGCTGGCGGCCGATCCGGTGCGACAGAGTCTCGAGCGAATCCTCGAGATCGAACGCGGCGCCGGGGTGCGGTCCACCTGGTTCGTGCTTTCGGGCGAGCCGACCCTGACCGGCTGGCGTCGGGGCGACGTGACCTATCGCGTGGATGGGGCCACAGCGCGTGGGCTGATCGCGCGGGTCATGCGGGAGGGCCATGAAGTCGGCCTGCATGCGAGCTTCGAGACCAGGGACCGTGCCGAGTTGATGGTGGAGGAGCGGGCCCGGCTGGAGCGGGTCACCGGCAAACCACCCCGGGGGGTACGGCAGCACTTCCTCCGGCTGGACCCCTCCCGCACACCGCTCAACGCGGAGGCCGCCGGGTTCGCGTATGACGCCAGCTTCGGCTTTGCCGACCGTAACGCCTTCCGGCTCGGCGCCGCCGATGTGGTCGGGCTCTGGAACGATCCCGGTCAGCGGCCCCTCGAGCTGCGCGAAGCGCCGCTCGTCTGGATGGACCGGACCCACAGCAAGTACCTGGGCGAGGAGGATCCCGCCGAATGGGTCCACGGCGCCCTGGACCTGGCCCGGCAGGTGCGCGATGCCGGCGGCCTCTGGGTGGGACTCTGGCACCCCAACGTCAGCGCTCCACTCGGGTTTCCCGGCGCGCTCGAAGGGTTCGCGACCCTGGTGCAGCGACTCGCCGCCGAAACACCGTGGTTTGCCACCCTCGACGAGATCGTGACCTGGCGGGTCGCGCGACGGAGCCTGCGGGGGCGGCTGCACCCGGGAGGCCAGGTGGAGCTGACAGCAGCCCAACGGGGTTCTTGGGCAGTGACGCTTCACGACACGACCTCAGGTCGGGACCAGTCTTTCGGGTGGCCCTCCCATGGCTGACCGGCGATCCCTCTGGCGGTGGGTCCAGGCGGTCCTGGCCGTCGGGATCGTCATCTTTGCCGGACGCAGGCTGGTAGGTGCATGGCGGGAGTTCGAGGGCACCCCTGTCACCTGGGAGATCCGGCCGCTCTGGCTTCTGCTGTCCCTGGCGATCGTCTGGCTGTCGTATGGCCTGCTGGTGGAGGGGTGGCGCCGGGTCGTCCTCGCAATGCGGCAGCGCCTCGGCTATCTCGATGCCGTCCGCATTACCATGGTCTCCAACCTCGGTAAGTACCTGCCCGGGAAGGTGTGGGCCATCGCCGGGGCGGCCCTCCTCGCCGAGCGGGCTGGGGTGCAACCTGGCGCGGCCGTGGCGGCCGCCTTCATCCTCCAGGCCCTGTCGCTGGCCAGCGGCCTCATGCTGGTAGCCGTGCTGGCGCCCGAGGCGATGCAATCCCTGGGGCAGGGGCCCAGAATCGCCCTGCTGGTCATCGCCAGTGCCGCCTTGGGCGGGCTGGTCACCTTCGCGGTACCTCAGCTGCTGGGGGCTTTCCGCCGCTGGCTCCCCAGGTCAATCGCGGGGCTCGAACCGGTGCCGGCGGGGCCGCTGATCCTCGGCCTGGCGGCCAATGCGGTGGCGTGGGCAGCGTACGGCTTGGCATTCCTGTGCCTGATCCGGGGGTTGCTCCCCGAGGCCCAGGTCACCTGGGCCCAGGCCACAGCGGTGTTCACCACCAGCTACCTTGTTGGGTTGATTGCGGCATTTTCACCTGGGGGACTGGGCACCCGGGAGCTTGCGTTCACCGTCCTGCTCGCCCCGATCGTGACACCCCCGGTTGCCGCCGCGCTCGCCATCGCGACGCGGCTGCTTCTGACTATCACTGAACTCGGCGCGGCGCTGCCGTTTCTCCCCGCGATGCGGCGCGCGCCCCGGACCCCATGACCAGAACCGCAAACACACCCGAGCCGGAAGCCGGCCCCATCCCGCGGTGGGTGGCCCCGGTGGTCTTCGCTGTCCTGACGCTGGTGGTATTCCGGAGGTACCTCCTCTCACCGCCGGGGAGCATGCTCATCGGCAACGATACCATCGCTGCCGGCGTCATGATGCGGAGCTTCTTCGTCGAGCAATTCCATCAGCTCGGTCGGCTGCCGCTGTGGAATCCCTATCTCTACGGCGGCGTGCCTACGATCGAGGCGGGCAGCGGGGATATTCTCTATCCGCCGTCGTTCATCCTGCACATGCTCCTGCCCCTGGTCCCGGCCCTGGCGTGGAAGCTCATCCTCCATGTGTTCCTGGCGGGACTCTGCATGCACGGCTGTGCCCGGGCCTTCGGCGCCTCCCGGCTGGTCGCGCTCTTCGCCGGTGTGGCCTGGATGCTTTCGGCCAACCTGGTGAGCCTGGTCCTGGGTGGACAGGACGGGAAGATGTACGTCATCACGCTGTTCCCGGCCGCGCTCGGCCTCCTGGTGTCGGCACTGGAGCGACCCACCCTCCTCAAGTTCGTTTGGTTCGGCGCGGTGGCGGGCCTGCTGCTGACGGGCCATCCCCAGGTGTCCTTCTACGCCTGGGTAGCCCTGGGCCTCTACGCCCTCGCGACGGTCATCGCCCGCCGGGGCGAAGGTGGCCGGCGACTCGGCCTGCGGCTCCTGGGCGGGGCCCTGAGCCTGGTCCTGGCGCTGGGGGTCTCGCTCATCGTGCTGTTGCCCATGTACCGATACCTGCGGGACGTCTCGCCCCGCGCCGGTCCCGGACTGAGCTTCGAAACCGCGGCCAGTTATGCCATCAACCCGGAGGAAGTGGTCAACTTCGTCGTGCCCGACTTCTCCGGCGTCAACGAGACCTACTGGGGTCGCAACCCGCTCAAGCACAACTCCGAGTACGGCGGGGTGGTGGTCTTCGCGCTGGGGATCGCGGGGCTGATCGCCCTCAAGGGCGATCGTCGCCGGATCGGGCTGGGGATTCTGGCCGGGGTGTCGTTACTCTACGCGCTGGGCGCCACCACGCCGGCCTTCCGGCTGATGTATGCCACCATCCCGGGTCTCAAGCGCTTCCGCGCACCCAGCCTCGCGACCTTCCTGGCTCTCGCGGCCATGGTGTTGCTGGCCGCATTGCTGCTGGAGCGAATCTTCCGGAATCGCGAAACGCCCGAGGGCCGCACCGCCGTGCGGGTGCTCGCGGCCGTCGGGGGCCTCTCCCTCGTGCTCGCGATCGCGATCCAGGCGGCCGGGGCGGGAGCGTTGGGAGCCTGGAACGCGATCTTCGGGGCCTCCCCGAGATTTCAGGCCATCGACGCGAATCTCCCGGCCATGGCATTGGGCGGAGCGCTCAGTGCCCTCTGGTGCGGACTCGCCGCCGCGGCGCTGGTGGGGTGGCGGCGGGGGGTGATCGGGGTGGAGGCCGCGATGGGGATTCTCATCGGGGTGACGACGGTCGACCTCCTGCGGGTCGATGCCCCCTACGTCCAGGTCGCGCCCTATGCCCAGTTCTTCCCGGATGACCCCGGTATCGAGGCGCTGCGCGCGCAGCTCGGGCCGGGCGAGCGAGTGCTGCCCGGGCCGAACATCTTCGACGGAGGCGGGCCGGAAGGCGGGTATCTCGCCACCTACCGCGTCCACGAGGTCTTTGGGTACCACAGCAACCAGTTGCGGTGGTATGACCAGCTCACCCGGCGGGACCGGCGGGACAGCTTCCGGTCGATGGACGACCTGAGGTCCTACTGGACCGACCTGATCCGGAGCCCAGCGCTCCGGACGCTCTCGGCCCGGATCGTCATCCTGCCCTCGGTCCTGGAGGCCCCCGGACTCACCCCGCTGGGCCGTAACGCGCAGACCGCCATCTACCGCGACAGCACCGCGCTGGCAGCCGTCACGGTGGTCCCGGGCGTGCGGGTGGAGCCGGATTCGGTCAAGCGGCTGGAGCTGCTCTGGACCCCGGGGTTCGATGTATCGAAGGAGGTCCTGGTCGCCGCCCCGGTTGCGTCTCTCGGGCAGGGCGGAGGCACCGGCACCGCCCGACTGGTCCACGATGGCGCCGACAGCATGGCCAGTGAGGCCACGACCACCGGGCCCGCGATGCTGCTCGTCAGCCGCACCTATCATCCATCCTGGACGGCGACCGTCGACGGTGCCGCCGCGCCGGTGATTCGGGTCGATCACGCCCTGATCGGGGTACCCCTGGCCACCGCGGGAACGCATCAGGTGGCGCTCGCCTACCGCCCGGCGGTGGTCGCCGAGGCCAAACTGATAACCACCTTGTCGTGGAGTGTCGTGCTTGTGACTACGCTGGTATCGCTGGGCCTGACGTGGCGGGGGCGCCCTCGTGGCTGAGCGGTCGACCGTGGAGCGAGTGGTCGTGATCATCCCGACCTACAACGAAGCGGCCAACCTGCCCCAGATCGTCCCCGTGGTCCTGGCGCAGGATTCCCGGGTGGATGTGCTGGTGGTGGACGACAACTCCCCCGATGGGACCGGGGAGCTGGCCGACACCATGGCTGCGGCCAATCCCAGGATCCACGTCCTCCATCGGCAGGCCAAACAGGGACTGGGCCGTGCCTACCTGGCGGGGTTCGAGTGGGCCCTCAAACAGGGCTACCAGGCCGTGTTCGAGATGGACGCGGACTTCTCCCATGACCCGACGTTCATTCCCGCTTTCCTCAAGGCACTGGAGGAAGCCGACCTGGTGTTGGGGTCCCGCTATGCCACCGGGGTCAACGTCATCAATTGGCCGATCTCCCGGCTGCTCCTCAGCCTGGGCGCCAACTTCTACGCCCGGATCATCACCGGCCTGCCGCTCTCAGATTCCACCGGCGGGTTCAAGTGTTTCCGGCGTGAAGTCCTGGCGGCGATCGATCTCAACCGGGTCAAGTCCAACGGCTACGCCTTCCAGATCGAAATGAGCTTTCGGGCCTGGAAGCTGGGGTTCAAGCTCAAGGAAGTGCCCATCATCTTTCACGACCGGGTGGAGGGACACAGCAAGATGAGCAAGAAGATCGTCCGGGAAGCGGTCTGGATGGTCTGGTGGCTCCGCCTCCGCTCCATGGTGGGGCGACTCTAGACCAATGTCCTTCAGCCAGCTCAAGGGCCTGACCTTCTACAAGATGTCCGGGTCGGGCAACGACTTCATCATGTTCGATGGCCGGCACGTCACGCCGGCCCAACTCACCGCCCCAGATATCGTAGAGCTGTGCGACCGGCGGCACGGCATCGGGGCGGATGGGGTGGTCATTCTCTCCCCGGTGGGCCCGGGGCGGGTCCGCATGGACTTCTGGAACTGCGACGGCTCACAGGCGGACATGTGCGGCAATGCCGCCCTGTGCAGTGCCCGGCTCGCGACCCGGCTGGGGATGGCCACGGGGGAGGGGATCCAGCTCGTCACTCGAGCCGGGACGTTCCTGGCCCGGACTCGCCCGGGCGAGACCGAATCCGAGCTCAACCTTCCGGGGTTCGCACTCCCCAGGGCACCTACCAGCGTCAGGCTCCGGCCTGACGAGGCCCTGGGGATGCTGGCGACCGTCGGGGTGCCCCACCTGGTGCTCGAAGTCGACAACATCGAGCGATCTGACCTGATGGACCGCGGCCGGGATCTCCGCTCGGATCCGGCCGTGGGTCCGGCGGGGGCCAACGTCAACTTCGTGGCCCATCCGGGGCCGGCCCGGCGCCCCCTCGCGCTTCGCACCTATGAGCGGGGAGTCGAGGGAGAAACGCTGGCCTGTGGGACCGGGGCCGTCGCCGCAGCGGTACTGCTGGCCCATGCGGGCAGGGCCAGCTTACCCCTGGACATTCTGAGTCGGGGCGGTCGAGTTCTCCACATCGCCGCGACACTGTCAGATGGGCAAGCCACCGACGTCTGGCTCTCGGGGGAAGGCCGGCTGGTGTTCACCGGTACTCTGTGAGAGCCTCTCAGGCAGTACCAAGCCGCCTATTCACAAGCAGATAGACCAGGTTATTCGGGCGGGGCAGGACTTTCCCACAGTTGTCCACCAGCTTACTTAACATAATACATATTATACGACGTAACGCCAACTGTCGCGACTCCTGCATCACTGGGTTAGACCCCCCAAGAAAACGCGAGGCCCGCGGCGCGTGCCGAGGGCCTTTGGACCTGGACCGCCTCCACCCAGGGATACTACATCTGGCCACCCGTGAGCTCGGCCAGTCGAACCTCGGCTTCGACCTTCGAGGCCGTCTGGGCGAAGTCCTTGATGATGGTGCGGTACGCGGCGATCGCCTTGTCCTTCTGCCCCGCGTTGGTCCACGCCCGCGCCGCATCCAGCAGCAGATCGGCCTTCAGGTAGTCGAATTCGGCGATCCTGGAGGCACTTTCGTACGCCGCCGCCGCCTCTCCCGGGCGCTTCGAGTTCTCGTAGGCCCGGCCTAGAAGGCCGTAGGCCGGCGATCGGAACTGGGGCGCGGGATTGGACTTGATGAAGTCCTGCAGGTTCACCGCAGCCAGCTCCTGCTGGCCGTTGATGAGCCGCACCTGATTCAGGTTGATCACCGCCTCCTGGGCCGCCGCGCTCCCGGCATAGGTGGTGATCACCTTCTGGAACTCGCTGGCGGCGAGCGGCAGGTTGCCCGACTCCGCCGTGGCCCGGGCCTCGTCCAGGGCGCGGCCGGCAAACTCCTCTTTCCGCTTGCCGCTCATCATCACGAACCAGACGATAAGCGCCAGAACCGCCACCGCCGCCCCGCCCGCCAGCCACCGGTTCTGAGGCTCCTTGAGCCATACCATCGCCGCCGATTGACCCGCCGCAGCTGGACTACCCGCCGAGGACTTGCTCGAGGCTGCCACTGTTGCCGTCATTCAAAGTTCCTGATGTACAGAGATTTAGGGGCCTGTGCTCAACTGAAACCTCAAGTGCCCCCGAGACGATTCGAACGTCCGACCAACGGTTTAGGAAACCGCTGCTCTATCCAGCTGAGCTACGGGGGCCAGGGTCATTGGGGACCGGCTGCCGGCACCGACAAAGCCTACTAATATGGCCTGGACCGCGCGGCCTCGGCAAGTCGCGCTCAGGACACAGCTTATGTGGCATCGACTAGCGCCGTTTCCTGCGGGCCTTCGGTTGTGCCCTCCCGCTTTGTGTGGCGGTATCGGCGGTCGGGCCCAGGTTGTAGCGCCGCAGCTTGACGTACAGACTCTGGCGGCTCACCCCCAGCACCTCAGCCGCTGAGGTGCGGTTGTCGTTGGTCAACGCCAGCGCCGCCTCGATGAAATGGCGCTCCACCAGATCGGCCGTATCCCGGACCAGGTTCTTGAGGGACACCCGTCCGACCAGCGCAGTCAGTTGTTCCACGGCTCGGGTCAGGTCGCTCGCCCCGCGGGGACCCGACATGAGTCGCCGTCCGATGTCGCGGATCAGGAGCCCCTGGATCTCAGGGCAGCGATCGCGGAGAATCACACCCGCGACCTCGACTTCACTGGCCGATCCGAGCTCGCCCCGGAGTGACGTACTGAAGAGCCGGATCACCCCATGCTGTCGCAGCGTCGCGAGCATCAGCCCCAGATCCGCGCCCGGTCGGCCAACCCACCGGCTCAGCATCTGGCCCCGAACCTGCCGTTCGGTAGGCAATTCCACCAGGTCCAGAAAGGCGCGGTTGGCCGCGACTACTCGGCCCTCCTGGTCCAGCGCGACAAAGGCATCGGGGAGGGCCTGCAGCAGGCGGAAGCACTCTGCCTCCAGCGGAGTGCCCGCGCCGGCCGCTTCGCGGCCCAGGGGTAGCAGCCGCACCAGAAAGAGGGACTGCGCATCCTGTCGCGCCAGGGAGATCGACAACGTGCACGCTTGCGCGGGCTGGCCCAGCTGCACGGCCAGGTCCTCGCCCCGTCCGTGGGTCCGAACCGTGGCAAGCAGGTCCTGCACCGCGCCATCGCTCCTGCCATCCATATCGAATGGAAAGGCCCGCCCCACCAGCTTCCTGGTGGAGCTGCCGAACAGGGTCGCGGCGGCAGGATTCGCCTCCACCACTCTCAGTGTGGCCCCATCCACCACCAGCACCGGTTCCGCCGAAACCTGGTAGAGGAGCCGGTAGCGGGTCTCGCCAAATCGCAACCGCCAATAGTCATGTTCCAGCGACTGCTGCGCTTCGACTACCCGCTTTTGGAGCGCGGAGACGGCGGTCAGGTCCCGGCCAAGGGCCACCAACTGCTTTTCGTCCTTCAGTCGAATCGTGGTGTATGCGACCGGGAAGTCGCCTCCGGCCGAGAGGTGATTCACCTGCTGGCGACGCGAGACCCCATCGGCGGCGGCCTCCCGGAGCATCTCCTCGATCCTGGGACGGCTCTCCGGCGTGACCGTCTCGATCCACCGGTGCCCCAGCCAGGCCTGCGCCTCCTCGATCGGCGGGTCCGCTTGCCCTGGAATCACTTCCCGGATCATGCCGGCCTCATCCAGGACGACGGCGAGGTCAGACCCAGCGATCAAGGCCGCGGTTAACGGGTGACGGCTTGGCTCACTTCCCACGTCGACCCGCGGGCCCGAGGTCCTGGCTAACTCTCTCATGGAAAAAGATGTTAGCTGTCCACTCTTGGGAGTGTCAACCTCTGTCAACTTCGCCTGACGCAGCGGTCCGACTCAGGTCGAACCCAGCCAGCTACACCCCGACGACGGAGTGTACCGGCGCCCCCACCAGCCGGCGTTCACCTTTGAGCCCGGCTATCGCGAGCAGGAAGGACCACCCCACCACTTCTCCGCCGAGCCGCCGGATCAACTCGGCTGCCGCCCAGGCAGTCCCACCCGTCGCCAGCACATCATCGACGATCAGGATCCTGCCCCCAGCGGGCACGGCATCGGCATGGGCTTCGAGGGAGTCGATTCCGTACTCGAGCTCATACTCATGGCGGACCGTCTTCCAGGGCAGCTTGCCCGGCTTCCGGAGCGGAATGAAGCCCGCGCCGAGGGTTACCGCCACCGGTGCCGCAAAGATGAACCCCCGCGCCTCGATCCCCACTACATGGGTCACGCCCTTGCCCCTGAATGGTTCAGCGAGTGCCTCGCGAACCTGCCGGAACAGCAGGCCGTCCTGCAGCACCGGAGTGATGTCCTGGAATACGATTCCAGGCTTGGGATAGTCTGGAATGGCGCGAAGGGTCTGCCGAACTCGCTGGGCGAAGTCGCTCATTGGACGCTAGAATCCGGTCGATGTTAGTTGGGTAACTACCTGATCTCAAATACTCTAGGCACAGACACCTCATCCGAAATCTCCGACTTATCAACACTCGCGACCCGGGCTGACCCCGGGCCGCGCGCCAGTGCATCCTCCAAGGTCCGAAGCTCTATCGATGCTCCCCTCGCCACTACCTCCACCCGCCCGTCGGGCAGGTTCCTGACCCAGCCAGCCAGGTTCAGCGCCCGGGCTTTCCGGGAAACGAAATAGCGGAAACCGACTCCCTGAACCTCCCCTGAAACCAGGTACTGCGCCGTCACCTCCCCCTCCTGGCAGCCAGATAGCCTTTTGCGATCTCGACGACCATGGGCAGGAGTGAGATACCGATGATGGCCATGACCACCAGGCTGAAGTTCTGCCGGACCGCTGGAAGATTGCCGAAGAAGTACCCTGCCCCGACGAATAACCCCACCCAGGCGGCACTGCCAATCAGGCTCATTGTCAGGAACCGGAAGTATGGCATATGACCCACCCCGGCAACGAAAGGGGCGAACGTCCGGATAATGGGGAGGAATCGCGCCAGGATCACGGTCTGGCCGCCGTGCCGGGCGTAGAAGTCCCGGGTCCGGTCGAGATACTCCCGCTTCAGAAACCGGATGCTCCCGCTGAACGCCCTCGGCCCGATGTACCGCCCCACCCAGTAGTTGGTACTGTCGCCCAGAGCCGAAGCCGACATCAACAGGACGAAGAGAAGCCCCGGATGAAGGGATCCCATCCCGGCGAAGGTCCCGGCGGCAAACAGCAGGGAGTCCCCCGGCAGGAAGGGGGTAACCACGAGGCCGGTCTCACAGAATATGATCAGGAAGAGAATGGCATAGGTGGAGGTCCCGTACTGAGCGATGAGCTCGCTCAGGTGCCGATCGAGGTGCAGGAAGAGGTCGATGAGGTCTTTGAGCAAGTCCATGGTCACTGCTGTGGTTCGGGGGCAAAGCCGAACTGGCCGAGGAGAGGCACGAACCGGACGTCACTGACCGGTTCCACCCGGACCTCGTCGGGTCCGCGGGTCACCAGGGTCAGCGTCTGGGTGGTGCGATCGCCGATGGGGAGGATGAGCCGGCCGCCCGGGGCGAGTTGGTCCACCAGCGGCTGGGGGACATCGGGAGAGGCGGCGGCCACGATAATGGCATCATAGGGAGCGTAGGGCCGCCACCCCAGCGAGCCATCGCCCACCAGGACCGTGACGTGGCGGACGCCGGCCGCCTCGAGGGCCGCCCGGGCCGACTGGGCGAGCGGCGCCAGGCGCTCCACCGAGAAGACCTGGTCAGCCAGCTCGGCCAGGAGTGCGGTCTGGTAACCCGAGCCGGTGCCGACCTCCAGCACCCGCTCCCGGCCGCTCAGGCGGGCCAGCTCCAGCGATCGCGCCTGGACCCAGGGTTGAGAGATGGTCTGGCCGCCCCCGATCGGCAGGGCGGAATCCTCGTAGGCCCTGTGCCGGACACTTTCCGGCACGAAGAGATGCCGCGGCACCCGGGCGATCGCGCGGAGCACGGCGAGGTCCCGAATGCCCTTCGCCTGCAGCTCGGCCACGAGCTGGGTGCGATACCCGCCGTAGCCGTCCCCCTGCGTCAGGCCTCGATCGACCATGCGCGGACGGTCTCGATCAGGCGGTAGTCGGTGAGGTCCATGTGCAGTGGCGTAATGGAGATGTAGCCCTCCGCCACGGCGTGGTGGTCGGATTCGGCCCCGCCGGTCCAGTGGATTTCCCCGCCCCCGATCCAGAAGATCTCCCGTCCCCAGGGATCCTTCATCCGGGTCAGCGACTCGCTGAAATAGCGGCTGCCGAGCGCGGTGACCTTGATCCCCTTCACCGCCGGGGCCCCGCCGGCCGGGAGGTTGATATTCAGGATGGTTTCGGGGGGAAAGTGCTGCACCGTGACGATCCGTTTGACCAGCCGCGCGAGGATCTCGCGATAGCTGTCCAGCGCGGCGAGATCGCTGCTGGGTCCGGCGAAGGAGATGGCCACACTCGGCACCCCCAGGGTCACGCCTTCCATGGCCACGGCCACGGTGCCGGAGTAGAGCACGTCCTCGCCCATGTTGGGCCCGTGGTTGACGCCGGAGAACACGAAATCGGGCCGTTCCGGCATCAGAGCTCCGAGGGCGAGCAGAACGCAGTCGGTGGGAGTTCCGTCGACCTGGTAGCTTCCGTCGGGCCGTCGGGCGGGCCGGAGGGGCCGATGCATGGTGAGGCTGTGGGACGTGCCGCTCTGTTCCCGATCGGGCGCGATCACCGTCACCTGCCCCACTGTCTGGCAGACGTCGGCCAGCAGGGCCAGGCCGGGAGCCAGAATCCCGTCGTCGTTGGAAACCAGGATGTGCATGAGTGGGGCGAAAGATACCGCGGAGGGAGGTTCGAGGCCGGGCTATTCCGTGAGAGGCTCGGGCCGCGGGGGCGGCACCTTGCCGTCGAGGATCAGGACGACATCCTCGATCGCCTCGCGGAGCTCGCGAATCGTTTCCCGTTCCATGGCGATCCGGGCGGACCCGCGCAGCTCCCCGGTGCGCCGGTAATGTTCGATCCGCTGGCGGGCGCCCTCGATGGTGTACTTCTCGGTGTACAGGAGGTGCTTGACCAGCATGATCAGCTCGACCTCGCGACTCTTGTACACCCGGTTGCCCGAGCGATTCTTTGCCGGGTTGAGGAACCGGAACTGGCTCTCCCAATACCGCAGGACGTGCGGCTTGAGGTCGGTGAGGGCGCAGACCTCGCCAATGGAGAAGAACTCCTGGACCGGGCGCGCCATGGTCACCGCCACTGCTCCGACTTGAGCGTACGTTCCATCAAGTCCCCCACCGCCTGCTTGGGCGGCTTGCCTTCGAAGAGTATCGCTGCCACCTGTTCGCAGATCGGCAGCTCCCGGCCGGCCCGCTGGGCCAGCGCCAGGGCGGCCCGGGCGGTGTTTACGCCCTCCGCCACGGTCCGGTGGGTGGCGGTGTACTCCGCCAGCGATTGCCCCTGGGCCAGGGCCACGCCCAGGGAGCGGTTCCGGCTCAGCGCACCGGTGGTGGTGAGTATCAGGTCGCCCATCCCCGCCAGCCCCGCGAAGGTCAGCGGGTCGGCCCCCATTGCCACCCCCAGCCGGGTCATCTCCGCCAGTCCGCGGGTGATGAGGGCGGCCCGGGGATTGTTCCCCAACCCCAGCCCGTCGAGGATTCCGGCCGCGATCGCGATGACGTTCTTGAGCGACCCCGCCAGCTCCACGCCGATCACGTCGGTGTGGGAATACACCCGGAACCGCGGCGTGGCAAACACACGTTGGGCCTGGTGCGCCGCCCCCTCCTGCCGGGCCGCCGCCACCACCGCGGTGGGCTGCCCCTGAAACACCTCCAGCGCGAAGCTCGGGCCCGACAGGGCGACGACGGGGTGGGACGGCAGCTCCTCGTCGAGCACCTGCGACATCAGCTTGAGCGAGTCCGGCTCGATGCCCTTGGTGGCGGTCACCACCAGCGCCTCAGGACCAATTCCGGGGCGGGCCTGGCGAATCACCCGCCGGAAGACGTGGCTCGGGGCGACGGCCAGCACCACGTCGGCGCCCGCGGCGGCGGCCACGGCATCGCTGGTCGCCCGGAGGCCAGGGGCCAGGGCGCAGCCCGGGAGAAACACCGGGTTCTCCTGCCGCTGGTTGATCGCGGCGACCACGTCGGCCTCATAGGCCCAGAGCCGGACTTCGTGCCCCCGGCGGGCCAGCAGATCGGCCAGGGTGGTTCCCCAGCTCCCGGCACCCAGGACCCCGACGACACTCATGTGACCGGCCCCCGGGGCGTCGGTCGGCGGCGCCCGAAGCGATTCTCGGTGCCCGCCACCAGCCGCTGGATGTTCGCCCGGTGCTTCCAGACGATGAAGCCGGCCAGCGCCAGGTCGATCCCCAGGGTCATCGGCGAGTGCCGCGCGGGATGCAGGATCCAGTCGGCGACCGGAAAGAGCACCGCGGCGATGATCGACCCGAGTGAGACGTACCCCGTCAGCCAGACGACGATCGCCCAGATAACCAGCACGACAGGGAACGCCAGCGGCGCCAGCCCGATCACCATGCCCGCGGCGGTGGCAACACCCTTGCCGCCCTTGAAGCGGACAAACACCGAGTACACGTGCCCGACCACCGCCAGCAGCCCGCACCAGATCGGAAAGTGCGGGATCTCGGGAGCCCGGGCGCCGAACACCAGCACCGGGACGGCGCCCTTCGCGACATCGAACAGTCCGACCGGCACCGCGTAGCGCCACCCGAGGGTGCGATACAGGTTGGTGGCGCCCAGGTTCCGGCTGCCATGTTCCCGCAGGTCGATCCCCTTGCAGATCCGTCCCACCAGGTAACTGGTCGGAATGGCTCCCAGGAGATAGCTGGCCAGCAGCCAGGCGGAGGCGATCACCGACCGGCGGCCTGCTGCAGCCCGCTACCCCCGCACCCGCCGGCCATCGTCGCGTCGGTCATGCTGAGCCGCTCCCCGGCCGGTGAACTTGAGACGCAGCGGCGCCCCGTCGAACCCCCACGCACTCCGAAACCCGTGATGCAGGTAGCGCTGGTATGCCTCGGGCACGTCGTCCGGGCGATTACTCACGATCGCGATCGTGGGCGGCCGGGTCCCGATTTGTGAGGCATAGAGCAGCTTGACCTCGACCCCCTGCTGCTGGGGGGGCGCGTTGCGGGCGATCAGCTCCTCGAGAACCCGGTTGACTTCGCTGGTCGGGATCCGGCGCTCGCGCGCCTCCGCCACCTCCAGGATCAGGTCCTGGATCCGATTGACCCGCTGACCGGTCAGCGCCGAGATGTAGACGAACGGCACGTAGCGCAGGAACGGCGCCTTCTCCACCAGGAGATCCTGCCCCCGCTTGGCCGTGTTCGCGTCTTTCTCTTCGATCAGGTCCCACTTGTTGACCGCGATGATGAGGCCGGCGCCCCGATCCCAGGCCTCCGATGCGATCCGGAGATCCTGGGCGTGCAGTCCATTTTCCGCGTCAACCACCAGGACGCACACATCCGCCTGCTCGATGGCGCGGTGGGTCCGGAGGGTGGAGTAGAACTCCACATCATCTTGTACTTTAGCTCTGCGCCGTAAACCCGCTGTATCTATGAAGTTGAGCGTTTTGCCCTTATACCGCAAGGGGGTGTCGATGGCGTCTCGGGTTGTGCCCGGCTCCGGGGACACGACCAGGCGGGGCTCGCCGAGAAGCCGATTGATGAAACTGGACTTGCCCGCATTCGGCCGGCCAACCACGGCCACCGCGACGGTGCCCTCCTCTTCGAGGTCGTCACGCGGCGGGAGATGGGCGACGATCTGGTCCAACAGGTCGCCGCTGGCCTTCCCCACCGAGGCGGAGAGCGGCAGCGGGTCGCCCAGCCCCAACTCATAGAAGGCGAGATGGGCCGAGGTCGCCGGATAGTCGTCCAGCTTGTTCACGACGAGCAGCACCGGCCGCTGGGAGCGCCGCAGTTGGGCGGCGATCTCCCGATCGACTGGGTTGGGACCTTCCTTGCCGTCGACCACGAAGACCACCAGCTGGCACTGCTGCACCGCCAGTTCCACCTGTTCCCGGACAGCGACGTCCATGGAGTCGGTGGAGCCGGGCATGAGACCGCCGGTATCCACCAGCCAGAAGCGGCGTCCGCCCCAGTCGGCCTCGCCGAAGTGCCGGTCGCGGGTGGTGCCGGCCCGGTCCGAGACGATCGCATCGCGACCCCCGAGGATGCGATTGAACAGAGTCGACTTGCCGACGTTGGGCCGGCCGATGATGGCCACGGTTGGACGGCTCACGGCGCGGGCGGGGTGTCGAGGGCGTCGATGAAGCAGTAGGAGGGGCGGATCTCCACGGGCGAAGCCGCGGCGATGGCCCGGAATGGGAGGTCATCCATGAACAGTTGATCCTCGTTGAGGCTCTCCCCCGGGATGAGGGCCAGGTCGAGATCGCTCCGGCCGGCGAGGGCTTCGCGAAAGGCGGCGCCCGGCAGCAATCCGGCGCAGGATACGGCGGGGCCGAAGAGTGGATTCACCAGCGGCAGAAGCTCGAACCGGGCTCCGGTGAGTCGCGCCAGCGGCTCGAGCACCTGCGGCATGAGCCCCGCCATCGACTGTCCGGTCAGCACGCCGATGTGTCGGCCGCGCCAGTCGGCCAGCTCGCCGGCGCCCTCCCGGATCCGCTGTTCCAGCCATCGGACCGACCCCACGCCGTTCTCCACCTGCTCGAACCCGTCATAGGTCTCCGCTGGAGGCAGGGGCATGCCCGCCCGGAGGTAGAGCTCATCGGCGCCGAAGGCCCAGGTGATGCCCCGCTCGCGCCGGGCGCGCTCGGCCCAGGCCTCAAGCTGTCCGATCGCGGCCCGGCACTCAGCCGCGGTGGGCTCGCGCACCAGGTGGTGCTTGCTGAACGTGGTGAGCCCCACCGGCACGGCGGAGATGTTGAGCACCGCGGCCCCCAACCGGTAGAGGTCGGCCAGGGTCAGCTCCAGCACCGCGCCGTCGTTCACGCCTGGGGAGAGCACGATCTGGGTGTAGAACGCAATGCCATGGCTGGCGAAGAGCCGCAGCTGCTCGAGGATGTCGGGCGCCAGCGGATTGCGGAGCAGCCAGCGCCGGATGACCGGGTCGGTGGCATGGACCGAGACGTAGAGCGGCGACAGGCGATACTCGAGAATCCGCTCGACGTCCTTCGGCTTGAGGTTGGTGAGGGTGGCGAAATTGCCATACTTGAAGGAGAGCCGGTAGTCGTCGTCGCGGATGTACAGGGTCTGCCGGAGACCGGGCGGCAGGCCGTCGACGAAGCAGAAATCGCAGCGGTTGGCGCACCGGCGGATCCGGGCCGCTTCCACGGCCACGCCCATCGGCAGCCCTTCGGGGCGCTCGATGTCGTACTCGATCTCCTCGCCATCGGGCTGCCGCACATGCAGCAGGAACTGTTCGTCGGCGCTGAGGAACTCCCAGTCGAGGAAATCCTCGATCTCCCGACCGTTGATGGTCAACAGCTCGGCGCCCGGTCGCAGACCGAGCTGAGAGCCCAGGGAGTCGGGCGCGACAGCGGTTACACGGATCATGGCGGGGGGAAGATAAGGCGGTGTGGCGGTCCGGCGGGAAGGGAACGAAAAAGGGGGCCGGTTGGCCCCCCTCCAGTGCCCCCGCCCTCACGTGGCCCCTACTAGTAGCAGGCCGGCGCGCCTTCCTGCAGCACCGCTGGATTGGGGCGATTGGCCGCGGCGCCGATATACACGCCGCAGGTCGTCACGCCGCCCGCCAGCACGCCGTTGGTGACCGTAATGGTGTATCCGGTATTGGTCACGTTGGCGAAGGCCAGGACGTTCCCCGCCGAGGGGATGAAGGTGATGCGCCCCGCCCCGCCGGGCGCGTTCACAGCCGGTCCGGCCGTGACCCCACCGGCGTAGTCGCTGTTGTCGAAGTAGAACGACTCCTGCGCGGTCACCAGGTTCCGCAGGTCGCTCTTCATCGATGCCAGCACGGCCTTCTCTTTGGAGTTGGCGAACTTCGGGATCGCGATCGCGGCCAGGATGCCGATGATCACGACCACGATCAGCAACTCGATGAGGGTAAAGCCCTTGTTCGACATACCGGCTCCCGTCAAGTAGATGGGCCGAACGACGCCAGCCTCGGCCGCCTGCACTTGGAGAGGGCAACTGCTGTGCCAGTTACCGTGGAAAACCCCGGAAACTATTGATTCTAAATGATTTATGGCCTTACCCCAATGCGGGGTGTCACGCGGCGATGAGACAAAAGTATCCGCGTCCTGCACTAACGAAAATCGCCGGCCCCTCTTCGGGCCGGCGATTCGTGCCGGACGCTTCAAGACGGCCCGGTGTTCCCCGTCACACTCGGCACCAGGGGCAACCGGAAGGCGCCTACTTGTGGCTGAGGCTCCAGACGTAGGCCGCGACGGCCTTGACGTCCTCGTCGCTGATAGAAGCGCCGCCCTTCGCTGGCATGGGGACGCCGCTCTTGGACTCTTCCTTCGTGACGCCCTTGGCGATTTGGGCGACCAACTCGGGGAAGGTGCCCTTGCTGTGGATCCACACGTCGTCGGTCAGATTGGGGCCGACGAGGCCCTTCGCGTCCTGTCCGTGGCAGGCGTAGCAGAGGCCGGCCTTGTGGAAGATCTCGTTGCCCTTCTCGACCATATCCTTGGTCGCGCCTTCCGGGAGGCTCTGGGCCTGGGCAGGCCGTGCGGCACAGAGAACCACGACAGCGAGGGCAACAGCGAACCGAACGAGCGTCTTCATCCCAAGCTCCAGAAAGGGGGTGGTGAACTGCTTGGATCGACCGTGATCAGGGCAAGTAGCGGGCCTTGACGTGCTGCTGAAGAAAGCGCCAGAGCCGGCCCCACTGCAATGTGATAAAGCGTTGTGCCACAAGCACATACAGCTCACACGCCGACTCATGGCTCGAGCTGGGAGAACGCGCACTCGGCGGCCGGTGACGCCTCGGGGGTCCATCCGTTTCAGTCCTGGGACACCCTGGCCGCGAGGTACCCCCTGACAGGCAGCCGCGTCAGGGGGCGGGCGGGACAACGCGGAGAGCGGGCGACCGGACTCGAACCGGCGACGTCCAGCTTGGGAAGCTGGCATTCTACCAACTGAATTACGCCCGCGAAGGTGGCGTAATGTGCCCGCCCGCCGCTTCGATTGTCAACCCGGCGCGAGTGGGTAAGCTCGCGCCGGGGCACCGCTTACTTCGTCTTGTAGCGCCAGGCCCGGATGCCCGGGCCCTTCCCCGGAACCGAGAGTGTGCGAGCCTCCCCTGCCTTGAGCGCCGGCACCGGCGCGTCGGCGGTGGCGACAACAGTGCCCTCGGCGCCAAGGAACTCCACCGCCAGCGTCAGCGGCTTGGCGGGGATGATCTTGTTGTTCTCATCCCGGGCCTCGCGGCCGGTGACTTTCGCCTCGAGGGTGGCCCCATCTCCGGTGAGCTTGAAACTCTGGATCTCGACGTTGACGAGGAGACCCTCATGGGCCACCACTGCCTTGTAGATGCCATCCTGGTTCTTGGCGAGCTTGTACCCCTGAATCCGCAGGGAATGGTCGTACTCGGAAAGGGGCTCGATGGCGATGAGCTTCTCCGCCGAGGTGGCCAGGCTGGCGCCGTCAGACAGCGCCAGATACGCGTTGGCTTGATTGAACACCGCGTCGCGGTTCCAGGGGTTCTGGGCGATCACCTTCTCGAACGTCGCGGCGGCGTCCTTGTAGTTCTTGTCGTTGAACTGCTTGACTGCGATGTCCATGAGGTCGTCCTCGGAGACCTCCCCACCGGCGGCCCCGGCACCGGGCTGGGTGGCGGCCGAAATCAGCTCCTTCTCGAGCGCCTGGGCGCTATCGGTCAGCCCCGCCCCTCGAAAGGCCTGGGCCAGCGCCTTCTTGCCCGCGACGTCCTCGGGCTGCAGCGAGCGGTAGCGCTGCAAAGCCGTGACCGCCTCCTGGTGTCGCTTGCTGTTGAGTAACAGGACGCCGTAGTTGAACGCCGCCTGGTCGCGTGCCTTGACCATGTTGGCGTCTTTGGTGTCGCTCGCGGCGGCCTTCCCGAAGTACACGGTGGCGCTGTCCGGCTGGTTCTGCTCGTTGAACAGGTCGGCCATGAAGACGAACGAGAGCGGCAGGGTCTGGTCCATCAGGTTCGCGGCCCGGAACATCATCATGGCGGAGTCGTTCTGCTTGGCCTGGCGCAGGGTCTGACCGGCGTTGACCAGGGCGGCCCACACCCGGTAGCGATACTTCTTGATGTCGTCCTTGCAGGCGGGCGCGAGGGCCTGGGCCTTGTTGAACGCCGAGTCGGCCCCGACCAGGTCACCCTGCTGCAGATTGATCCGGCCCAGGTAGTACCAGGCCGCCGGATTCTTGGCCTGATTGGCCGTGGTGATGGCTTCGGTGATCACCCGCACGCCGTTCTTGAGCGCGTTGACCCTGTTGATCGGGTCACCGGTGCCCTCGATGCCGGTCTTGAGGTAGGTCTTTCCGCTGCTGACGCGGAAGTCACCGGCGCCGTCGAGCTTGCAGTCGGGCTGGGCCATGCGGGTGTCGAGGGAGCCCGCGACCCGACTCTGCACGCCATCCATCTGCTGGGCCGCGACCGGCGCGGCCACGACCAGCGCCAGCAACACCCCACCGTTCAGTACCTTGGTCATCCCTGCTCCTTCAGTGATTGTGAAACACCGGCGGCCCCGTCGGCCACCAGCGCGCGTGCACGGCTTTCGATGTCCCGCGCCAGATCGAGCGCCGGGCGGCCCAGCCGGGCCGCCGCGGCGCGAACATCGTCGAACTCCGCCTTCACCCGAGGACCCCCGGGCGTTTCGAGCACCTTGACCTGGACCACGAGCCCGGGCGCCACCTCGATCGCGAGCATGCGGCGCGGTAGGGTGACGCGTTCGGCGACGCTTCGGCGCACGCCCGCGGTGGTAGAATGCAGAAAGAATGCCTCGCTGACCCGTTCCGCAACCTGGGGGTCGCAGAGGGCCTCAACCCGGTACCCCGGACGGCCTTTCTTCATCTGCGTGCCCCAGACCTGCACGTCCAGCGCCCCCGCGGCCACCAGCGCTTCACGGAGGGGATCGACGTATTCCGGGCTGAGGTCGTCCAGATCGGAGGACAGTGTCACCACCTGACCGGCCTCACGCACGACCTCCGCGAGGATCAGCCGAAGGGCGTTGGGATAGTGCTCCGGATTGCGGGTCCCCGCACCCCACCCGGTCCCGACGGCGCGCCAGTGCGTGGGGGGACTGCCGGCACTCAGCACCCGCAGCAGCACGGCACCGGTCGGCGTGGTCGCTTCACCCGCCACTGGGCCGTTGGGCCCGATCTCGACCCCATGGAGCAGTCGGGAGGTGACCGGTGCGGGCACCGACACCACTCCGTGGGAGGTCTGCACCCAGCCGCTACCGAGGGTCACGGGACGGCTATACACGTCGCGGATGCCCAGCGCTTCGAATCCTTCGATGCCCCCGACGATATCCACGATCGCGTCGGCGGCCCCGACCTCGTGCAGCGCGACCGCATCGGCCGGCATCCCGTGGATCCGACCTTCTTCTTCGCAGAGGAGCGTGAAGGCCCGCTGAGCCCGCTGCTTCACCGCTGGGCTGGTCTGGCTTCGTTCTATGACCGCCAGCAGATCGGGTAGGTGACGGTGTCCCGCGGGATCGTGGTGCGCCCCGGCGGGGTGATGACTGGCGGGGTGATGCTGGTGCGGCGGAACGTAGGGGCGGCTGGGGCCCTCGGTGCGACCATCAGGGAAGCGCAGCTCCACCCGGGTCGCGGCGATGCCGGCCCGTTGCACCTGGCCGATCTCGATCCGCAGCTCCGGGAAGCCGAGACGTGCCGGGAGCGAGTCCAGCCAGCCGGCCGGGGCACCAGCGTCGATCAGGGCCCCCAGGAGCATATCCCCGCTCATGCCGGCGGCGGGGTCGAGAATCGCAAAGCGTCCGTTCATCGGCGCCAAATATCGCCCGCGGTTCAGCCCCGGAGCAATTCCCCCGGGTCCCGGTAGAGCCACCCCGCGCCGGTATTGAACACGATGACCCGGTCGGTGTCTCGGAGGACCCCCTGCCGGCGGAGCACCCGGACGGCGGAGACCGCCGCCCCCCCCTCGGGAGAGAAGTCGATTCCTTCCAGGCTCGATCCCAGGCGGGCGTCCTGTTCCAGCTCCGGATCGGGGATGGCCACCGCCCCACCGCCGCTCTCCTTGAGTGCCCGCAGGATCAGGCGATCGCCAAGGGGGGCGGGAACCCGGAGCCCGCTGGCCGAGGTCCACGGGTCGGCCCACGGCTCCGCCCGGTCGGCACCCGCCTCGAAGGCGCGCACGATCGGGGCACAGCCGGCCGACTGGACGGTGTACATCCGGGGTGGCGGATCGGTGACCCAGCCGGCGTTGCGGAGCTCGGCGAAGGCCTTCCACATCCCGATGAGGCCGGTGCCGCCGCCGGTCGGGTAGATGATCGCCTGGGGCAGGGTCCACCCCGACTGCATCGCCAGCTCGAGCCCGAGGGTCTTCTTGCCCTCGATGCGGTAGGGCTCCCGGAGAGTGGAGAGATCCAGGGCACCGGTCTCGGCGGCCCAGGCGCGAGCGGCCTTGCCGCAATCGCCGATGTGGCCATCGAGCAGGATCAGCTCTGCCCCAAAGGTGACGATCTGGGCCAGGATCGCGCGGGGGGTGGAGCGGGGGGCGTAGACCCGCACCGTGACGCCGGCCCAGGCGGCGTAGGCCGCGGCGGAGACCCCGGCGTTGCCAGCGGTGGGGATCACGAATCTGCCCGCGCCGGCGGCGACGGCCCGGGTCACCGCGGCACTCAGCCCCCGGGCCTTGAAGGAGCCGGTGGGATTGGCCGCTTCGTCCTTGACCCAGAGGTCCGCGATCCCGACGCTCTCGCCCAGCCGGGGACAGGGGAGGAGCGGTGTGTCGCCCTCTCCCAGCGTGACCGGGGACTCGGTGGACAGGAGGGGCAGGAACGGCCGGAAGCGCCACATCCCCTGCCCCCGGCGGACCTCGGCCCGGGCCGTGAGATTTGGGGGTGGCCGATCGGGATAGTTGACCAGCCAGGGCTGACCGCAGCTGTCGCAGACGGTAGGGAGTCCTTCCGGACCGCGGCGGGTGCCACACGCGGAGCAGACGAGGTGCCAGTCCATGGGATCAGGGAGTCGAGAGTCAGGAGTCAAGCGAGGGGCTCAGGTCCTCACACTCAGGAACCGCTCGGCCAGCTGCTCCAGCCGGTCGTCGCCCCGCTTGCGGGCATAGGCCAGGATCCCCTCGACGTTGGCTCGCAGTGCGGGGTCACCCCAGCGGTACCCGGTGGCTTGTTCGGCGCCGAGGGAATCGCCCCGGTTCGCACCCTCAAGAAGGGCCCATGCGGCGGCGTCGGGATACGAGGGGTCGTCCCGGGGAGGCAGCTGGTAATGCTCGGGGACCTCGTCGCGGTCCTCCCGCACGAAGGCGCGTGACATGCCGGAAGATAAGCCCGGGTCACCCTTCGGAGAGCCGTCCCAGAATCCGGTCGGCCAGCGTCGTCGAGAAACCGGGCAGGCTCGCGATCTCGGCGGCGGTGGCGCTCTTGACCCCGGCCAGGCTGCCGAACCGCTCCAGCAGAACCCGCCGTCGGTTGGGGCCGACGCCGGGGATATCGAGCAAGGCGCTGGTGATGGTCCGCTCGCTCCGGCGTTTCCGGTTGTAGGCCACGCCAAAGCGATGGGCCTCGTCCCGAATCCGCTGCAGCAGCCGCAGCGACGGGCTTCGGCGGGAGAGCCGCACGCTTTCGGACCGGCCGGGGAGGAAGACCTCCTCCTCCTTCTTGGCCAGGCTGATGATCGGAACCTCGGTCACCCCAAGGGCGGTGGCGGCTTCCAGGGCGGCATGCAGCTGTCCCTTCCCGCCATCGATGACGATCAGATCGGGCAGCGGCTTGGCTTCTTCGCGTCGCCGGGTCAGGAAGCGGGTCACCACTTCCTGCACCGCGGCGAAGTCGTCCTGCTGCCCGGGGCCCTTGATCTTGAACCTGCGGTACTCGCTCTTACGGGGCCGGCCGGCCTCGAACCAGACCAGGGCGCCGACCGTGTCGCGTCCCTGATTGGTCGAGATGTCGACACAGATCATGCTCCGGGGCACGACGTTGAGCCCGAGGTCGCGGCCCAGGGCGTACACCGGATCCCCGGCCCGCTCGTCAGTCTCGAACGACTCGATCCGGAGACTCTCCATCAGGTGGCGGGCGTTCTGGTCGGCCAGATCGAGCCAGCGCCGGGCGGTGCCCCGCTGCGGCACATTCCACTCGGTCTCAGGGAGAATTTCCTGGAGCAGCTCGACATCGGCCGGGGGGAACGGAAGCACCAGCCGGCGGACCCGGCCCTCCATCGGCACATAGGACCGCACCAGCAGGAACTCGAGAACCCGCTCGTCGGTTTCCTCGGCCAGGTTCTCCAGGAAGGCATGCTCCCGTGACACCACCCGGCCTTCGCGCACCCGCAGCAGCACCCCCACGGCGTCGTCGCCATCGCGGGCGTAGCCCAGGACGTCGGCATCGCCGGTGCCCAGCACCTCGATCGACGCTGGTGACTCGACCTGCTCGAGCCACTTGAGCTGGTCGCGCAGCAGACCGGCCCGTTCGTAGTCCTGTCGCTCGCTGGCGGCCAGCATCGCCTCGCGGACCTTGCCGCGTACGTCGACCGTCCGTCCTTCGAGGAAGTCGACCACCTCCTCGATCATGCGGCGGTAGTCCTCCTGGGCCTGCCAGAGGACGCAGGGCGCCTGACAGCGCCCGATGTAATAATCAAGACAGGGACGCTCGCGCCGGTCACCCGGGAGGTTGTCGTGGCAGCTGCGGACGGTGTAGAGCCGGCGCACGATGGCGAGGGTCTTCCGAAGGAGAGCGACGTCGGTATAGGGCCCGAAATAGCGGGCGCCGGGGAGGTCCCGGCGGCGGGTGACCAGGACCCGGGGGAACGGCTCCCCCAGCGTCACGGCGATCGAGGGGTAACTCTTGTCGTCCTTGAGCCGGACGTTGAAGCGGGGCTGGTATTCCTTGATCAGATTGTTCTCGAGCAGGAGCGACTGGGCCTCGCTGGCGACGACGATGGTCTCGACGTCGGCGATGTGGCGCTGGAGATACGCGCTCTTGACGCTGGCCCCGGCGTCACTGGCGAAGTAGCTCCGCACCCGGCTCTTGAGTCGCTTGGCCTTCCCCACATACAGCACGCCGCCCTGGGCATCCTTCCACAGATAGACGCCGGGGGCGTCCGGGAGGGTGTCCAGTTTGCGTTGCAGGGCCTCAGGAAGGGCGTCCGACATGTCTGGAACGTAAGGGCGCGGTCAACCGCGTTCAGCGGACGAAGCGGCGGAAGAGGCTCCGGGCCTCCGGAATCGCCATGAGTGCGGTGACGGCGAGGTAGATCGCGCCGTACGGGGCGAGCACCAGCGCCCCGCGGAGGATGGGACCCACGGAGGGGGTGCCGGACCAGACACCGAGCCCGGCGGCCGCGCCCAGCAGGGCGGCGGCCCAGAGACGGGCGAGATACCCCAGCGGAACCCCGGGGGCCGCGATCCGGCGTTCGAGGCCGCGCTTAAGAAGGAAGTACTCGACCCATCCGGCCACTCCTGCCGACGCGGTGAGGCCGGCCGCACCCCAGCGTGGGTCGAGCCCGAGCAGCGGCGGCAGCGGGATGGCGCAGAGGTAGCCCAGCACCGTCGTCAGAACCACTCGAAGCACGGCGAACCGCAGTGGGGTGCGCGTGTCGCGCAGCGCGTAATAGGCTGAGCTGTACAGCCGGCCCAGCGTCGCGGCAAGCAGGCCCACCGACGATCCGGCCAGGATCGCCCAGACGTAGCGGCTGTCAGCGGTAGTGAACTTTCCGGTCTGAAAGAGCGCCCCGGCGATCACGCCGCCGAACGCCAGGAACGCCGCCGCGGACGGCACCACGAAGTAGGCGATCCGCCGAAGGCCGGCCTCCAGCCGGCCTCGGAGTGCCGCCGCAATCTCACTGTCGCTCCCCGTCGCGCTCGACATCGCCGGCAGCTCGGCGGCACTCACCGACATGCCGAAGAGGCTCACCGGCAGGGTGTACAGCACCTGGGCCATTCCCAGGGCGGCCACCGGGCCCTGCCCCAGAAAGCTCGCGATGATCATGTCGATGAAGGCGCTGAGCTGCACCACGCCCCGGCTCACGAAGACCGGGGCGAAGTTGCTCAGCACGGTGCGGACCTCAAGGGAGCCGGCGCTGATCGTGGGCCGGAAGTGCCGGACCAGCGTCAGGACCCGTGGCAGTTGCACCAGGAACTGGAGCGCGCTGCCAACGACCGCGCCGAGGGCGGCGGCAACCGCGGCGCTATTCTCAGTCGGGCGACCGGGCGACATGATCACGGTGACGATGATCGCCAAGTTCCAGACCACCGGCGCCGCGTAGGAGAGAAAGAACCGGCGATGGCTGTTCAGAATGCCCAGGCACCAGGCCGATAGAGCCAGGAGTCCCGCGCCGGGAAACAGCAGGCGCACCAGGCGAATGGTGAGATCGCGCTTCTCGCCATCGAAGCCGCCGGCAATGAGGTCGGTCAACGGGGCGGCCGCGGCTACACCCCCCAGGACGATGACCGACGCGACCAAGGCCAGCAGGCCGAACACAGCGTTTGCGACCTGCTCCGCCTCGGTGTGCCTACCTTCCGCCCTGAGCCTGGCGTACACAGGGATGAAGGAAGCGGAGAGCACCCCCTCGCCCAACAGGTTCTGGAGGAGGTTGGGAATCCGGAAGGCGGCCTGCAGCGCGTCCGCCGCGTCGGAGAGACCGAGATAGTGGGCCAGCACCCGCTGGCGAACCAGCCCGAAGATCCGGCTCAGGAAGATCCCCGCCGCCACCAGGACGGAGTGGGAGCCACGTGGGCCTGCGGCGGGCTGGCTCAGGGCTTGGGCGGCGGCGGAAGAGACGGCCGGGGATTTTCCTCCAACAGGCGCTGGAGGAACTGATTCTCCTCCTGCAGCGCCTGGACACTGCGCTGGAGGTCATCCACCTCGCCTTCGAGCGATTCGAGCTTCCGGGCCAGGTCCGCGACATTCGCGGGGATCTGCTCCGGGCCCTCCACTCGACGCGCGATGGCGCGACCGATGGGAGAATCGATCACGATCCCGATGATCGGGATCATCAGGGCCACCAGGAGGAGGATGCCGAGGAAGGCCATGGTCCGAGTCTACGAGAGTGGGGCGGACCCTTCAAGGCCCGTGCGATACCAGTCGCGGATCGTCGCCTCCAGATCGGCCAGCAGCGACGGGCCGTATCGCGCCAGCCAGGGCGCGATGGTGTGCACCCGTTCCTGGGGACGCCCCAGCGGGAGGACCAGCTCTCGGGCGCGGGCAATCTGCCCGGTCTCCACCTCCTGCCGTTTCTTGAGGTGGTTGACCAGTTTCTTCTCCGCCTCCTGCAAGTCGGAGACCGCCCGCGCGGCGAGGTTGCGTATCGGCTTCTCGATGGTCGGGTCGATGGCCACCGCGGCCCGCGCCAGCGTCCCGTACCCCCCGCCGATCGCCGAGCGAAGTTCCTCGAGGGCCTGCCGCGCCTCGGGGGACAGCTGATCGCGTACCACCCGGGCCTCGAGCCGCTGGGCCGTTTCCAGCAGTTCCGCGAGCGTCGCCTGGTACTTGTCGAGCACCCGGTCCACCCGGGCATCGACCAGGATCCCGGACCAACGCGGCAGGGGTACTTGTCGCGGGATCGACAGCATCGGATACACCGTCTCGGCCAGTGCCAGGTACCGCAGCTCGCCGGGACCGGCGAGGTACGCGACCGTTGGCAGCAGGGCGCTCTCGATGGCGGGGCGCAGCAGCACATTGGGCGAGAACCGGCCCGGTTCCAGGGCCGCCACCCGTTCGACTTCGGCCAGGGAGAGTTGCTCCTGGCTGCGGCGGGTCTGGAAGCCGGGGGGGCGTGCCACCAGCCGGTCCCGGCCCTGCTGTCCCTCGAACATCACCAGAGTGGCGCCGTCGCCCACAGTCACCCCGGGATCGCGCCCGACGGCGGTGAGCTGCCGGTGCCGCTCCTCGAGCGCCTGATCCAGTGCCCGGCTTCGCTCCAGCGCCTGGAGGAGGTACGGCAGCTGGGCCCGCTTGACGGCGGGATGAGTGGCATCGAACACCAGGACGCCGAACGGGGCCAGCAACTCGGCCAGGACGTGGGCGCAGCTCTCCGCGAGGTTGGCCTCGGGCCGGTACCAGCGCCGGAATCCCTCGACCACCTCGGCGCCGAAGGCGGTCTGGGCCAGGTCCAGCTCCAGTTGGTCGAGCACCGGCAGGATCTCGGGGCCGACCGGCTCGCGATAGAGCGGCGTGAGCGGCGCGTCCGGGGCCCGCTCGCGAAGGGTCATCGTCACGGTGCGCCCATCGACGCCGATCCAGCTGGCGTGATTGCCTTCGGCGAAGTCGTGATCGCCTCCGGCGGCCCAGAACACCGGCACTACCGGGCGGCGCCAGCGCTCCTCGCAGAGCCGGGCCAGGGCCGCGGCGGACAACGCCTTGTGGATGGTATACAACGGCCCGGTGAGCAGGCCGGGCTGCTGCCCGGTGGTCACCACCAGGGCCGAGGGGTTGCGCAGCCGGTCCAGGCTGCCGTCGATGCCCCGCGCGGCAACGAACGCGTCGAGCAGCGCGGGATCGATGCCGCCGCCCCGCGGCTCGGGCCAGCGGAGCGGGGCGGCCAGGGGGGTCGTCACGATCCGCAGCGTCATGCCGGCACCCGGGCAACCAGCACGGTCCGGGGCCCCTGCCCCAGCGGGTGTCCTTCGTAATCGCCGTAGCGCCCGACGATCCCGGCGCCCTGGGCGGCGATCATCCGCTCGAGATCGCTCGGGCCCAACAGACGGACCCGTTCCTGGAAGCTGCGCCCATCCGCGAGCCGGATGGTCTTTTCCACGAATCGCTGGTCACTGGTGATTCGCCGCCGCACCTCGGCGGTCATGGTGCCGTAACGCATCGTCTCCTCCGGCACCAGCGAGGCCCGGACCTGTTCGGCGTTGAGAAAATCGATGACAAACCAGCCGCCGGGCCGGACCGTCGACAGCATCTGGCCCAGGGCGTCGGCGTGTTCCTCGTCGGCCGCAAAGTAGCCGAAGCTGGTGAAGAGATTCACCGTCAGGTCCATGGTCCGGCGGCGGAACGGCAGGGCCCGCATGTCGGCCCGGACCAGGGGGCGGGTGGTGCATCCCGAGGCGCGCCGGAGCAGGGCGGCGGAGAGGTCGAACCCGAAGGGAACCGCACCGGCCCGCGCCAGAGCGGCGAGGTGGCGGCCGGCACCGCAGGCCACGTCCAGCACCCGCCATCCACGCTGCCAGGGGAGGACCCGGACCAGGAGTCCGACGACCCGGTCGGCGTCGGCATCGTTACGATGCGGGTAGAGATGGAGGTACTCCTCGCCGAACCACTCTTCGAACCACTCAGCCATGGGCGGCGAAGCGGCAGGACGGCAAGGCGGCGATGGGCCCCGCGTGGCGGCAGAATCCGGCGGATGAGAGCACGAAAGTAAGGGTTTACCGGTTCATTTGTGGTACGGTTCACCCCGGATGATAGTCCCGGCCCGATAGAGTTGCTCCAGGACCACGACCCGGGCGAGCTCGTGCGGCAGGGTGATGGCGCCGAGACTCCACCGCGCCCCCGCCGCCTGCCGCAACCGGGGATCGAGACCGTGCGACCCGCCGATCACGAAGACGAGCGGGCGCCCGGCATCCCGCCACCGCCCCAGCCGACGGGCCAGCTCCTCGCTGCTCCACGGCTGACCCTCGCGGTCCAGGGCTACCACCAGCGCGCCGGGTGGCACCCGGCTCTCGAGGCGCTCCGCCTCCTGCTTGAGCGCCTCGGCCGGGGTCGGCGCCCTACCGGCCTCGCGCACCTCGACCTCCTCCGTGACCGCGTAGCGCCTCAGGCGAGCGAGGTAGTCGTCGGCCGCGTGGCGGAAGACGGGTCGCAGCTTCCCGACAGCGAGAAGCGTGAGCTTCACCGTCCAACGGACAGGCGGACAGCGTCAGTGGCGCTGTCCGCCTGACCGCCCGCGACCGGGCGCTGTCGGGAGCGCGCCGCGCGACCCGGCGCGAGGGAGTCCCTCAGGACCCGCCTGACCCCCTTAGGCGTACATCCCCCGCAGGCGGTGCACCGCGGCGACCCGGTCGATCGCGAGCATGTAGGCGCCGATCCGGCTGGACACGCCGTGCTTATCCACCATCGCGGCCACTTCGTCGAAGGAGTTCACCATGATGCGTTCGAGGCGATTGTTCACCGTCTCCTCGTCCCAGAAGTAGCCGCCCCGGTCCTGGACCCACTCGAAGTAGC
>CAZXRC010000001.1:323898-335114 GCA_964642475.1 uncultured Gemmatimonadaceae bacterium | reverse complement strand
AGTGGGGAGGGGGGAGGGGGAGGAGGCCGGGGTGAGGGGACCGCCCGCCGGCCGCTAGCTGACCGGGGGAAGGCGCCGCCAGCGCGCCGACGGACCCCGGCCGAGGCAGACGAGCCGGCCTTCCTTTCTGAGCTGATTCAGGATCCGCCGCAGTCGGGTAGCCGGCGCCTCGGGGAAGCGCCGCGCCAGCTCGGCAAAGAGAAACGGGACCGGCATGGAGCCCAGCACCGCCTCGCGCACCTCCTGGTCCATCCCGGGCGCGCGGGGCTCGGCCTCGTGCCTGGCCTCCACCGTGAGCGGCAGCTCCAGCGGTCGACCCGCCCTGGCGCTGGCGACGGCCCGGAAGAACTGCACCGTCCACCGATTGGCCATCGCGCGATTGCCGGCGAAGATCACCGGGAGCTTCGGATGGAGCGCCCCGATTTCCGCCAGGACCCTGCCGAGATGGGCCGGCGGCCAGCGGCCCGCCAACCGCTTGGCGTCGAGGAAGTCGCGGTAGTCGGCCTCGATCACCAGCGCCGCCGACTCGTGACTGGCGAGGTCGGCCAACTGATGGTGCAGTCCCTGGATCGCCCCGACCTCGCCCAGCAGATTCTCGAAGCTCTTCCGCTCCACCACCGCGGCCACCCGCTCGCCGTCGAGGAGGGCGTAGTCCCCCGCGGCCAGCCTCCGCCGGGTGACCCGGGCTCCCGGGAAGCGCCAGGGGTAGCGCTCGCCGCTGTCGATGACCACTCCCAGCGTCGCTTCGGTGGCACCCGCGCCGGCAAACCCGGCCCGCAGCTCCACTCGGCTCCGCGAGCGGTGACCGCGGATACCCTGCTCGGTCCGGAAGAAGACCTGCTCCAGGGTTCCCTGGCCGTCCTTCCGGGGCTTTTCTACCGTCAGGAACTCGCAGCGCTTGCGGGTCGGCCGGTCCAGCGCCAGCGTCAACTTCCGGCCCACCTGGGTGAGATGCAGCACCGGCACCCGCTCCACCGGCTCCAGCGGTTCGGTGGGATCGAGGGCCCGTTCTCTCAGGCAGAAGATCTGCTGCCCCGGCCCGGGCCAGGCCGACTGGGCCCGCACCGCCAGGATCAGCCGACCCTCCTGCTCGATGGAGATCCGGTAGGGGAAGCGCGGATGGCGAGTCCGTTCGACGGCCCATACACTGCCCATGCGACGACTCCGGAAAGGGAGGATCGCGAGTCACCCTGACCCGTCAATCTGCTCCCGTTCCCGCCGGATGTCACATCCCGAGGCGAGGCCCGGTCGCGGGCCTCGCCAGCGCGGTCACCCTTCGGCCAGGGGCGACGCGCGTTGATTTTGTGTGGCCAGGCGGTGTTTCGAGGACGACGATGACGGGCGGCGGTGCCATCGTGCAGGATGTCTTGCGCCCGAACCGCGAAGGAACTCACCATTATGGGTATGGCCGCCCCCGGGTACTACACCGCCGACATGGTCCGGGCCATTCCGGACGACGGCAACATTTACGAAGTGGTCCACGGCGAGTTGCTGGTGAGTCCGGCGCCGCGTCCGTGGCACGAGGAGGTGGGCCTCCGGCTCCTGGAGTCGGTTCGCGCCTACCTGCGGGCGGAGCGAGTCGGACACGCCTACGGCTCCCGCTCCGACCTCACCTGGGGGCTGCGCGACGTGCTGGTCTCCCCCGATCTCTTCGTGGTCCCGCTGGCGGAAGCCCGGAAGCTCGACTGGGCAACCCTTCGCACCGTCCTGCTGGTCGCGGAGGTCCTCTCCCCGTCCTCGGTGCGCGCCGATCGATTCACCAAGCGCCGGCTGTATCAGGAACGCGGAGTGCCGCTCTATTGGATCATCGATCCGGAGGAGCGGATCGCGGAAGTGTGGCGGCCGGCGGACGACTTCCCCTGGCGCGAGCGCCATGCGCTCCGCTGGGTGCCCGAAGGGGCTTCGGCTCCGTTCACGCTGGAGCTTGAGGAGTTATTCCTGGCCATCTGATAGCTGCTTCGACGGGATCGAAGGACTCAGGTGGGGCGCGCTATGGCTGCTGTCCGGGCCTTGCAATTCCTTCCTGAAGTCATGGGCGGCCTGCCCTGGGCTCTCGAGGGGAGGGCCATGCGCCTGGGGGAGCGCATGGCCTTCCCGTTCGCCAGTCGGACAAGCGAGCGCTAGCGCAGTCGCAGCGTCCGCCAAAACTGCGCGTGGGCCCTCGCCAGCGCCGGCGACGCGCTGTGCCGTCCGGCCGCCACGCCTTGCGGTTGGGTCAGGTGGGCCCCGCCCGGACCGTCGGGGATCCAGGTGCCGGCGGTAAAGATCCCATCCTCCCCCGCGCCACCGGCCACCCACCCGCGGGTATTGATGTCGAACACATCGGAGCTGGGCGTGCCGGCGGCGGCACTGAGGTCGACCGCGCCGCTGTGCCGGAGCAGGAATCCGCCGCTGTTGAAGTCCTGGTCGAAGGCCGAGACCACGACATCGTTGGCGAGATTCACCCCGCGTGCAAAGCTGCTCTCGAAGTCGGGAAAGCGGCCGTGCAGGTCCTGCACCCCGCCGCGCACCCAGCGGGTGGCGTGGAAGTTCCCGTCCTCCGCCGTGGCGGTCCCCACGATCACGCCGAGGAGATTGAGGTCGATCGCGAAGTTATCGCCCCCGCTCGTGAGGGAGGGGAGTGGGCGGAGCGGTCCGTGGCCATCCCACACCCAGGCGGTAATCGAGCCGCCGGCGGTTTCGCTCAGGCCAACGACCCGGCCGAAGTCATCGATGGTATTGCACCAGCTGAAGGTGCCACCCAGCGTGCCCAGGTCGATCGCGGTGTAGCCGCCGGTGCTCCGGGGGCGCCAGACCGTGGCGTGCAGCTCGCCAGCGGCGGTCTCGCTCTGACCCGCGATCCAGCCGAAGTTGTTGATCCGGCGGGCAAAGGCGTTGGCGCCGCCGAGTGTCGGGAGGGCGCGCATCTGGCCGCCGCGATAGACGAAGGCCTCGTCCGGGCCGGCGCCGATCCCGCTCGCGGCCTCCAGGCTCCCACCGACGACGTCGCCACGCAGGTTCACGTCGAAGGCGATCGTGGCGCGTCCGTTCATCCGGCCGAGATCTTCGAGCACGGCGGAGGCCGGCGCGCCGCCGGGGGTGGCGATCCGCCAGCGGGCAGCATGCCAGTCGGTATCGCTGAGGTCGATCTCGCCCGCAGCCCACCCGGTTTCACTTACGCCATAAGCCATGCTCCATTCGGCGTCGTCCACCGGCAGCGGGAGAAACGTCGTGCGCTGGCCCGGCCGGAGCGCGGCGAGCTCGGTGGATTCGTCAGGGCGGGTGAGATCCTGCCCGCAGGCGGTCACGGCTATCAGTCCGGCAAGGGCGCTTCGACGCAGCATACACTCCTCCACTCTGCCCCGATCCGGCCGCCGGGGTGGTTGCGGGTGATGGCGGAGGTTGTTGGGCTCGCCTCCGCGCGGTACCATTGCTCAGGCACGTTGGAGCGAAGCGATGCCCTGGCTCTGCCCTGGCGCTTCCCTCGTCGTTCCCCCGCTCCTCAACCCGACCGATTCGTGATTCGACTCCACACCCTGGGCGCCGTCGAGGTTCGGCTGGCCGATGGCGCCGTGCATGCCGAGGTACTGGCCCAGCCCAGGCGGCTGGCGGTGCTGGTGTACCTGGCGGTGGAGTCGGGGTATCACCGCCGGGAAAAGCTGGCTCGACTCTTCTGGCACGACAGCGATGACGAGCGGGGCCGCAACGCGCTCAACAAGGCGGTGCACTTCCTGCGGCGCCACCTGGGGGATGCGGCCCTCCTGGGACGGGGCGCGGACGAGCTGGCGGCCAACCAGGAGCTGATCTGGTGCGACGTGAGGGCACTCGAGGCGCCCGCGCTCGCGCCCGCCGACCTGCTGCAGCTCTACCGGGGAGAATTTGCCGACGGCTTCCCCTTCGAGGGTTCACCCGAGCTGGAGCATTGGCTCGATGCCCGACGGGCGGCGTTGCGCCGGCTGGCGGTCGGGGCGGCCTGTCAGGGCGCTGAGCGCCTCGCCGCCGGGAGAAACCGGCGGGAGGCGATCGATCTGCTGACCCGGGCCCGGGGGTGGGAGCCGTTCGATGAGGTGGTGGTACGAGCGCTCATGCGGGAGCACAGTCGGATGGGAAACCGGGCCGCGGCCATTGCGACTTATCAGGAGCTCGCCCGCCGGATGCAGCAGGAGCTGGACGTCCGCCCGTCGGCCGACACGCGGCGGCTGGTCGAGTTGATCCGCCGGACGCCACCCGATGTTCCCACCACCATCTGACGGGGCCAGAGTCCGGTGAACCCCGGTCAGCTGGAGGAGCTGCGTCTCGGTCTGAGCGATCGCTACCGGATCGACGAACCGGTGGGCGAAGGGGCGATGGCGGTGGTCTACCGTGCCTGGGACCTGCGCCACGACCGCCCCGTCGCCCTCAAAGTGCTGCGGGCCGAAATCCGGGAGCACATCGGTTCGGAGCGGTTCCTGCGCGAGGTCCAGGTGGCTGCCCGACTGCAGCACCCCCTCATCGTGCCGCTCTTCGACTCCGGGAGCGCCGCCGGGCACGTGTACTACGTCATGCCGTTTCTGACCGGCGAGACGCTCCGCGCCCGGATGGACCGGGATGGGCCGCTCGCGGTCGAGGAGGCCCTGGGGATCGCCCTGCAGGTGGCGGAGGCGCTGGGACATGCGCACCGCCACGGCGTAATTCATCGCGACATCAAGCCCGAGAACATCCTGCTCCAGGAGGGAATCGCCCTGGCCGCCGACTTCGGGGTGGCCTTTGCGACTTCCGGCGACGCGCGACTGACCGCGACCGGCTTCACAGTGGGAACCCCGGCCTACATGAGTCCCGAGCAGGCCACCGGCGCCCCGGTCGACGGCCGGAGCGATGTCTACAGCCTGGCCGCGGTGCTGTACGAGATGCTCACCGATGAGCTGCCTCATCCCGGCCGGAGCGCCGCTGAAACCGTGGCGCGGAAGCTGACCGAAGCGCCCCGCTCGATTCGCGATCTGCGGCGCAACGTCCCGGCGCCGATGATCGCCGCGGTGGAGCGGGCGCTGGCCCGGGCACCGCAGGAACGTTTCGGCTCGATCGACGACTTTGCGGGTGCGCTCGAGGGACGCGTGACGGCGGTGGCCGCCGCGGGCTCCGGAGGCCGGCGGGCCTGGAGCGTCGGGGCCGGTCTGGTGGGCGCCGCGCTGCTCGTGATCGCGGGGATGGCCCTGGTGCGGTCGCGTCGCCAACCGGAGGGGGCGATCGATCCCTTTCTGATTGCCGCCGCGCCACTCGAATCGGCCGATCGCGGCCTCGCGGCAACGCTGGAGCAGTTGCTGGGCGCGCGCCTTCCCGGGGCGCCGGGCCCCCGGCTGGTGCCGATTCGGGGCTGCGGTTCTGCGGCCGCCCGCCGGGAAGCCGGCCTTCGCGGGGCGGGGCGGCTCCTCCGCGGTTCCGCCGACGTGACGGCCGGCGGAGTGACCGTTCGACTCGAACTCGAGGACCGGTTGCGCGGGCGGGTCATGGGGCAGGTCGCCGCGCGCGGGTCGCGGGACAGCCTCCCCGCGCTGGCGGAGACGCTGGCGCTGGGGGTGCTTCGGCTCGAGGCCAGTCGCGGTGACCCGGCCGTCGCCGCCACCCTGCCATCGTCGATCACTCCTCTCACCGCGCTCACCACCGGGATGGCACACTACCGGATGGCCCGGTACCCCAGTGCGGGCGAGAGCTTCCGCCGCGCCATCGAGGCGGATTCGAGCTTTGCCCTCGCCGGGCTGTGGCTGGTGCTCACCGGCAGGGAGTACGGATACTCGGACGGGGCGGTGGCCTTCGCCTGGGCCCGCCAGTCGGCCCTGAGCCCGAGGGATCGCGGGGTGCTGCGCGCGATGGTCGGGAAGGACTATCCCGCGGGCCGGGATCTGCGCACCACGCTCGCCGATCTGGAGGAGGCGGTCTTCGCCAACGACGATCGTCCCGAACTCTGGACCGCGCTTGGGACCTTCCTGGCGCGCTTCGGACCGTTCCTCGGACTCCCGGACGGTGCCACCCGCGCGGAGGGCGCGCTGCAGCAGGCGCTCCGATACGATCCCGATCGGCTGGCCGCGCTGGAGCGTCTGGTAGAAGTGCGCGGTCTGCTCGGCGACGGGGCGGGTCTCCGCTCGGCGGCGCGGCGGTTTCTGGCCGTCGACTCGACCAGCGAGCTGGCGCCTTTCGTCCGATGGCGACTGGCCCTCGCTGACGGCGATTCGGCCACCCGGCGTCGACTGCAAGGCGATCTCGATAACTGGAACGGCGTAAGCCTGCATCAGCTGATCTGGACCACCCAGCTCGAGGGGCTTCCGCCGGAGAATGCGCTGGCAGCATCCGAGGCTCTGCTCCGCCGGGCCACCAACGCCGCGGAGCAACGCGACCGGCTGATAACCCGCCATGACGTTCTGGCCAATGCCGGCCGCCCAGCCGAGGCAGCGGCGGCGATCCGGCAGATGCGAACGGTGGAACCGGCCTGGTCCGGCTGGCTGGCGTATGCGCTGGGGGACGCTCTCTTCTGGGACGGCGAAGCCCGTCTTGCCGCCGAGGCGGTGGACTCGCTCCAGATCGCCGTCAAGCGTCCCGGGCGCGACAGCGCCGGTGTCGAGCGACAACGGAGAGCGGCGTGCCAGCTGGGGTTCTGGGATGCGGTGCGGGGCAGCGCCGAGCCCGCCCGCCGGGCCGCCTCGCTGGTGGAACGGCTCGCGCCCAGGGGCGCACCGGATCAGGCCGGGGTGCCGGGTTGCGCGTTCGTGATCCTGACGGTTCTCGCCGTACGCTCGGGAGAGTCAGACGCCCGTTCCCGGGTCGACTCCCTCGAGCGCGTGGTCCGCACCGGGCAGCTGCTCCCAGGGGCGGGCGCCGGGACCAACCTCCTTCTCGCCCGGCTCCGGCAAGAGCTGGGGGACCACTCGGCCGCGCGGCTCGCGGCGACCCGCTTCTGGTACTGGGGCCGTACGGTCTATGTCAGTTCGTACCTCCTCCAATCGGGGATCGCGGCGCTGCAGGAGAACGACTCGGTCGCGGCGCGACGCAGCCTGCTCAGGGTGGCGACGCTGTGGGCCGCCGGCGACTCGGCGCACCGGGCGAGAGCCGACAGCCTGCGCCGCCTGGTGGCGCAGCTCCCCCTGCCGCGGACCGACCCCGGCACGCCCTGATTCCACGCCGAGCGATCGGGGATTCCCAGCAGTTCAGCGAATCCGGTGCGCGCACTCGCGTTTCCGGCCGCTCGCCGCCGGTCCGGAATCTGCCCGGGTGGCCACCGCTATGAACGCCAATTCCGCCAACCCGCAACCCTTCCTCATGTCGACCCTCCCAGATTCGCTCCGGATGGTGTCGGAAGGGTCAGTCGTACGTCACCGGGGAAAATGAGACGCGAGTGAAGGGGGAGGTGTCTATGACGCACGTCGAGCGGGTAGCGGTCACCAACTCGCAGGTCGTTACCCACAGACTGGATGCCGCCGTCTGGGGGCTGTTCTTTCTGTGGGTCGGCCTCGCGCTCGTCACCGATATCGGGTGGGGCGTGGGTCTCATCGGGGTGGGTGGCATCACGCTGGCCGGGCAGCTGGCACGCAAGTACTTCAGTCTCCCGGTGGAAGGCTTCTGGGTCGCGGTGGGACTGACGTTCGCGCTGGGCGGCGTATGGGAGATGATGGGCCTCCAGTTCGGCCTGGTGCCGGTCCTGCTGATCGTCGCCGGCCTGGCGCTCCTGTTCGCCGCCGTCCGAGGCTGATCTCCTACTGGGCCGCGATCGCCGCCCGGCCTCCGCGGAGCACGTACTTCTGGATCTTCCCCGTGGCCGTCTTGGGCAGCTCGGCGACCACGGTGAGGCCCTTCGGCACCTTGAACCCCGCCAGCCGGGCGCGCGCAAAGGCGCTGAGCTCCTCCGCGGTGAGCCTCGCGCCCGGGGCGAGCACCACGAAGGCGTGCGGGGCCTCGCCCCACTTCTCGTGCGGCAGCCCCACCACCGCCACCTCCCGGATCGCGGGATGCCGGAGCAGCACCCCCTCGACCTCGACCGAGGAGATGTTCTCTCCGCCGCTGATGATGACGTCCTTGAGCCGATCGCGGATCTCGAGATAGCCGTCGGGGTGCACCACCGCCGCGTCGCCCGAATGAAACCAGCCTCCGGCAAAGGCGCGGCCGGTGGCATCGGGATCCCGATAGTACCCCTCCATCACCACGTTACCCCGCACCACGATCTCGCCCACGGTCTCGCCGTCGCGCGGGACGTCGGTGCCGTCGGGGAGGATCACCCGCACCTCGCCCGCGGTGAGCGACTCCACCCCCTGGCGCGCCGTGATCTTCGCCCGTTGGACCAGGGGCAGGGGCCCATGCTCGGGCCGTGCCTCGGAGTAGGTCATGAGGGGCGACGTCTCGGTGAGGCCGTAGATCTGGGTGATGCTCCAGCCCAGCGAGCCTTCCACCCGCTCGATGGTATGGGCCGCGGGCGGTGCCCCGGCGGTCATCACCCGGAGGCCCCGCGGCGCGCCGGCCCGGAGCTCCTCACCGGCGTTGGCGATGGCGATGAGCACGGTGGGCGCGGCGCAGAACATGGTGATCCGCTCCCGCCCGATGTGGCCGAAGATGGCGGCCGGGTCGACCTTCCGCAGGCACACATGGGTGCCCCCCGCCGCGGTGACGATCCACACGAAGGTCCAGCCGTTGGCGTGGAACATCGGCAGGGTCCAGAGGTAGCGGTCGGCGCAGGTGGTCGGAAAGCTCACCATGGTTCCCAGCACGTTCACCCAGGCGTTCCGGTGGGTGATCATGACGCCCTTGGGATTCGCCGTGGTGCCGCTGGTGTAGTTGATGGTGAGCAGATCGTCCTCGGCGATCTCCGCCCGCACCAGGTCGCTCGACGCCTCCGCCAGCGCCCGCTCGTACTCGAGCCACCCCTGGCCGCTTCCTTCCAGCGCCACGAAGTGCTCCACTGCCGGCATCTCGTGACGGACCGTGTCGACCAGATCGAGATAGTCCCGGTGTACGCAGACCACCCGGCTGCCGGAGTGGTTCACCATGTACACCCAATCACCGGGGAGGAGCCGGTAGTTGAGGGGTACCACCACGGCGCCGAGCTGGGGGACGGCGTAGAACGCCTCGAGCATGGCGTGGGTGTTGGGCGCGATGTACGCCACCCGGTCGCCCTGGACCACGCCCAGCCGGGTGAGCGCGTGGGACCAGCGGTCGCAGCGGTCGAAGAACTGGGCGTAGGTCCAGCGGGCGTCGCCATCCACCACCGCCTCGCGGTCGGCGTAGAGCGACCGGGCGCGCCGGGCGAACTCCATCGGGGTGAGCGGGGTCTTCATGAGGGTGAAGATGCAGGGCGCCCGAGTGGCCGGCTAGATCGGGGACGGGGTGAGTCTCGCGCCACCCTCGGTGGGGTTCAGCCCCGCGGCCGGAGCGACCTTCCGGCGCGGCCTTCGCTTCGCTCTCCCTCCCGCACCGCGATCCGCCCATTCACCACCACCGCCGCGATACCCGTCGGATAACTGAACGGATTCTGGTAGGTCGCGGTGTCGGCGATAGTGGCGGGGTCGAACACCACCACGTCGGCGGCCATCCCCTTCCCGATCCGCCCCCGGTCGCCGAGCCGCAGACGCGAGGCGGGAAGCCCGGTCATCTTGTGGATGGCCTGCGCCAGGGTGATCGCCCTGCGCTCCCGGACGTAGCGCGCGATCAGCCGCGGGAAAGAGCCGGCGCCACGCGGGTGGGGACTCCCGCGATGGGTCGGCCCGTCGACGGCAAAGGCGCCCCCATCGCTGCACAGCATCCCCCGCGGATGGGCGAAGAGCCGGTCGAGCTCCTCCTCGCTCATGGCGAACCCCACCATCCCCACACTGCCTCTGCTCCGCTGGAGCAGCGCCACCGCCAGGCCGAAGGGGTCTTCCCCCCGCGCCGCCGCGACGCTGCCCAGCCGCTGGCCCACCACCGGCGAATCCACCTCGGCCCGGAGCCCGGCAATCAGCACGTTGTCCCAGCCGCCGATCAGGTCGACCTTGTCGAGGGTGTACCGCCGGATCCGGGGCAGGAGCTCGGTGGAATCGAGCCGCGCGAGGAAGGCCGCCGTGCCGCCGTCGCGGGACCAGGTGGGAAAGAGATTGGTGAGGCCGGTCTGATAGGCGGTGTAGGGATAGCGATCGAAGGCGACGTCGATTCCGGCGCTGCGCGCCGCGCCGATCCGCGCGAAGGCCTGGTCCAGCTTGGGCCAGTTCCGCGGTCCCTGCATCTTGAGGTGGGAGATCTGGAGCGGGCATCCCGCGCCGGTGGCCACCGCGATCGATTCGTCGATCGACTCGAGGACCCGGTCGTCCTCGTTCCGCATGTGGGTGGCATAGGGCAGGCGCCGCTTCGCCAGCGGCCGGCAGAGGGCCACCAGCTCCGCGGTCGACGCAAAGGCGCCGGGCGTGTACTCCAGCCCCGAGGAGGCGCCGCAGGCGCCCTGCCGCAGGGCCGACTCCACCAGGGCGGTCATTTGCGCGAGCTCCAGCGAGGTGGCGGGTCGGTCGGCCTCGCCTACCACCGCCGCCCGCACGCTGCCGAGCCCGATCATCGACGCCAGGTTGACGCTCGGCGGCAGCCGGTCGACCGCGTCGAAGCAGGCCGCGAAGGTGTCGGCATCGCCTTCGCCGGATAAGTTCTCCTCCCGGTCCTTCCGGCGCGGCGCGCGGGAACCGCCATCCTGGCCCACCACGATGGTGGTGATCCCCTGGCGGACGACCGACTCCTGGCGCGGGTCCTCTTCGAGGCTGCCGTCGCCGTGCGAATGGATGTCGATGAAACCGGGCGCGACCGCGAGGCCCCGGGCGTCGATCTCCGCGGCCCCGGCCCCGCCGACCCGGGACCGCACTTCCACGATCCGGTCGCCGGCGATGGCGACGTCGGCCTCCACTCCGGGGCCGCCGCTCCCGTCGAAAACGGTGCCGCCGCGGAGGATGAGGTCGTACGCCGCCGGGCGTCGAACCCACGGCCCGACCAGCGCAACGGGCGAGGCGGCGCCCAGGGCCGCCGCGGCAAGCGACGCGACGAAGGCGCGCCGGTCGGTTCCATCAGGGTTCATGGCGAAGGTCTCCGGTTGATCGGTGTGCCGGGCCCTGGAAGGATCTCGGCTGAGTGTAGGGCGGTTGAAGGTCAGGCGAAAGACAACCGGAGGCGGAGACCGCACCCATGCGCTGTGTCCTGCTCAGCGACACCCACAATCTGCACCGCCACATCCGCCCGATCCCCCCGGGCGATCTGCTGATCCACGCCGG
>CAZXRC010000001.1:0-323798 GCA_964642475.1 uncultured Gemmatimonadaceae bacterium | reverse complement strand
ATCTGCACCGCCACATCCGCCCGATCCCCCCGGGCGATCTGCTGATCCACGCCGGTGACCTGACCGGCAACGGAACCGCTGAGGAGGTTGGCCGCTTTCTCGACTGGTTCGCCGGCATGCCCCACCGCCACAAGCTGTTCATCGCCGGGAACCATGACTTTCTCTTCGAGCGGGACCCGGCCGCCGCCCGGGCGCTGGTGCCGCCGGGAATCACCTATCTCCAGGACGGCGGGATCGCGATCGACGGCCTGAAGATCTGGGGCACACCCTGGCAGCCCACCTTCTTCGACTGGGCCTTCAACCTGGCGCGCGGCCCGGAGATGGCCGCGAAGTGGGCGCTGGTGCCGGACGATACCGATGTGCTGGTGACCCACGGCCCCCCCGCCGGCACCCTCGATCTGATTCCGGGCGATCCCCCCGAGTCGGTGGGGTGCGAGGATCTTGCCGCCCGTCTCCCCCGACTCACCCGCCTCAAGCTCCACGTCTTCGGCCACATTCACGAAGGGTATGGCCGGGTCAGCGAGGGCGGGCGCGTCTTCGTGAACGCCAGCAATTGCGACGCGCGCTACCGGCCGGTGAATCCGCCGGTGGTCGTCGACCTCTGAGGGGCCGGAGACCGGCTGGCCTCAGCGCTCCACCCGCACCCGGGTCCGTTTGGCCGGAGCGGGCTGCGCCGGCAGCGTGATCGGGCGGTCGAGCTGGGTCTTGAGGACCACGGTGGTCTGGGTCTGCTCGATGCCGCTGATGGCGCGGAGCCGCTCGATCAGACCGAGCAGCGCGTTGGTATCGGCCACCCGCACCTTGAGCAGGAAGCAGAGCTCGCCCGCCACCGAGTGGATCTCCTCGATCTCCGAAAAACGCTCCAGCTCGGCCAGCAGGGTGGCGCAGGTCCGGCTGCTCCGCACCCCGATATAGGCCAGCACCCCCAGGCCCAGCGCCGCCGCGTCGAGGTCGACGGTCCAGCGGCGGATGACGCCGTCGCGCTCCAATCGCCGCAACCGATCGTGGACCGAGGAGGGAGCGAGCTGGACCAGTCGCCCCAGGTCTTCCAGCCGGCGGGAGGCATTCTGCTGGATGGCGTCGATCAGGGTCAGGTCGATCGGGTCGAGGGTCATGGGGTTGGCTCAGTCGTTGAGGACCGAAAGAATTTCGGTGAAGTTGCACAGAAAGGCAATGGCATTGTATTGTGGCGTACGAATGCTGGATATCGTACGAGCAAGCCGAAAGGAATCCGAAGTGCCAATGAGCCCCCGGCCGGAGTCACGCCTCACCACCTTCACCCTCATCGGTGTCCCCGGATTGATCTGGGGCGCCTCGTTCCTCTTCATCGCCGAGGGGCTCGAGGCCGTCGGCCCCGCCGGCGTGACGTTCATCCGGGTCCTGGTCGGGTTCGTAACCCTGGCCCTCTTTCCCGGTTCATGGAAGCGGCTGCCCCGTGCCGACTGGGGTGCCGTCGCATTGCTCGGACTGGTCTGGCTCGCCTTTCCGCTCCTCATGTTCCCCTTCGCCGAACAACGGGTCTCGTCGGCGGTGACAGGGATGCTTAACGCGGCCACGCCCCTGTTCGTGACGATCATCGCCGCCGGGCTCGCCCGCAAGCTCCCCTCCCGCGGGATTCTCGTTGGGCTGGCCCTGGGAATGCTCGGCGCGGCCCTGATGGCGCTCCCCTCGATCGGGGAAGGGGCGAGCAGTGCCGCCGGGATCGGGATGATCCTGGCCGCCCTGATCTCCTACGGGGTGGCCCTTAATCTGGCTCGGCCGCTCCAGCGCAAGCACGGCGCGCTGCCGGTGATCTGGCGGGCCCAGATGGTGGGGCTCCTCTTGACCGCCCCGCTCGGCCTCCCCGACGTCCTCGTCGCCCGATGGAGTCTGGTGCCACTCCTCTCGCTGCTGGCGCTGGGCGCATTGGGCACCGGCGTGGCGTTCGTGATCACCACCTACGCCACCGGCCGCATCGGCGCGGCGCGGGCCTCGTCCACCGCGTTCCTGTTTCCCCCGGTGGCGCTGGTGCTGGGGGTGGTGCTGCGGCACGAGCGCGTCGCACCGCTGGCGCTGGTGGGGGGCGCCGTCTGTCTGCTGGGGGCCTGGCTGATGAACCGGGTGCAGCTGGGTCTCCAGGCAGCGGCGCCGCAGCTGGGCGCCCCACTGCCCGCTTCCGGCCTCCCGAGCCGGCCCCGATGAACCGGGCGCTGCTCCTCCTGGGAGCGTTGGCGCTCCCCGGCTCCCTTCCGTGCCAGCAGGCCGGGGACCGCGAGACCGCCTGGCCGCTCCCGCGCCTCACCGCCCCGGTGCAGGTCGACGGGCGGAGCGACGACACGGCCTGGCAGGCGGTGGCCCCGCTGCCGCTCACCGTCTACCTCCCGACCTATGGCAGCCCGGCCACCGAGACCACCGCGGCGCGGGTCGCCTACGATGCCGATGCACTCTACGTGGTGATCGACGCGTGGGAGGCCCACCCGGGGATGGTCCGGGCCAGCTCCATGGTGCGCGACGACGATGCGCCGGGCGACTTCGTCAACGTCATGCTCGACACCTTCGGGGACCGGCAGACCGCGGTCACCTTCAGCACCACCCCCGGGGGCCAGCGAAACGACTGGAGCGTGAGCAACGACGCCGAGGGCGATGGGGCGCTGAGTCCCGCCTGGAACGGGGTGTGGGACCTGGCGGTGCGCCGCGGCCCCGAGGGGTGGCACGCCGAGTTCCGGATTCCGTTCTCGACCCTCCGGTTCGCCAGCCACGGCGACCGGATCGAATTCGGCCTGAGCGTGAATCGGCTGACGGCCCACTCCAACGAGCGGGTGACCTTTCCCGCGATCGAGCCTTCGGGGCCGGTGGCGCTCTGGAAGCCATCGCACTGGCAGCGGGTGAGCATCGAGCGGATCCGCCCGGGGCGGAGCCTCCGGGTGACGCCCTACGCCCTGGCCGGCATCGAAGGGGTTCACACCCCCGACCCGGCCTTCTCCCCCTGGTCCCGCAACGACCGGATGGAGGCGGGCGGCGACCTCAAGCTGGGCGTCACGCCCAGTCTCACTCTCGATCTCACCGCCAACACCGACTTCGCCGAAGCCGAGGTGGACGACCAGCGGATCAATCTGACCCGGTTCCCGCTGTTCTATCCCGAGCGACGGGCTTTCTTCGTGGAGCGGGCGGGGACCTTCGAGGTCCGGACCGGAGAGAACGATCTGCTCTTCAACAGCCGGCGGGTGGGTCTCACCGCGGAGGGCGAGCCGGTGCGTCTCCTCGGTGGTGCGCGGCTGGTCGGACGGATGGCGGGTTGGGATGTCGGAGTGTTCGATGCCCAGACCGGCCGGACGCCGGCGGGGTACCGGGAGAACCTGGGGGTCGTCCGGGTCCGACGGGGGCTGCTCAACTCCCGGTCGTGGGCGGGGGTGATGGCGACGACCTGGGTCACCCCGGACTCGAGCCAGACGGCGATCGCGGCCGATGGCGACCTGAACCTGGGCGGGGACGACTATCTCGGCTTCGCGGCGGTGGTGCTCGCGGGCGACGTGGGCCGCGGCCCCAACGACGGCGTGCTGCCGCGCGGCGCGCTCCGGCTCCGGGCCGAACGGCGGCGCGACCGGGGCGTGTGGTACCAGGCGTCGGTAGCCAGCACCGGGTCGCGGTACACCCCGGCGCTGGGCTACGTGGAGCGGGGCGACGCGATCCAGCCGGCAGCGGAGCTGGGCTATGGGCGGGTGGTGTCGGGGGCGGGGCACGAACTGCGGACCAGCGTGTCGTCGGCCTACGCCTACCGCAACGCGTCGGGGGAGTTCGACGGCTCGGTGACCAGCGCGCGGGTGGCGTTCAAGCAGCCGGGGGGTTCCCTCTGGACGCTGACGGGGACGCGGCAGTCGGACGACCTGGCGGTCGCGTTTTCTCCCACGCCGGCCACGACGGTGCCCCCCGGGCGCTATGACGCGAACTATCTCGAACTCAAGCTGGCGGCGTCCACCGGGCCACGCGCGGTCGTCTCAGGGACCCTCCGCGCTGGCGACTACTACGACGGCTCGCTCTACTCACTCCTGCTCACCCCCGAGTGGCGGGCCTCGGCCCACCTCCGGGTCTCCGCCGACCTCCAGGCCGATCGGGTGACGTTCTCTCGGCGGGATCAGCGCGAATGGTCGCAGCTGGCGCGGCTCCGGGTGCTGGCCTCCGCTACGCCCCAGCTGTCCCTCAGCGCCACCGTGCAGCTGAATTCGCTCGCCGACCTGGCCACGGGAAATTTCCGGCTCCGCTACAACCTGCGGGAGGGGCACGATCTGTGGGTGGTGTACGGGCACGACGTGAATCTGGACCGGGAACGGCGGGAGCCCCGGATACCGGCGACGGCGCGTTCGTCCCTGCTGGTGAAGTACACCCACGCCTTCGGGACGTAGCCGCGCTCCGAGTTCGCCTACCCTCTCAGCAACGCCTCCAGCACGTCCCCGGCCGAGTAGCGCCTCCGCCCGTTCAGGAATGCGGCAATGGTCTTGAGGTCGTCCCCGCTGGTGAGCAGCGGCGTCTCGACCCGTCCCTCGTCCCGGAGCTGCGGCAGGCCGATGTTGGCCATGAGGCCGTTGCAGAGGCACTGCCGGCCGGTGGTCTCCTCCAGGGCGCCCCCCTTCTTCACGTACTGGTCCTCCGGCTCGCTGGCGCAGCGGTAGCCGATGCCGCCGTCCGCTTCCCGATAGGCGGTGCGCAGGTAGCCCAGGTCGCAGATCCGCTCGCGGGGACTCACCCGGGCGGGATCGTCGGCCCACTCGACCACCTTGAACGGGTAACCGGTGGGCGAGGCCTGGGCGTCGGTGCGCACGTCGACCGCGGCCTGGGCGGCGTGGTCCAGCACCGACTGGCGTAGTGCGGGATCGAGCCCCGATTCGTCGGCGAACGCGAAGAGGGTACCCACCTGGATGCCTCTGGCCCCCGCCGCCTGGGCTGCCCGCAGATGCGCGGCCGACCCCATGCCCCCCGCCACCCAGAAGGGGAGACCCAGTTCCTTGATCTTGGCGAGATCCACCTCGTCGCGGGGGCCGTAGACCGGCTCGCCCCGCTCGTTGAAAGTCGGGTCGCCTCGGGGCGGGGCGTTGTGTCCCCCGGCGGTGGGCCCCTCGACGATGAACCCGTCGATCTTGCCGCCGCCCTTGCGGGCCAGCATCGTCGCGAGGGAGTTGCTGGCCACGATCGGCAGAAACGCCGGTCGGGTGACCGCCGCCGGCGGAAGCTGGCCCCAGAGGTCCATCGGATCGAAGCGGATCACCTCGGGGGTGTCGGTGCTCGGGCCCTCGACCTCGAAGCGGAGGGTGGCGGGGCGGTGCTCCACCAGAGCATCGAGCGCGCCGGGAATCTCGCGCGGGATCCCCGCGCCCATGAGGATCACGTCCACCCCGGCGAGCAGCGCGCCATAGAGCAGGGCCAGGTTGGGCAGCTGGATCTTGGTGAGGAGGTTCATCCCGACCGGGCCGTCGTGCCCCTGCCGGGCCAGATGCACTTCGACGAAGCTGGCGAGCACCGTCAGCGCCGAGCGCCAGGCCGCGACCTGCTGCCGGTAGAGTGGAAGGAGGGCGTAGGGGCTGGTGCCCCGCTCGCCGGCGGGGAGGAAGAACCGCCGCAGCACCTCCTGCGCGACGCCGGGAATGGGGAACGCCTCCATCGCCTTCCGCACGTAGCCGCCGATATCGCCATCCTGCAGCCGGCGCACCAGGACCGAGTCGATCGCGGTGCCGGACACCACGCCGAGCTGGCCGCGGGAGGAGACGGCGCGGGCCAGCTTCCAGTCGGAGACGGCGATGCCCATGCCGCCCTGGATGATGGGGGGCAATGCGTCAGCTCGCATGTGTCGGTCCTGGCCGGAGTGAAAGACCCGCGCTGGAGCAGTGCGGGCCTCAAGAAGTTAATCGGGGTGGGGGTGGTTGGTCATGAAGGGACGGTCATATCGCCGGGAAGGGCACCACACCCCGGTTCAGTGGCTGCGCCCGCCCTGGACGGCATCGTTCATGGCAACCGCCGTGCAGGCGGCACGGTGCGCCATAGTGTTCCGGACCCACCGGCTGACCGTGGAAGAAACGGCCGCTCCGGTACCGAAGTGTTGCGGTGCGGTTGGTACGGGAGCTACTCTATGTGACACCACATGTAAACTCGCGGTTAGCCACTCGTCAGACGACCCGGACCTATGCGGTTCAGGCTGCACACCCTCGGCGGACTGGTCCTGCACGGCCAGTCGGGTGCCGAGACCCTCGGCTCCACCCGACGTAAGCCCCTTGGCATGCTGGCAGCCCTCGCCCTGGCGGGCGAACTAGGGATAACCCGAGACAAGCTGGCCACCCTGCTCTGGCCCGAGGGCGAACCCGAAAAGGTCCGTGGGGTGCTCAAGCAGACCCTCTATTCCATCCGGCAGGAACTGGAGGCCGACGAGCTCATTACCGGGCACCAGGACCTCCGCCTCAATCCGGACCTGGTCCAGGTCGATATCTGGGAGTTCGACCGTGCGGTGGCGGCGGGGGACCACGCGGGCGCGGCCCGGCTCTACGGCGGCCCCTTCCTCGATGGCTTCCACCTGAGCGACGCCCCCGGCTTCGAGCGCTGGGTCGACACCCACCGGGACCGCTACAGCCGCCGCTTTGCCGCCTCCATCGAGATCCTGGCCCTCAGCGCCATGGGCCGCAACGATCCCCGCGCCGCCGCCGAGTGGTGGCTCCAGGTGACCGACCACGATCCCTATGACGGGCGGGCGGTGAGTGGTCTCCTCCACGCCTGTCTTGCCGCCGGCGACCGGCCCCGTGCCATCCGCTACGCCGAACGACACATGAACCTGCTCCGCAAGGAGCTCGAGATCACTCCCGATCCCGAGATCCGGCGCCTGGTGGAGCAGGCCCGGGCCCGTCCGGTCTCGCCCGAGGGGGCGTAACGGGTAGATTCTCTCAATCACCCGACCCGGACTGCCATGACCCTCATCGTCCCGCGCCGCCTCGCCGCCCTCGCCCTGGCGGCGTTTCTCTTCCCTTCCGCTCGCCCGCTGGCGGCCCAGCGGCCTCCGGTGCGCGACACCGCGGCCAGGACCCTCCTGGTGCCGGCGGCCGTCTGGGACGGCGTGGCCGATGCCCCCAAGGCGGGCTGGGCGGTGCTGGTCCGGGGCGAACGGATCGAGGCGGTGGGCCCGGTGTCGGGTCTCACCGTGCCCCCCGGGACCGATCGCATCGAGCTGACGGGTACCACCCTGATCCCGGGGCTGATCGAAGGTCACGCCCACCTCTTCCTTCATCCCTACGACGAGACGCTCTGGGACGACCAGGTGCTTCGCGAGCCGGCCGGCCTTCGCATGGCCCGGGCCGTGGCACATGCCCGCGCCACCCTGGAGGCGGGGATCACCACCGAGCGGGACCTCGGCACCGAGGGGATGGCCGATTTCGACGTGCAGCTCCGGCGGGCGATCGCCGCCGGCATCGTGCCCGGCCCCCGGCTGATCGTCGTGACCCGCGCGATCGTGGCGACCGGCGCCTACGGCCCCAATCGCGCCGACTACGCCTTCGAGCCGCCCCAGGGTGCCGAGGAGGCGACCGGAGCGGAGGGAACCGCGCGGGTGGTCCGGAGCCAGGTCGGACACGGCGCCGACTGGATCAAGGTCTACGCCGACTTCCGCTGGGGACCGAACGGGGAGGCCCGCCCGACCTTCACCGAGGAGGAACTCCGGGTCCTGGTGGAGACGGCCCGCGGGGCGGGGCGACCGGTCGCCGCCCACGCCGCCACCGCTGAAGGGATGCGGCGGGCGGCAATGGCGGGCGTCGAGACGATCGAGCACGGTGACGAGGGCACCCCCGAGGTCTTCCGTCTGATGAAGCAGCGGGGCGTCGCGTTCTGTCCCACCATCGCGGCCTCCGAGGCGTACGCCAAGTACTTCGACGGCTGGGTCAAGGGACGGATGCCTCCCACCCCCGCGCTCCGGCAGAAGCAGAAGAGCGTGCGGGCCGCGATCGAGGCCGGGGTGACGATGTGCTTCGGCGGGGACGTGGGCGTCTTCTCCCACGGCGACAACGTGCGGGAGCTGGAGGCGATGGTGGAATACGGCATGACCCCCCTCGCCGCGCTCCGCTCCGCCACCAGCGTCAACGCCCGGATCTTTCACCTGGACGACCGCCTGGGGCGGATCGCGCCGGGTCTCCTGGCCGACCTGGTCGCCGTCGAGGGGGACCCGACCCGCGACATCTCCGCCACGCGGCGGGTGCGACTGGTCCTGAAGGGGGGATCCCCGGTGCGCTGAGCGGGGCAGGGCCCCCGCGGCCTACGGCTTCAGCACCGTCCACTCCACCAGATTCAGCAGGTTCCCCACCGCCTCGGCCGAGTCGGTGGTGTAGGCGAAGCAACCCTTGCCACCGTCCGGGGACACCCCGGCGAACCGCCCCACCGTTTCCCGCACCCAGTCATCCTCGGTGAACGACCGACGGAGGCAGAACCGCACCCGGTAGGGGCGGTCGAGCCGGAGCGGTCGGAGCTCTCCGCTGCGCACCCGGCGCACCGCCCGGGCGGCGGCGGCGCGAAGCTGGCGATGCACCACCGCCGGCGACAGCACCGCGGCCGCCGAACGGGAGAAGACCGTCTTGGTGGTGACGGTCTCGAGTGGGCCCAGCATCTCCCTGGTCTCGCCGGTGAGGACATCGTCGCCGCTCGCGAGGGCCATCGGTACGCCCATCTCCCCGCCGATGAAGGCGGCGATGCCGGTCTCGTTGAGCATCCGCCCATTCACCGTGAAGGAGTCGAAGGCGAAGCTGTGGGCGATCACCCCGGGGCTGCCGGCATTGGCGTGGGCGCCGACGATCATCATCGCGTCGACCATGGGGTTGAGGCCGGTCGACATGACGATGGGCTTGGGGTAGCCCCGGATGAGGATCGCCTCGGGGTCGAGCTTCTCGACCACCACGTTGCGGAAGAGCGTGCCGCCGTGCCCCTCGTTCACGATGAACTGGGTCGCGCCGCCGGCGCGGGCGCCGGCGATGACCGCGTTGATCTCGTCGGTCAGCTCTTCCCGGAAGCGCTCGTGCTCGGGGGAACCGCCCCGGAGCACCGGCCGCATTTCGGTGGCGTTGCGCACCACTCCGGCCAGGCCTTCCATGTCGCCGATGATGTAGACGCTGAAGCCGGTCTTCTGCATGTCGAGCTCGAGCTTCTGGCGGGCCACCTGGTACTCGGTGACGCCGAAGACCGCGCCCGGCGGGGTGGTATCCCGGGGTGGGGGCGCCGGCTGGGCCGGCCCCGCTCCCTGACCCTGGGCCGCGAGCGGCAGCGGCAGCGCCAGGGCGGCCGCAAGGAGACGATATCTCATCGGATCACCTTCTCTTCGATCGCGTCGAGGAGCCAGCCCATGTGCCTGGCGCTGTCGGTGGTGTACCGGAAGGTGCGGGGCGCAAGCCGTTCGAGCTTGAACTCGGGAAGACCCGCGATCTGCTCCACCACGCTGTCGGCGTAGCTCCGCCGGAGGGTGAATTCGACGGTGTAGGGTCGCGCCAGCGTGAAGGGCTTGAAGTCCCCCCGCCGCTCCCGCCGGACCGCCTCCGCCGCGCCGGTCTGGAGCAGCTGACGCACCTTGGCCGGGCTGTAGGTGATGGCGGCGTTGCGGCCCACGGCCCGCTTGGTCACGATCCCGATAAAGCCGTTGTCCAGGATACCGCGGGTTTCCTCGATCAGCACGTCGTCGCCGCTCACCAGCGAGACCGAGACCCCCATCTCGCCGGCGATCAGCGCGTTGATGCCGACCTCGTTGAGCGCCTTGCCGTTCACCGTGAACGCGTCGAAGGCGTAGTTGTGGGCCATGACGCTCGGCTGGCCGGCACTGGCGTGGGCGCCGGTGAACATCAGGGTGCCGAAGCTCGAGTCGATCCCGGTGATCATGATCAGCGGCTTGGGAAAGCCGCGCACCAGGATGGCCGCGCTGTCGAGGTCCCAGGGGAGGATGTTGGCGAAGAGGTTGCCGCCATGCCCCTCGTTCACCACGAAGCTGCCGGCCCCCGCCAGCCGGGCACCCCGGATGGTGGCGTTCACCTCCTTGGTGACCAGCGCGCGGAAGTGGTCCCAGTAGTCGGGGCTCGAGCGGTCGCGGTAGGCGGCGCCCTCGTTCCCCGCCAGCACCTCCCGGCTGTCAACTGTGCTCCCCATTCCTTCCATGTCCGGCACGATGAACACCCGGAACCCCGCCTCGGGCGGAATCTGCTTGTCGCGGAAGGGCGCCGACCCCTGCTGCGCCACGGCGCGCCCCGCCAGGGCCACGCACACCACCGCCGTCACGACCAGTGCACGCATCTCGTCTCCCTGAGTGTGAGTCGCTCGTCAGCCGCCCAGCATGAGCAGCCGCAGTTCGGTCATCTCCTCGATGGCGTACCGCACTCCTTCGCGGCCCTGGCCCGACTGCTTGACCCCGCCATACGGCAGGTGGTCCACCCGGTAGCCGGGGATATCGTTGATCACCAGGCCCCCGACCTCGATGCGCTCGAAGGCCCGGAGGATGGTGCGCATCTGGTTGGTGAAGAGCCCGGCCTGCAGTCCGTAGGGTGAGTCGTTGACCGCCGCGATCGCCTGGTCGACATCGGCGTACGGCCGCACCGTGGTGACCGGGGCGAAGATCTCCTCGCAGTTGACCCGCATGCCGCCGGTCGTGTTGAGGAGCACCGCCGGGGTCAGGATCGCCCCCTGACGGGTCCCGCCCACCGCCAGGGTCGCGCCCGCCGCCACCGCCTCGCCGATCCACTGCTCGGCCCGCTGGGCGCTGGCCTCGTCGATCATCGGGCCGACGTCGGTGGTCTCGGCCAGCGGGTCGCCGGTCCTGAGCGCCCCCACCGCGGGGAGGAACCGGGCGAGGAAGGCGTCGTAGCGCGACTGGTGCACCAGCACCCGCTGGGTGGAGATGCAGGACTGTCCGGCGTAGAGGTATCCGCCGGCCACGCAGCGCGCGACCGCATGCTCGAGATCGGCGTCGGGTTCGACGATCACCGCCGCGTTCCCGCCCAGCTCCAGCGTCACCTTCTTGGCGAAGGCGCGCTGCCGGATGGCCCAGCCGGCCCGACCCGACCCGGTGAAGGTCACCATCCGCACCCGGGGATCGTCGATCAGCGGCGCCGCCACCTCGTTGGTGCAGTAGAGCACGGCGATCGCGCCGGCGGGGTAGCCGCTGCCGCGGACGATCTCGCCCAGGAGCAGCGCCGCCAGCGGATCCTGCGGCGGAGTCTTGAGCACCATGGTCGCGCCGCAGGCGATGGCGGGGGCGAGCTTATGGGCCGCGAGCAGGAGCGGGAAATTGAAGGGTATGATCCCCGAGATCGGCGCGAGGGGAAAGCGGCGGGTGACTGCCAAGCGCCCTTCGCCATGGGGCGCGAGGTCCATCGGGATCACCTCGCCCCCGATCCGGGTCGCCTCCTCGGCGCCTTGCCGGAACACGAACACCGTTCGATCGACCTCGGTACGGGCCAGCCCCACCGGCTTTCCCGCCTCCATCGCGAGGAGCCGGGCCAGTTCCTCCCGCCGCTCGGTCACGCCGGCGGCAATGCGCTGCAGCACCGCCGCCCGGGCATGCGACGGCAGAGCCTGTGCCGCGGGGGCCGCCCGCACGGCGGCGTCGAGCGCCGCCGTCACCTCCGCCGGCGTGGCGAGCGACGCATGCCCGACGATTTCCCGGGAATACGGGCTCCGGATGGCGACCTGGGTCGCCGGGGCGGAGGGCATGCGATGGGATCCTGGGTTGACGTGGAGGGAGCGGGCGGTAAGGTGCCGGTTGCGGGCGGCGAGCGCAAGCAGGCGCACGCGGCGCCGCCTCAGCGGCGGCACGCGCTTCCTGCCTTCTATCGGAGCCGCACCGGCGGTCATCAATGGGAGCCGCTCACCCGCGGGCTCCCGCAACAGGACTGCTACGTGAACGTCCTGCGCGACGCGATGGCGGTGGATTCGCTCGACCCCTGCGGGGTGTATTTCGGGACCACCGGAGGGCAGGTCTACGGGTCGGCCGATGGAGGAGACAGCTGGGCTCCGCTGGTGCGGGACCTGCCGTCGGTGCTCTCGGTGGAGGTGCAGACCCTTGCCTGAGTCGCGGATCCGGGTACTGCTGCCGACCCACCTCCAGACCCTGGCCCGGGTGGCGAACGAGATCGAACTCGAGGTGGGCTCTCCGGTGACCCTGGGCGCCGCCCTGACGGCGCTCGAGGCCCGCTTTCCGGTGCTCCGGGGCGCCATCCGGGACCACGGCAGGCTCACCCGCCGCCCCTTCGTACGCTACTACGCCTGCGCCCGCGATCTCTCGCTCCTCGGGCCCGAGACCCCGCTGCCCGAGGCGGTGGCCGCGGGACAGGAGCCGTTGATGATCGTTGGGGCGGTGGCCGGGGGCATCCCGCCGAGGAGCATCGCGGCGTTGAGGAAGGAGTCGCTCCAGGGCAGGCCCTCGGTCAGGTGGTAGATCACCATGCCGAGGCCGAGGAACAACGGACCCCAATAGAGCAGGGGTGCGGCCCCGCGCAATGAGCGCCTGGCGACGCGGAGATGCAGGCGATGGGGGATGCGCTCGACGGCGGTGTCTGGCGGGGAGACCTGCTGGGATCGCGGCATGGGGCGCACGGGCGGCCACCCGCACGGTTCTTCTGGCGGAAATGTCAGGCACTTCGGCCGCCTTGGGGGGGCAGTCACCCGCCCGGTGCCACCGCAAGTGCCCGCAGTCGCTCCAGCAGCCGGACCATCGCCCAGGTGTCCCGCTCGCAGTACGCCAGCAGATCGCGCCGCAGCCCGTCACGATCGCGCACCTTGTGCGCCACGAACAGGAGCCGGGCGATCTCCACGCTCGCCACCTGCCCATCCACGATCGCCAGGTCATCGTAGGTCAACTCCGGCACCATCGGGTTGAGCACCTTCTTGATGCTGAAGCTCCCCTCGAAACGGGGGTGGTACACCTGCTGCTGGATGACCGGCAGCAGGTCGATCAGCTTCTCCTCCAGCTCCTCCAGCTCCCGCGCCAGGTGCGGGAGCCATCCCGCCAGTTCCCGGATACGGGTGCGCTCGAACGAGCTGTACATCACGATCCGCTCCGCCCCCCGCGTGGCATCGAGCAGCCGGCGGGCCAGTTCCTCCCGCGGGTCGTGCGGGCCCTCCGCCAGGTAGGCCTGGTGGGTGTAGCCACCGGGCGCCTCGGGCGCCTCCTCATGGTAGCTGAACTGCACCACCACCTGCCGCCATGGCCCCACGTCGTCCCAGACCGGAATCGCCCGGCCGATGGTTTCGAAATCGAGGAAGCCGAGCCGGGTACTGAACGGCGCCAGCGCCGCCGCCAGTCCCGGCTCCACCACCATCCGTCCGTCGGTCAGCGCCCGGCGCTGCCGCCGCTGGGTGTCGTTGAGCTTGATCGTCGCCGGCAGGTCGACGATCCGTCGCACCCCCTGCTGTACCAGTCCCCACTTCTGGGTCCGGTACATCCGGTACAGGGTCCAGACATGCTGCTCATCGACCGGAAAGCAGCGGTCCCAGAACGGGCAGTCGCGGTCGATCATCCAGCACTGGGTCCCCACCGCCACCGACGGTTCACCTCCGTCCAGGGCCTCCAGCTGCTCCGCCACCATGGCGTCGATCCGCCCCTGCCACGCCTCGGCCTCGGCGGTGACGTCGGTCCGCACGAAGAGGTCGCCCTGGTCGGGATGCCGGAAGTCGGTGTTGAGATGCATCAGCTCCACCCGGCCGATCGCCAGACCGGCGCGGCGGGCGACCCAGAGCTGCACGGCCACATCGGGGATGTGCTCGTCCTTCCGCCTGGTGCTCGACTTCACCTCGATCAGGGTAAAGCCGTCGCCGGTGCGCTCCAGGATGTCGATGGCGACGTACACCCGACCCTCCACGAAGGCGGCTTCGAAGATGGCGGGCGCGCCCCGGTCGAGGGCCTGGCGGGTGGCGGCGACCCGGTCGGGGTGATCGTACGGCAGGTCGATGAGGACCCCGTTGGGGAAACGGGTCCGGGCCAGGGCCCCGACGTCGGCCCCCTGATCGAAGCGGTCCTGGAGCACCACGTCCACCTGGAGCTCGGGCGCGTGCGGCTCGTGCACCCGGAGCCAGAGCAGCTTGTGACACTGCCATCCGGCGACGAACCGCGACTTCGACAGGTTGTGGTGCATGGCTCCAAGGATAACATTTCGGCCATGAAGCCTCGCCTCCGCACCGTCATCTTGGGGGATCACGCCGAGCTCGCCCGGCAGGTGGCCCGACGGATCGCCGATCTCATCGTCGAGCGGAACCGGACCGGGCGGACGACGGTCTTGGGGCTGGCCACCGGGTCGACGCCCATCGGAGTCTATCGCGAGCTGATCCGGCTCCATCGGGAGGAGGGACTCAGCTTTGCCCGGGTGGTGACGTTCAATCTGGACGAATACTACCCCATGGCGCCGGGCAGTCTGCACTCCTATCACCGCTTCATGTGGGAGAACTTCTTCGACGCCGTCGACATCGACCGCGCCAATATTCACATCCCCCGGGGCGACCTGCCCCGCGAGGCCATCGCCGACGCGGCCCTGGCCTACGAGGCCGCGATCCGTGCCGCCGGTGGCATCGACCTTCAGCTCCTCGGCATCGGCAAGACCGGGCACATCGGCTTCAACGAACCGGGGTCGGGCGGCGACAGCCGCACCCGGCGGGTCGCCCTCGACCCGGTGACCCGCAAGGACGCCGCGGCCGATTTCTTCGGCGAGGACAACGTCCCGCGCGAGGCCATCACCATGGGTGTCGGGACCATTCTCGAGGCCCGCGAGATCGTGATCCTGGCCACCGGCGAGCACAAGGCCGAGATCATCCGGAAAGCGGTGGAGGGCGAGGTCGACCTCGAGGTGGCCGCGACCTTCCTGCAGCGTCACTCGAACACCACCTGCTACATCGATCGGGCCGCCGCCGCGCTCCTGACCCCGGTGGCCACACCCTGGCTGCTGGACGAGGTCCGGTGGACCCCGGAACTCACGCTCCGGGCCGTCACCTGGCTTTCACGCGTCACCGGCAAGGCGATCCTCAAGCTCACCCAGCGCGATTACGCCGAGCACTCCCTCTCGGCGCTGGTGGCGCAGCACGAATCCGCCGGAGCCCTGAACGGCCTGGTCTTCAACGCCCTGGGGGCCAAGATCCGGGGCCGGTCCAAGCTGCCGCGCGGTCAGCGGGTAGTCTGCTTCTCGCCCCACCCCGACGACGACGTCATCTCCGCCGGTGGGCTGCTCCGGAAGCTGGCCCAGAATCAGAATCGGATCTGGGTCGGCTACATGACCTCGGGCAACATCGCGGTATTCGACCACGATGTGCGGCGGCATCTCGACTTCCTGGCGCGGCTCTCGCACGAGTGGCGCCTGGCCGAGCCGGTGGTGCGCGAGATCGTGAAGCAGGTGACGGAGTCGCTCGCCCGGAAGGCGCCGGGGGAGGTCGATATCGCCGAAGTGCTCGACCTCAAGCGCCTGATCCGGGAGTCGGAGGCGGTGAGCGGACTGGGGGTGCTGGGGATTCCGCCGGAGGGAGCCCGATTCCTCAATCTGCCGTTCTACCAGACCGGCCGGGTGCGGAAGGACCCGGTGGGGCCCGCCGACGTCGCCGTCGTCCGCGACCTGCTGGACGAGGTCGACCCCGACCTGATCCTGGTTGCCGGCGATCTCTCCGATCCCCACGGCACCCATCGCATGTGCAAGGAAGTGACCGAGCAGGCCCTGGCGGCCCGCTCTGCGGCGCGGCCCGGTTCGGCCGCGCCGGAGGTGTGGCTCTATCGCGGCGCCTGGCAGGAGTGGCCGGTGACCGAGGCGACCTGGCTGGTGCCGCTGTCCCAGGAGGAGCTGCGGCTCAAGATCCAGGCGATCTTCAAGCACCAGTCCCAGAAGGACACCGCCCCGTTCCCGGGGCAGGATGAACGCGAGTTCTGGCAACGGGTGGAGGCCCGCAACAAGGGCACCGCCGACGAGCTCAATCGGCTGGGGCTGGCGGAGTATTTCGCGATGGAGGCGTACGTCGTCGCTGGGTGAGCGCCGGCCGCGACGCTGGAGGGTTCACCCCCACAGCGGCCGCGCCACCAGGATGCCGGTGGCCCGCCGGATCGCCGCAATGTACTCCGGCAGGGTCGAGCGGGTCACCTCGACTACTCCGCCCGAGAGCGGCGCGTGGAGTACCCGCAGGATCCCCTCGCGGTCGCGATAGGCCAGGGCGGCGTGGGTGACGTCGAGCCCGGGAATGGAGGTCGCGAAGGCGAGGATGTCGCCGGTCTCGAGCCGGGGCGCCACCCGGGCCACCTCCGCGGTCGGAATCACCCACCGGACCCGGTCGTCGAGACGCCGTTCCATCGCCGCGATGTGGCCGAATGTGGCCTCGTCGGAGAGGGCGGGATAGCTCTGACGGTGTTGGGTCATGAAGCGGAGCGGGCGGGTGTCATCGCTGCCGCCCAGCTCCTCCCCCAGGTCTCGCACCAGGCCCCGCCGGGCGCCATCGGCGATCCACTCGCTGAAGTAATGCAGCCGGGAGGCATATCCCTCCCGGCGCCCGTCGCGGTAGCGCATCCGCTCGATGGCCGCGCCCAGGGCGCCCCACGCCGGTTGGCGGAGGCGGGCGGTCCGCGCTACAGCGAGACACGACTCCACCAGGGTGACACAGTCGAACCGGGTCAGAGAAAGCGTGAGGGGCTCGACCGCGCGGGGGCTACCGCCGGCCAGGAGGTAGGCGTCGAGCGTCCCGGGAACGTACGGCGTGCCCGCCGCGAGTTCTCCCACCCGGACCGCCGCGGCACCGGGCGGGCGATCGGCCCGCTCCAGCGACTCGCGCCGCAAGACGTCGGTCCACGCGGCCAATCGCTCCCTGTCGGGATCGGGCCCCACGGCCCCGGCCGGCGGACGGCAGAATCCGAGTACTCCCAGCGAACAAGCCGCCGCCCCGAGGAACTCCCGGCGGGACGGCTGCCCCGGTGGGTCGGGCCGATGGACCCTCGGGCCGGCGCTCACGCCGGTGCAACCGCCTCTCGCAGCGCGCCGATGGCGCCGGCCAACTGCGCGTCGGAGAGGTATGGCGCGGGGCCCAGGCGGACCACATCCCCGCGCGAGTCCACCAGCACGCCCAGCTGGTGGAGGCGCCGGGTGATCGCCCCCGCGTCCGCGGCACGGAGGGCGAGGAAACCGCCGATTTCGGTGAGCGGGACGCTGGTCTCGCGGGCGATGACCGCTGGGTCGAGGTCCAACCCGTCGAATCCCGCGGCCAGCACGCCGATCTGGTGCTGGCTCACCTCCCTGAGCCGGGCCGCTGGGAGCTGCCGCTCGTCGAAGAACCGGAAGACCCGCGCGGCGCGGTAGTGGCTCGCCGGATCGTAGGTGGCCCCCGCGAAGCGGTCGCCCCCGGTTCCGTAGGCGGTGCGGCCCTCGCGCTCCCTCGAGCTCAAGGCGGTGAACTCGCTGAACCAGCCGGTGAAGATCGGCCGGAGCTGGCAGTCCGGCGGCAGCCGGAGGAAACAGTTCCCCTCCCCCAGCTGACAGTACTTGTAGCCCCCGCCGACCACGTAGGCGTCGGCCAGGTCCAGCTCGGCGATGGAGAACGGCACCACGTTGAGGGCGTGATAGGCGTCGACCAGGAAGGTGGCGCCGTGGCGGCGACAGGCGGCGGCGACCGTGCCGAGCCCGCGGGCAATGCGCCCGGAGTCGAAGAACACGGCCGACTGGATCACCAGCGCGGTCCGGTCGTTCACCGCCCGCGCCACCCGTTCGCTCACCGAGTCGAGCGGCGCCTCCCCCACCCGCACCACCTCCACCCCTTCTTCGGCCAGCCGGTCGAGTTGCCGCCGGACGGTGTGAAACTCGCCGTCGGTCGTCACGATCCGGGGGCGCGCCCCGAGCGGCAGAGCCGAGAGCAGCCGTGCCACCAGCTCGTGGGTGTTGGGCGCCAGGGCAATCGAGGCCCCCGGCTCGCCCAGCAGCCGGGCAAACCCGGCCCGCACCGCGTCGGCCTTCTCGAAGGCCCGTTCCCACTTGTCGTCTACCAGCTCCGCTGCGTCCCGCCACGAGTCGGCCTGGGCCTCGAAACCGACATCGGGCCAGGCCTGGTGCGAATGCCCGGTGAGGAGCAGCCGCTCCGCGACCCGGAAGCGCGCGTAATGCGGCGCCAGGGCATTGGGAGAGGCGTAGAGGGAGGCCGGGTTCAAGGTAGTAGTCTGCTCCGGCTCGCTAGAGCTCGCCCCGGATCGCCCACAGATCGGGGAAGAGGGGCTGATTGAGCGTGGTCATGAGATACTCCGCCCCCGCGCTCCCGCCGGTGCCGCGTTTGGTACCGATGGTCCGCTGCACCATCTTCACGTGGCGGTAGCGCCACTCCATCAGCCCTTCGTCCAGGTCCACCAGCCGCTCGCACAGGCTCGCCATCTCCGGGTGGTGCCGGTAGACCTCCATCAGCGCCTGCCGCACGCCTGGGTTCGACTCGATCGGACCGGTCACGTCGCGCTCCAGCTGGTCACTCGGAATCCCGATCCCCGATGCCGCCAGGTAGCGCAGGACGGCATCCCAGAGCGTGGGGGCCCGCAGTCGCTCCTCCAGCCGGGCGCGGGCGGCGCTGCCCTCGGGATAGCGGCCCAGCACCCCCGGATTCTTCCGGCCCAGTCGGAACTCCAGCTCCCGGAACTGGTAGGACTGGAGCCCGCTGCCCGACTCCAACCGGTCGCGGAAGGAGAGAAACTCCAGCGGGGTCATGGTCTCCAGGATGTCGATCTGGGCTACCATCACCTTGAGGATGGTGAGGACCCGCTTCATCGTGTGTTGCGCCCGGGCCTGGTCCCGCTTCGCCAGCAGCGTCTCGAGGTAGTCGGTCTCGTGCAGGACCTGCTTGAACCAGAGCTCGTAGACCTGGTGGATCACGATGAACAGCAGCTCGTCGTGCTCCGGCCCATCCGACAGAGGGTGCTGCAGTCGGAGCAGGTCGTCGATCCTGAGGTACTCGGAGTAGGTCGGCATTGCGGTCTCGGGTCAGCGTCCGCCCAGCACTTGCCGCATCGCTCCTGGTCCGGCGGCGCGGTAGATCGTCGAGTGCTCTTCCCCGGGCTTCGGATCGTAGTAGAACGTGAAGCCGGAGAGCTTCGCCGATCGAATCAGGGTGGCCAGGGTGTCGGCCTGGGGCGCGATGCCCGGCTCGTTGGCGGCGCTCAGGTAGAAGGTGCGCGACCGCCCCCGCAGGCCGGCGAGCCGGTGGGGAGCGCTCGCCAGCAGCGCGTCCCGGTTCCACCAGAGACTCGGGCTGAAGGCGATGTAGCGGTCGAACAGCTTGGGCTCGCTGAGCAGGGTCTCCACGATGAAGAGCCCGACCAGCGACTCGCCGATGATCGCGGTTTCCCCCGCGGTCCGGTAGCGCCCGGAGATCGCCGGCATCAGCTCGTCGCGGATGAAGCCGCGGAACGCCGCCGAGCCGCCCACCCGCGGGGCAATGGCGCTGTCGCTTCCCACGGTCGTGGGCCCGGTCATGTCCCGCCGCCGCTCGGTGTTCTCGATCCCCACCACGATGAACGGCCGCGCCTCGCCCCGCGCCACCAGCGAGTCGAGGGTGTTCACCACGTGGGGGAAGTCCTCTTCGATCCCCCCGTCCGGCATGTACAGGACCGGGAAGCGCCGGGTCGAACCGGTGTACCCATTCGGGATATGGACGTTGATCCGGCGGGTCTCACTCAGCGTGGCCGACACCAGCGTGAAGCTCTCGTGGGGCGGCACCGGGTCGGACCGGCTCTCCCGCGGCACCTGCGCGGGGACCAGGGCCGGCGCCGAAGGGTGGCAGGCCCATGCCGCAACTCCGGTCAGGACAATCAACCAGCCGGCTCGGCGGGCCCGGGGAAGGGAGGAACACCCGATTGCGACCATGCAGAAGGATACGCCGGACGAATCTCCGCGGGTACCGACCGCGTATGTTCCGCCGGATGCAACGTTCCGGGGCCTCCCCCTGTCGGACCCAGCGGTCGGCCGGCGAGGTTTGACGGAGACTTCACAATCCGGGGGCGAGCCCGTAGAATGATCCCGCCGCTGCCCTTTCCATAATGTAGGTACAGAGCGGCATTGCCTTCCCAGGAGATTGACGTGTCCAGATTGCTTCGGGCCTTCGGCGCCGGTCTGCTTGTGGGGTCGAGCCTCTCCCCCGTCCTCACGGCACAGAGCGCCCCCGCCTCCACCCGGGCGGTCGCTACCACTCCTTCCCATACCGACGCCGACGCCGCGTTCATGACCGGGATGATCGGTCACCACGCGCAGGCGGTTCTGATCGCCGGCTGGGCCCCGACCCACCACGCCAGTCGCGCCATCCAGGCACTGTGCGAGCGGATCGTGGTGGGCCAGAACGACGAGATTCAACTGATGCAACGCTGGCTCCGCGAGTGGGGACTGCCGGTCCCCTCGGGCGATGCCTCCCACGACATGATGCCAGGCATGGAGCGGATGGCGCACGCGATGATGCCCGGCATGCTCACGCGGGACGAGCTCCGCACCCTCGACCAGGCTCACGGCGCCGATTTCGACCGGCTCTGGCTCCAGGCCATGATCAAGCATCATCAGGGCGCGCTCACCATGATCAAGGACCTCCTCGCCAGTCCCGGCGCCGCGCGCGACGATGGAGTCTTCAAGTTCGTGTCCGACATGAATGCCGACCAGGGCATCGAGATCGAGCGCATGACCGGCATGTTGTCGGCGTCGCAGTGAGTTGCCTGTTCTCCGTTCCCCAGATTGCTGATTTCCCTTCACCGGAATCGTCCATGCCTTCTGTACCCGTCACTGCGTACCTGCGCCGCGTCCTCCCGCTCTGTGCGGTGCTGGCGCTGGGCGCGTGTGGTTCCTCAACCTCTTCCGGCGGCACCATGGCGGCCGGCACCGCCCCCAAGGCCGATCCGCGGGTGGGCCTCCGTGCCGGCCTGACCGACGCCGGCCAGGCGCTCTGGAACCTCAAGCTGGTCAGCAGCACGCCCTCCTCGGAGAAGTTCCACGGGGTCACCAATTCCGACCTCGCGTTCACCGGGCCCTATGTGATGCAGGGGAATTACAACGGCTTCCAGGTGTGGGACATCAGCAACCCCGCCTCGCCGGCGCTCAAGCTGGGCTACCTCTGCCCCGCGTCCCAGAGCGACGTCTCGGTCTACAAGAACCTGCTTTTCGTCTCGGGTGAGGGCTTCGGCGGCCGGGTCGACTGCGGCGCGCAGGGTGTGCCGGACACTGTCAGCAAGGACCGGCTCCGCGGCATCCGGATTTTCGACATCACCGACATCGCCAATCCCCGGTATCTGGCCAACGTCCAGACCTGCCGTGGCTCGCACACCCACACGGTGGTGAGCAGCCCCAGCGACGCCGAGAACGTCTACGTGTATGTCTCCGGCTCGGCCCCGGTGCGTTCGCCCAGCGAGCTCCCCGGCTGCTCCAACCTGACCCCGGACAAAGACCCCAATTCGGCGCTGTTCCGCATCGAAGTCATCAGGGTGCCGCTGGCCCATCCGGAGCAGGCCGCTATCGTCAGCTCGCCCCGGATCTTCAACGACCTGGCCCCGGTGACCAGCCACGGCGATACCCCCGAGGACAAGGCCCGCGCCGCCAAGGCCGCCGCCGATGCCCGGGCGCGCGGGGCCTACACCGCCAAGATCGGCGATCAGGAGATCGTCCTCCCGGATGGGTTCGCCAAGACCCTGCTCGACAGCATCGTCAAGACCCGCGGCGGGACCGGCAACCCCACCGGGGCGGACAGCGCCCAGCTCAAGCGCGACATTCAACCCCTGGTCGACAAGCTGGTGGGCTCCGGCGGCCCCAAGACCGGGCCGACCCAGTGCCACGATATCACGGTGTACCCGGCGATCGGCCTGGCCGGTGGTGCCTGCGGCGGCTACGGCCTGCTGCTCGACATTACCGACCCCGCCAACCCCAAGCGGATCGGCGCCGCCGCCGACAGTAACTTCTCCTTCTGGCACTCGGCCACGTTCAATAACGACGGCACCAAGGTGCTCTTCACCGACGAGTGGGGCGGGGGTGGCCAGCCGCGCTGCCGCGTGACCGACAAGAAGGAGTGGGGCGCCGACGCCATTTTCACGCTGGCCGACCGGAAGATGACCTTCAAGAGCTACTACAAGCTCCCCGCGCCCCAGACCGCCCAGGAGAACTGCGTGGCCCATAACGGCTCGCTCATCCCGGTGCCCGGGCGTGACGTCATGGTGCAGGGATGGTACCAGGGCGGCATCTCGATCTTCGACTGGACCGATGCCAGCAACCCCAAGGAGATCGCCTTCTTCGACCGCGGCCCGGTGGACAGCGCCAAGATGCAGAGCGGCGGCTCCTGGTCGGTCTACTGGTACAACGGCGTGATCGTCAGCTCGGAGATCGCCCGCGGCCTCGACATCCTCGAGCTCACCCCCAGCCCGATGCTGAGCCAGAACGAGATCGACGCGGCCAGGACGGTCAAGTTCACCTACCTCAACGTCCAGGATCAGCAGAAGTTCGTCTGGCCGGCCAGCTTCGCGCTGGCGCGGGCCTACCTGGATCAGCTGGAGCGCGGGAACGGAATGAACGCCGCCCGGATCGGCACCGTGCGGGCCGCCCTCGCCGCGGCCGAGAAGAGCACCGGGGCGGCCCGGAGCGAGGCCCTCAGCAAGCTGAGCGCGGAGCTCCATCAGGACGCCACCGGGGCCCGGGACCAGGCCAAGGCCCACCTGCTCGCGAGCGCCGTGGGCGGCCTGGCCAAGGGCTCGATGTAAACGCAGGACCGCAGGACCGAAGAAGCAGATGTGACACGCACGAGTGGAGTGAGGAGAGGTGGATGACCCACCTCTCCTCACTTCTTGCTTCCCGGCGCGGAAAGGGGCAGGAGAACTCCCAGGCGAGTGAGTTGGGCGGCGGAGGACCGGGTGATCCGGGTGGGGGCGCTCGCGTTCCCACCGCACCTGGGATCGAGCCCCGGCGTCCGGCATCCGTTCCGTCGCCCGCATTATCCTTCGCCCATCCCATGCGCTATCTCCTCACTCCGGTCGGCTCCAGCGGCGACGTCCACCCCTACATCGGCATCGGCCGCGAACTCCAGGCCCGGGGCCACGAGGTCATCCTCTTCGGCGCCGAGCCCCACCGGGGCGTGGCCTCTGCCGGCGGGCTCAGGTTCGTCACCACCGCCAGCGACGACGACTACCACGCCGCGACCCGGAACCCCGATCTCTGGCACCCGCGCAAAGGGATCCAGACGGTCCTCCGCATGATCATGCCCCCCCTCGAGCACAGCTGCCGTCTGCTCCAGGAACACTACCGACCGGGGCAGACCATGATCGTCGGCCACCCGCTCGCTTTCACCGCGCGGATCTTCGAGGAACTGACCGGCGCGCCCGCGGCCACGATCCACCTGGCCCCATCGAGTATCCGCTCGGCGTACCGGGTCCCGGCCCTGCCACCGGGAATCGACATTTCCCGACTGCCACACCGTCTCAAGCGACTCTTCTGGTGGCTGATCGACCGGCTGGCCATCGACCCACTGATCGCGCCCGAGCTCAATCGCCTGCGCGTCACCCACGGACTGCCACCGGTCCAGCGGATCTTCAAGGACTGGATCAACTCCTCGCGCCGGGTCATCGGACTCTTCCCCGACTGGTTCGGTCCCCGGCAGCCCGACTGGCCCGTCACGTTTGCCTACGCCTCCTTTCCGCTGTGGGACGATCCCGCGGCCGATCACATCGATTCCGGGCTGACGGCCTTCCTCGATGCGGGGGGTCCGCCCGTCGTCGTGACCCCCGGGAGCGCCAACCGTCATGCCAAGTCCTTCTTTGCGGCGGCGGCCCAGGCCCTGACCCGACTCGGTCGCCGGGGGTTGTTCCTCACCGGATACCCGGAGCAGCTTCCCGCCGGTCTTCCCCCGACCATCCTCCACCGGCGCTACGCCCCGTTCTCGCTGGTGCTCCCCCGGGCGGCGCTGCTTGTCAGCCATGGAGGCATCGGCACCGTGGCCCAGGCGCTCGCGGCCGGGATACCCCAGCTCGTCATGCCCATGGCCTTCGATCAGCCCGACAACGCGCTCCGGCTCCAGGACCTCGGTGTCGCGCTGTGGCTCCAGCCCAAGCACTTCACCGCCGATCGGGTGACCGCCCGACTCCGCCAGCTCCTCGACACCCCGGATCGGAGGAACGCCGCGGCCGCCTGGCGCGACCGCCTGAGCCAGCTCGACGGGATCAGGTCCGCCTGCGACCTCCTCGAGCGCGAGGCGCGGGCGTGAGCCGCCGGGGATGCATCCTGCTCCTGGCGTTGCTGGCGATGCCGACGGTACCGGGGTGGGCTCAGGGTCCGGCACCCGCCGCCGACACCCTCCGCCTCAAGTTCCTCGACGTCGGCCAGGCCGATGCGGTCCTGATCCAGGTTGGCCGCCGGGCCATCCTGGTCGACGCCAGCCGGGGCGACGACATCGTGCAGTACCTGGAGGAGGAAGGGGTCGACTCGCTGGTCGCCGCGATCGCAAGTCACAATCACGAGGATCACATCGGCGGGATGGACGCGGTGCTGGCCGACTGGCCGGTGGAGCGCTACCTCGCCAACGGTCGCCCGCCGATCAACCAGGCCGGGCGGGAAGTCCAGCGGCTGCTCGCCGATCGCGCCGTGCCCGCCCCGCCGCCACCGTGGCCGGTCGTCCGCATCGGCGATGTCCGGGTGACGGTCTTCCCGTCGGTGCTGATGGACTCATCCGAGACCGAGAACAACTTCAGCCTGGGCGTGCTGGTCGAGCGCGGCCGCTTCAAGGCGCTCCTCACCGGCGACAGTCAGTCGGAGGAGCTCGGCGCCTGGCTGGAACACCGCAGGATCCCCGACGTCGATGTGCTCAAGGCGGCCCATCATGGAGCGCGGGACGGGCTCATCCCGGGTTGGCTCGATGCCACCAGACCCGAGGTGGTTGTGATCAGCGTGGGCCGGAACGGCTATGGCCACCCCGACCCCTGGGCGCTGCGCTACTACCGGACTCACCAGCGCCGAGTCCTCCGCACCGATGTCGATGGCACGGTGGTGATCGCGGTGGACTCGGCGGGGAACTATTCGCTGGAGACCCGGGGGCCGCTGCCACGCTGACCGGTGGGGCTCAGGACGCCGTCAGCATGGCCACGAGGGCTTCGACCTCCGGCTGCGACAGCTCCAGGTCGGGCATCCGCACCGGGCCATCGCCGATCTTGGGGAGACTCGATGGATTGGTCAGCCGCTGCCGGATGTAGGCGGCCTCCAGTCTTCGCCCGGTCAGTTCCGGAGCCACGCCCTCGAGCCCGCGGTTCACCTCCCGGTACTCCGGAATGGCGCCGTTGATGTGGCAGGACCCGCATCCCTTCATCACGAAGAGCTGTCGCCCCCGCTCCACCGGACTCGTGCTTGGCTTCGCCCCACCGGGCCGGACGATCGGAATTCCCGTCACCGTCAAGTCGCCCCAGCCCCCGCCGCTGAACCCACTCTGGATCCTCATCGTCATCCGGTCCCCATCGGGCACACGGAAGGTGGCGACATAGCTCCCTTTCCGGCTGCCGGCAGTGGCCCTGACGGTGATCAGCACCGCGGGTGCCGTCCCGGTGGGCTGCAGCTGAACCGTTCCCTGCAGTCCCCCCAGGAGCTCCCGGCCGTGCTGCCGTACCATGTATTCCAGCCGATAGGATTGTCCCGCCTCCAGGTACTCCGGCGGGTTGACGATCGACACCACCACCCATCCACCGACCGCCGAGTGGAGCGCCAGCCCCAGCCCCGCCGTGAGCATCAGCTTCGGTGCAACCATACCGCCTCCCCGTTGAGGTTTGGGGATAGGATGCCGGCGGTGGGGCAGAGGTTTGGACCGGCCAGGGTTGAGGGAGGGGCGTGGATGCCGGCAGGTCTAACCACCGACCAGGGCCATCCCGTCCGGTCCGTCTCCCGCGGGCAGGTAACGCCGCGCCGTCCGCTCGGCCACGTCCACTTCAACCACTTCTCCGGCCGCTGCCAGGGAGACGTAGGCGGTGCGCCCATCCCGGGTGAACACCGCGGCCAGCGGCTGTCCCTCGCCACCCCGTGAGCCGTGACCGGCGATGGTCCCCAGGCGCCGCCGGGTCGCGACATCGTACAGGTGGATCTCGTCGCTCATCGGGTTGGTGATGATCGCGGTCCTGCCGTCGGGCGCGAAGGCGATGCGATAGGGAAACCCGCTGGTCTGCAGCGAGTCGAGGACTCGCCACCCCCCCACATCCACCACGTACACCTTCCCGGTGTTGTTGCTGCCAACCCACGCCTGCCGTCCATCGGGGGTGAGGCCTATCGCCTCGGTCATGCTGCCCACGGCGAGGGATCGGGTCGGCAGCCTGTCCCCGAGATCCACGGCCGAGATCGAGCCTGACCGGATGTTCGCGGTGTAGGCGGTGCGGCCATCGGGAGCCAGGGCCAGCATGTGGCTCACCGCCTGGCCGGTCGGGTGGCTCGACCGGACCGTGCCCCCCTCCACGTCGACCAGGACCACCATGCCGGCCGTCTCCGATGTCACCGCGACCGTGCGTCGGTCGGGCAGGAAGGCGATGCCGTGGGGCCGAGGAAATCCGAGGTCGATTGTGCGCGCCACCTGTCGGGACCCGAGGTCGACCACGGTCAGCGTGCTGCCGGGAGCCTGGGCCCCGTAGTCGCTGACCACGGCCCATCGTCCGTCTGCCGAGGCCGCCGTCTCATGGGGGTTCGCGCCGGTCGGCAGGGTTGCCACCACATGGGCGCTGGTGACGTCGACCAGGGTGACGGTCGAGGCGGGCTTGTTGACGATGACCAACAGCGGGTCGGTGGCGGGAGACTGTAGACCCAGTGCCGCCATGATGATTATGGGGATCATGGCCTCGAAGTACGCGCCTCGTGGAAGGGAAGTTCTGGGGATCGGTCTCCGGTTGATGAGCGCTATATCGTTCCACTGCATTGGCTTATGTGAGTTGTTGGGTGGGCAGCGGGATTTCAGTCTTGACAATTGTCGTTATAACGACTAACGTTTGGACGTCTACCGCATGTCAACCAAGGTGGGAGTACATGGCGCTCCAGGACGAGATCAAACAGAACCGGCCATTCGCTACCCTCTACGAGGAGGCGGTGCTGAACATCATCCGGACCGCCTCGGAGCTGACCTACGAGACCACCGAGGCGTTCAAGCCCTTCGGCCTCACCACCACGCAGTACAACGTCCTCCGCATACTCCGCGGGGCTGGCCCTGAGGGGCTGCCCTGCGGCGCGATCGCCGAGCGGATGATCACCCGCGATTCCGACATCACCCGGCTGCTCGACCGGCTGACCGGTCAGCAGCTGGTGGAACGGGGTCGCGCCGCCACCGACCGCCGCGTGGTGGTGGTGCGTATCACGCCGGCCGGCACCGAGCTCCTGCTCCGGGTCGAGCCGGTCCTCCGGGAGCTCCAGGCCCGGCAACTCGGGCACCTCGATAGCGACACCCTGGTCGCGGTGATCCGCGGGCTCGAGCGGGCCCGTGCGCGCCCCGCCCTCACCCGTTCACCCTCGCATTCGTAAGCACCGACAAAGGAGCAGGCCATGTTGTGGACACTTGATCCGACCCATACTACCGTCGAGTTCAGCGTGAAGCATCTGGGTATCGCCACCGTGAAGGGCCGCTTCAAGGGCGTCAGCGCCACCGCCGACACCGCCGCCGACGGCACCCTCGTCCGGATCGAAGCGACCATCGACGCCTCCACGATCGACACCGGTGTGGAGCAGCGCGACCAGCACCTCCGCTCTCCCGACTTCTTCGACGTCGCGCAGTTCCCGACGATCACCTTCGCCTCCACCGGCGTCCGGTCGACCGGAGCGGGTCGGTGGGCCATCGACGGCACCCTGACCATGCGCGGCGAGGCCAGGCCCGTCAGCTTCACCCTGACCGAGGGCGGCGCCATCGACGACCCCTGGGGCAACCGGCGGATCGCCAGCACCGCCACCGGCAGGTTGAGCCGCAAGGACTGGGGGCTGACCTGGAATCAGGCGCTGGAGCTGGGCGGGGTCGTCGTCAGCGACGAGGTGAAGTTCACCCTCGAAGTGCAGGTCGTGGCGCCCCGCGCGGCCGCCGCCTGAGGCGTCGGGCGCACATCCCCTCCGACCATCGGGTGGGGCGTCGGGGGCCAGCGCTTGGGATGGGGATGCTGGATCCGGTGGGCGTCGCGGCCGCGGGTCCCTGGGAGGGCCGCGCGTCCCCCTGGCGCCCTACCGGTTCGACGCCAGGAACACCGGGTGGTGTGTGATCGGAAGCCAACGCTTCGCGGTGGCGTGGTAGACCTCCCAATCGGCGGTGATGCCGCCGGTCTCCACCACCTCGCGAAATTCGTCAGCGCTGCTGAAGCTGAACTCGCTGTGCGCCGCGTTGCGAACCTTGATTTCGGTCACAGGCATACCCTGGTAGTTCGGTCGAGCAACCAGTATGGCAACTCCCGGACCCGTTGCGCTAACCGCATGTCCGGGAAAGGGTTCGTCCCGCCTGGGAAACCGACGCCCTGGGTGCGATGCCCGCAGGTTGCCACGGATCGCATCGCCGATTCGATGCAGCCGCAACGGTTCAGGCGGGGAAACGTCGGCCTGTGTCGGCCGTCACAGGCCTCCGCGCTGCCGGGAGACGAACACTGCTGCACGCGCTCCCCGCCGCCGCTCCACCTCGGTAGGATTGATCTGTCCCCAACAAGGATGGCCCCATGCCTCGCACACTCCTCGTCGGCCTGACCCTGGCGGCGTTCGCCGCCGGGTCGGTCGTCGCGCAGGATGCCCCCGCCCGGAAGGGATTCTGGATCGGCTTCGGCCTGGGTCCCGGGGTGAATCTCTCCCAAGGCCTCGACGACAAGAGCCTCTGGGGTGGAAACGGGTATCTCCGTCTCGGAGGCACTCCGCGGGCGAATCTGATCCTGGGCGGGGAAGCCATCGGCTGGACCGTCGACGACCGGGACGTCACACTCTCGCGCGGCAACGTTCACTTCGTCGCGTTGTGGTATCCGAACGTCCGGAGCGGCTTCTACCTCAAGGGGGGAGTGGGCGGCGCCTCGATCCAGCGGCGCAGCGAGTCCGGCAACACCTCGACCACCACGCACAAGGGCGGGTTTGGAGCTGGGGCGGGGGTGGGGTACGAGCTCAAGATCGGGCGCAACCTCTATCTCGTTCCCGCCACCGACCTGTTGATTCAGCTCTTCGAGAAGGAGACCGACCCCGTGCTGGGCCGGATCCCCGGTTCCAACACCCTGTTGCTGTTCAATCTCGGGCTCACCTGGCACTGAGCCCATCGACGCAGGTGCGGTGGCCGGCGAATGCGGAATCGAGACGCGTCACTTTCCCTCGCCGGCCACCTTCCGCGTCAGACCGTACTCCGCCACCGCCCGGATCATCGGCAGCCGTTCGACGGTCGCGCCGAGTCCCCAGACTTGCAGATACCCGGCCCAGGGACGGTCCTTCCGATACTCGATCTGCCACACCGTCGCCCATCCCTCGCTGTCCTGCGCCAGGACCCGGCTCACCGCGCTCGGCGCGGTGGGCATGTCCCCTCGCCAGTGACCGGTGAGTCCCCAGCGCCTTCCCTCCGCCGTCGGGGTGGAGGGGTATTCGTTCCAGTCGGTGCTGTCGATCTGGAGTCCGGTGAGGGGACGCGCCGCCGGGAGGTCGTTTCCGAGGAAGTGGCCGGTCGAATCGAACACGGCGCTGCCGGGAAGGGTGCCGAGCCAGACGATCTTGCCACCGGCCCCGAGGTAGCGCTGCCAGACGCCCTGGGCGCCGGTGTCGCTCTGGACCGACGGCGGCAGCGCCTCCATGGCGAACACCACCACGCTCGGCGCTTCGTCGGCGATGCGGGCCTCGAGGAAGGGGCGGAGCGAGTCGGCGCCCAGCACGGTGTATCCCAGGTCGGCGAAGTATTCCCGGGCCAGCCGGGCACCCGGCATGGTGTTGCGGTGAGCCAGGAGCGAGTCGTGGTAGACCGCGAGGCGAGGCAGACCCGGATTCGCCTCGCCGATCGCGAGGAGATCGCCCGCGTCGGTGCCGACGTACAGCATGCTGTCCACCGCCACCGGTGAGCTGTAGATCGCCTCGGGCTCACGGAGCCGCCAGCGGAGGGTCCCGGTCGCGGCATCGAGTGCCAGGAGGTCGCCCCAGGGGGAGTTACTGGCCTCGGTGCCCACGATCACCATGCCGGCACCGAGCACCGGGGACGAGAGCACATTGGCCCCGGTGAAGAAGCGCCACTTCTCGGTCCCGGTGGCCCCGTCCACCGCCTGCACGAACTGCCCGTCGGAGCTGCCGACGTAGACCATTCCTTCCTTCACGGCGGGCGAGCCCACCACCCAGGAGCCGCGGTGGGTCGCACGCCACTGTCGCTCCCCGGTCGCGGCATCGAGGGCGTAGAGTCCGCCGTCGCGCGAGCCCACGAAGACGCGGCCCCCGGCAATCGCGGGGGAGCTCTGCAGGGCCCGCCGGTCGAAGCCGAACGTCCGCGAGTCGAGCGTGTCGCCAATGGTGCGATGGACCCAGCGCTGCTTGCCGCTGGCGAGGTCGAGGGCGTAGACCCGGCCATCCCAGGACCCCACGACCACCATCCCGTCGCCGATCGCCGGCGTGGCCCGCACCAGTCCACCGGTCTTCACCGTCCAGCGGACCTTGCCGCCCGCGAGGTCGAGCGCGTACACCAGCCCGTCCTGGCCGCCGATGACCACCAGGCCGTCCTCCGTCACCGGCGACGAGGCCCAGACATCCCAGGCCCCGGCCGGGTAGGTGTGAAACGGCAGCGCCGGGCCGGTCTGGCGGGACCAGCGGAGCCGTCCGGTCTGCTGGTCCAGCGCGAAGATCCGGCCGTGCTGGGTCGCGGCAATGACCAGTCCGCCCGCGACGGCGGGTGAGCCGGTGACCGCATCGCCGGCGGCGAAGCGCCAGAGAGGGCGTCCGGTGCGCCGATCCAGGGCGTGGAGCGCCCCGTCTCCGCTTCCCACATAGATGCGGGTCCCGGTCACGGCGGGGGTGCTCCGGATGGCGCCCCCGGTCCGGTAGCGCCAGACCACACCGCCCTGACCCCGGAACAGCGGGGCGGTAGAGACTCCGGTATGGGCCGGGTCGCCCCGGAACATGAGACTGGTGGACTGGGCGACGCCCTGCCCGGCGGCAGCCGACGTCAGAACAAGCCCGATCCAGCAGCAACATTCCAATCGATGGTGTCGCATGAGCGGAACTCCGATGACCTTGGAAGGGCGGCGAGGGGCCGTACGGCGCCGCGGAGTCGGGGTTGCAATCGGATTACCTTCCACCGGCACTGAAGCAGACCGCGTCATCAGCGACTTGGTGGCGTACTTGATGTCGGTCAGTTGGAACCCATCGGCCAGCTCCTCGCGGGTGACGACGATTTCTGCCGAACTGCCCCCGACCTGTAACGCCGGATCGCGAATACACGCCGAAGCCATATACCCCGACACCAAGAGATGTCGATGACCATCCTCCTCCTGGTCCTGGGCCTTGTCGCGATTGGCCTGATCGCGGCTTACAACAGCCTGGCCGGCCTCCGTCAGGTCGCCGCCAATGCCTGGGCCGACATCGATGTCCAGCTCAAGCGCCGGCACGACCTGGTGCCCGGCCTGGTGGCAGTCGTGAAGGGCCACGCCGGCTACGAGCGCGGCACGCTGGAGGCAGTGGTCGAGGCCCGCAATCGGGCCGCCGCCGCCGGGGGACCAGCCCAGGCCGGCGTGGCCGAGCGGGAGCTGGCCGGCCAGGTGCGCCAGCTGGTGGCCCTGGCCGAAGCCTACCCCGACCTCAAGGCGGGGCAGAGCTTTCTCGAGTTGCAGCGGAGCCTGACCGAGATCGAGGATCACGTCCAGGAGGCCCGGCGCTACTACAACGCCGTGGTCCGTGACCTCAACACCCGCATCGCCCAGTTCCCGGTCAACCTGATCGCCGCTCCGATGGGGTTTCGTCCCCGCGAGTACTTCGGCCTGACCGACGACCGGGAGCAGGCGACCCCATCGGTAGATCTGGGAGGTCAGGCATGAGGCGGATTCTGCCGTTGCTCTTCCTCCTGGCGCTGGCCGCGCCGGCGCAGGGTCAACGCTCCCTCGCCATCCGGCAGTTCGACGCCACCATCCTGGTGAACCCGGACGGCACGATCGACGTGACCGAGACGATCACCGCGCAGTTTACCGGCTCGTGGAACGGGATCTACCGTACCATCCCGGTGGAGTACCGCACGCCCCAGGGCTTCAACTGGACCTTGAGGCTCGATTTTCTCGGCGCCACCGCGGGTCCCGAAGCCCGCGCGCTCAAGGTCGAGAGCTCCCGCGAACGGCACTACCTGAAGTACAAGATCTGGATCCCCGGGGCGGAGAACGCGACCCGCACCGTCACGCTGCACTACCGGGCCCGAAACGGTCTGCGCTTCTTCGCCGACCACGATGAGCTGTACTGGAACGTGACCGGCGACGAATGGGACGTGCCGATCGGCGCGGCCAGCGCCGAGATCCGGCTGCCGCCGGGAGCCACCGGTCTCCGCGCGATTGCCTTCAACGGGGCCTATGGGTCCACCGCGCGAGACGCCGAGATCGATACCGCCGGCACCATCGTCCGGCTCCGCATGCCACGGGGACTGGGATTCCACGAGGGTCTCACCGCGGTGGTGGGATGGGACAAGGGACTGGTCCCCGAGCCCACCGCCACCGAGGTGGCGGCGGGCTTTCTGGCCAGCAACTGGCCGCTGGCGATCCCGGTCCTGGTGTTCAGCGGCATGCTGGCGCTCTGGTTCCGGGTGGGGCGGGACCCGCGCCGGCTCCCGGTGGTAGTGCAGTACCAGCCGCCGGGCGGGCTCACACCGGCGGAGGCCGGCACCCTCCTCGACGAATCGGCCGACATGCGCGACATCACCGCCACCGTGGTGGATCTCGCGGTTCGGGGACACCTCAAGATCGAGGAGCGGGAGGAAGAGGTGCTGTTCGGGCTCTGGACTAAGAAGGAGTTCGTCTTTCACAAGCTCGACGGCCCCGCGACGCCGGCCCTCGAGCCGCACGAGCAGGCCGTCTACAGCGGCATTTTCGGCGGCGCCCGCGAGGTGCGCCTGTCGGACCTGGAGAACCGGTTCTACACCCATCTTGCGGCCATCCGGAGTGGGATCTTCGCCCGGCTGGTGAGCCGGGGACTCTATCGGTCCCGTCCCGACTCGGTGAAGGGTTACTGGACCGCGGGGGGCGTGGTCCTGGGGATGCTGGTGGTCTTCGGCGGAGTGGCGATCGCGCCCCGGTTCGACCTCACGCCCCTGCCGTTCTTCCTGGCAGCGGCGCTGAGCGGAGTCATCGTGGCGCTGTTCGGGCAGGTCATGCCGTGCCGGACGGTGACCGGCGCGCGGACCCTGGAGAAGGTGCTCGGCTTCGAGGAGTTCCTGCGCCGGGTGGAGGGGGAGCGCTTCGAGCGGATCGTGAAGACGCCGGAGCTGTTCGAGAAGTTCCTCCCCTTTGCCATGGCCTTCAAGGTGGACCGGCGCTGGGCCCAGGCGTTCCAGGACATCTACCGGGACCCGCCCCGCTGGTACGTGGGCGGCTCAGGGTACCGAGGCGGGTTCGACATGAGCTCGTTCTCGAGCCGGCTGTCCGACCTGACCGCCAAGGCGGGAAGCACGATGGCCTCGTCGCCGCGGAGCTCGGGGGGGTCCGGGTTCAGCGGGGGGTCGTCGGGTGGCGGCGGCGGGGGTGGGGGCGGGGGCGGGTTCTGACCGAGCCGGTCATTCCGCGCTGAGCCACGACTCCGTGGTTGGCGCGCCGAGGGGCGCGGACGTGACGGAGCGTGTCCATCCCGCTCACCCCCCGAACAACCCCCGCCTCACCCCGATCTCCCACGCCATCAGCAGCCCGAAGCCCAGGCTGATCGCTCCCGACGCGATGCGGAGGCCGGCATTGAGCCGCTCCGCCCTCACCCGGGTATACGTAAACGGCAGCGCCACCGCCGACGTCACCAGCATCATCCCAACCATCGTGCCGAGCCCGAAGATCAACAGGTAGAGCATAGCCCAGCGCGGGTCCTGGATGGTGGCCAGGACCAGGAGTGCCACTGCCGCCGAGCCGGCCAGGCCGTGCACCACGCCGATCACCACCGGGCGGAGCGCCTGGTAGAGGCCCAGCTGGCCCAGGTGCCGATCGATCCAGCCGAGCGGGGTGCGGTCGGGGTCGTGGGGATGGCGCTCGGGCTCGTGCGCGTGGGCGTGGTTATGGATGTAGTCGCCGTGGGTGTGGGGATGCGCGTGGACCTTGGGGTGGTCGGGAAGTCCCCCCGGCGACGAGCGGAGCTCGGTCAGGAGTTCGGTGAACCCGCGCAGGTTCATGATGCCGAGGAGGATGAGCAGCAGGCCCACGGCAAACTCGAGGGTGAGGCCCGCCCGCTCGGGGATCACCCAGCCGAAGACCACGATCCCCCCTCCGACGATCAGAATGGTGAGGGTATGCCCCAGCCCCCACAACGCCCCGATCAGGGCGGCGCTGCCGACGGTGCGGTGCCGCGACACGATGGTGCTGACCGCGATGACGTGGTCCGCATCGGTCGCGTGTCGCATCCCCAGGAAGAAGCCGAGGGCGGCGATCGGCAGCACGCTGGTCACGGCGTTGCGGCCGTTTCCCGGCGGGTGAGGACGTAATAGTTCGGGTCTACCGTGACGCTCTCCAGCGACCGCGCCAGCCGGACCGTCTGCCATTCCTCGCTCGGTGTGAGGACCATGGCCGTGTCGCCGGCCAGCACCCGCACCGGGAGGTCGAAGCCCTCGACCACTTCGCGCCAGCGGTAGGCCAGGGTGTTCCCGTCGATGTGATAGTCGAAGATCGGGATCCGGGTGGTGGTGAGGTACTGCCGGAAGACCCGGCTGAAGTCGGTCCCCGCCTGGGTGCTGATGTAGGACTCGATCTGGTCGGCGGTCACGATCCCATGCCGGAAGGTCGTCTGCAGCCCCCGCAGGATCCCCCGCCACCTGGCGTCGTCGTTTACCACCTGCCGCAGGGTGTGCAGCAGGTTGGCGCCCTTGGGGTACATGTCGCCCGACCCCTCGTGGTTCCGGCCATAGTCGGCGGTGATGGGCCGGTCGTTGCGAATCCCCCTCCGGGTGCCGACCACGTATCGGGCCCCGGCCTCCTTCCCGCGGAGACACTCGACATACAGCGCCTCGGCGTAGGCCGCGAACCCCTCATGGACCCACATGTCGGCCAGGTCGGCGGTGGTGAGGCTGTTGCCGAACCACTCATGGGCGCTCTCGTGCACGATGATGAAGTCCCAGTCGAGTCCTTCCCCGGTGCCGGAAAGGTCCCGGCCGAGATAGCCGTTCAGGTAGTGATTGCCATAGGCGATGCCACTCTGGTGCTCCATCCCGAGATGGGGCGTCTCCACCAGCTGGTAGCCGTCCCGGTACCAGGGGTAGGGCCCGAACCACTTCTCGAAACAGGCCAGCATCGGCTTGACCTGGGCGAACTGTTTGAAGGCCGCGTCCCGGTGGTAGTCGAGTGGCCAGTAGGTGAGGGTGAGTTGGCCCCCCTCGCCATCGTACACGTCGCTCAGGCGGGCGTACTCGGCGGCGTTGATGGCGATGTTGTAGTTGTTGATCGGCTCGGAGACGAACCACTCGTAGCTGGTGGTCTGATCCGGGTTCTTCCGGGTGGAACGGAGCCGGCCGTTGGAGACGTTGGTCATCGGATCCGGCACCGTGACCACCACCCGTTGGCTGTCCGGCTCGTCTACCTGGGTGTCTTTGGTGGGCCACCAGACGCTGGCGCCGGTTCCCTGGCAGGCCGTGGCGATCACGCTCCGGCCCAGACTGTCGCTTCCCCAGACCACGCCGCCGTCCCACGGGGCCCGCCGTGCCACCCGCGGATGGCCGCCATAGAAGACCGAGATCGTCTCCAGCGACCCGGGCTGTTGCGGCGCCGCGAGGCGCACCATGATCGCGTTGCCGTCACGACGGTACTCGAGCCGCTGCCCCCGCTGCACGAAGCTGTCCGCCAGCAGGGGCGTCTGCAGATCGATCTGCATCGTGGTCCCCGGCTCGCGCACCCGGTAGCTGATGTGGTTGACCCCGCGGATGGTGCTGTCGGCCGGATTCACCCGGACACTCAGGTCGTAGAACGCCACGTCCCACCAGGCCCGTTCCGGCGTCAGGGAACCCCGGAGGCTGTCGGCCCGGGCGATGGCATCGGGGGACTGAGCGTCGAGGACCGACAGGGGCAGGGTCACCAGGGCGGTGAGCCACAGGCTGGAACGCATCGACAAGGCTCCGGCAGAGTCAGGGTTCCCACGAAGGTACTGACCCCATGGCCCGGACACTACCGGGACTCGGAAGGCGTGCCGCTCTCCGAGCCCCGGTGAACAGAATTGCAGAAGCCTACCAGTGCCGGCCGCGCCCGAAGTACCGGTGCCCGCCGAAACCGATGCCCACGCCGATGCGCCAGCCCGGACCGTAGAACCGCGGCCAGCAGCCCCAGCACGAGGAGTAGCGGCCCCACCAGGGATCGTACCATCCGCCGGTGTAATGCCGGATATAGCGCGGCTCATCCACGCTGTACGGAGCCACGTCGTAGTCGTATTCCCCGTCGCTCATCCGATCCACCAGATCGAGCAACCCCGACTCGAGGTCGCCGCTGAGCTTCTCCTGGGCCAGGGCCCGGTAATCCCAGTGCCCGTTGCGGCTGAACCCGTCGAACTTGAACGGCTCGACCGACCAGGCGGCCAGTACCGCGCCGGTCCCGGAGTTCTCGTTGATGACGAATGCCTCCCGGTCGCCCCGGCTCCGAACCTCGAAGTCCTTGCCACCGGTAATCCGACCCTCGTCCTCCGGACTCAGCGGATACAGCACCCGCACTCGGCCATCGCCATCGACCCGCAGCACCAGCAGATAGCCGTCGGCGGCGGCGCGGACCTTTACCTTGGCGCGGTCGCCATGGGCGTAGGTCTCTTCGGAGAGCCTCACCCGGATGGGCGGGTCGTCCGGCTGGCGCGGGGCTGGTGCCGCGAGAGGGTGAAGAGTGAGCGCAAGAAGGGTCAGCATGGGGGCCTCCTATCGAACCACGTGTCATCCGCTACCTGGGGAAGCTGCATGATCCGTTCCTCGAGACTCCGTCGCCCGTTGTAACAACGGGTGCCCATTTGCGGGCGATGGTCCGCGCATCGCGTCCGGCAATCAGGACGCCGGTGTCCTGTCAGGGGGACCGCGTGACGGGACAGTTCGTCTCTCCCCCGGGGACGAGCCCTTCGGATCCGGCGGCGACGACCGTGGAGGTGCGGTCCGGCGAATTCACCCCACCAATTGGCCCTTTAGTCCCAATTCCAACGGAGTTCCCCTCAATCCGTCTCCTCCGCCGGACCGCGGTGCGCCACCGTTGGCTCACCAACAACCTGGAGCGTACCATGTTTCGTCGTTACCTCCCCACCGTCCTGGCCCTGACCATGGTGGGCACCGCCTGCAGTTCGGAGAGCACCGGACCGACCTTGCCCGGCACCGCACTCGACAGTGTGCTGCGCCTTGCCCGGGCTCAGACCGGGGTTCCCGCGATGGCCGCTATCGTATTCCACGGAGACCGCATCGAGGCGATGGGCGCCCAGGGTCTGCGCCGTCTGGGGCAGTCTGCCCCCGTCACTTCCCAGGATCGCTTCCATCTCGGCTCCAACGTGAAGGCGATGACCGCGACCATGATCGCCACCCTGGTCGACGCGGGGGCTCTTGCCTGGACGATGCGCCCGGTCGATGTCTTCCCCGAGCTGGCCGGCTCGATTCACCCGGGGCTCCAGCAGGTCACGCTCGCCCAGTTGCTGGAGCATCGCGCGGGGATCGAACCGCTCGAGGACTTCAGGGAGGTGCCTCCACTGCCGGGCACTCCCGCCGAACAGCGCTACGCCGGCGCGGCGATGCTGCTCCAGCTCGGGCCGGCGGGGCCGGTGGGGGAGTACCTCTATTCGAATGGGGGCTACGCCATCGCCGCCGCGATGGCCGAACGGGTCACCGGGAAGGCATGGGAGGAGCTGATGCAGGAGCGTCTGTTCGCTCCGCTGGGGATCACGCCCCTGTTCGGCTGGCCCGCGATCGGTCGCCCGGATGCCCCCTGGGGTCACGAGCAGGCGGGGACCAGCTTCGTGCCTCACGATCCGCGGACCGATCCCGATGCCGCCCGGGTGCCGGCCGCGCTGGCCCCGGCGGGAGAGATGGCGTTGTCGATCGAGCAGTACCTGCGCTTCGGCCAGTTGCACCTGCGGGGCCTGACCGGCCGCCCGGAGCTGCTGACGGCCGCGACCTTCGCCGCGTTGCACACTCCGGTGGGCCACTACGCGATGGGCTGGGGTGAAATCGATCTGGGCGGGGAGCCGACTTCGACCCACGACGGGAGCACCGGGACCTTCTACGCCACGATCTTCCTGCAGCCGGGGCGGGATCTCGGCGTCATCGTGCTCAGCAACGCGGGTGGCGAACTCGCCGCCACGGCCACGGTGGCCACAGGGCTGGAGCTGCTCCGGCGCTATGGCGGCGCGGTGCCCGATGGCGCGGTAGCGGCGGACCTGATCCTTCGATAGCGTTGAAGCCCATGGCTCCCCGCCGCGCCCCCTTGCCGCCGATCGCCCGGACGATCACCCCGCTCGAGTGGGTGATCGTTCTCGGCGGCTGGCTCCTGCTGGATCTCGCCTCCGCGGTGCCGCTGTCACAGCAGCTGCTGGGCCGGGGCGTCCCGGTCACCGTCGAGCAGGTACGCCTGGCCCAGGGGATCGACTGGATCCTCTGGGCGGCGCTGCTTCCCCTGGTGTACCGGGCGCTGGATCGGTTCCCGCTCCGGCGGTCGCTCTGGCTCCGGCATGCGCCGTTCTGGGGGATGGTGGCGCTGGCCGCCGGCCTGATCCACGCGGCGCTCTCGCTGCCCCTGATTCATCTCCTCGCCCGGGCCCTGCAGCTCGAACCGCGGGTGCTCTCCGTCCCGGAGCTGACCCTCACCCGGATGGTCTGGGACGACACCCAGAACTTCGGGCTGGTGCTGCTGTCGTACGTCCCGCTCCAGATCGTACACCGGCTGCGCGACGAACGGCGACAGGCCCGCGAGCTGGAGCGCTCGCTGCGGGAGGCCCGCCTCCACGCGCTGGCCCTCGAGCTGCAACCGCACTTCCTCTTCAACACCCTCAACGGCATCGCCGCGCTGGTGCGAAGCGACGCCCGCACCGCCGAGCGGATGCTGGTGAAGCTGAGTGACCTGCTGAGGCTGACGCTCGATTCCGGCGTGGATGGACAGGTGACCCTGGCCGAGGAAACCACCCGGCTCGAACTCTACCTCGCCCTTCAGCAGATGCGGCATGGGGCCCGGCTCACCGTGGTCCGTGACCTCTCCCCCTCCCTGGGCGCCGCTCTGATCCCCGCGATGCTGCTGCAGCCGCTGACGGAGAACGCCATCTCCCACGGGATCGGCGGACGCCCCGGTCCCGGGACGCTCTGGATCTCGGCGGCGCGTGAGGGCCCCTTTCTCCAGCTGACGGTCGAGGACGATGGCGTGGGGATACCGGAGGGAGGACCGGCCCGAGAGGGGATCGGGCTCGGCAACACCCGGGCGCGGCTGGCGGTGCTCTATCCGGAACAGCACGAGTTCTCGATCGGCCGGCGGCCCGGTGGCGGAACCCGGATCCGGATCCGGTTCCCCTGGCGCGAAGCCCCGACGCCCATGGAGAGGACGGCATGAAGACCCTGCGGGTGCTGCTGGTGGATGACGAGCCGCTGGCCCGGCAACGGCTCCGCCAGATGCTGGCCGACCACGCCGATGTCGCGGTGGTGGGCGAGGCGGAGGATGTCGACCAGGCGCTGCAACGGGCCCGAAGCGAGCGCCCCGACCTGATCCTGCTCGATATCCGGATGCCGGGTGAGCACGGATTCGCCCTGGTCCGGCGCCTGCACCTCACGCCGTCGCCCTACGTGATCTTCGTGACGGCCCACGCGGAGCACGCGGTGGACGCTTTCGATACCGACGCGGTCGACTATCTGCTCAAGCCCTACGACGAGGAGCGTCTGGCCCGGGCGCTCACCCGGGCCAGACAGGCCATCGCACGACGTGAGCCGGCCCGGTACCTGGAGCGCTTTGCGGTCATCCTCGGCCGCAGGACCAGCTATGTCGCGGTGGAGCAGGTCGACTGGATCGAAGGGGGAGGGAACTACGCCCGGCTCCACGTAGGGAAGGAGGTGCACCTGGTGCGGACCACCTTCACCGCGCTCGAGCGGGAGCTCGACCCGGCCCGCTTTGCCAGGGTCCATCGCTCCCACGTGGTCGCGCTCGACCGGATCCGGGAGCTGCAGAGCCTGGGCGGCGGGGAGTACCGGGTCGTGCTCCGGGACGGCACCCGGATCCCCATGAGCCAGCGCTACCGGGACCGGCTCCCCTGACTCCCGGGACCTGCCGGGCGGCGTGCCCCCCGCCCGCGGCCACCAGGAGGTCCTCGCGGGCCGCGACCGGACCCGCTCTTCTTGACAATCTAGAAGAGCGGCGGCATTCTCCTCTAGACCATCTAAAAGAGATGCCATGCCGCCCGACCGCGCTTCCTCCGACCTGCTTCAGGGCACTCTCGAGCTGCTGGTGCTCAAGGCGCTCTCGCTCGAACCGATGCACGGCTGGGGCATCGGCAACCGGATCGGTCAGTTGTCGGGGGAGGTGTTCCTGGTCAATCAGGGCTCGCTCTATCCCGCCCTGATGCGGATGCTCCGGCGCGGCTGGATCCGGGCCGAGTGGCGCAGCAGCGAGAATCGCCGCCGGGCACGGTACTACTCCCTGACGCCGGCCGGACGTCGGCAGCTGGCGCGGGAGACCCGCACCTGGGAGCGGATCGCCGGGGCCATGACCGGGGTCCTCAAGACCCGTCCCTTGCGGGGGTCGGCATGAGTCTCTTCTCCGATCTGGTGCTGCGCCTTCGCGCCATCCTGTTCCGCGGCCGGATGGAACGCGAGCTGGACGAGGAATTCGAGACCCACCTGATGCTCGAGGCCGAAGCGCGCCGGCAGCCGGGTATCTCCACCGACGAGGCCCGCCGCCAGGCATTGGTCGCATTCGGGGGTCTCGATCGGTGGAAGGAGGCCACCCGGGATGCCCGGGGCGTCGCTCTGCTCGACGGCTTCGGGCTCGACCTGCGCCAGTCCTTCCGCTCGCTCCGGCGGAACCCCGGGTTCACCGCCGCGGTGGTCCTGGTCCTGGGCCTTGGCATCGGTGTTACCGCCACGGTCTTCGGCGTGGTCCGCACCGTGCTCTTCAGCCAGCTGCCGTACCCCGCCGCCGACCGCCTGGTGCGGATCTACCAGCAGAACTCTCCCACCAACCTCTTCGGGCTCTCGACCGTGGATGTCCAGGCCATCGAGGCGGAGCAGCGCAGTTTCGACGCCTTCGGCGCGGTACAGCGGGCCGAGGCGGCCCTGTCCGGGGTCGGCCCGCCGGAACGGGTGATCATCGGCCGGGCCAGCGCCGGCTTCTTCCGGGCCCTGGCCATCGAACCGGTCGCGGGCCGGCTCGTCACCGCCGATGACCAGCGGCCCGAGGCCCCGGCGGTGGCGGTGGTCGGCTACCGCCTGGCCGAGCGGGTGTTGGGTGGCGCCACCGCGGCGGTCGGCCGGACCGTCACGCTCGACGGGGTGACCCATACCGTCATCGGGGTGCTGCCTCGGCGATACACCGACCTGGCGGGGGTCCAGGCGGAGGCCTGGCCCGCGCTGCGGCTCGTGACGCCGACTCGCCGGGGGCCGTTCCGCTACCGGGGCATCGGCCGGCTCCGACCGGGTGTCACCGTCCTGCAGGCCGCCGCCGAGCTCGCCGAGATCAGCGATCGAACCTATCCCCAGTGGGCCAGCAGCTTCCGGGATCAGCGGGCACGGCTGACCCCCTACCCCCTCCGGCGTACCATCGTGGGCGATGCGGGGCGCGGGTTGACCCTTCTCACTGGCGCGGTGGTTCTGGTGCTGCTCGTGGCGATCGCCAACGTGGCCACTCTTACGCTGGTGCGCGCTTCGGCCCGCGGCACCGAACTGGCGGTGCGGAACGCGCTGGGTGCCGGCCGGGTCCGGCTGGTCCGCCTTCTCCTGACCGAGAATGCGCTCCTGGCGCTGGGCGCGGTGTTGACCGGGCTTGGGGTCGCCTGGGGATTCATGGAGGTGCTGCGGCGACAGACCGACGCGATACCGCGGGTTGCCGAGGTGGCGTTCGACGGGCCGACCGCGCTCGCCCTCTTTCTCCTCGCGCTCGCCGCCGGGCTCCTCATCACGCTCTCTCCCATCTCGTCGCTGCTCCTCCGCCGTCTGGAGCGGCCGGTCTCCGCCCGGACCGGGACCGCCCCGGGGGACAGCCGCGCCCGGAGTCTGCTGGTGGTGGGCGAGTTCGCCCTGGCCTTGCCGCTCCTGTTCGGGGCGGGGCTCCTGCTCAACAGCTTTGTCCGGTTGAGCCGGGTGGATCCCGGCTTCGATCCCCGGGGCGTGATTGCCGTGAACCTCGCCCTGCCATCGGCCCGCTATCCCGATCCCGCCGCGGTGGAGCGATTCCTGACGCAGGCCGAGTCGCGCGCGGGTGAGCTGGCCGGCGGCACCAGCGCCGGGCTGAGTAACGCCCTGCCGCCCGATGACCCGGGGGATGTGAACAACTTCGATCTGCTGGACCAGCCGGTGCCGGCGGGGGTCTCCGAGCCGGTGGCCGCCTGGTCGGCCGTGACGCCCGGCTACTTCGCCGCGCTGCGGATCCCGCTGCGGGAGGGCCGGCTTTTCGAGCCGGGAGACACCGCGGGCGGGCCGCCGGTGGTGGTGGTAAGCCAGGCCTGGGCCACCCGGTACTACGGCCCCGCGTCCGCCGTCGGCCGGCAGCTCTACTCCGGCGGCTGCCGCACCTGTACGCCGTCGACCGTGATCGGGGTGGTGGGGGACGTGAAGTACCTGGGGCTTTCGGGCTCGTCCGAGGCGGTCTACGAGTCGGTAAAGCAGGCGGGACCGCGGCAGGTGAATCTCATTCTCCGCACCGCCGATGCCGGCGCGGAATCGCGGCAGGCCCTTCGCGCCGCGCTGGCCGCGCTCGACCCGGAACTGCCGCTCCGTCCCCTGCTGCTGGAGGATCGGGTCCGCGATTCGCTGTCCGATCCCCGCCGCTGGATGTCGCTGGTGACAGCCTTCGCCGCGGTTGCCGCAGGACTGGCCGCCTTCGGCGTCTATGGACTGATGTCGTATCTGGTTCGGCAGCGCCGGCGGGAGATCGGCGTCCGCATCGCGCTGGGCGCCGATCCCGCTCGGGTCACGCGTGACGTGATCCGACGGGGCCTGGGGTATGCCGGTGCCGGCTCGCTGGCCGGAGGGGCGGTCGCCCTGGCGGGCGGAGGCTGGGTGAGGGAGATGCTCTACGGGGTCACGCCCCGCGATCCCATCACGCTTCTGGCCGTCGTGACCCTGGTGCTGGGAATGGCGTTGGTCTCGTCGTGGTTGCCCGGCCGGCGGGCCGCGCGGATGCATCTCCCCGCCACGCTGGGCGGGAGCGATTGACCCTCAGTCGACGATGAACAACGTGGCCCCCGACGGAGTCGAGGAGCGATGCCGCTCCGCGTCGTCGGCCACCTGGTAGCTGGTGCCGGGACGGAGCACGAACTGGCGGCCGTCCTCGAGCTCGGTGTGGAGCTCGCCGGCCAGACAGAGCAGAATGTGGCCCTTGGCGCACCAGTGATCGGCCCGGTACCCGGCCGAGTATTCCACCATCCGCACCCGCACCGCCTCGAACTGCCGCACCCGCGAGCGCACCGTGCCCTGCTCGCCAGGGCGCTCCACCGCCTCGACCTGCGCCCACTCGGTGACTCCGAAGGGGATCCCGTCCAGACGCATGATTCACCTGAGCAAGAGAGAGACGGTGTAGATCACCAGGCCGGCGAGGCCCCCCACCAGCGTGCCGTTCAGGCGAATGAACTGCAGGTCCCTTCCTACTGCCAGCTCCAGCCGTTCGGCCGCCACTTCGGGATCCCACTGCCGCACGGTCTCGGCGATCAGGGTGCCCACCTCGTGGCGATGCCGTTCCAGCACCGAGGCCGCGAAGCCGGTGAGGAAATCGTCCAGCTCCTCCAGGCGCTCCGGCTTGGCCAGCAGCGATCCGCCGATGGCGGTGATCCCCCGGGCCAGCGGCTCGAGCGCCTGTCCATCGTCGTCCGTGGTGAGGCGGCCGGCGGCGCTCCGGGCCCGTTCCCAGAGCGAGGCGGCGAAGTCGGTGACCGCCGGATGACGCAGCAGGTCCGCCTTGATCGTCTCCGCCCGCGCGCTCAGCTCCGGTGAGTGCTTGAGGCGTTCCACGAAATCGGTGAAGGCCACGTCGAACTTCTGACGCAACGGATGGAAGGGGTCGAGCTTGATCTCGTCGACCAGCCGTTGAAAAGCGGTCTCCAGCTTCTTCTGGAAAGCCTGATCCACCGCGCCGGGCACCCACCAGGGGCTTTCCTCCTTGATGCGGGTGCGGAGCTCTTCCCGGTTCTTTTCCATCAGGTCGCTGGCCAGGCGGAGGGCCTCGTCCAGCAGCATCTGATGCCGCCGGTCGCTCGCCACCGCCGAGAGCACGGTGCCGAGAATCGGTGCGACCGGGACCGACTTGATCCGGCTGACCGCGGTGTCCTGAATCAACCCGCGCACCTGCTCGTCCGGCACCGCCTCCATGGTGCGCACCACGCCCGCGGCGAGGTGCCGCGCCATGCGAGTCCCGTTGGCCGGCTCGCTCAACCAGCGGGCCGCCCGCTCGGCCACCCGCATGGACTTGAGCCGCAGAGCCAGCACCTCCTTCGAGAGAAAGTGATTCTGCACGAAGTTCCCCAACACCCGACCGATCCGCTCCTTCTGCGTCTGGATGATGGCGGTGTGGGGAATCGGGAGACCCAGCGGACGCCGGAAGAGAGCGGTCACGGCGAACCAGTCGGCCAGGCCTCCCACCAGCGAGGCTTCCGCAGTGGCGCGAACGAATCCCAGCCAGGGATAGGCCGGTTCCAGCAGGAGGGCCGCCAGGAAGACGGCCAGCGCGACCACCAGGAGCCCGCCCGCCATCCGCTTCATCCGCCTGAGCTCGGCTTTGCGGGTGGCTTCGTCCTTTCGGGGCAGGGCCTCCGGCGCGGCAACGGGCGCGGCTGGCGCCGGGGCGAGGGGCTCGACGGTCGAGGGGAGGTTGGATGGCATGTCTACTATAAGAAAGCCAGAATCGCGGCTGCTGTCACCGGTGGCGCCGGCGTCAACGAGCCCCCGGAAGTTCAAGACACACAGGGCGTTACGCCCGACGTTTCAGAGATGTTTCGCCTTGAAACTGCCGGGAGATTCGGCCCGTATCACACTGGATTCCTGCCTGTCTTCCGCAAGCCCGTTCTCGGGGAGTTGATCGATGAGCGTCTTCCTCGCCGATCTCAAGTACGGCCTCAGGATGCTGGTGAAGCACCCCGGCCTCGCGACCATCGCTATCACCGCGCTCGCGCTCGGTCTGGGCCTCACCACCACGATGTGGAGCATCACCTGGGGTGGCATCCTCCGGGGCTTGCCGTTCGAGCACGCTGAGCAGTTGATGCACCTCGAGCGGGCCCAGCCGGCCAAGGGCCTCAACTCGATTGAGGTTCCGATGAGCGACTTCGCGGCCTGGCGGGACCGGCAGAAGAGCTTCGAGGACCTCTCCGCCTTCAGCGAAGGCACGGTCAACGTCAGCGGCAGTGAGGGCAAGCCCGAGCGCTACGAGGGTGGGTTCATCACCGCGTCGACCTTCCGCCAGCTCCGGATCCAGCCGGCGAAGGGGCGGCTGTTCACCGACGAGGACAATCTGCCGGGCGCGGCGCCGGTCGCGCTGATCGGGTGGGACCTGTGGCAGAACCGGTTCGGGGGGGACGCCGATGTCGTGGGGCGGACCCTCCGGGCCAACGGGGTCACCCGTCAGATCGTCGGGATCATGCCACGGGGATTCATGTTTCCCACCAATTCCGCCATCTGGCTGCCGCTGGAGGTGAACCCACTGGCCAAGCCCTGGGGCGAGGGTGACACCTACGAGGTGATGGGGCGTCTCAAGCAGGGCGTGACGCTTGCGATGGCCAAGGAGGATTTCGTCGGACTCAGCCGCCAGATCGAAACCGAGCATCCCAAGGAGAACGAGGGGATGACCTCGATCATCAAGCCCTTCACCGAGGAGTACGTCGGGGAGGAGCCGGTGCTGATGCTGTGGACCATGATGGCGGCGGTGTTCGGGGTCCTGCTCATCGCCTGCAGCAATGTGGCCAACCTGCTCCTGGCCCGCGCCGCCACCCGCACCAAGGAAGTCGCGGTCCGCACCGCGCTGGGCGCCAGCCGCTGGCGGATCGTTTCCCAACTGCTGACCGAGTCGCTGGTCCTCTCCTCCATCGGGGCGCTGCTCGGTATCGCGATCGCGTGGGCGGGCAGTCGCATGTTCATGAACGCCATGGCCGACGTGGAGCCGCCGTTCTGGATCGACATCAAAGTCGACGGCACGGTACTGGCCTTCTCGGCCGGCATCACGATTCTGGCGGCGCTGGTGAGCGGGGTGCTGCCGGCGCTGCAGGCCACCGGCGGCAACATCCAGGAGGTCCTCAAGGACGAGAGTCGCGGGGCCTCTTCGCTTCGGATCGGGCGGTTCAGCCGGATGCTGGTCGTTGCCGAGCTGGCGCTTTCTGGGGGGCTGCTGGTGGCGGCGGGATTCATGATCCAGAGCGTGTGGACCCTCACCCGCTTCGACTACGGGGTGCCCACCGCGGGCATCTTCACCGCCCGCGTGGGGCTCTTCGAGAGCAGTTATCCCGATTCCGCCAGCCACGCCCGGTTCTGGACCACGCTGGAGGAACGGCTCGGGGCCGTGCCGGGGCAGCAGGGCGTGGCGCTTTCGACCGCACTGCCGGGGCTCAACGGGTGGCGGGAGAACTTCGCGCTGGAAGGCACCACCTACGCCAAAGAGCAGGACTACCCCGTCACCCGCCGAGTGGCGGTCACGCCCGGATGGTTCACTGCGTTCCGGGTGACTCCGGTGGAGGGGCGGGGATTCGGGGCGGGCGACATCGGCGGGGCGCTTCCGGTGGCGGTGGTGACGCAGCGCTTCGCCCGGGAACACCTGGGGGCGGGCTCGCCCCTGGGACGGCGGATACAGATCGGTGGGGCGGAGAGCAAGCAGCCGTGGCTCACCATCGTGGGGGTCATCCCCGACGTCTGGTACGACGGAACCGACAACAGCGAGGCCACCCGGACCGCGGTGCTGACACCGGTGGCACAGGGTGACTACCGATTCCTCAGTCTGATCGTGGCGGCCCGTGGCGACCCGATGGCCATGGCGGGGCCGGTGCAGCAGGCGGTAAGCGGCATCGACCCCGACCAGCCGATCTACTTTGTGCGGACTCTCGCCGATGCCATCGCCCGCAACGGCTGGTTCTACAGCGTCTTCGGGACCCTGTTCGTGATCTTCGGGGCGGCCGCGCTGTTCCTGGCCACGGTGGGGGTCTATGGGGTGATGAGCTTCTCGGTCTCGCGCCGTACCCGGGAGATCGGAGTGCGAATGGCGCTGGGCGCCAGTGCCCGCGACGTGGTGGGGATGTTTCTCAAGCAGGGGGGGTGGCAGGCGCTGATCGGGCTTTCGGCGGGGGTGGTGCTCGCCATGCTGCTCGCGAAGGGGCTCAAACTGGTCCTGTTCCAGGTGAACACCGGCAACTGGGAGATGTACGCCGGCGTGAGCCTGGCGCTCGGTCTCACGAGCCTGTTCGCGACCTGGCTGCCGGCCCGTCGGGCGGTGGCGGTGGACCCCAACGTGGCGCTGCGCTACGACTGACTCCGGCCGAGCGCCGCGAGGTGCCCCTGTCGGATCTCAAGGGGCCCCGCGGCGCCGGCCACTCCACGATCTTCAGTTATGCGGCGCGTGATCGGGGGAGCCGCCCATCATCCCACCCATCCCCTCCATCATCTGACGCATGTGGTCCCGCATCGCGGCGCGGTGGGCCAGCAGCTGGTCCAGCACCTTTTCCATGGCCGCCAGCTTCTTGTCGCCCTTGCTCTGGTGCATCACGCTGACCAGGCTGTCGAGCCGGGCTTCCTCCGCGGCGGTGGGCATCGGCATCCGATGCTCCTGGGTCATTCCGCCCTCCATCATGCCACCGGGCATGTGCCGCATGCCCTGCATCATGCCTGACATGCAGTCTGGCTTGGCCGCGCGTCGGGCCTGGCAGCAGCCAGCCGAATCGGGGGCCGCCGGGGCGGGAGCGGACTGGGCAAGGAGCGCGGGACTGCCGGCCAGCAGTGCCAGCGCGACGAGAAGACCGGTGCGGAGCGACATCGTAACCTCGGCTTCGAGTAGGCGACTCAATCACGGCGCCCGATCATGAAGCCGAGGCGGTTAAAGGAACGGTAAAGCCGGATGAACCGGTCCCTCACCAGGTGAGCCAGTAACTCAGCTTCACCAGGAGCGTGTTCCGGGCCGGCAGCGAGAAGAGATCCTTGAGGTCGCCGCCGTAGTTGCGCCGGCCCTCGAGGCCGTCCCTGGCACTCCGGCCCTGGTTCCAGACCACGAACAGGGCGCTCCCCGGCCGGTACTCCCAGCGGAAGACCGCGTTGGAGTTGAACTGCTTGAAGTTGAACCCTCCGGGATTGTTCCGGATGGCGGGATCGGCCGCCGGCTGGAAGCGGGTGTCGTAGGCCCGTGCCCGGGGGGTGTCGGAGAGCTCCCGCACGTCGCTGTAGGTGCCCTTGGAGATGAACGGTTGGGCGTAGAGCTGCAGCGAGGTGGTCGGGGTGAAGGTGTAGTCGAGCCGCCAGGTCAGGCCCACCGTGGTCTGCTCCAGGTGGGCGAAGGTGTAGCTGGTGATCCGGGTAACGCTGTCGGTGAAGGCGGCGAAGAACTGGGCATCGTCCCGGTTGCGGGTCCAGTCGAGCGAGAGGGAGGAGTTGAACCGGCTCGAGACCTTGAGGTCCAGTTCGGGCTTGAGGTTGATCCGGCGGGACCGGCCGCCATCGCTCCGGGAGTAGTTCACCCACATGAAAGGAACCAGCCTGGCCCGCTGGTCGCCCTCGATGCCCATCCAGGGCGCGAGGTACATGTCCTGCCGGAGGGCGGGGCCGCCCCGGGCGCAGCGATCGCAGAAGGTGCTTCCCAGCTGTCCCAGGGTGCCGCCGGCGTGCAGCCACCAGCGGCTGTTGAGCTGCATGTGGATGTTGGTGTTGGCCGCGCGCTCGGTGGGAAGCCCGGCGGTGCTCCAGTACTGCCACCAGTTGAGGTTCCAGTTGAGCCGCTGGAAGACACCGTTCGGCTGGTTGAAGCGGAGCCCGGCCCAGGTACTCCAGCTCAGCTGGTCGGCCTGACGCAGGAAGCCCAGGTCGTTGAGCTCGAAGCCGGGCGAGCGGCGGGAGTAGCTGGTCTCGAACTTGAGTCGGTTGCCGGCGACCTTCCCGAACCGAATTTCTTCGGCGTCTCCGCCCAGCGAGGTGCGGGTGGAATCGGCCCGGAGTGCCCCGTCCGGCCGCTGGTAGAGGTGCACATTGCTGGTCTGGGTCCGGTAGATGGCGCTCCGGCTGCCGCCCACGTGACTGAGGTCTACCGCCCCCGCCACCTGATAGCGGTTCCCGAAGAGCCGCTGGCGGAAGTCGATCGCCCCGACGTAGGCCTGGTCGTGCATTTCGGGCCGGCTCAAGCGGTCGAGGGAGCGATTGACGCCCGTCAGGATCACCCCGACGCTGCCATTCCCCTTGTCATGATCCCGGGTCAGCCGAACCACGGAGTAATTGGCCAGCGGCTCGATGGTGGCTTTGCCCGGTCCGGTCTCGCGATCGGTAACGGCGTCGAGGATCCCGAGGCCGATCCCCCCGGGCAGCCGGCCGGTGACCTTGGCGGCGCCGACGATGGTGGTCGACTTGGCCGAGGCGGCGTCGCCGTAGAGTTCACCGAGCTGCGGCTCCCGGCCAATGCGGCGGGGATAGAAGAGCCCCTCGTCGCTGCAGTTGACCGCGTTACAGTTGACTTTGAAGTCGAAGAGACCGCGCCCCTCCACAAAGAAGGGCCGGCGTTCCTCGAACTGGGTCTCGAAGGCGCTGAGATTGAGGATGGCGGGATCGGCCTCGACCTGGCCGAAGTCGGGATTGATCGTGGCGTTGAGCGTCAGGTTGCTGGCCAGGCTGTACTTGAGATCGGCGCCCAGGTTGGCGCCCTGGTGCCGGTCGAACCCGGATCCGTTCGCGATCGGCTCGCTCTTGCCCACGAGGTACGGCGTAAGCTCGGCTCGGCGCGGCGTCGCCAGATCGGTCAGCCCGCTCAGCTCGCCGAACTGGGAGACGAAGCCGGTCTTCGACTGGCGATAGAGGGGCCAGGACATCTGGCTCGTGTAGCGCTGGATGCTGCGCCAGAGCAGGATCCCGAAGGTCCGGGTGCTCCCGGCGGGGTAGCGGAGCTGGGAGAGGGGGATCCGGTACTCGGCGGTCCAGCCCAGCGAATCGATTCGGGTGGCGGCGTCCCAGATCCCGTCCCAGGCCTGGTCCTCGTTGCCGTCGTCGTAGATGGCGTAGTCGGCTTTTACCCCCGCCGGATTGACCGCGAACTCGTAGCCGGTCCGTCGGTCGTGGTAGGAGTCGATCATTACGATGATCTGGTCCGAGGCGGTCTGGACATCCCGCCGCGACAACAACGTGACGATACTGTCGGGGGCGGTGTCGTAGGCCCGGACGAAGACATACAGGTTCCGAGCGTCGTAGGCGATGCGGCCGGCGGTCCGCTGCCGGGGTTCGCCGTCTTCGGAGGGACGGATCTCGCGGAACCCGGTGATCAGCGGAGCGCGAGCCCAGATCGGGTCATCGTCCCGGCCGTCCAGCACCGGCGGCTGGTCGGCCCGGACCGCCTCGAGGATGGAAACGGTGGCGGGAATGCCCTCGGCATGGGGCACCGGAAAGGCGCCCGCCATCTGCGAGGCCTGCAGCGCGAGCAGGAGGCCGGTGAGTTGGAACAACGGGGGTCCGCCCGGGTTCGAGGTACCAGCTTAGACACCTGTAGTCGTCGGGGGGTTGGAGGGCCGGTCGCGCTCCCCGACGTTCCGCAGGTGCAACATCGTTCAGCGTTCCACCCCATGTCCGCGTAATACCTGACACCGCTCCCGGTTCGCTCGCCCTCTCTCCGGATCTCTCGATGCGCCCTCTCCTGCTTCTGCTGCTGCTCGCACTTCCCTGCACGCTCCTGGCCCAGGGTCCAGCGCCGGACGCCACACCCAGGGCCGTTATCCCGGCGCCGGCTCCCAGTCTGCCGCGGACCCGAGCGCCGAAGAAGACCCGGGCCGACATCACCGCCGACGACCTGATGACCCGGCTATACGTCTTTGCGGACGACTCGATGCAGGGTCGGGATGCCGGGACTGCAGGCAACCTCCGGGGCACCGAGTATATCGCCCGTGAAGTCGGGCGGATGGGGCTCACCCCGATGGGCGACAACGGCACGTATTTCCAGACCCTGCCGTTCAAGACCCGGACGATCGACACAACGTCCGGGCTCAGCGCCGGCGGGGCCGCCCTGGCCTACGGGACCGAATGGGTGGGGCGGGCCAATCAACCGTTCCAGCAGCAGAACCTGGGCGTGGTCTTCGGCGGCAGTCTGGGCGATACCACGGTCAGTTTGAGCCCGGACCAGATCAGCGGCAAGCTCGTCGTGACGCTCCTGCCTCCCGGTGGGGGGAACCGGACGCTGCGAGTGGCGAGCCGGCGCTATCCCGGCGCCGCCGCCATCGGCGTCATCGCCCCCGATCAGTTCCTGGGCCTGGTCCGCCGGCCGACCACTTTCATCGATGATCCAGCGGCCACCGCCCCGGCGCCGCCTCCCCCCACCGTGTTTCTCACCCAGGCCGGTGCGGGGAAGTTGTTCGACGGAATGGTGGCGCAGCTGACGCCAGGCACGCCGGGCAAGGCGGTCAGCATGGACCTCAAGGTGCTGGTGGAGCCGGTGCCATACCCGGCGCGGAACGTGGTGGCCCTGATTCCGGGGAACGACCCCGCGCTCAAGGGCCAGTACCTCGCCGTCGGGGCGCACAACGACCATATCGGGTTAGCCGCGACCGCGGTGGACCACGACTCGATGCGGATTTTCCTGCATCGGGTCCGGCCCGGCGGCGCGGAGGACAACGGGAGACAGGCCACCGCCGAGGAGCAGGCCCAGGTCAACGCCGACCTCGCGGCCTGGCGGGCGGCTCACCCCGGGAGCCAGCGGGCCGACTCGATCAGCAATGGGGCGGACGACGACGGCTCCGGCTCGGTCAGTGTGCTCGAGATCGCGGAGAAGCTGCAGTCGATGCGCAAGCAGCTCAGGCGGTCGGTGCTGTTCGTCTGGCACGTGGGCGAAGAGCGGGGGCTCCTCGGCTCGGCCTGGTTCACCGATCACCCCACCGTGCCCCGCGACTCGATCGTGGCGCAGCTCAATCTCGACATGGTGGGCCGGGGCGATGCCTGGGACGTGACCGGGCAGACGAAGGACGGGGCGGCGCTGCACGGCAACCCCGGGTACCTGCAGATCGTCGGCTCCCGCCGGCTCTCCAGCGAGCTGGGCGACATCATCGAGCAGGTGAACGCCGACCGGCACCACAACCTGACCTTCGACTACTCGATGGACGCCAACGGCCATCCGATGAACATTTACTGCCGGAGCGATCACTACGAGTACGCCCGCTACGGCATTCCCATCGCGTTCTTCACCACCGGCGGGCACTCGGACTACCACCAGGTGACCGACGAGCCGATGTACATCGACTATCCCCACATGACCCGGGTGGACCGGCTGGTGGCGGACGTGGCGGTCCGGCTCGCGAACCTCGACCACCGGGTGGTGGTGGACAAGGAGAAGCCGGATCCGAAGGGGTCGTGCAGGCAGTAGGACGGGACGGGGTTGATTCACCCGAGAGGCGCAGACTGAAGTGAACTGATTCACCGCAGAGGCGCAGTGAACGCAGAGGGCCGCAGAGGGCTGGTTGCAGATACCAGCCACTGCGGCCTCGCTCATTCAGGAGCCAGCAGTTGCTGTGTTGTTGCTGTTGTAAGAAACAACAGCAATCGACCCGGTAGCGCTCGCGGAAGATGGCCGGTATCGGATCCCTCTGCGGCCCTCCGCGACTCTGCGCCTCTGCGGTGATTCGGTTCTGTAACCGCTCCTACTTCACAGCACCTCGTGCCCGCAGGACCTTCAGCACCTCATCAACCGGCAACGCCTCAACCACGTACCCATTCGCTCGCTCGGTGGTGGCCACGAAGAGGGAGTTGTAGATCGCCTCTTCGGTGGCTTCGACCACCCCTTGGAACAGGGTCGACATCTCGTCATTGCCGAGGTCGGCGGCGCCGAGGCGGGGCGCCCCGCGGGGCCGCCGCACTGCCGGGCTGGTGGAGAAGGCAATGACGTAGTCGCCCGAGCCGTTGTCGCCCACCGAGCCGGTGCGGCCCAGACCGATAATGGCCCGCGAGGCGAGCCGCTCGAGGTTGCGGTTGGAGAGCGGCGCATCGGTGGCCACCACGATCATGATCGAGCCTTTCTTCCCCTGGGCCGATCCCTCCCGGCTCACCCCGCGGCGGCCCAGCGCCCGTCCCACCGGCACGCCAAGGATCTGAAGGTCGCCGCCGAAATTGGTCTGCACCAGGACGCCCACGATCCAGCTGCTGTCGGCCGCCGGCACCCGGCGCGACGAGCTGCCGATTCCGCCTTTCCACCCGAACGCGACGGTCCCGGTGCCGGCGCCGACGCTCCCTTCCTGGACCGGCCCGTCGGTGGCGCCTGCGAGGGCGTTGTGTACGTCACCCGCGGCGACCAGTCGGCGGCGGATGACGTTGAGCACGTAACCGTCGTTGGTCTCCCCCACCACTGGATTGATGGATCGGATCTCCTCCATGCCGGGCTGGGCCAGCAGCTCGGTCACGAGGGCATCGGCCACCTTCCAGACGCAGAGAGTACAGGTGAGGAGGATGGGGGTCTCCAGCTCTCCCAGCTCCTGTACCTGCGTCACGCCCAGCAGCTTGCCGAACCCGTTCCCCACGTGGATCGCCGCCGGCACCCGATCGAGGAAGAGGTTCCCCCCGTGGGGCAGGATGGCGGTGATCCCGGTGCGGACCGAGTCGCCCTGGCGAATGGTCACCTGTCCCACCCGAACACCGGCGACGTCGGTAATGGCGTTGAGCGGGCCGGGGGGGAAGGTGCCGGGGGTTACGCCCAGCGCCCGGGCCCTGGGCCTGGCTGTGGTGGGAGCCTGTTGCGCCGCGATGGTGAGGGTCGAGCCGGCGCTAACCAGGAGGAAGAGAAAGGGACGGAGCGTCACGGGTCGGTCCGGGGGAAGGTGGCGGAATATACCGGTCAGGCTCCCGTCACCGATCGCAACCCTACGCTGTTGTCAGGTGTCTTATCGAGTGCGGACCGAGCGGGCCCGACAGGATCACCGCGTCCGTTTTTGGGATTCCGAATCCCGGAACTGGCCGTACAGGGGTCGGAGAGGCGTGGTAAGTCGTTTCCCAACAATAAGAAGGCAAGACGTTTCAACGGCACGAGACGTGCCCTTATCGGACACTATCCAAACCGGTTTTCCACCATGACCGCGAGCATCCTCGACAACGGCGTTGTACCCGAAGCCCAGGAACTGGCCGAGTTCCAGGGGCAGGTGGCTACGCTCACCGGTGTCCGGTACGAGGTGGTTCGGGTCATCGCCCGGGGCGGCATGAGCATCGTGCTGCTGGCCTTCGACCGGCTCGAGGGAAAGCAGGTCGCGCTCAAGCTGCTGGACCCCCATCAGGGCGCCGTCCTGGAAAACCGGGAGCGCTTCCGCCGAGAGGCGATGATTTCGGCCCGGCTGGCACATCCGCACGTCGTGCCGTGCCACGAGTTCCATCACCGGGGCAACCTGGCGATGGCGGTCATGCGCTACATCCCGGGGCAGTCCCTGGGGGAGCTGTTGCCGGAGGGTCGCCGCCTGCCGGTTGCGGAGGTGCTGCGGATCGTCATCGCCATCGCCGATGCCCTGGCCCACACCCACGCCGAGGGCGTGGTGCACCGGGATGTGAAGCCGGCCAACATCCTGCTCCACGATGACGGTGGATGGCCCTTCCTGACCGACTTCGGGATCGCCACGCTGCGGACCTCGGAGGCGTCCCGCTCGGAGGTGTACAAGGGGTTCGGCACGCCGGCGTTCATGTCGCCAGAGCAGGCGCTGGGGCGGTGGGACGCCGACTTCCGGACCGATATCTACTCGCTGGGTCTGGTGGCATACCGGGCGCTCGCCGGCCGTCTGCCCTTTACCGGCGAGTCGGCGATTTCCCTCGCGGCCCAGCGCACCGTCAAGGACGCGCCGCCGCTTCGGTCCCTGGCCCCCGAAGTGCCTTCGGTGCTGGCGGCGATCGTCGACCGCTGTCTGGCGCGGGACCCCCGGAAACGGTGGCGGTCCTGTGCCGCCCTCCGGGATGCGCTCAAGCGATACCGCGCCACCCCGGGTGGGGCGGCGCTGATGCCGGCCTGGTTGAGCGGCATCTTCCGCCGCGCGCCGATGGGGTCAGCCCTTCTGGGCCAGGCGGCGAGCTGGAGCGTGCTGGGGTTCTGGCTCCGGCGATAGGCGCACCTATTCGCCGCCGGTCAGCGCGCGCACCAGCCGCTCGGTGAACTCCGCTCCCTGATAGAAGGCGCTCACCCGGATCCGCTCGTCCTTCCCATGCGCCCGGATGTCCTCCACATCCAGCGGCACCCCCGACACGCCATAGACCGCAATCCCGGCGTTGCGCAGCAACAGGCCATCCGTGGCGCCGGTCTCCATGCTGGGCACCACCGTGGCCCCGGGCCACATCGCCCGAGTGATCCGCTCGACCGGCTCCATCACCTCCGGCACGAGGGGGGAAGCGGGGGAGGGGACCGCGGGGGAAAGGACGCTCACGGCCACCGCGGTATCGGCCACCACCCGCCGGATGGTGGCGAGGACGCTGTCGGGTCGCTCGTCGGGAAGCATGCGGCAGTTGACGGTGGCGCGGGCCAGCTGGGGCAGGGCGTTGTCGGCGTGACCGGCGGTGACCCGGGTGGCCACGCAGGTGGTGCGGAAGAGGGCGTTGAGGTAGGGCGAATGGAGTGAGAGCCGGGCGATGGCGGAGGGATTCCCCCGCGCCGCCAGCCGCATGTCCCGCGCGACGCTCGGCGGATTGCTCGCCGCCGCCCGGTCGAGGTATCCCCTGGTGACCTCGTTGAGACGGGCGGGCCAGCGATAGGCGCCCAGCCGAGTAAGCGCGGCCGCTAGGCGGTAGATGGCGTTGTCGGGGCCCGGTAGGGAGCTGTGGCCGCCGGGATTGCGTACCTCCAGTTGCAGGTCGGTGTAGACCTTCTCGCTGGCTTGAACGTTTCGGGCGTAGGGTACGCCATCGCGAGCCAACGGGTCGCCGCCATCGCCGTTGATGCAGTAGGCCGCGTCGATCAGCTCCCGCCGATTGGCCAGCAGCCATTCGACTCCGTTCCCGGGACCGTACTCCTCGCCGGCGGTGAGCGCGAGGATGATGTCGCGATCGGGCCGGACACCGGAGCGCTTCAGTTCGAGGAGCGTAGCGGTGAAGATCGCCGCCATGTCCTTGATGTCGCTGGTGCCCCGACCGTAGAAGAAGCCTTCCCGTTCGGTCAGGGTGAACGGCTCGAGGGTCCAGTCCTCCCGCAGCGCTTCCACCACATCGAGATGGGCCAGCAACAGGATGGGGCGGCGGCGGCCGGTTCCCCGGAGTCGCGCCACCAGGTTCTGGTGCTGGCTGTCGGCGCCGACCACGGCGACATCGCCCGCGGGAAACCCGGCGGCCAGGAGCCGACGGGCCACCGCTTGGGCCGCGGGGGTGGTGCTCCCCCGGTCGGGGGTGGTGTTGATGCCGATCAGTTCGGCGAAGATGGCCCGGGCCTCCCGATCGCGCTCGGTTGTCTGGGCCTGGAGCGAGAGCCCCACGGTCGCGAGGGCGAGGGCGATTCCCCCGGCCCGTCGGAGCGGTCCGGTCATGTCAGTATCCCGCCGCCATGCCGTCTTTGCGCGGATCGGAGGCCGCGACGTACCCTCGCTCCAGCCGGACGATCAACTGGGCGCCCCCGGCGCTCCCCGGTGCGAGTTCCTCGACCCGGTGGCCCATCGCGCTCAACGCGGCACGCACCGAATCCGGTACCGGCGCTTCGAGGCCGACGCGCAGGCCGGCATAGTGCCGGAAGCGGGGTGCATCGGCAGCAGCCTGGGGATCCATTCCGAATACCAGGAGGTTGAGGAGCAGCTGCACGTGGCCCTGGGGCTGCATCGAGCCTCCCATCACTCCGAAGCTCATCCACGGCTCCTCGCCCCGGGAGGTGGTCCGGGTCACGAATCCGGGAATGAGGGTATGAAATGGCTTCTTGCCCGGGGCCACGGTGTTGGGACTGCCGGCCTCGAGGGTGAAGCCGGCGCCCCGGTCCTGCAACGCGAACCCGGTGCCCGGCACCACGACGGTAGAGCCGAAGGCCTCGAAGAGACTGTTGATGAAGGAGACCATGTTGCCCTGCGAGTCGGCGGCGGTCAGGTAGATGGTCTCGCTCTGGCTCACCGCCTCGCCCGGCTCCTGCCGCTCCGTGGCCCGGGCGGGATCGAGCCGGCCCCGGCGGGCCGCGATGAAACGGTCGCTCAGGAGGTCGGTGACCGGATGGGTCATCGTGGCGGCATCGCCGATGTAGCGGGCCAGGTCGGCGAAGGCGAGCTTCTTGGCCTCGATCAGGCGGTGGAAGTAGGGGGCGCTGTTGTGACCCAGGGCCTGGAGGTCGTCGCCCTCCAGGATGCGCAGCATCTCGAGCGCCGCGACGCCCTGGTTATTGGGGGGCAGCTCCCAGACCCGATATCCCTTGAACGGCACGCTGATGGGTTCGACCCACTCGACCGTGTGCGCCCGCAGGTCCTCGATAGTCAGAAACCCGCCGAGCGCCTTGACCCGGTCCACGATCCGCTGTCCCAGCGCTCCGCCGTAGAGAACCGCGGGCCCGCCCCGGGCAATCGCCCGGAGAGAGCGGGCCAGATCGGGATTCCTGAACCACTCGCCGGGGCGAGGCGCCCGGGTTCCGTCGATCAGGAAGAGCGCCCGAGCGCCGTCATCCCGCCTGAGCCGTTCGACTTCCGCGGCCCATTGTCGCGCGATGACCGGTGAGACCGGGAAGCCGTCCTCGGCCAACCTGATGGCGGGCTCGAGGGCCTGGGCCAGGGTCATGGTCCCGTAACGCGTGAGCAGCGCCGCCCAGCCCGAGAGGGCTCCGGGCACGGTGATCGACTCGGCGCCGTCGATCGGAATCTCGGTCCGGCCGCGGGCCAGCAAGGCGTCGCGGGTCATGCCGGCGCCGGCCCGGCCGCCGGCATTGAGGGCCACCAGTTTCCGCTCGTTCGCCGACCAGAGCAGGGCGAACATGTCGCCCCCGATCCCGGTCATGTGGGGCTCGACCAGGTTGAGCACCGCGGCCGCCGTGACCGCCGCGTCGATGGCGTTGCCGCCGCGCTGCAGCACGGCAAGACCGGCCGCGGTGGCGAGCGGCTGGCTGGTCGCGATGACGCCGTGGGGCGCGTAGACCGCGGAGCGTCCCGCGAGGGTACTGGGGCGGGTCATGGGAGCGGGTGTCTGGGCGGGGGCGTCGGGGGCGAGACAGAGCGCGAGGGCGACGATCGCGAAAGGGTGTCGAGGCATGGCCATGATGGTACCGGCGGCGGGCCGACTGAGCCAGTCCTCTCTGGCCCGGACGGCGTGGCGCTGTTACGATCACCCGGTCTCGCTCCCTTACCCGTCTCCCGCTGGAGCTGCCCGATGTCGCGTTCTTCGCTCTCCGCCGCACTGGCGCTGTCGGCCCTCGTGGCGTGCCGAACCGCGCCCCCTCCCGAGCCCGCCCGGACCCCGGCTCCGCCGGCGGTGGATCCGGTCGCCGTGGTGGATCGGTACCTGGCGGGGTGGAATGCCCACGATGCCGCGCGGGCCGCGAGCGTCATGGCCGACGACGTGGTCTACTACGACGCCACGGTCGGTGTGCCCCAGATCAGTCGCGACTCGGCCCGGAAGAACGTCATTCAGGCTTTCATGACCGCCGCGCCAGACTGCCGCTGGGTGCGCGATTCCACGCCGCCGATCGTGGGCCCCGATGGGATCGCATTTACCTGGACCTTCAGCGGGACCCACACCGGTCCCTTCGCCGACGGGACCAAGCCAACGGGGAAGACGTTCCGCTTCACCGGCGCGACCCTGATCCGGCTCCGGGGTGACCAGATCGTGTTCCAGGGCGACTACTATGACGCGTACGGCTTCCTGAAGCAGCTGGGGCTGGCGCGGTAGCGGGTGAACCGTCAGGGAGGGGAGAGGTGCCATGAACGAGTCCGATCGCGAACCCCTTGTGACCATCGCCCTGCTCGCCGCGCTGTGTGACGGGCAGACCACCGACCGGGAGAAGCCCCAGCTGGATCGCTTCCTCGCGGAGCTGGGCGCCGGCAGTGCCGAGCGGATTGCGGCGCAGGTCGCCATGGGGCAGCTCCGCCTGGCCGATGTCACCGGCCGTCTCTCGGACGACGAGGCCCGCCGGCAGGCTTACGAGACCGCCACCCTGGTCTGCCACAGCGACGGCCCGGCCAACCAGCAGGAGACTCGCTTCCTCGGCGAGCTCAAGAGCGCGTTGGGCATCGACGCCGCCACCGCTGCGGCGCTCGAAGATGGTGCCCGGGCCGCGGCGGCCGGAACGCGGGGTCCCGCCGAGGTCCACGCCGGCGATCCGCCGGGCGTGGAGGGGCTGGACGATTGGATCCAGCAGCAGGCGGTGATCGCCGCCGCGCTCGAGTTGTTGCCTGAGGGACTCGCCAACCTCGCCATCCTGCCGGTGCAGCTCCGCATGGTGTATCGCATCGGACAGCGGCACGGACAGACGCTCGACGCCGATCAGGTGAAGGACCTGGCCGGCGCGCTCGGCATCGGGGCCGCCGCCCAGGTGGTCGAGGGAACGGTACGCAAGCTGTTCGGGGGGCTGACCAAGGGGCTGTTCGGCGGCATGGTCGGGGGCGCGGCGGGGGTCGCCGCGGGAGCCGCCGTGACGTTCGCCTCGACCTACGCGCTGGGTCACGTCGCCAAGCAGTACTACGCGCAGGGCCGAAGCCTGACCACCGCCGACCTGAAGCAGTTGTTTGGGCGCTTTCAGGAGGAAGCGAAGGCGCTCTTCCCCAAGCTCCAGACCCAGGTACAGAGCCAGGCCCGGTCGCTGAATCTGCAGAGCCTCCTGAGCTCGCTCCGGTAGCGGCCGACTACTGGCGCTTCCGCGCCGCCGTCACCACCGGTTTCTTCGTGGCGCCGGCCGTCGGCTTCTTGCCCGTGGCGGGGGTGGATACGCTGGCAGCCGGGGGGGTGGCGGCCGGCGGCGACCAGGTCGCCACCAGCTTGGTCCCTGGAAGCTTCGCGGTGAGAGTCTGCGGCTTGCCGCCGGCAGCGGGGGTCCACCTGGTGGTGGCCCGACCGGCCCGATCGCTCGGCACCTTGGACAGTGCCACCTTGCCGCCGCTGGCGGCGAAGCTCACCGGCGCCTTGGCCACGGGGTTACCGAAGCGGTCGCTCACCAGCGCCGTGACCACCACCGGGCTCCCCGGCTTTGCGATCTCCGCCTTCAGGGTCAGGACGGCGGCGGGACCGGATGCGACGGTGGCCTGAACCCGGACCACCGAGTCCACCCCCGGCGACCGCACTTCGAGCACCTGAATCCCCGCGGTGTCGCCCAGGGTCCACTGCACCAGGGCCCGCCCCTGGGTGTCCAACTTGACGAGCGTGTCGGCCACGCGTCCCTGCCGGGCGCGCACCGATACAAGCCCTTCCAGCACCTGGTTCCCGCCGGCATCGACCGCCGTCACCACCACCGGCTGCGCCAGCGTCCGGCCCGCGACGCCCTCGATGTCGCCCGGTTTGACCACCAGTCTTCGGGCGGGGCCGGGAAGCCCGATGCCGCTCACCGTGAAGGGGGCGAGGGTCCGCGGATTGCCCACCTCCACGCGGACCCGTTGAGGACCGGAGCGCGGGCCGAGGGTCCACTTCGCCGAGATCTGTCCCAGGGAGTCGGTGCGTTCCCCCTGCGCGGCGATGATCCCGTGATCGAGCAGGCTCAGCCGCACCGGCACGTCGGGCAGAGGTGCCCCGGTGGAGTCGGTGACCCGGATGACGAGGGGATCCTCCAGTGGGGCGCCCACGTCGCCGGTGGGAGCGGGCCCGACGAGTTCGACCCGGGTATTGCCCGCAACGGGATCGGCTTCGGCGGTGATGGTCGCGGTGCTGTCGAGTGAAAGCACCCGGGCCCTGAGGCGCTGCGGCCCCGGCCGCGGGCCGAGAGTCCAGTTGGCGCGGAGGCGTCCGGTCCGGTCAGTGGTACCGGAGGCGGGTTCGACCGACCCGGTCTCCGCGGTGAGGGCCACCGCGCTGTTGGGCACCGGCAGGCCGCCACGGGAGAGCACCAGCAGCACGATCGGCTCGGCCTGAGGCCGGCCGGCCGGGCCCCGCTGCCCCGCTCCGCTCAGGATGCCGAGGGTCGCGGCCGCGAGATCGACCTGGAGGGACACCGAGGTCTCGAGGCCATTGAGGCTCGCCCGGAGCGTCGCGCGGCCGGGCCCCCGGGCCGTCACCAGCCCCGCCGAGTCCACCACGGCGATGGCGGTGTCGCCACTCTGCCAGCGGACGCTCCGGCCCCGCACCGTGTGGCCTCGCGCGTCAAGGGCATGGGCCCGGAGCCGGACCGTATCGCCTTCGAGGGCCCGGATCGCCGTATCGCTCGTCAGCACCATGCGCTCGGGAGTCTGGACGACCAGGATGCGCGCCGTAGCGCGGAGATCCCGCAGCTCGGCCGTGACCTGGGCGGAACCGGGGCCCCGGGCAATCACGGTGCCGCTCGAGTCCACCACGACCACCGTGCTGTCGTCGCTCTTCCAGTCCACCAGGGCCCCCATGAGGACCGCGCCCCGGCGATCGGTAACCGTCACGGCCAGGATCGCGGTATCGCCGATGGCGAGAAGGGTGTCGGCCTTGGGGGCCACGACGATGCGGCGGGCGGCGTGGGCCGTGATGCCCAGGTCGACCGAGCCAAGCCAGGACGTCAACCCGAGACTCTGGGCATTCACCAGCAGGCCCGCCACGGCCGCACAGGTCGTGATGAGCGCGGTAAACCACTTGCTGGCGCTTCCCAGCATGCCACTGGAGGCTGCTGCCTTTTTCATGGGGCTCCCTGAGGCACAGAAGAGCGCCCTCACCGCGTGGGATAGCGGGGCGGGCGCTCCGGCTGCTGCTCATTAATCGAAAGGGGAGACCCCGAGCGGTGAGTCAGCGCACACGGCCAGGTGCGGCCCCACCGCCACAGATGTCAAACAGCGGACCCACAACGGATTAGGGCTTGAACCTCCGGCTTCTCCACCGGAGGCTCCCCTGCGCCCCTCAGCTCGCCGCGGTGATGGTAAACGTCCCGCTCGCGGCCTGGTTCGCCACGACTGTGATCCTCCCGGGCAGGGCCGGATCGGTGGTAAAGCTGGTGACGCCGGCCGGCGCCGTCATGGTCACCGCGTAGTCCCCGGGCGGGAGAAAGCCGTACCCCGCGGACACGGTGCCCGGCACTGCGCCGGCGATGAAATTCGCCGTCCGCGCCAGATTGTCGGATCCGGTGAGGGTGACAGTAAAGCCGGTCAGGTCGGTGCCGGCGGGCAGGGTGACGCCTTGCCCCAGGGTCAGATCGACCCGGGCACTGCCGGTCGAGGTAACCGTGGCGCCCGTGATCACCGGGTGCATGATCCACATCCCCGAATTGCCCGCGCCATGCCCGAAGCTCCGGGACACGTCGAAGTCGAGCAGCAGCACCTGCTGGTCCCCGCCCTCGATGACCAGCGCGTTGCCCGGCAGCGTCACCTTCAACCCGCTTTGGCTCAGGCTCGGCATCTGAAGACGTCCGGTCACGGCGGCTCCGGCCGGCAGGCCCGGGTAGGTGGATGAGGAGGCGTAGATGCTGGTGCTTCCGTCGCCGTTCTCCACCTCGACATAGGCTCCGGAGATGACAAAGCGAAGCTGGGTATAGGTGCCGGCGGTGACGGGATGATCGTCGAGCAGCGTGTCGACGCTGGACGCCAGCGTCAACAGGTCGGTGGTCACCGGGATATCGCGAAGGATGGTGGTCCCGCCGGTGCCCTGAATATTGATCTGGTCGATTGTGACGACGGCGGCCTTGATGTCGCCCGGCGCGTCCTTGAGCAGCAGGGTCAGGCCGCCATTCGCGGGGCCGTTGGAGTCGCTGCACCCGGTACCAGCCAAAAGGCCAAGCACGAGCGCGCCAAGTTGGCGCGGGAAGAGTCGCATGGGTCTGCTCCGTTTCGAGACTTTCGGCATGACGACGGGGCGAAGAAGCCGCCCCGCGGCGGGTGCCTGCGGAATTCTCGAAGTGAAGAGCGATGGACGTCGACCCGAGTCACGGGTGACGGGCGTCACGCATAGCCTGGGTGATCGTTGGCGGGATACCGTAAGACGCGTGGCGCTGTATTGCTGTATTATGGAGAGCGATGGCGGATCAGGCAGAACCTTGCCACCGTCGCCCGCCCATTCTCCGACGCCACTGCCGTGACCGGACCCGAACAGACCCTGACCTTCGCCGTGGGCGGCGACGCGGTGTCCGCCCTCCTCTGTCGGCCCTCCGGCGCCCGAGCGCTGCTGGTCCTCGGCCACGGTGCCGGCGCCGGGATGCGACATCCCTTCCTGGAGGCGGTCAGCCATCGTCTTGCGGGGCAGGGGATCGCCACCCTCCGCTACCAGTTCCCCTACATGGAAAAAGGCCTGAGCCGCCCCGATGCTCCGGGGGTGGCCACCGCCACGGTGCGGGCCGCGTGCGAGCTGGCCCGGTCCGTGGCCGGTGACCTTCCGCTCCTGGCCGGCGGCAAGTCGTTCGGTGGGAGGATGACTTCGACCGCGCAGGCTGAGGCGCCCCTTCCCCGGGTGCGGGGCCTGGTCTTTCTCGGCTTTCCGCTGCACCCCCCCAAACGTCCGGCGATGACCCGGGGCGAGCACCTCGACCGGGTGGCGGTCCCCATGCTCTTCCTGCAGGGGACGCGTGACGATCTGGCCGACCTGGAGCTCATTCGGGGGGTCGCCCGGCGGCTGGGTGAGCGGGCCACGCTCCATGTGATCGAGGGAGCCGACCACTCCTTTGCCGTGCTCAAGCGATCGGGCCGGACCGGCGAGCAGGTGCTCGATGAGCTGGCCGGGGCCACGGCGATCTGGTTCGCCGGTTTACCTTGAACCGTGTCCTCCCCACCGGCGCAATCTCCCGTTTCCCTGGTGTCCGGTTCCCACCGCGACGCCACGATCGTTCCGACCGAGCGGCAGCGGCTGGCCATCGAGGCGGCGCTCGGCCCGGTCCTGGTGCTGGCCGGGCCCGGTGCGGGGAAGACCTTCTGCCTCATCTCCCGGATACAGTACCTGGTCGACCGATGCGGGCTCGATCCCGCGCGGATCTGCGCGGTCACCTTCACTAACAAGGCGGCGGGGGAGATCGCGAGCCGGCTCCGCTCCACCCTGGGCGACCGGGCTTCGGTGGTCACCCGCTCCACCGTGCATGCCCTTTGCGTTCAGCTCCTCCGGCGCCACGGAAGTGTCATCGGGATACCCGATGCGTTCGGCATCGCTGACGAGGAGTACCAGCTCCAGGCGCTCCGGCGCGCCGGGTTCCGCAAGGACGCCACCTGGCCGCTCCGGCAGTTCAGCCGGCACCGGATCCAGGGACTGCCGCTGGAGGACCGCTTCGGCCGGATTTACGAGCGCTACCGCGAGATCCTCCGGAACCGCGGGCTGCTCGACTTCGACGACCTGGTGCTCAGTACCGAACAGCTGCTCCGGACCCGGGCGGACATCGCCGATCAGATCGCGGGACAGTGGGACTACCTCCTGGTCGACGAGTTCCAGGATCTCAACAAGCCGCAGTATGCCATTCTTCGCCGGCTGGCGGAGAAGCACCGTAACTTCTTCGCGGTGGGAGACGACGAGCAGGCGATCTACGCCTGGGCCGGCGCCGACCTCCAGGTCATCAACGATTTCGTGAACCACTTCGATATCCGCACGAAGGAGATCGTGCTGGACGAGAACCGGCGCTGTTCCCGCCAGATCTTCGACACCGCCCGCCGGCTGGTGGACCACAATCCGCGCTTGTGGAGCAAGGATCTCCGGGCCACGAGGGAAGGGGAGTTCCCGGTCACGGTCCAGCGTTTCGACGACGAGTTCGCCGAAGCCCGCTGGATCATCGAGGACATGCGGGCCGACCGCCGGCGGGAGCGACGACCCTGGGGCGAATTCGCCCTGTTGTACCGCCGGCACGAGATCGGCGACACCCTGGAAGCGGCGCTCCTCCATGCGGGGATTCCCTGCCAGCTGGCCCAGGGCCGCGCGCTGGGGGACGACCCGGTGGTACAGTACGTACTGGCGGCCCTTCGGATCATCGCCATGCCCGGCGACCCGATCCTGGCGGAGCAGTTCGCGCGGGTGGTCCTGCCGCGCACCCTCTACCTCGCGCTCCGCGCCGATGCCGACCGGGAGCAGGTGGAGCTGCTCGACTGGCTCCGCCGCTACGCCCGAACCTCGGCCAGGACCGACGAGGACGGTAAGAAGGTGCGCCGCTGTCTCTATGCGCTGGGGAACCTGCCGGCGATGGCCGAGCGGCACCTCACGCTCGCGAGCCTGGTGGAGGAGCTCCTCTCCCAGCGGGTCGGCGAGTACCAGACCCGGCTGGAGGAGTTCGCCGACGAGCTCAGCGATCCCGGCGGGACCACCGAGCTCCGACTGCTGGGCGACCGGCTGCTGGCCGCGAAGCACGGCCGGCTCGCCGTCTGGCTCCCACGGCTGGGCGGGGCCGAGATCGGCATCGCGGGGATGCTCCGGAACTCGGGCATCACCACGGTGGAGTACCTCGACCCGGGCGCATCGCCTCGGCCCGACGACCTGATATTGGGGCGGGAGGCGCCGGTCCGGCCGCTCGGGGTGTTCAAGGCGCTGCAGTGGGCCCAGACCCGGCACCAGCGGTCGAGCTTCGCCGATTTCGTGGCGGTCGACATCGAGACCAACGAGTTGGAGCTCGACACCGCCGAGGCGATCGAGCTGGCCGCGGTGAAGGTGCGGGAGGGCCAGATCGTCGAGGAGTTTCAGTCGCTGATCAGACCCGATCGGCCGGTCTCGGCCGGAGCGCGGGAGGTACACGGGATCGGTGATGCCGAGCTGGCGGATGCGCCGGCCTTCGCCGAGGTGTGGCAGCGGTTCCGGGAGTTTGCCGGCAACGATGTACTGGTGGCCCACAACGGCCACGGATTCGACTTCCCGATTCTCGAGCGGCTGGCGACGGGCCACCCCGCCGGCCACCGGCTGGCGGTCTACGACACGCTGCCGCTGGCACGGGCCCTCCATCCGGGGAGCCGGAAGCTCACCGACCTGGCGCGGAGCTACGGGATCGACACCGGGCGGTCGCACCGGGCCCTCGACGACTCGCGCACCCTGGCCCAGGTCTTCCCCCGGCTCGAGGGGGAGAAGCTGGTGCGGTCGCGGAAGACCGCCGGTGTAGGCCTCCTGGATCACCTGGCGATCGGGCTCGCACTCAGCGATCCCGGCTCGCTCACCCAGGAGGAGCAGACCTTCCTCAGCATCGGGCAGGTCTTTGCGCTGGGGCGCTACAGCCAGTGTCTCGGGTTCTACGACGCGGAGCGCGGTCACCCCGGCGCTGCCGACGCGCCGGACCTGGAGCGGCTGATCGAGCGGCTGGGCGGGAGGAGGCTGCTGGCCAAGCTCCGGCGGGAAAAGAGCGCAGAGGATCGTTATCCGGTCGCGATGGCCCGGCTCCGGCGGGTGATCGACCACCTGGGTCCGGGAACGCTCGGGGAACAGCTGGCGTCGTTCCTGGAACAGGTGGCCCTGTCGCAGTCGCGCGGTGGACCCGAGGTCGAGCGGAACCGGGTCAACCTGCTGACGCTCCATTCGACCAAGGGACTGGAGTTCTCGCGGGTCTATGTGGTCGGGGTGGAAGACGCCCAGCTCCCGGGCGGCGCGCCGGGGAAAGAACCGTCGAAAGCCGAGCTCGAGGAGGGCCGGCGGCTCCTCTACGTCGGGATGACGCGGGCCAAGGAGCGACTGGTCCTGACGCGGACCGCCGAGCGCAAGGGACTGCCGGGGGGCGGTGAGCGGTATCTCGGGGAGATGGGGCTCCGGTGAGCCGCTACCACCGGCAGGGCGCCGGAGGTCGAAGTCCGGGACCCATCACCGGTCCGGGGCCGACTCAGGCCTGCACTTCGCGGAGGAATGCGTCGACCGCCCCGGGGCCGGCCTGGTCCCCATCGTGCTTGAAGTACACGAACGTCTCCTGCCAGGGCATCGCCCGGATCCGGGCCGCGTGGGCGGCCAGCGCCGGCTGGTCGTACGCTGCCTTGTGGAGCCGCACGTAGCCCCAGGTGGCGGTCGCGACCGGCGGCGTCTCGAGGTCGTCCTGTTCCGAGAGACACAGGGCCACATCGGCACCCTGGAGCAGGCTGTAGACCGCGTCGTCGAACCAGGAAGGATGCCGGAACTCGATGGTGGTCTGCCAGCGCCGCGGCAGGGTCTGGAGGAAGGCCTCCAGACGGGGCAGGTCCTTTCTGAGGTTCGGGGGAAGCTGGAACAGCGACGGCCCGCGCCGATCGCCCAGGGCGTTGCAGATCCGGGTGAAGTACTCCACCTCGCTCCCCACGTCGTTGAGCCGGGCCCGGTGGGTGATCCGCTGAGAGGCCTTGACGGCGAACCGGAAGCTGGGCGGCACCTGCTCGGCCCACTCCAGCATCGTCTTCTCCTTCGGCATCCGGTAGAAGGTGTTGTTCACTTCCACGGTGGGGAACCGGGAGGCGTAGTAGCCCAGCATCGCGTCGTCGGGGTGCCCCTTGGGGTAGAACGAGCCCTTCCACTCCTTGAACGACCAGCCACTGGTACCGGCGAGGATTCTCATTGGCGTTCCATCAGAGCCTTGTACTTCGAGAGGTGCCTGATCGCGGCCTGTTTTTTCCCCGAACGCTCGTACAGGCGGGAGAGGTTGAAGTGGGCGTCGGCCAGAGCGGGGTCGATCGCGACGGCGGTCTGGTACGCGGCGATCGCGTCCGTGCGCCGGCCCAGATCCTCGAGCGCGCCCCCCAGGTTGAATGCGGCGGTGGCGTGTCGGGCATCGGCCTCGAGCGCGGCGCGGTATTGCTCGATCGCCGCCTGGGTGGCACCGGCTTCCTGCAGCAGCCGGCCCAGATTCACGTGAGCGTCGGCATGTGCCGGGTTGAGCTCCAGGGCACGGCGGTAGGCGTCTCGCGCTTCGTCGGGGGCGGTGGCCTCGAGCTCGACGCCCAGCTCGAACCAGTCGTCGGCCGATCGGGCGTGGTCGGCTTTGCGGGCCGACTGGATACCTCGGCGGGCGAACGGGCCGGCGCTCCGGGCCAGATCGGCCACGGCGAAGTTGAAGACGATCTGGCCCGACTCCGGATTCCAGGCCGAAGCGCCCTCCTTCACCACGATGGCGTCACCCGCCACCCCGACCCGGACTTCGCTGAGCGACCGGCCCCGCGGGAGTTCCCCCCGGAGCTTGCGGAGCACGGTCCGGATGCGGCCCGGGGGGACCTCGGCCCGGGAGAGTCCTTTGGCGGTGCGCAGCAGGATGAGATCCTGGAAGGAGAAGCGGTAACGCTTTCCCGGGCCGCGGTCAGGAGCGAGGTACCCGGCCCGGCCGTGGGCCTGGACCTCGCGCAGCGTCATGCCGAGAATGTCGGCGACATCCCGTGAGGTGTAGGTCTTCACCGGACGTCCATCATCGGGCCGGAGCCGCTAGGCCCGGGCCCGTTTCTTGGCCGGCTTCTCCGCCTGGTCCTCGGCGTCGGGGGCCCGACGGGCCGGTTTGCGTTTCGAGTCCCCGGCTTCCTGGCCGCCACCCTGGCCGCCCTTGGCGAGACTCGCCTTGAGGGCCTCCATGAGGTCGATGATCTTGCCGCCGGTCTCTTCGGCCGGCTCGGCGGTGATTTCCTGGCCCTCCACCTTCTGCTGGATCGCGGCGAGGACCCGGCCCCGGACCTGGTCGCTGTACTTCTCGGGGTGGAACTCGTCGGTCGAAGTCTGGTCGATCAGCTGCTTGGCGAGCGCCAGCTCGCCGGGTTTGACCTCCCCCTCGCCGAGGGGTACTTCGGTCGCGGGGCGGAGCTCGTCAGTGTAGTGCAGCTGCTCCAGCACCAGCACTCCGTCCAGCGGGCGCACCAGCACCAGGTGCTGCTGGCCCCGGGCGGCGTACTGACCCAGCGCGGCTCGGCCGGTCTCCTTGAGCGCCTCGCTCAGGAGCCGGTAGGCCCGGTCGCCTCCCTTGTCGGGCCCGAGGTAGTAGACTTTCTCGAGGTAGATCCGGTCCACCCGGTTGAGGGGCACGAACTCGGCGATGTCGATCGAGTTGGTGGCCTTTTCCTCCAGGGTCTTGATCTCCTCGGGGGAGAAGAGCACATACTGCCCCTTGGCGAATTCGTAGCCTTTGGCGATCTCGTCCTTTTCGACGATCACCTCATCCTTGGGACAGATGTACTGCTGCTTGAGCCGGGTGCCGCAGGCCTTGTGGACCATATTGAAGGATACGGTCGCGGCCGACTCGGAGCTGGAGTAGAGCTTGACCGGCACCGAGACCAGACCGAACGAGATCGTGGCGGACGCAATGGGACGGGCGGGCATGAAACGCCTGGGGAGAGTGAATGGACTGGTATGCTATGACCGCCGCGGGAGCATGGCAAGAGACCGGTGAGCACTGACCCGCTAAGCGCATATCGGGCCAAGCGTTCGGCCGAGCGGACCCCGGAGCCCGCCGGCGTCCTGGCGCCGTCCGGGGCGGGGGGGCTGTTCGTGGTCCACATGCATGCTGCCCGCCGGTTGCATTGGGATCTCCGCCTGGAGATGGACGGCGTCCTCCGCTCCTGGGCCGTGCCGCGAGGGCCCTCGTTCGATCAGAAGGACAAGCGGCTCGCGGTCTTCGTCGAAGACCACCCGATCGAGTATGCCAATTTCGAAGGACTGATTCCGGAGGGGAACTACGGCGCCGGCGCGGTGGTGGTGTGGGACCGGGGGCAGTGGATACCGCTGGAGGATCCCCACGAAGGGCTCCGCAAGGGCAAACTCCTGTTCGAGCTCAAGGGCTACAAGCTCAAGGGCCGCTGGACCCTGGTGAAGATCAAGAAGGAGGAGAAGGAGTGGCTGCTCATCAAGGAAAAGGACGCCTGGCTTCGCACAGAGAACGGCGGCGACATCCCCAATGAGTCGGTGCTCTCCGGTCTCACTGTCGAGGACCTCAAGGCCGGCCGTACCCCCGCCGGGCTGATCCGCGCCGAACTCGAACAGCTCGGGGCGCCGAGGACGCCGCTCGATCCGACCCGGGTCGAGCCCCAGCTCACCGAACCGCGGGACGAGGCCTTCGACCGCGACGGCTGGATCTTCGAGCTCAAACTCGATGGCTACCGCATGCTCGGGGCCAAGACCGCCGATCGTCCCCGGCTGCTGAGCCGGAACGGGACCGACTACACCGGCACCTTCCCCGAGGTGGCGCGCGCGGTGCAGGCGCTGCCGGTGACCCAGGCGGTTATCGACGGTGAAGTGGTGGTGCTCGATCGCGGCGGCAGGCCCTCCTTTCCGCTGCTGCAGCAGCGAGCCCGCCTCTCCCGGCCGATGGACATCGCCCGGGCCTCGGTGGAGCTCCCGTCGACCTACTTCGCCTTCGATCTCCTCGGGTTCGAGGACTTCGATCTCCGGTCCCTGCCGCTCCGGGAGCGGAAGCGACTGCTCCGCCGGCTCCTCCCGCCCTTGGGCGCGCTCCGCTTTCTGGACCACTTCGAGACCCACGGCAAGAAGCTGATGGATCAGGTTCGCGCTCTGGGCCTCGAGGGGATCATCGGCAAGAAGGGCGACGCGCCCTACCGCGCCGGCCGCGGGACCAATTGGGTGAAGATCCGGGTCGCGAAGACCGGCGACTTCGTCGTGGTCGGCTTCACGCCGCCCAGGGGATCGCGCGGGGGGTTCGGCGCGTTGCACCTGGCGGACTGGGTCCGCGGCACGCTGGTCTACGCTGGCCGAGCGGGGAGCGGCTTCACCGACAAGCTGCTGCGGGACCTGCTGCCGCGCCTGGAAGAGCGGGCCCGCGACACCCCTCCCTGCGCGGCGCCGATCGGCTTCGAGCTGGAGGCGGGGGGCGCGGCGGAGAGTCCCGCGGGGGGAACACCCGCGAAGGCCAGGGGCCGGCGGGTCAAGACGGTGAAGCAGGCCGCCCGCCCCGGCGGCGCGGACCCGTATGGGTGGGTGAAGCTCATCCCCGACCTCAAGGGCACCACCTGGATCGAGCCCGAACTGGTGGCCGAAGTCCGCTTCACGGAGTGGACCCCCGACGGGGTCCTCCGGCACCCGGTGTTCGAGCGTTTTCGGGACGACAAGGAAGTGAAAGACGTGGTACGACAGGAGGGGCCGGGGGTGGATCGGGGGGAGTCGGATACCGGGCCGGTAGCCGCCGGCAGTGCCGGCCCGACGCCGGTCGACGCGGCACCACCCCCGGCGGGGCCGGTGGTGCCCGATCCGCCGAACGTGCAGCTCAGCAACCTCAAGAAGATCTACTGGCCGGAAGACGGCTACACCAAGGGCGACCTCATCGAGTATTACCGCGCCATCGCACCGAGGCTCCTGCCCTATCTGGTCGACCGGCCTCTGGTGCTCACCCGCTTTCCCGACGGCATTCACGGTAAGTCGTTCTACCAGAAGGACGCGCCCAGCTTCTCGCCGGAGTGGATCCGGACCGTGGGGATCTGGAGCGAGGACACCCAGCGGGAGATCCGCTTCTTCGTGGTGGAGAGCGTCGAGGCGCTGGTCTACATCGCCAACATGGGGTCGATCCCGCTGCATCTCTGGGCCAGCCGGGTGGCAACCCTGGAGCGCCCCGACTGGTGCGTCATCGACCTCGACCCCAAGGAAGCGCCCTTCAGCGATGTCATCGCCGTCGCCCGGGTGCTGCACGAGATCTGCGAAGACATCGGACTCCCCAACTTCGTGAAGACCACGGGGAAGACCGGGCTCCACATCCTTCTGCCGCTGGGGCGACAGTGCACCTACGAACAGTCGCGGGTCCTGGGCGAGCTCCTGGCCCGCCTGGTCATCCGGCGCCTGCCGAAGATCACCACCATCACCCGGCAGGTGGAACGCCGGGGAGTGAAGGTCTACCTCGATTATCTCCAGAACCGCTTTGGCCAGACCATCGTGGCGCCGTTCAGCGTCCGGCCCCTCCCGGGCGCGCCGGTCAGCATGCCGCTGCTCTGGAGCGAGGTGAACGAGACCCTCGATCCCAGGGACCACACCATCCGGAATGCCCTCGTGCGGCTCGACCGGATGGGGGAGGATCCCTGCCTGCCGGTGATCGAGATGGTGCCGGACCTCGCCGGGGTGCTGGAGCGGTTGGGGAGCAGCTAGGTCCGGGGCCGGGCGTCAGGGGCTGGGGTGACAGCTCAGGCAGGCTTCCGGAGCATAGCGGTAGCCGGCTCGCCCGCGATGCTCCCCATCCATGGCCACCTGATTGTGCTCGTGGCAGGAGAAGCAGGAGAACCGCGAGTAGTCGCCGGACGTCGGGTGGCAGGTGGCACAACTGGTCCAGCGGCCGCGATGGGTTCCGGAGTTGATCGGGAAGAAGCTGGCGTCATGGTCGAACTGGGCGCCGAGGAAGCTCGTGGTCGTGTGGCAGACCGGGCAGGTGGTCGGGTAGCCCGAGCCGGCGTGCTTCCGCTGGTAGTCGGGCAGGTGGCAGGTCACGCAGTCGTTCTGGTCCCGGGGAGCGAAGAGCGGCGACCCATCGGGCGCGTGGCAGGAACTGCACGGCAGGGCCGTGTGCGCCCCGACGAGGCGGAACCGGGCCCCGGTGGAATCGTGGTTGTAGCGGGCGCCGCGGAAGCTCTCGGTCGTGTGGCAGACCAGACAGGTTCGGGGGAAGCTGCTGGCCCCATGTCTGGCCTGGAAGTCTGCCGCGTGACAGGCGATGCAATCGGTATCGCCGCCCGGGCGGAACCGGGGGCCCTCCGGTCCATGGCAGCTCCCGCACGCGAGGGTATCGTGCACGCCAAGGAGCGTGAAGCCTCTGGCCACGCCAGCATGCCCGGCGAGTCGCAGCTGGTGCGAGCCCCCCTGCGTGCTCATGAAGGCCGGGAGGTGACAGGCGGGGCATGTGGCGCCGGGGAAGGCAGTCATCCCCTGGCCCGCGTGCGGGTCATGGCAACCGACACAGCGCCTTGCCGCCTGTCCGACATCGACCCCGATCGTCACTCGGCCGATGACCCCGGCCGTGGCCGCCGTGATCCTTGCCTCGCCATCGCGGCGCGCGGTAACGAGGCCGGTGTTGCTTACAACCGCAATACCGGTGTCGCTGCTGGCCCAGGTGATCGGGAGTTCCGGCATCGGGTTGCGGTCCGCATCGCGCGCGATGGCCGAGAGCTGGTATCGCTCACCAACGAAGACCAGAGTCGTGGGTCCCGGCTCGATCTCTACCCGCGCCACCACCGCCGGGGTGGGGGCGCTGGCGCCATCCCCACCGCAGCCGGTGACGACCGACACTGACACCAATCCCAGGACAAGTGGACCGAGCCCGATAACGTGACGCATGATGGCACCCCATCGCACCATCTAACACATCGCGCATGAAGCCGGCACGAAGACTCTCACAAACCCGCGGTCGGTCGCCTGGCGCGAAACGGTACAGATGCTCCGGCCCCTCTCCCCCTTCGTCTTATGGCACCCCGCCGACCGGTGTGGGGATGTTTCCTACCGCCGTCCGAAGACCGATCCGCGCCTTCGCCGGGCCCGGTACTTCGGTGAGTCTCCCGCTGTGCACATCGTAGATAAATCCCCGGATCGGGATGTCGTCCGGGATCAGGGGCGAGCCGAGGAGGAAGGTCACGTCCTCCCGCACGCTTTCCTCCAGGTCGGGGAAGGGGAGGAAGTCGATGTGCGACGCATCGGCGTGGAGGTCACGCTGCAGCTTTTCGCGCAGAAGCTGGTTGGTGAACGTGAGCATGCCGCAATCGGTATGATGAATCACGGCGACCTCGCGGGTGCCGAGCAGCTGCTGGGAGATCACCAGCGATCGCAGGGCCTCCTGGGCCCGGCCGCCGGCGTTGCGAATGACGTGGGCATCGCCAAACGTCAGCCCCAGGATCTCCGCCGGCAGGATCCGCGCGTCCATGCAGGTGACCACGGCGACCCGGCGCCTTGGCGGCATCGGCAATCCTCCCCGGGTGAACTCCCGGGCAAAGACCCGGTTGGCCTCGACCAGCTCGTCGACGACGGACATGAGAACCTCCTCTGAGGGAAAAAAGAAAGGCCCCGGCGAAGGGCCGGGGCCACGGCAACAGAACGGTCGGTGATCGGACCTATGTGCGCGTGCCTGCCCTCCCCGTGGTCGACGGGCAACAACAGGTGCAGGTGCGGGCGCGCCGGCTGATCATGGACTCACAATAGGAGAGCCGGTCAATTCCGTCAATGCCTGTCCCCTTTCAGGCAAACAACCACCGCACCACATAGACCGCGAAGATCATCGCCGAGATGTCGGCGATGAGCCCGGCGGGGACGGCGTGACGGGTCTTCCGGACGTTGACGGCCCCGAAGTACACCGCGATGACGTAGAACGTCGTCTCGGTCGAGCCGAACATCGTCGCCGCGATCTTGACGATGAGCGAATCCGCGCCATACCGGTTGATCAGGTCCAGCATGATCCCGGCCGAGCCCGAGCCGGTGAGTGGCCGGGTGATCACCATGGGGAGCACTTCCGGCGGCCACCCCAGTGGTTCGAGCACCGGGCGGAGCGCGTTGACGACCAGGTCCATCGCCCCGGATGCGCGGAACATCGCCACCGCGAAGAGAATCGCGACGAGGTAGGGGATGATGTTCACTGCCACCTGGAATCCTTCCTTGGCGCCGGTGACAAATTCCTCGTACACCGGGACCTTCCTGAACAGCCCGTACAGCGGGAAGCCGATGATGATCGACGGGAGGACGAAGACCGCCAGGAGGTCCAGGGCCGAACGGAGGCTTTGCATAGTCGAGTGTTTCCGAGTTCCGGGTTCCGGGTGAGCCGCGCGTCTATCGCCGTGCCTCGGTCATCCGCCCGGTCCACTCGTCACTCGCGACTCGGCACCCGGAACCCGCAGCGGGTCCGTCTCCCGGTACATCCGCAGCCGGCCCAGCAGCTTGGCCGCGATGATCGCCACGACCAGCGACAACGCGGTGCAGATCAGGATCGAGAAGAAGAGCTGGTTGATCTGGAGTCCCATGATCGCGACCAGCAACACCGGCGGGACGATCTGGACGCTGGCGGTGTTGATCGCGAGCAGCATCACCATCGAATTGGTGGCGGTGTCCTTGACCGGGTTGAGCTTCTGCAGCTCTTCCATCGCCTTGATGCCCATCGGTGTCGCCGCATTGCCCAGGCCCAGCACGTTGGCGGAGAGGTTGAGGACGATCATCCCCATCGCCGGGTGCCCCCTGGGAATCTCGGGGAAAAGCGGCCGGAGCACCGGCTCGGCCACCCGCACGATGATCGAAATGAGCCCCGACTTCTCCGCGATGCGGAGCATCCCGAGCCAGAGGGCGATCACTCCCACCAGGCCGAGGGCCAGGGTCACCGCGGTCTTGGAGGTATCGACGGCCGCCCGGGTGATCGCGGTGAGTTTGACGAACCGGACCGGGGCGAAGGCGATCGTCCCCTGCGCCAGCGAATCGCCAGCGGTGAGCGTGACCCGGCCGCGAAGATCGTTGTCCCGCTCCGAGGTCATGCTGCGGACGGTGGCCAGCGGTTCCGGCAGCGCCACGTCCTTGGCGAACCGGAGCTCGGCGCCGTCCTGGTTCTGGATCAGCTCGCCGACATAACCGGCGGCCGGGGCCACCGGTTGGCCGAAAAAGGACGAGAGCCCCGCGCTGTCGAGCCGCACCGTGACCGGTAGACTCCGCGCCCCGGTCCGGTAGCCCTGCGGGAAGACGAGGCTGACGGGGAGCGGCGTGCCGTTCCTGTAGGTATCGCGCCGGAGGTCGCCGATGTCCGCGGCCAGGGCGAACCCGAGACTCAGGATGATGAGCCCGGCCCAGATGTAGTTGAGCATGGGGTTCCAGGGAGGACGATGAGACGAGTATAACGCTTCACCCGCGGGCGCACGACCTCTCGAACGCCGTGGCGCCTTCCCCCCGGCCCGGTTCACCTGCACCTTTCCGTGGTCCGGCCCTCGCGCCGGTTCACCCCGCACCGGTCCTCATCGCTCCCATGCTCCGGCCGTTTCTCGGCGTTACCCTGGCTCTGCTCACCGGCTGCTTCGTTCTGCGCCGGGTGCGGGTGGACGAGGTGCGGGCCCCGGTGGCCGATTCGGTGCAGGTGAGCAGCCCGGTCAAGGTCCACCTGCTCGACGGCACCACCGTGCTCTACGGCAACGGGGTGACGGTGCGGGCCGATCGGCTGGTGGGGCCAGGACAGCGCTATGGGCTCCGGCTTCAGTTCATGGAAGTGGTGCACTCGGTGCCGATCGACAGCGTCGTGGGGCTCGAGAGCTACCGTTCGGTCACCGATCCGATCGCGACGGTGGGACTCTCGTTCGTCGCGACCACCGTGGGCGCGGCCGCCATTACCGCCACCGCCGCCGCGATCTTCGGGTCGTGTCCTACCTTCTACAGCGACAGTGCCGGCACCCCGATCCTCGAGGCCGAAGGGTTCAGCTACAGCATCGCGCCCCTGTTCGAGGCCCGCGATGTGGACCGCCTCCGGGCTCAGCCCGACCGCCACGGAGTCCTCAGGCTCGAGGTCCGCAACGAGGCCCTCGAGACCCACGACATCAACCATCTGGAGCTGCTCGAAGCCCGGCACGCCGCCGGCGAATGGGTGGTACCCGAAAGCGACGGCCGGCTGCTGGCGCTGGCCTCATTGCTCCCGCCAGCCATGGCCCGCGATCGCTCGGGCCACGACCTGACCGACCGGCTGAGGCGGGCGGACGGGTCGGTCTTCGCCAGCGATACCCTCCGGCTGGCGCGGGTGACCGAGCCGGACTTCACCGACTACATCGATCTCGTCTTTCCCCCCGTGCCCCGAAGCGACTCGCTGGCCCTGGCCTTCCGGCTCCGGAACAGCCTCCTCAACACGGTGCTGCTCTACGATGAGATGCTGGGCTCCCGGGCCGGACGCGCGCTCGACTGGCAGAACCTCGACCTCGCGAAGGTCGGCCCGGCGCTCGCGCTGGGCACCTGGTACAGCGGGCGGATGGGGCTCCGGGTGCTGGTCAGGGCCGACTCGGGCTACCGCGAGGTCGGCCGAGTCCGCGACACCGGCCCGATCGCCTGGAAGGACGTCGCGGTAGTGCTGCCATGGGACGGCGCCGATTCGGTACGGGTCCGGCTGACATTTCCCACCGACAACTGGCGGATCGACCGCGTGGCGCTCGCGCCCGGCGTGCGGCGGCCGGTCACGCGGGTACTCCCCCCCGCGTCGGTTGAGGGGGGCGACCGGCTGAGTGATCCCGCGGCGCTGAATGCGATACGCCATCGCGACCGCCGCTATCTCGAGACCCGGCCAGGCCAGCACCTGACCGCCCTCTGGGACACCGGGCCCGGGGCCGATACCGGCGAGCGCACCTTCTTTCTGGCCTCGCAGGGCTATTACACCGAATGGATCCGGGGGAGTTGGCTGGCGACCGCCCGCGACACCAGCGCGTTTGTCGCGAGCGACGCTTCCCTGGTCCGCGCCATGCGGCGCTGGCACCAGATGCGGGATTCCCTCGAGGCCCGGTTCTACGCCAGCCGGATCCCGGTCCGATGAGGGGGCGCCAGGTCCCCTCGGTGGTGGCGGCGCTGGGCCTCGGCCTGTTGCTGGGGTGTGCCTTCGGCGGGTCGGTGGCCCGCTGGCGGCCGGCCTCGCAGGCGGCGGGGACCGAGATCGAGCTGCGCCTCCTCACCGGCCGGACGGTCAAGGGCGAGTTGCTGACGCTCGACTCGGCCGGCTTCCTGGTCCTCGAGTCCGACCGCCTGGTCCGGGTCGACCCGGTGGTGGTGCGGAGCGGTTCGGCCTACAAGACCGGGTTCGACTCCCCCATGTCCGACAACACCCGGGAGCGGCTCCGTCTCATGAGCCGCTACCCGCAGGGGATGCCGGCCGGCGTGGAGCAGGCGCTGCTTGAGGCCTACGGCCGGCAGGCGGTGGAGCTGGAGGCCGGTCCCTGACCGGGCTCAGAATGCGACGCTGGCAGGCCCCGGGGCATCATGTCGGGCGAACCCTTGTTCCCACGGAGCTTTCCCATGTCGCAGTACCATAGGGGCCCCCGGGCCATGCTCGTCCTGGCCTCCGCCCTCACAATGCTCGCCAGCGTGGCCCCGGCCGGCCTCCTGGCCCAGGATGACGACGGCGGTCGCGTCCGGGTCTACACCTTCGGCCGGCCGCGCCTCGGCATCCGGGTCGGTACCCGCGCCGACGCCGAGAAGGACAAAATCGGCGCCCGGGTGAGCGACGTTACCGAGGACGGACCCGCCGACAAGGCGGGAATCAAGGAAGGTGACATTATCACCCGCTTCAACGGGGTGGCGTTGGGCGGCGTGAAGAGCGACGATGATGACGAGGATTCGGGTCCTGGCCTCAAGCTCATCGAGCTGGCCCGCAAGCTCGATGAGGGCGACACGGTCGACGTGGAGTACCGCCGCGGAGGCGAGAATCGGAAGACCAGGGTGATCGCCGCGGACCTTGGTGACTTCGCGGTGAGGGGCTTCCGGATGGACGCGCCGGGCATGCGGGGGATGACTCTCCCGCGGATGGATTTCCGGGCCGGGCCCGACATGCACTTCTTCGAGGGTGGCCCCGAGGGTGTTCGGATCTTCGCCAATGGCCGCTTTGAAGGGGGACTCGAACTGGCGGAGCTGAACAGCGATCTGGGCGAGTACTTCGGTGCCAAGGAGGGGGTCCTGGTCCTCAAGGCGCCGAGCGATTCGGGTAATCCGCTCAAGGCCGGCGACGTAATCCTGTCGATCGACGGCCGCGCCACCAGGTCGGAGGATCAGGCCCGGAGGATCCTCCGGTCCTACGGCGACGGGGAGACCGCCAAGCTCGAGGTGCTCCGCCGTCAGAAGAAGATGACCCTGAGCTACAAGCCCGCCCGGGGCGATGTGAAGATGCGGATGCCGAGGCCGCGGCGGCCGGCCCCGCCCGCCGAACGGAGCTGAGGCTCGTCGTTATCCCGGCGCGTCGAGGGCCCCTGATCCTCGGGTCACGAGGATCAGGGGCCCTTCGGCGTTCCGGCCCGGACGGTCGGGCTACATCACCTGTCACTCCCCGGGGGATGCCGGCTTGTAGCGCCCGACGATGAGTGTGGTGTTGTCCGAGCCGCCCCGCGTCAGCGTGAGCTCGAGCAGTCGCCGGGCCGTCGTCTCGGCGGAGGTGCAGGCCTTGAGCGCTTCGCGGATCTCGTCATCGCTCACATGCTTGGTGACCCCGTCGGTGCAGAGCAGCATGATGTCGTCCCACCGGATATCGGTGGTGAGCGTCATCGGCTCCGCCCGGGTGGCCCCGATGGCGCTGTACAGCACGTGCTTGAGTCCCGAGGTCTCCGCCTGGTCGGGTGACAGGGCGCCGGCATCCACCATCGCCTGTGCCATCGTCTGGTCTTTGGTGAGCAGGTGGAGTTCCCCGTCGCGGAGCAGGTAGCAGCGGCTGTCGCCCACGTGTACCAGGTAGCCCCGGGGCCAGCGGATGCAGACCATGGTCAGGGTCGTGGCCATCCCGACCCGCTCGTCATCCGCGGCACCCGCGAGCACCACCGCTTCGTGACTTCGTTCCACCGAGCGCTGCAGTTCCGCCACGAATTCCGGCTCCAGGTCCTGGTCCAGCTGGACGTAGAGATCCATCGTCCGGAGTACGTAGTCGATAATCGCGCTCAGCGCGGTGCGACTCGCGTCCCGCCCGCCGGGAATCCCACCCACGCCATCCGCCACCAGGAACACGTAGCCCCGGCTGGGACTGATCAGCTCCCCGAGGGTCTCCTCGGGAAGGCTGGTCTGGTGCACCTGCATGGCCTTGTGGATGCTGCCGATGAGGAAGCAGTCCTGGTTCTCGGTGCGAACCAGCCCCTGGTGACTGATTCCGAAGAAGTCGTACCGATCCTTGCCGGGGCGGGCCGGCGGCGGATCCTCTGGAGCCTGGGTCACGAGTGTGCGCCTCCCTCGACCCAGCCAAGCTACTGCCGATTCGGTGGTGCCGCATCCCCCCACGGGTGTCGTGCCGGACCCGGGTCGAGCTCCCCGTCAGCGGCCCATCCCGCTCGAGCAGCGCCGAAGGCTCAGCCCGGTCGACGCGGCACCAGGACCGGATATAGTTCACCCGTGCTATCGGCCCCACTCCCCATCGAACCGATCCTCCCCCGCCTCGCAACCGCCCTGTCGGAGTCGGGACACGCCGTACTGCAGGCCCCACCCGGCGCGGGGAAGACCACCCGGGTCCCGCTGTTCCTGCTGGACCAGCCCTGGTTGGAAGGGAAGAAGCTCCTGCTGCTCGAGCCCCGGCGGCTGGCGGCCCGGGCCGCGGCTCGGCGCATGGCGCGGCTGCTGGGCCAACGCCCCGGGCAGACCGTGGGATACCGGGTCCGACGGGAAACGGTCGTCGGTCCCGCCACCCGCATCGAGGTCGTCACCGAGGGTATCCTGACCCGGATGCTGCAGACGGATCCCTCGCTGGAGGAGACCGCCCTCGTGGTCTTCGACGAGTTCCACGAGCGGAGCCTCCACGCCGATCTGGGTCTCGCGCTCACGCTGCAGTCCCGCGCCGTGCTTCGGCCCGATCTCCGGCTGCTGGTCATGTCCGCCACCCTCGACGGCGCGGCTGTGGCTGGCCTGCTGGGCGGCGCCCCGGTGATCACCAGCGAGGGCCGGGCATTTCCGGTCGAGACCCGCTACCGCCCGAGGCGCCCGGAGACCCGCCTCGAGGTGGCAGTCGCGGGCGTGGTCCGCGAAGCCCTTGCGGCGGATGAGGGCGACCTGCTGGTCTTTCTCCCCGGTGCCGCCGAGATCCGGCGGACCGAGGAGCAACTCGAGGGACTCCGCGGGGCGGACCATGGGGAACCCGTCGCGGTCCTTCCGCTCCATGGGACGCTCTCCGCCGAGGAGCAGGACGCCGCGCTCGCGCCAGGCGCCGACGCCCGGCGGAAGGTGGTGCTGGCCACCGCCATTGCCGAGACCAGCCTCACCATCGAGGGCGTGAGAATCGTGGTCGACGGCGGCCTGGCCCGGGTGCCTCGATTCTCGCCTCGCACCGGGATGACCCGACTCGCCACCGTTCGGGTCTCGCGCGCCTCCGCCGACCAGCGCCGCGGCCGGGCGGGCCGCACCGCCCCGGGCATCTGCTATCGGCTCTGGGCACCGGACGAGGATCATCACCTCGTGCCCCAGGCCTCGCCCGAGATCCTCGAGGCGGATCTCGCCCCCCTGGCGCTGGAACTGGCCGCCGCCGGCATTCCCGACCCGAGTGAACTCGCCTGGCTCGATCCCCCTCCCGCCGCGGCGCTGGCCGAAGCAAGGGCCCTGCTGCGCCAACTCGGCGCCCTCGATCGCGATGGTCGCATCACGCCACGCGGCCGGGAGCTGGCCGAGCTGGGTACCCATCCCCGGCTGGGCCAGCTGCTCCTGGCCGGGCGCGACGCCGGGGTCGCCCCGCTCGCGGGCCAACTGGTGGCGCTCCTCGAGGAGCGGGATGTGCTTCGCGCCCGCGACGGCACCGGCGATCCCGACCTCCAGCTCCGGGTGGACCTGGTCTCCCGGCAGGACACGCCCCCCGTCTTCCACGGAATGGAAGTCGACCGGGGACGACTGCATCGGGTGCGGCAGGAGGCCCGGCTCTGGGCCCGCCAGCTTCACGCCGGACCCCGCCGGGAGCCGCGCTCGGCCGCGGCCCTGCTGGCCCTGGCGTACCCTGACCGGGTGGGGCAGCGTCGAGCGGGGCAGGCCGGTCGCTTTCTCCTCCGGAACGGCTCAGGCGCCTTCACCACCGCCCCCGCGCTCCTCCTGGCCGACTACATCGTTGCCGCCGAGCTGGACGGCGACCGGCGCGAGAGCCGGATCTGGCTCGCCGCCAGCCTCGATCTGACCGAGCTCACCGCGCTCTTTGGCGAGCAGGTCGAGGAGGAGGATGCGGTCGAATGGTCCGAGCCGGAGGGTGCGCTCAAGGCGGTGCGCCGCCGCCGCTTCGGCGCGCTCGTGCTGGAGGAGACGCCCCTCCGGGCCCCCGACCCGGCGCTGGTCCGGGACCGGGTCACCGATCTCATTCGGCGTGAAGGCCTGGGCATCCTCCCCTGGTCCGCCGGGGCCCAGGCGCTCCGAGAGCGCCTCGCCTTTGCCCATCGGCTGTCGCTGGCCGGCACCATACCCGGTGACTGGCCCGACGTTGGTGACGCCGCCCTCCTCGCCACCCTCGGGCAATGGCTGGGGCCGGCCCTCGGGGCGGTGCGCCGGCGGGCGGATCTCGGGCGACTCGACCTGGAGGGAGGGTTGTGGCGACTGGTGGGATGGGAAGAACGGCGGGCGCTCGACCAGCTGGCCCCGACCCATCTCGAGGTTCCCACCGGGTCGCGGATCACCGTGAATTACGCCGACCCGGCGGGGCCGGTCTTGGCGGTGCGGCTGCAGGAGGTCTTTGGCCTGACCGAGACCCCGCGGGTGGGCGGGGGAGGGATCCCCGTCACCTTGCACCTCCTCTCGCCGGCCCACCGTCCGGTGCAGGTCACCCGGGATCTCGCCGGCTTCTGGCGCACCAGCTACTTCGATGTCCGCAAGGATCTGCGAGGGCGCTATCCCAAGCATGAGTGGCCGGAGGATCCCCTGAGCGCGACTCCAACCCGGCGGGCCAAACCGAGGAAGTAAGGCGTTCCGGCATCCACGTTCCGCGTTCCACGTTCCACGTGTGACTCAGAAGCTCGTCGGGCGACCGAGCTGGCCCTTCCTGGAGACTACGTGGAACGTGGAACCTGGAATGTGGAACGCTCACTGCTCCACCAGGATCAGGTACCGGCTCGGCTCCCAGAACTTCTCAGGCGCCGCAATGGTCAGGGTCTCCCGCACCTCCCCGTGCCGCCCCGCGTCGGCGACATAGGCCGGATTCTGGCGCGACACGATCCGGTAGCGGCGGTCTGCCCGCGGCAGGGTAATGGCCTGCGTGGTGGTGCGGTCCAGGCTGGTGAACTCCACCAGCGGCAACTCCCGCGCCGGCTGCACGCCGCGCTTCCCCACCAGCGGGATCGAGCGGGGACCATCCTCGACCAGCACTCCCTTCGCCACCAGCTCCTTGCGGGTACCGGCCACGAAGTACACCGTGTTGCGGTCATCGGTCAGGTGCAGCACACTGTCCGCCAACACCTGGTTCTCGAGCGTGAGGCCGTCCACCTGGGTGGTGAGGGCCGCGAGGGTCGCCTGCTGCTGGCTCAGCGCTTCGGTCACCCCGGCCAGCGCGGTCTTGAGGCTGTCGCCCGCGCGGGTGAGCCGCGTCACCCGCCGCTCGCTCGAGGCCAGCCGGGTCTCCGCCTCCTTGATTCGGGTCGTGATCTCCTTCACCCGGTCGAGCACGTATGTCCGCTGGTCCTTGGTCACTTCCAGCGCCGGCGACTCCATCCCCTCGGCTGGCGCACCGGTACGGGGCTTCACCCTGGCCAGCTCAGCCTGAATGTCGGTCAGGAGCCTTCCATTGGCCGCCACCTCGAGGAGCAGGCTGTCCCGCTCGGCGGTGATCGCCATCTCGGTGAGCTGGCGCTCGAGCCCGGGTGAGTTCGGGCGGGGTTCGTTGTGGCAGGCCGTGGCGACCAGAACTGCGGTCAGGACCCACGCGCCGCCCATGGTCGGGCCGTGATTCGCACGCATGGCAGTGCTCCCTTCGGGTAAGTGTGACCCTCGCATCGTTCGATGCGAGGGTGATGAGAGTCTAGGGGGTGATCATGGCGGGAAGCCCTGCGGCGGGATGACGAAACGAACTCGGCCCGATGAGGAGTTCACGACTCGGTGATTTGGCTCACGCAACCCTGGAGGCGGGTGCGAGCCTCTAAGGACCAATCGACCACCTGCGAGACCGTTTCACCCGAAGGAACTGCCATGCGCATCTGGCTTCTTTCCCTGACGATCGGGTTCCTGCCCCTCGCCGCGGCCGCCCAGGACTCCCGGGTTCAGCTCCACCTGAACACCGACGAGGCGGAGGCCGCCCTGGCGGTGCTGGATGCCCGGGCCGCCCACGGCTCAGTTCCCGAGTCTCTCTGGAAAAGACTCGGCACCACGGAGGGTTTCACCAGGTTGGCTGCCCGGGAGCGGTCTTTCGGCCGGGGGCTCACCCTCGATAGCATGCGCGCCTTCCTCTCCCAGGACTCGGTGGTGGCCCGCCGAGGCCAGTGGCGTCGGACTCTGGAGAGCTGGCGGACCCTCCCGGTGCAGGACCCCGGCGCCCGGGCTCTGGCGTACCTCCCGGCGGGGACCCCGCTTGTCGCAACCGTCTATCTGCTCATCAAGCCGCGAACCAACAGCTTCGTATGGGAGTTACAGACCCGCCCCGCCATTATGCTCTACCTGGACCCGGAGGTCCGGCCCCCGCAGTTCGCCAACACCGTGGCTCATGAACTGCACCACATCGGCCTCTCCGCGGCATGCAGCTCGCAGGCCGATACTCTGTTCGCCGACACCAGCAGCGCCGCTGTGGCGGCGCGCACCTGGTTGAGTGCCTTCGGGGAAGGCCTGGCCATGCTGGCCGCCGCCGGTGGACCTGAGGTTCATCCGCATCGCGACAGTCCCGCCGCCGACCGTGACCGGTGGGACCGGGACATGAGGGACGCCAGTCGGCAGATGCGGGATGTCGAAGACTTCTTCGTCCGTCTGCTGGACGGCAGACTCACCGGCGATTCGGTTGCCGCGGAAGCGATGCAGTTCTTCGGGGTCCAGGGCCCGTGGTATACCGTGGGTTACCGGATGTGGCGCGAGGTGGAGCTGCGTTTCGGACATGGGCGCGTCATTCTCGATGCCTGCGACCGGGTGCGGCTGCTGCTGGACTACCAGCGGGCCGTGGCCGACGACCCCCGACTCCCCCGCTGGTCCGATGCCTTCGCCGCCCGGCTCGAGAAGCTCGGAAGACGGCGCTTGTGAAGGATTTCACACAGTCCATCCATGGAGCCTTCTATCGGCCCTGCCCATACTCCCTCCCGACTGCGGGACAATAACGACGTCCGGGAGAGGCCAAATGCGGGTCGTGAAGCCGTCCATCATCGCCGTGGGACTACTCTGTCTGGCGGCCGTTTCCGGAGTTGCACAGGCACCGGGGAAGACCTATACCAAGGTCCCGGTCGGTTCCGGCTGGCGGGTGGATCCGGCCCACTCGGAGGTCGGGTTTCGGATCCGTCACCTGGTGGGACGGGTGCGGGGCCAGTTCACCGATTGGGAAGGGATCATCGTCACACGAGATACCGATTGGACCCACGGTACCGTGAACGTGACGGTTCGCACCAAGAGCATCGATACCGGCAACCCGGCCCGCGACCTGGACCTGCGTTCGCCCCGCTTCTTTGCGGTCGACAGCTTCCCGACCATGACCTTCGAGAGCACCGGCCTCGTCACCAGCACCGATCAGAGCAACAACTTCGAGATGAGCGGACTCCTCACCATCAAAGGCCGTACTCACCCGGTCGTGTTCAAGGGTCAGTACCGGGGGTTGCAGCGGGACATGAACGGCAAGGAGCGGCTCGCCTTCGACGGCACCGCCTACATTAATAGAAAGGACTACGGGATCACCTGGAACCAGGTGGTTGAGGCGGGCAACCTGTTGAGCGACGACGTGGAGATCGAGATTTCGCTGGAGGCCGTGCGACAGTAGCCGCGGACCCCTGTGCCTCGGGCCCGGTACCCCGGTCGGGGTGCCGGGCCCGTTTCTATAGTATGGAAGCGGGTCAGGCGGGAAACCCGGCCTCCCGAAGAATGGCCGGCAGGTGTTCGGGCGACGGAACTCCCCCCTGGGCCATCCGGGCGTTACCGCCGCCCTTCCCCCCCGTCCGGGCCAGGATCTCACGCAGCAGCGCCCCGGCGTCGACGCCCGCGTCGACCGAGCAGGCGAGCAGCAGCGTCGGAGGATCGGCGGCGATCCCCGCGAAGAAGACCCTGGCGTGGGAGGTGGCCGCCTGGGCCAGGCCACGGATCTCCTCCGTCGTGGCGCTCGCAGGCTGGGCGAAGACCCGGCGGATCCCGTCAGGTCCCGGTGTGGCGCGTTCCAAGAGCGCCGCCGCGCGATAGCCATTGAGGTCGGCGGCCAGGACCTGCCGCGCTCCCTGCGCGGCTTTGAGCTGGGCCCGGAGCCCGGTCACCACGGCTGGTACGTCCTCGACCGATGCCGAGGCGCCGGCTGCGACCTCCGACAGGAGGTCGAAGTCGGCCCGGGCCCGTCGGACCGCCCGGGCCCCGCAGAGAAATTCGAGGCGCACCTGTTTCTTGACCCGCTCGCTCCGGCGGATCAGGAGCGATCCGATCTCGCCGGTCGCCCGGACGTGCGTTCCGCCGCAGGCGCTCCGGTCCAGGCCGGCGATCGTCACGATCCTGAGTGGGCCGGCTCGATCGGACGCTTTGCGGAGCCCGGTCGCGGTGGCCCCATCCTCGAAGCCCACCGAAACCGGCCGGTTCTCCATGATGACCCGGTTGGCCCGCGCTTCCGCCTTCCGGATCTGGTCGGGTCCGAGTGACTCGATGCCAAGGTCCAGGGTGGAACTCTCGGCACCGAAATGGACGCTGACGGTGGGCGCGTCGAACAGGTCGGCCAGGACCGCGCTCAGCAGGTGCTGGCCGGTATGCTGCTGCATATGGTCGAGGCGGCGGCTCCAGTCTACCACTCCTCTCACCTCGTCGGCGGCCAGCGGGGCGGCGAGCAGGTGGGCGATCCTCTCCTCCTCATCCACCACATCAACGACCGCTATCCCGTTCAGGTCGCCCAAGTCGTGCGGCTGGCCGCCTGAGGTGGGGTAGAGCGCCGTCCGGTCGAGGTATACCCGCCGTCCACCCTCGGCGCGGTCGATCACGCGGGCCGAGAATTCGGTCAGGTAACTGTCGGTGTAGTAGAGGCGCTGCGTCATGGAGGGAATATACGAGCTGCCGCGACCAGACTGAGGGCCGTCCTAGAGCAGGGCCTCCACCTCCCGCCGCGCCTCCGCATAGGCCACGACCTCGGCCCGCATCTGATGGCTCAGCTCCGACAACCGGTCGCTGTCGGCGGCCGAAGCCTCCAGCGCGCGGAGCCGGGCTTCGCCCAGCGTGGTGATGGCGTCCAGCAGTCGCTGCACCAGCGCATCCCGGCTCCGCTCGGCCCGCGCCACCGTAGCGTGCCAGCTGCCCGAGGTGCGCCCTCCTGGCCGGGCCCGCTGCCGCTCGAGACGTCCCAGGCTGTCTTCCAGGTCGGCCAGGTCGGTGGCGGCATCGCACGCATGCAACACCAGCTCTTCGACTTCAGCCCGAACCTCGGAGGCCTGCTCCACCGGCAGCCGACTCAGGACCGCCTGGGCGTTCCTGGCAAGATCGGCCAGCAGGGACAGGCCGGTGCCGCTCGGCAGCCGCGAGACGGTGACCGCCAGGCGTTCCCGCGCCGGCCCGGTCAGGGCGCCGCCGGTCCCCGGAGCGCGGAGGAGCGGCTGACGCACCTGGCGCTGTGCCTCGAGGAGGACCGCCAGCGAGAGGAGCGGCGTAAGCCAGAGAAGGGCGGGGGAAACCAGCATACCCGCCACGCCGCCCATGACCACCATGGTCGCGGCGACGCCATAAAGACTGGACGGCAGTGGTGCCCATCGATGGCGGGCAATCCGGGCGCTGATACCCTGCGCCGAGAGCCGCTCCAGCACCCGCTCCGCGCCGGCGAGCGGGACCCGGGCCACCGCCCGCTCGCCCCGTGCGGCAGCGTCGAGCGCCTCGCGCGGCACCGACGTGCCCGTGAGGGTCCTGAGCCGCGTGTGGGTGTGCTCCCGCTCCGCGCGCGAGGCGGGCCGCTCGACCAGCACCAGCCGGTCCAGCGCCTGGGGCGCCGCGCCGGCGCAGCCGCTGCAGAGACCAAGACCCAGCGGCTCGTCGGCGCCGCAGAGGAGACAGAAGGTCAGGTAGTGCGACACCTTGGGGGCCCGCCACTCGCCGGTGGGCTCGAGCGAAAGCGCATCGGCCAGGAGCGCCGCCGAGGAGAACCGGTCGGCCGGCAGGGCGGTGGTGGCGCACGCCACGGCATCGTCGAACCAGGCCGGGAGGCCGGGTCGCCATTGCGAGGGACGATAACCATCGGGCGAAGGCGGAGGCGGAAGGTGAGGCGACGGACGGTCGGGAAGCCGGCCCGTCACCAGGTAGTACAGGGTCATGCCGAGGGCATAAAGGTCGGCCCGGGCATCGCCCCGGCTCCCGGCGACTACCTCCGGCGCCAGATAGTCGAGGGTCCCCACCAGCCCACCGGTGCCCGTCACCGCCGATAATCCCTCGAGCTTGGCCGATCCGAAGTCGGTCAGCCGCGACCGGCCCTCCGGATCGAGGAGGATGTTCGAGGGCTTCACGTCCCGGTGGAGAATCCCCCGGCGATGCGCCGCGGAGAGGGCCTGCGCGACCTCGCGCCCTACCCGCGCCGCGTCCTCCGCCGACAGGGGACCGCCCTCGGCCACCTTGAGGGCGAGGTCCGGCCCGTCGATGAACTCCATGACGATACTGCCCCGTTCGCCGGCGTCCACAAAATCGTAAATCGCCACGATATTGGCGTGTCCCAGGTCACGGGCGGCCAGCACTTCGCGGCGGAGCCGTTCCTTGGCGGTGTGGGCCGCGGCCGGCGGCGGCACCAGCAGCTTGATCGCGACGTCGCGGTCGAGGGTGCGGTCGTGCGCCCGGTACACGATCGAATAGCCCCCGCGCCCGATCTCCCGCCGGATTTCGTAGCGGTCTTCGAGCACGGCGCCGGGCATGAAGCTCACCGCTCCACCCCTTCCAGCCGGCCCAGCACTTCCACCGCGTTTGCCCGCCACCCGTCGGCCTCGTGGTACAGCTCCAGGAAGCGTTGCAGGCTGGTCCGGGCCCGGTCATGCTGACCCAGGGCGTACTCCGACATGCCGGCGTGATACAAGGCCATATAGTTGTCGGGCCAGAACTCGAGTACCAGCTCCATGATCGGACCGGCGGAGCGGTCGTCCCCCGCGTCGGCGACGGGGTGCCCGATGTTGAAGACGATGGACGAGGCGTAGCCCCGATCGCCGGCCGGGAGGGCCAGCAGCGTGGCTCGGGCACTGTCGATGTTCCCGGCCAGCGCGTAGCAGGCGGAGGCGTACGCGGCGCCGTCCCGCCCCTGCGGCGGTGGCGCGTAGCGAATACGGGTCACCACCTCGAGGGCGTTGCAGAAGGGCTTCACCTGCTGAAACCACTCCCCAGCCTCGCCACCGAACGGCTGGACTGGTGCCGGCGGCTCCCCGCCGCCTTGGGCGGGTCGCATGGACTTCACGAGGACCGCGCCGCAAACCGCGGCGTAGCTCAGCCCCAACAGGTGCAACAGGCGCACTGAAACCTCGACGACACAGGGAGATGCGCGGGAGACGCGGGACCCCTCCCGATGGACACGTCCAGGACGGGCAACCCTTGGGCCACTGGTGGGCCGCGTGCCCCGGAATGGACGAACCACTCCCGAGGTTGGCCTGGTGATGTGGGTCACAGAAGGCGTCACAGTCTCGGACACTGTAAGATTCTGTGAAGTTGTGGTCGCCTCGGGATCGTCCGACCTTTGAATGGACCCATTCACATCTTCAGTGCTCGCGGCGAACTTCGCCGACGAGCCCCGTCCGGAAACCGGGGCATGAACCCGGAACTCGGAACTCGGACCCCCCGAGGCCCTAATGCATCGTAGCCGACTCCCCTCGCTCGCCGGCCTGGCGCTCATCCTCGCCGCCGGATGCGCCCCTGACTCGGGTCCCACCGATCCGGGCGGCATACCCACCGGTAGCGCCAAACCCTGGTCCGACCCGGCGACCTGGCCCGCCGGCACGGTGCCGGCACCGGGCGACTCGGTGGTCATTCCGGCGGGCACCACCGTACGGCTCGACCTGAGTCCGCCGGCGTTGCAGAGCCTGACGGTGCAGGGGTCACTCGTCTTCGGAAACGCCGATCTCTCGCTCACCGCCGGCTGGATCGTGGTAACGGGCGCGCTGCAGGTCGGGACGGAGAGTTCACCCTACACCCATCGTGCCGTCATCACCCTGACCGGTACCGGCACGCCGAGTTCGCCCAATGTGCTGGGGATGGGTAACAAGGTGCTGGGGGTGACCGGCCGGATCGAGCTGCATGGCGCGACCCGGAAGGGTTGGACCCGGCTCAGCCAGACCGCGGCGGCGGGGGCGACCAGTATCGAGCTGGTGACCAATCCCGGCTGGAAGGTTGGCGACCGGCTGGTGCTGGCATCGAGCGACTACAGCCCCGACAAGACCGATGAGGCGGTGGTGAGCGGGGTGAGCGGGCGCGTGCTCACACTGGTCGCGCCGCTCAAGTACGAGCATTACGGCGAGGTGCTGACCGTCAGCGGGGTGACGGTGGACGAGCGGGCTGAGGTCGGGTTGCTGAGCCGGAACATCACGATCCAGGGCGACACCGGCTCCACCCCGGGATACGGCGGACACCTCATCGTCATGGCGGGGGCCGTGGCGCATATCGAAGGGGTCGAGCTCTTCCAGATGGGCCAGCGGGGTCAGCTGGCCCGTTACCCGATGCACTGGCACGTGGCGGGCGATGTCAGCGGCCAGTATTTCCGCAACAGCAGCGTCTGGCGCACGTTCAATCGCTGCGTCACGGTCCACGGCACCGACAACTCGGTGGTCCAGAACAACGTCTGCTACGACCACACGGGCCACGGCTATTTCATGGAGGACGGGGCCGAAAGCGGCAACCTCATCGAGGGGAATCTGGGTCTCACCGCCCGGGTGCCCAGTGGCACCGACCGGCTGCTTGGGAGCGACTCCCGTCCGGCGACCTTCTGGATCACCAACCCCGACAACACCATCCGCGGCAACGTGGCGGCGGGAAGCCGCGGCTTCGGCTTCTGGTGCGCCTTTCCCGCCTCACCCACCGGCCTGTCAGTGGGCCAGCCCGACCTGCCGCGCACCACCCCGCTCCGGGAATTCTCGGCCAACATCGCCCACAGCAACAACAGCGGGGGCCTCAACGTGGACGACGGCCCCCTTCCCGACGGCAATACCGAAACGACCAACTACACCCCCCGGCTCGATCCCGCGGCCCAGTCGGACCCGGTGATCGCGGACTTCACCGGGTTGCGGGCCTACAAACACGCCGGCCGGGCGGTCTGGCTCCGGGGCCGGTACCTCAAACTGAGCAACGCAATTCTGGCCGACAACGCCATCGGCGCGACGTTCGCCGCCAACGAGACCTACGTTACCAACAGCAGCTTCATCGGACAGTCGGGCGCCATCGCCAGGCTCCCCTCGACCGGCGTGCTGCGGGGCTACGAGTTCTATGACGGCAGGGTCTGGGCCGACGGGGTCAAATTCATCAACTACACCGCCGCGACCACCGTGCCGGCCAGCGGGCTGGGCTATAACCGGAACAACGCCTTCCCGATCGATCCGCAGAATTACGCCGGCGGGCTCACCTTCATCAACGCCAACCAGGTGTACCTCGAGGACGCCCACGCCGACAAGGACGGCGACAAGGCCGCGGTCTTCCTCGACCAGAGCGGGGCGGTGACCGGCACGCCGGGCCGGTGGGTGGCGGCCAACACCCCGATCCTGCTCACCAATGCCTGCACCTATCGCTCGGCCTGGAACGCGCACGTCTGCTCCAGCCGGTTCGTGAACCTGGCGGTGAACTCCAGCGCCGGCGAGGCAATCGCCCCGCTCACCGTGCTCCGGGACGATGCGGTCAGCCTGAGCCTGAGTGGGACCGGCAATGAGACGGCCCACGCCGCCTTCACCGGTCTTCCGGGACGGGGGTACACCGTGCAGTGGAGCGGCGCCACGCCGGCGAGCCCCCGCTTCTATCTCAACAGCGCGGCGGCGGGCGATGGCGTGGTGCTGACGTTCGCGTACCCGGCGGTGCCGAGCAAGATTCAGCGCGACTACTGGGACGGGAATCCGGTGACGGCGGCCGCGAGCGCGGCCGAGGTCGGTACCTCGGCGGGGGACAAGTACTACTACAACGCGGGCGCCGGCACACTCACTATCCGGCTGGTTGCCATGCCCGATCGCGACTGGGCGACGCTCTTTGTCCGGCCATGAGGCCGGCACTACCGAGCGGTCGCTGGACCCGCGGGTGGATTATCGGAGGACCGGCTGAGGCGCTCCGGCCTCGGCCGATCCCCGGCTGGGATGGAGGAGCGACGCCACGCTGTGGGCCAGCTCCTCGGGGCCAAACGGCTTGAGCAGGAAGAGCGACCGGCCGCCGGCATCTTCCGGCAGCCGCGCGAACGAGGGCTCCCCCGAGATGAACAGCACCGGGAGATCGGGCCAGGAACGCCGCACCTCGACCACCAGCGCATCGCCCAGCATCCCCGGCATCTGGACGTCGGTCACCAGCAGGTCGACCGGGACGTGAGTCCGCGCCAGCACCCGGAGTGCCTCACCGCCATCCGCCGCCGCGATTACGCCGTAGCCCTCACGCTCCAGCACCCGCTGGAAGGCGGCACGAGACGCGGCGTCATCCTCCACCACCAGGACCTGCACGGGGAAGAGGGTGCACTGGAGCGCACTGGCGAACTCGTCGAGAGGCATCGTCATGGCTGGAGATCCCGAGCCTTCCCAGGGGGGGAGGAAGGAGCGCTCAAGATCTGTCTCGAGGCCCGACTCGTCAAGCGATCGTAAGAACCGCTTGACGGCCAGGGGATGTTGACACTGTGGACAGCTGTGGATAAGGGGCCGGGCACGAAACAGCCGCCGCGCTCGCGCGCCGCGGCCTGTCAGCACGCCAGGTCCGATTGCCCGGCCGCCCGCCTGCGGGCTGACCGGCGGTTACTGCGCGGCGGGGAAACCGTCGCCCAGCGCGTGCAGGATCGCCGTGACCGAATAGGGGCGGGCACTCTCCGGCGTGCCGGCCCACGACGAGGTCCGCTGCTCCACCCAGCCGCGAATGCTGGTGTAACGCGTAGCCGAGGCGGTGTTCTTGAACGCGATCACCTGCCCCTTCACGCTGTACTCCCCCGAGAGCGCCGCCAGGATCTCCAGGCCCTCGTTCACCTGGCTGAACATCAGATCGGCGAGCTGCGAGATCTCGGTCGGCTCCGCCAGGCTGGAGCGGGTGGCCCAGGCCCGCATCTCCTCTCCTGACCAGCGCTTGGCCCGCTGCGAGCTCAGCACGCTGTCCTCGTAAGCGCTTTCCAGCCGGGCGATCCGACCGCGGTACTGTCGGATGGCATCCGCACCGGCGCTCCAGGCCGACCGCGCCGCTCCCACCCCGCTGGTCGACGAGAGATGCTCGCTCGACAGCACGTTGCGGAAGCCGGCGGACGCCAGCCGGTTGTTGAGCTCCTGCTGGGCCACCCGCTCCGCCGCAACCAGCCGCCGCACCAGCTCGCTCGGCGCGGTGGTGATGACGCCGCCGGTCTGGGCGCCGAGGTTGAAGTCGGTCGGGGCCGGGACCGCGAGATCGGCACGGAAGGACGGCTTGCTCACGGCCAGGATTTCATCGTCGCCGGCGGTGTCGGTGGCCAGCGCGGAATCGGTCGGCTTGCCGTTGCCCTTCCCCGCCTGAGGCACTGTCGCCCCGCTCTGGGTCCGGATCGGCGTCGGTGCCGGGGCGCCCACCAGCGGTGGCGCAGGCGAGGCGGTCGCGGCCGGCGCGGACGCCACCGCGGGGGTCGGCTCGGCCGGGGGGCTGCCGCCCTTCCATGGGCGCCACGCGAGGAGTCCCGCGGCCACCAGCACGATGGCCGCCCCCCCGCCGAACAACATGGCATTGGAGGACGACTTGGGCGGGGCGGGCTCCAGCTGCACCACCGGCGAATCCTCGATCATGGAGACCGGTGGGATCTCCAGATCGACGTCGCTGTGGCTCGGGCTAGCGTGGGGCGCCGGGTCGGCTGGCTTCGGATTCCGGGGGGCGCCCTTGGGCGGCGCGCCGGCAACCGCGGTCGCCCGGGGCGGCCCATCGGATTGGTTCTGCAAGGGCGCGTCGAACAGAAGGCCGAGGTCTTCCGCCACGGTCTTGTAGCCGGCGGAGTTACGGACCGGCGACTCGATGCCCCCGTCCATGACCAGGAACTCGACCTCGGTTGCCGGTACCGTGGCGGCCGGCGCTGCCGGCGGGGCAGGTGGCGCGACCGGTGCGACGGGCGCCTGTGCCACGGGCGCAGGGGCAGGGGCCGCAGCCACCGGTGGGGTCGGCGCCGGCGGAGCCACAACCGCGGGCACCACCGGAGTCGGAGTCGGCGCGACCTTGGGCGGTGCGGGGGGTGCCACGGAGGCCTGGGCAATGGGCACCGGCGCCGGCTTCATCTCCGGCTGGTGCGGTTCCGGATGCGACTCGGCCATGGATGGAAGCGGCTTGGTCCCTGGGACATCGCCCACGTCGATGAACGCCAGTTCCTTGCTCTTCCTTGGCTTCTGCTCCTCCACCTCGGGCTTGGCCGGTGGCGCTGCCGCCTCCGCCCGCGCCGCCGGCGGCTCGGGGGTGACCGGCTGCAGCTGGGGACGCACCGTGGTTTGGGGTGCGGTTCGCACCACGGGTCGTTCGAAGACCTGGGCCCGCGAGGCGCTGGCAGCCGGAGCCGAGGCGGGGCGAGAGGGCAGCGCCGCGGTGCCGGCCGACGGGGCGCGGGGCCCGGTGGCGGCTGCGGGCTCGTGGTTCTGCCAGGTGTTGGCGCTGCGATAGTGCGGGTGACTCTTCACATCGAGCCACCGGTTGGCGCGGGTATGGAAGATCTCGTCTTCCGGGTGTACCTCTCCCCGGCGCACTGCGGCGCTGAACTCCTCCAGCGAGTTGTAGGAGACCTCGTTCCCTGAGGCCGATCGGATCCGATACATGGCTTCCCTCCTGGTCCGCCCGCAGTGCACTACTCGTCCGCTGTCATTCAATGCAACACTCAGGCCCATGGTGTAAGTTATTGAAGTGTAACGATTTGATCCAATTTGCGGAGTCAAAATGACCAGTAAATGGGCGGGATTATGCGAGGAGTCTCGCTCCGGGTTACTACTCCCAAACCCTCACCGGACGCTGGGTTATGTCACCCAGCCACCGTCCCCGGCGGCCCGCGGCCTGCACCGCGGCCTTCCCGGCTATGGCGTGACGCCGCTCCACCGCCTCCCGGCCACTGCTGCGCGACTCGGGGTGGGGTCGGTCTGGCTCAAGGATGAGTCGGAGCGCCTGGGGCTGCCGGCCTACAAGGTGCTCGGCGCGGTGTGGGCCACCTGGCGGGTGTTGCAGCGGCGGTTGGGGCTGGGGGAGTGGGAGTCGCTTGAAGCGCTACGCGTGAAGCTGGCGGGCTCCCCGCGGCTCCGGCTGGTGACCGCCACCGATGGCAATCATGGCCGGGGCGTCGCCCGCACCGCCCGCTGGCTGGGTTGCGATGCCGAGGTCTATGTCCCCGCCGGTACGGCGACCGGCCGGATCGACGGGATCCGGTCCGAAGGGGCCCGGGTGGTGGAGGTCGACGGGACCTACGACGCGGCGGTCGCCGCCGCCGCCGGGGTTCGGGGCGATGACGTCCTCCAGATCCAGGACCACGGCTTTCCCGGGTACGAGGAAATTCCCCAGTGGGTGGCGGAGGGATACGAGACTATCCTCGCCGAGGTCGACGAGCAGCTTGCCCGGGCCGGGCTGGGCGCTCCTGACGTGGTGGTGGTGCAGATCGGGGTGGGGACTCTCGCCAGCGCCGTCGTGCGGCACTACCGGCGCAGCGGGTTGGCGCACCGACCGGTGCTGGTCGGGGTGGAGCCGGTCGGTGCGGCTTGCGTCCTCCGCTCCATCGAGGCCGGCCGGCCGGTGATGCTCCACGCCACCGCCCACAGCTCGATCATGGCCGGGCTCAACTGCGGCACGCCCTCGACCGCGGCCTGGCCCGACCTGCGTGACGGGATCGACGCCTTCGTGGCGGTGGACGACGAGCTGGCGCGTGAGGCGATGCGGGAGCTGGCAGGGGCCGGCATCACCGCCGGCGAATCGGGCGCGGCGGGACTTGCCGGCCTCCACCACTTGCTGACGCACCATGCCGCCACCGCCAGGGAGCGGCTGGGCGTGGGGCCCGGGAGTCGGGTGGTCCTGCTCTCGACCGAGGGGGCGACCGATCCGGTGGCGTACCGGGAGATTGTGGGCTAGCGGGGGGCCAGCGCGGCGGCGCGGAATTCCCGCATGATCTCCGAGACCGGCGCGATCCGGTCGATCGCGCCGGCACTCTTGCCCGCCTGCCAGTAGTCCTTCTCGCCGGTGTCGTCGAGCGAGGCGCGCTTGAGCTGCCAGAGCGAACGGAGCGCATACACCGTCCGCATCAAGTGCTTGGTGCGGCGGTTCCGGAGCATCCAGCGAGCCAGCGGTCCCGCCCGGAGCCCGATCCTCTCGATGTACGGGGTGCGGATCACCGCCACCGGAACGCCGGTGATCCGTTCGCTCAGGACGATGTCGTCTTCCCCGGCCGCGAGGATCGCCCGCTTGTAGGCCTCGCTGGCGCGGCACTCGACCGTGGCGATGAAGCGGGTGCCGAGCTGCGCGCCGGCATAGCCCAGGTCGAGCGCCCGGCGGAAGCCCGCGGGGTCTCCGATGCCGCCGGCACAGACCAGGGGGACTCCCAGGGGGGCCAGCTCCTCCAGCAGGGCCTCCGCACTCCGGGTCCCCGCGTGTCCCCCGGCGCGGTTGTTGACCGCGATCAGCCCCAGGGCCCCGCCCGCCAGTCCCTTCTCGGCCCACTTTCGCTCGGTCACATCGTGATACACCACCCCGCCTGACGGGGTGACCCGGTCGACCACCCAACGGGGGTTGCCGAGCGAGGTGACGAAGAAGCGGACCCCCTCCTCCAGCGCGATGTCGATCCAGCGGCTCATTCGCTCACGGTAGGTCCGGCTGGACTGCTCGATCAGCGCGTTCATACCGATCGGCCGGGAGGTCAGGCTCCGGATAAAGCGCAACCCCGCGCGGAAGTCGTGACCGTAGACGTAGGTCAGCGAAATCGGCTGCACGATGCCGATGCCGCCTCCCTCCGACACCGCCGCCACCAGCTCGGGATTGCTGCAGGGGTACATCGCACCGCAGATGAGGGGCACCTCGATTCCCGCGTGCCGGGTCAGCGCGGTGCCCGGCGGAATGTCAGGCATGCGCCACCGGCTCGAGCTTCCAGGTGACCGTCGCCCGAGCCACGACGTCGCCGGCCCGGTCGGTGATGTCCGCTGTCACCTCGTAGTCGGTGCGGGCCGTGACCTGGGGCACCACCACCCGGCTGCTGGCGACGAGCGTACCTCGGGCCTTCTTGAGGTACTCCATCGAGATCCGGGTGACGATGCCGCGCACCGTCGGTGGCAGTCCCACCAGCATCGCCAGACCGCTCACCAGCTCCCCCAGGTTGAGCAGGGCGATGGCATGCACCGAGCGCAGGTGGTTGCGCACCGCCCGGCGGTCGGTGAGCTCGACCTCGGCGAGCCCGGGCTCGAGCCGGCGGACCGTTGCCCCGATGGACCCGCTGTAGGGGACCATGAAGCCGAGCAGCCGGCTGAAGAGCCAGGGCCCGCCCGGAAGCGGGGAGAGCCTGGCCCACAGCCGGCTCAGGCGGACGCCGGGCGATTCGTTGTTCGATGGCATGGGGACAAATATACCGGACCGGGGTGGCGCCAGAGCCGCGAAACGGTGGCCTCCCGACCTGCATTTCGGCAACCTGAAACTGCCCCTCCCGGGGCGCCGTCTTGACACAACCACTACGCGCGTAATATTACATGTGTAGTTGACAGGAGTCGTCCATGTCCCTCGATGGCGGAGCGTGCATGTCGGAGACCCATCAGCTGACCGATCTCCAGATCGCGATCATGCGGGTGTTGTGGGAGAAGGGGCAGGCGACCGTGGCCGAGATCTGCGAGGCGCTCAGGCCCGAGCGCCAGCTCGCCCTCACCACCGTGGCCACCCTGCTCTCCCGCCTCGAAAAGCGCGGCGTGGTCGACCACGAGACCCGCGCCCGCCAGTTCGTCTATCGCTCCCTGGTCACCGAATCCGATGTCCGCCGCTCGATGGTGAGCGAGTTGACCGAACGGTTGTTCGACGGGGACGTGGCCGAGATGATGTCGCATCTGCTCACCGGGCGGGAGATCAGTCCCGGCGACCTCGACCGGATCAAGGCCATGCTGGACGAGCATGCCTCCCAAAAGGAGAAGAAGCCCCATGCGCGCTGATCTGAGTTTCCTGGCCGGCAGCTGGCTGTTGACCTACCTGGCCCACAGCACCCTGCTGCTCGCCGGGGTCTGGGCCCTCGCCCGGCGGCGCCGGACCACGCCGGCGGTGCGGGATGCGCTCTGGAAGGTCGGCCTGGTGGGCGGGCTCATCACGAGTTCACTCCAGGTGGGGCTGGGTCTCGAGCCCTGGGGCGGGGCGCTGTCGCTCCGGAGCCCGGTCGCCACGGGGTTCGCCGACAGGTCGGCCTCGCCTCTGCCTGACAGCGCTTGGGGCGGTCAGCTCGTGCACCCCCCGGCGCCCGAGGTGGCTGGGTCACCCGCGCCAGGCGCCGCTCCCGCCGCGGCCCCGACGCGAGACGCTCCCACCCCGGTCGTATCCGACGCGGGGCCGGCGGCGTCGGGAACCAGGCTCAACACCGCGGGTGTCTCCCCGGCCGAACGATACCTGCCCTCCCTGGTGTGGGCCTGGGCCGCCGTCGCCGGTCTGCTGCTCTCCTCGTATCTGTTGCGCCGCGCCCGGGCGATGCGCGACATCGGACCCCGGTGTCCGGTGCGGGAACCCGGCCTCGTCTCGATGCTGGAAACGCTCCGGGCCTCGGGAGACGTCCGTCGAGCCATTCGCCTGACCTCTGCCCCGGGGCTCGGCAGCCCGGTGGCGCTGGGCGCCAGCGAAATCGTGCTCCCCGAAGCCGCGCTTACCGAGCTCGACGCCGAGCAGCAGCGGAGCATGCTGGCCCACGAGCTGGCCCACCTGGCCCGCCGCGACCCGACCTGGCTGGCGGTGGCCTGCGTGGTCGAGCGGATCTTCTTCTTCCAGCCGCTCAACCGGGTGGCCCGGGCCGGCATGCAGGAAGCCGCCGAGTTCCTGTGCGACGACTGGGCGGTGCATCGCACCGGCTCCGGGTTCTCCCTGGCCACCTGTCTCGTGAAGGTCGCCGAGTGGGTCGATACCACGCCCAGGCCGGTACCGCTCGCCGGCATGGCCGAACACCGCTCGCAGCTCGTCACCCGTATTCACCGTCTCATCGAGGGCCGTGCCATGCCGACCGCTCCCCGTTCCCTCTGGTTCGCCGCGGGTGCCGTAGTGCTGCTGGGAATCACCGCGGTGGCGGCGCCCGGCGTCGCCCCGGTTCGTCCTGACGACCGCACCGATGCGGAGACCCAGGCCGAGGCCTCCGGGCCCGCCGACTACTCGGCAGCCCTGGCCGCGGCGGCCGCCGACACCGACACCGCCCTGGTTTCCAGTGCCCGCGGCACCACCACCTGGAGTCGCATGTCGTCCCAGTTGCGGGCGTTGGAGCGGCGGGTGGCGGGCACCGGGCGCGCCCGGGCCGACTACGAAAGGGTCCGGGCCGAGTTGAGGGCCGCGCAGATTGCCCCGCGGGCCATGTCCTGGGCGGGCCCCGAGCCGCGACTGGCCATCGCCCCGCTGGCGCCCCTGGCCGTGGGCGTCAACTGGGGGAGAGATCGCAGGCAGGACACCACCAGCATCGCGGTGCCGGCGTTGATCCTGGCCCTCAAGGACGCCGATGTCGACGTGCGCCGGGCAGCCGCCAACTCACTCAGCAACCTCCAGGATCCGCGAGCGGTCCCGGCGTTGGTCGAGGCCCTCCGGGACTCCGACGCCGAGGTGCGGGCGGCGGCGGCGCGGGCCCTGGGATCGCTGGAGGACACCCGGGCGGTACCGGGCCTGGTGGCGCTCCTTAAGGATGCTAACAAGGATGTGCGCCAGTCGGCGCTGCAGGCGCTCCACTCGATGCCCGAGGGGGTGCCGGACGAGGCGATCCTGACCGCTATCGCCGACAGCGACTCCGACGTGCGGGAGGCGGCGATCGGCCTGGCCCTCAACCGGATCCAGAGCCACGAGGACGACGAGACCCCGGCCGACTCCCGCTACGTGACCGCGTTCGTCCGGCTGCTGAGCGACGCATCGGCCGACACCCGTCGGCAGGCGGCTGAGGCCCTCGGCGAGAGCCGGCTCAAGAGTGCACCGTCGGGGCTTCTGGCCGCCTCTCGTGACAAGAATGCCGATGTCCGCCAGTCGGTGGCGCAGGCGCTGGGATCGATCGGCGATGCCAAGGCGGTGTCGACGCTCAAGGAGATGCTGGCCGACGGCAATGCCGACGTCCGGGAGGCGGCGGTCGAGGCCCTGGGAGAGATCCGGGATCAGTCCGCCCTCGAGGCGCTGGTTGGAGCACTGAAGTCGTCCGATCCCGCGGTGCGGCGTGCCGCGGCCGAGGCCCTGGGCCAGCGGGGAGAGTGACCATGACACCGACCCGAATGCTGTTCCTGGCGGCCGGCCTGGTGCCGGCCCTGGCGGCGGGACAACAGGCGCCGCCGGCGCCACCCCAGGCCACCGCCCCCCGTGCGGTTCGGGCCCCGATGGCGATGAGCTTCCGGATCCCGCCGGTACACATCCTGCCGCACATCCGGATTCCCCGCGTGCGGCTGAACCGGACTCGCGGGCAGGAGGGCACTGGCCCCGATTCCGCCGGGGTAGCGCAGCTGCTCGGCTCGCTGGCCCGGACCGATGCCTCGGTGTGCGAGATGGCGGTCGATATGCTGGGCAACGGTTGGGGCTGGGGCAGCGGACGGGCGAGCGCTCTTCGGGATCAGGGTGACCAGGTCCGCTCGCAACGTTCCGCACTGCAGTACCCGGTGCGCGACCCTCGGGCGATTCCCCTGCTGGCGGCCTCGCTGGGCCGGAGTGAGCCCTGCGTCCGGCGGGCGTCGGCGCGCCTACTCGGCGGGAGCGATGCACCGGCGGCGGCTCGGGCCCTGGTCGCAGGCCTGGGACACAGCGAGGCCCGGGTGCGGGAGGCGGCGGCGCTCGGGCTTGGCCTCGGGGAAGACTCCTCCGGTTACGAGCCGCTGGTGCGGGCGCTGGGTGACCGCGACCCGGATGTGGTGCGGATGAGCGCCTGGGCCCTCGGCGAATACGAAGACCCGCGGGCGATTCCCTCACTGGTGAAGTTGCTCGGGCGCTCGGAGCCTGGCATTCGCGCCGCTGCCGCTGGGGCTCTGGGAGACATCGAGGATTCGCAGGCGACCCGACCGCTCCTGCCGCTGCTCCGGGACCGGGAGTCGATGGTCCGCGAGGCCGCGGCGGATGCGCTGGGCCAGATCGAGGACAGCACCGCTACCAGGGGGCTGATCGAGGCCCTGTCCGACCGGGAGCGCGACGTCCGGCTCGCGGCGGCGGCGGCCCTCGGCGCGATCGAGGATCCCGACGCGGCCGACGGCCTGGCGCGGGCCATGACCGACAGTGACCGCGATGTGCGGCTCCAGGCCATCGAGGCCTTCGGGTCGCTGGATGAAATCGAGAAGGCGCCGGCTCAATTGATCGGGGCCCTCAAGGACCCGGACCGGGAGATTCAGCAGGCGGCCATCGAGGCGCTGGGGCACATCGCCGACCCGGCGTCGATTACCGCGCTCGGCGCGCTGATCCGGAACGAATCGGTGGAGACCCGGCGGGCGGCGGTGGAGGCGCTGTCCAACATGGAGAGCGGCGACGCCACCCCCCACCTGGTACAGGCCATGAAGGACCGCGATCCGGAGGTCCGGCGTCGGGCGGCCGAAGCGTTGGGGAACCGGTAGGAGGGGCCGGCACGGGTGGTGTTGGGATGTAGGCGATAGGCCATGAGCCGTAAGCCGCAAGCCGTAAGCCGTAAGCCGTAAGCCATAAGCCATAAGCCATAAGCATATGCCGTATGCTTGGGCCTTCGACTCAGCACCAGCTTGCGGCTTATGGCTTATGGCCTATGGCCCATTGCCAGCATGCCCTCAGCACCCCGGACTGGCGTAGCTGTAATCCGTGCTGGTCCCCACGTCGTGACTGTTGAAGTAGGTGCAGTTGCCGTCTCCCCCGATGAAGCTGTGCCCGTCACTGGAGTAGGCCGACCAGGTCTTGCCCTTGTTCTGCTGCCGGGCGATGGCGACCAGGTTGCCCCAGACCGGCCCGTTCTCCGGCCCGAAGTTGCCCTGCCCATCGACCCACCAGCGCCCCCGCTGTACCTGCACGATCTGCATCAACCCCTGGACGTCGGGCCAGGGCAGTTCCCGCCCATTGATGAAGACCCCGGTATTGCCGCGGGAGGCATCGGCCCGGAGCGGGCCGCCGATCGGCAGACCGGGGGCAATCCAGCCTGAAGTCGGCGCGCCTTCCAGGCCCCAGGCACCGGAAACCCGGTCGTACCAGTAATTCCCGTCGGGGATCCTCGCGTTCCAGCGCTGCTCGTATGCCCGAAGGTCGTGCTCGGAAATGGTGACCCGGTTCACGACGACGTGGCGCTGCTGGGCCAGGGCCGGAGTGACGGACGCCACAAGGGCCAGGACCAGGGTCATGTGTGTCAGGCGCATGGCGCTCTCCTCTCGCTCGGGTCGCGGTCTCTGGCTATAGTACGCGTCATCCATGACATCCTTCCCACCGTCACCGCTGGTGAGCACCGACCGACTGGCCGCCCAGTTGGCCCGTCCCGACCTGGTGATCCTCGACACGTCGTGGTACCTGCCGGTCACGGGCCGGTCCGCGCGGGACGAGTTCCGGGCGGGGCATATTCCCGGGGCGGTGTACTTCGACCTCGACCTCGCCAGCGACCCGGGTAGTGACCTGCCCCACATGCTGCCTTCGGAGGTCCAGTTCGCCGGGTACGCCGGCGGTCTGGGGGTGGGGTCCGGCAGCGACGTGGTGGTCTACGATGCCTCAGGCACCAACCTGAGTGCCGCCCGGGCCTGGTGGATGTTTCGGGTCTTTGGTCATGACCGGGTGCACCTGCTCGATGGGGGCCTCGAGAAATGGAAGGCGGAAGGGCGTCCCCTCGACGCGGGTGAGCCGGCGCCCGCACCCGCCTCCTTCACCGCCCGGTTGGACCGTTCGCTGGTGCGAAGCAGGGCGGAGGTTGCGCGCGCCCTCGCCACCGGGGCCGCGCAGGTCCTCGATGCGCGGTCGGCGGGACGCTTCTCGGGAGCCGAGCCGGAGCCCCGGCCCGGCCTCCCGTCGGGGCATATGCCCGGCGCCCTGGGCCTGCCGTACACCGAGCTGGTGCGGTCCGATGGCACCGCCCTGGATCCGGCGGCAGTCCGGGCCCGGCTTGAGGTCGCGGGGATCACCTTCGACCGGCCGGTCATTGCCGGTTGCGGCTCCGGCGTCACCGCCTGCAATCTGCTGCTCGCCCTTCACCGGGTAGGGCATCAGTCCGCGTTCCTGTACGACGGCTCGTGGACCGAGTGGGCCTCGAGCGGCATGCCGGTCGCGGTGGGGCCGGACCGGTGATGCCACCGCGGGTGCGCACCGTGCTCACGGCCGCGGGTGGCTTCGCCGCGGTGCTGGGCCTGGCCGTCATGGCGGGGTGGTATTTCGGGTCAGAGCGGATCACTGCCGTCGTGCCCGGTCTCGATCCGATGGCCTTCAACAGCGCTCTCACCTTCGCGCTGCTCGGGCTTTCGCTCCTGGCGGCGGCCGGAGGTTGGCCCCGGGCGGCAAGCGGGGCCGCCATCGCGGTCATCGCCTATGGGGTCGTGACCCTGGCGCAGCATGCCACCGACCTGCCCCACCTCTTCGACGTTTTCCTCCTCTCACCTCCGCTCGCATCGGCTACCGGCCGCGGGTCGCCCAACATCGGCCTCAGCTTCCTCCTCATCGGCAGCGCGATTCCGCTGTTGGTCCTGGGGGAGCGGTTCCTTACCCGGTTGTCGGGAGCGATGCTGGGTGCCTCGGCGCTGATCCTGGCCCTGGTGGATCTGGGGGCCCAGCTCCTGACAGTCCTGGGCCCCCAGGACCACACTCTGCTACCCCAGATGGCGGTGCACGGCGCCTTCGGAGTGGTGGTCGGGGGCGGGGCACTGGTCTACGCCGGGTGGTACCTGCCGCGGGGGATTCACGACCGGCCGCTGGCACGCCTGGGCTTCTGGGCCGCCTGCGGTGTCTTCATCGCCAGCGTGTTCCTGGCCCAACTGCTCCGCTCGCATGAGCGCAGCCAGATCCGGGGCATGGTGCAGATCGCCGCCCACGGCGTGGCGGGTCAGCTCCAGCACACGTTGAGAGACCAGACGCTGGCCGCGGAGGCCATCGCGGCTCCGCTGCTGGCTGAATCGAGCCCGTCGGTGCGCCAGCGGATCGCCGCGGTCTGGCTCGGCCCGAGCGGGGAAGGGATCGGCTGGATCAGTCCGGGCGCTCCATCGCGCTGGCTGGCGCTCCGCCCCACCGGCCAGGCGTCACCGGGAGACCCCTGGTGGCCCGACTCGGCGCTGATCGCGCGCGCGGCCGGTGGGGGCGGTACCGCCTCCGCCATCCGGGTCGCGGGGGGCTACGCCTCGCTCGGGTTGCTCCTCCCCGACACCAGCCGGCGAGCCCGGCGGGAAATGGTGTGGACCGTAACCGATCTGCGCCACGCGCTCGACGAGATCACCTCCTCGGTCACCGGCCGGTTCGCCATCGTCGTGCGTACCGACGAGACGGTGCTGGTCGAGCGGGGCGCTCCCGACGCGCGGGCCCAGCGGCTCTGGGGTACGACCGCGAGCCTGACCTTCGACCGCACCCGGTTTGACGTCGTGGTCTGGCCCACGCCGGGGGCGCTGCGGGCGGCCCGCTCGGTGCTGCCGGTGCTGACGCTGGCCTCCGGCACCCTGATGGGCATCCTGCTGGGGCTCTCGCTCTCGCTCTTCCGGCTGGCGCGGGAGCGAACCCTCGGGTTGCAGCGTGCCAATGACCGGCTGACCCGTGAGATCAGCGAGCGGGAGGCGGTGCAGGCGGAGCTGCGACAACGGGAGGAAGAGCTGCGCCAGGCCCAGAAGCTGGAAGCGGTGGGTCGGCTCACCGGCGGTATCGCCCATGACTACAACAACATCCTCACCGTCATCCGGAGCAACGCCCGCAGCCTGCTACTCAAGGAGAGCGCCACCGACCTCACCCGGGATGCGCTGGAGCATATCGACCGGGCGGCGGCCCGTGGGTCCCTGCTTACCGCCCGACTCCTGGCCTTCAGCCAGCGCCAGCTGCTGCAGCCGGAGACCCTGTCGCTCGGCGACCTGGTGGCCAGTCTCCGGGAGGAGCTGGGCCACCTGCTGGGTCCCAACGTCGCACTGCTGTTCGAACGGGCCCCGGGGGTGGACCTGGTCAGCCTCGACCGCCGGTGGATCACCCAGGTGATTCTCGACCTGGCCTTGAATGGCCGCGAGGCCATGCCGCTGGGCGGGACGCTCTGGCTCAGGACCCGCGTGGCCGATACCGCGCTACGGTCGTTCTACGGAGTCACCCAGGTGCCCGGCCCGGCCATGGTGCTGGAGATCGAAGACTCGGGCCGCGGGATGGACGAGGCCACCCGGGAGCGGCTCTTCGAGCCGTTCTTCAGCACCAAGCGGTTCGGGCAGGGCTCGGGGTTGGCGCTGGCGAGCGCCTACGGCATCGTGCGGCAGAGCGGCGGGGAGATCGCGGTGCGTAGCGAGACCGAGCGGGGGACCCGGGTTGCCATTTTCCTCCCGCTGGTCGACGGACCGGCGCCCGAACCCGCCGACACCAACCTGGAAGGGCTGACCGTGCTGGTGGCGGAAGACGAGCCCGGCATTCTCCGCTTCATCCGCCGCACCCTGGAGCACTCGGGGTGCCGGGTGATCGAAGGGGCCAACGCGGAAGCCGCGCTCGCGGCCCTGGCCGCAAGCGAGGCGGAGCCGGATCTCCTGGTCAGCGACATCGTCATGCCCGGGCTCTCCGGGGTGGAGCTGGCGGAGGAGCTGCGGCGCGACCGGCCGGGGCTGGCGGTTCTCTTCGTTTCGGCCTACACCTCGGATGCCCTCAAGCAGCGGGGGATCGAATCCCTCGCCGCGTTCCTCCTCCAGAAGCCCTTCACCGCGCCCGAGCTGCTGGAGCAGGTGAACCGAACCCTCAAGGCGAGCGCCACCCGCCTCAAGTAGCGAGTCCGGCGCGGGCGGCGACCGGCATCGCGGGACTCACGCTGAGACGGTAGCCCACGGCGATCAACAGCAGGCCGAGAAACTCGGTCACATACAGCACTTCGACGTGCCCGAAGCGGGTGAAGGTCCCCCCGATGCCGGGCAGGATGCCCCCGGCTGCGATGGCGACATTGGCCAGAACCCGGTGGTGGGTCTCCCGCCGCTTGGCGTAGCGGACCGCGGAGAGAATGGCCCCGCCCACCAGGAATATCAGCGCATACAGATTGATGAACGGGCTCAGGTAGCGGACCCGGTGCCACTCCAGCACCTTGCCGGAGAGACGGTGCGGTTCCACCAGACTGTAGTCGATCGGCGACAGACAGACGAGGACGCCTCCCACCACGACCGCCGTCACCAGCAGCGCGGTCAGCCGGTCGGCCACCCGCTTCGACAACAGCAGGTACACCGTGCCCTGGGCCAGGGGCGCGCCGCCCAGCAGGGCGCCGGTGATGTACCAGGCGCGGAACACCGGCTCCTGCCACCCGAGCAGGGTCGTGAGCGATTCGGTGATCGTACCCGCGGCATAGGTCAGCATGCCGAGTCCCCACCAGAGAAGGTGGGGCTTGTGCCGTTCCCGATAGCGGCGGAAGAGCACCACCGCGAACGCGAGCGCGAGGACAGTGGTGAAGATCGGGATGTAGTGGATTGGGGTGGGCATGGGTAGTTGAGAGATGAGAGTCGCGGGTCGCGAGTCCGAGTCACGAGTCGCGGCGCGCGACCCGTGACTCGTGACTGCGGGTCAGAAATTCACCCAGTACGACACCGCCACACTCCGGCCGGCGGCCGGGCGGAAGAAACTGGTGTTGGAGGCCTCGGAGTAGAGCCTGTTACCGAGGTTGGCCACGGTGACGCTGACGTTGTGATCGGTGCGGCCCGCGCGGAAGAGGCGGGCGCCGGCGCGCGCGTCGAACACGGTGAACGAGGGGACCGGCTGGCCCACGGCCGAGCTGACGGTGATGTCCTTCTGGCTCCCGTTGTGCCGGATGCCGCCGGCGACCCAGAGGCGGCCGCTCCGGTGGTCGTAGCGCACTTCGCCGCCGACGCGGAGCCCGTAGCTGGACCCGACCGGGTTGCTGGGATCCTCCACGTCCTTCGAGTCGAACACCGTGAAGTGGGCGGTGCTGGAGAAGCCCGCGCCCAGGACCAGGCGTCCGTTCGCCTCGAGACCGAGGTACCGGATCCGGTCGACGTTCACGTTCTCGTATTCGGCCAGCCCCTGTACCGTATCCCCGGTGGGGCGGATCGAGATGCCGTCGTACAGCTGGTTGCGGAACCCGAAGACCTCGAGGCTTCCCCGGCGGGCCCGGAGCCGGACGCCCAGGTCGACGTTGAGGCTGGTTTCCGGCTTGAGGTCCGGGGTCTGCTTCTGGAAGCCGCTGCCCTCGGGCGTCGCGCCGGTGAAGAACCGCTCTACCAGGTTGGGGGCCCGGAAGCCGCGGCCCACCGATCCGATCAGACTCACATGTTCGGTCAGCTCATAGCCCAGATTCAGGGTGCCCACCACGGTCTTGCGGTCGTCCGCGACCGGTGGCGCGGTGATGCCCTGGGTCGCGCGGGTCTCCGCCTTGATGTCCTGCACCCGGGCGCCGGCGATGAGGTTGAGGCGCTGGGTGGGATGCAGGTCGAGCTGGGCGAACGCACCGAGGCTCCGGAAGGTGGCATCGGGGACCTGCGGCACGGTGCTGTTGAGCACTTCCTGCGGGGGTCCGAAGCCGACCACGGTCTGCACCTGGTGGTCCAGGTTCTCCGACCGGTCGCGGAACCCGTCCAGGCCATAGGTAAGCAGGTGCCGGCCGGCGATGGCCTTGGCGGCCTCGATCCGGGCGCCCCAGGTGGCCATCGAGGTGTAGTTGTTAGTGACCGCGACCAGGCCCGCGCCCGGCGGCGTGCCGGCGCCGAAGGGGATGAAGATGTTGAGATCGAGGGTCCGGTTGTTCGTCATGTAGTAGGTGGTGACATCCAGCCGGTCGGCGATCGGGAGACCCAGGCCCTTGCCGGTATACGTCCCGCTGACCTTGTCGACGTACTGAGTTGGGTAGGTGATGTTGATGGTCGGGGGCGGCGAATTCGGGTCGAGCGGCTGCACATCGCTGTTGGCCACATACCCGAAGCCCTGGTCGAAGGCGCTGTAGCGCTCGTAGCGGGCCGAGACCTGCTGGGTCTCGCTGATGGCATAGCCGGCCTGGAAGGCCAGGTTGTTGTCGGTGACCCCGCTGCCCCGGACCTTGGTGGCCTGGGACAGGGTCAGACCGCCGAAGCTGCCCGACGGAGCCTTGTAGAGCCCGGCGTCGAGGTAGGACCCGAAGGCCAGCCAGTTGAACCGCCCCACCGTCCCGCTCGCGAGCCCCCAGGGGCGCTGCTGCCCACCGGCGCTCCGGTAGCGGTAGCCGAACGTCCCCCGCACCGTGGTGCCGGACAGCGAGGCGGCCGGTTGCCGGGTGATCAGGTTCACCGCGCCGCCGATCGCATCGGTCCCGTAGAGTACCGAGGCCGGACCCCGCACCACCTCCACCCGGCCCAGGGCCTCGAGCGCCGCGATCGAGGGAATCTCCCCGAAATCCTGCTGTCGCCGCGAGTTGTTGAGTCGAATGCCGTCTTCGAGCAGGAGAATCCGCTGCCCCAGGAGCCCCCGGATCACCGGACGGCTCTGTGTCGGGCCGATGCCGTTCACATCGAGTCCCGGCAGGTCCACGAAGAGATCGGTGACGTTGCCGGGTGAACGTTCCGCGAGGGTGGTGGAGTCCACCACGCTCACGGGGGTGGGCGTCTTGAAGACTTCGCGCAGATCGCGGGTGGCGGTGACGGTCATCGGGGGGAGCTCGATCACGCTGTCCCGCTTCTGACCGGTGGCCTGGGCGGCCAGCGAGATGGGAGCCAGGACGAGGGAGGCGAGCACGGCGCTACGGAACGGCGACATGAGAGCGTCCTGCATAGTTAGAGAAAGGCCGCGGTGGAAATCGCGCGACTATGCTAGCTCTCCATTCGCCACCCCGACATTCGGGAAAGGCCCTTGGTCTGGGCTCCGTATTCCTACGGGCACATTGGACAAGCTCTTGTGAGGGTGGCGGTTAGCGCTGCGGCGAGTTCCGGCGGTGCGATCGGAGTGAAGAACCTTTCACCGTCGTTTGACGGCGACCTTTCATGAATCGGAGCCGCGTCAGGCTTCCCCCGGGGTGCGGACCAGCCCCGCTTCCAGGGCGAAGCGGGTGAGCGCGGCGACGGTCTTGATATCGAGCTTGCGAGCCAGGCTCTCGCGGTAGGTCTCCACCGTCCGGGGCGACAACCCCAGGCGTCCGGCGATGGCGCGGCTGGTCTCGCCCGCGGCAATGCCAGCCAGCACCTCCCGCTCACGGGGAGTGAGCCGGGCCAGGCGGCCGGCCGGCTCCTCGGTCGTGCTCTCGCCCCGGACCGCGGCAGTCAGGTGGCGTGCGATCGGCGGGCTGAAGTATGACTCGCCCCGGGCCACGGCCTGCAGCGCCGAGCGTAGCTCGGCCGGCGAGGTGTCCTTGCGGAGGTAGCCCTGGGCCCCTGCCCGGACCGCGCCGAGCACATACTCCGGGTGGTCGTGGACGCTCAGGATCATCACCTTCACCGCCGGCAGTAACTCCCGGAGCCGGGTGGTGAGGTCGAGCCCGCTGGCCCCCGGCAGCGACAGATCCTGGACCACGATGTCGGGCCGACTCTCGGCCGCGAGCCGGAGCGCCTCGGCGGCATCGCCGGCTTCGGCCACGATCTCGACGCCGGGCGTCGCGGTCAGCACGTGACGGATCCCCTCGCGCACCAGCGTGTGGTCGTCCACCAGCATCACCCGCACCCGGATATCCGTCATCGTCCCGCTCCGTTTCCCGTCGGCAGCCACATACGAAGCTGCAGTCCGCCACCGGGGGCAGGGGCAAGCGAGACCCGACCTCCCTGGGCGGTGAACCGTTCGCGCATGCCCGCCAAACCGGTGCCCTCTTCCAGCTCCACGGTATTGCCGGTGGCGGTCACGCCGTCCCCATTGTCCTCGAGGGTCACGGCGACAGAGGCACCGTCGTGACTGATGTCGATAGTAACCCGGCTCGCGTCGGCATGCCGGGCCACGTTGGAGAGGCCTTCCTGGACTCCGCGGAACAGCGCCAGCTCCGCGTCCTCGCTGAGCGACGGGAGCGACTCGACGCCGCGGATGCCGGTGGCGATGCCGGTCCGGGTCTCGAAGTCGGTGCTCAGGGCCCGGATCGCGGGGAGGAGACCGAGGTCGTCGAGCAGCGAGGGGCGGAGCGCCATGGTGACGCTCCGGATGCTCGCCATGCCTTCGTCCACCAGCTCGAGCACCCGGCCCAGCCGTTCGGCCTGCGGTGGGGGGACCTCCTCTCGCACGATGCCGAGTTGCAGTTTGACCGCGGAGAAGACCTGGGCGGTCTCGTCGTGCAGCTCAAGCGAGATCCGGCGCCGTTCCTCTTCCTGCTGGCGTACCATGCGGGCCGAAAGGAGCTCGAGGTCCTCGGTGCGGCGGCGGAGGCGGCGGTTGAGCTCGGCGTTCTCCAGGGCCGCGCCCACCTGCTGTCCCAGCGCATGCAGGAAGGAGACGTCGAGCGCGGTGAAGGGGTCTCGAGCGTCGCCCACCAGCACCAGGGCGCCCCCGACCTTCTGCTCCCGCTCCACCGGGAGGACCGCGATGAAGGCAAAGGCCGGCGGGGCGCTGTCGGAGATGGGTTGATTGTGTTCGACGGCGTTCTTGATCAGCGGGGCGGTTTCCGGGCCAGGCGGCCGGTCCCGCCACGCCTCGCAGGCGCCGACACCGCGGTAGAAGCGGCCGGTGGCGCGGTCGTAGAGGGCGCTTCCCCGCACCCCCGGCAGCACCAGGGCCCGGCCCAGCAGGGCGGTGGGGGCATCGGCGGTGGCCTGACCCCGCTGGAGCTCCCCCGAGAGCGCCGCCATGGCGCCGAGACCCCGCTCGAAGTCCTCGATCACCAGGGTCACGATCCCGACGCCGACCGAGAGGAGAAAGAGGATGTCGAGGTAGTAGCCCCAGGGATTCCATGCCCCCTGCGCCCGGAGGATCGGATAGTCGAGATGGTGAAATCCCCAGAGGAGAAAAGCGCAACCCAGGAGCAGCGCGCCCGAGGATTGGGTCTGGCGCCGAAACCGGAAGAAGACCCCGGCGGTCCAGAGCGTGGCGCCGCTCAGGAAGGCCACCGCCGGCACCGCCGCGAGCAGGAAGCCGCCGCGTTCCTGAAAGTGATAAATGGCGTAGGCCGACCAGAGGGGCGGAAACAGGACCGCGATCAAGTAGATCGGACGGAACCGTTCACCCCGGGAGAAGACCAGGGCGCCCCAGAGCAGGGCGAGCGCGGTCCAGCCGGTCGCCAGCTGATGGGCGAAGAGCCAGAAGGGATCGCGGACGGCGAGGTAGGTGAAGATGGCCGCCATGCGGCCGAGGTAGAGCGCCCAGGCGACGGCCCACCAAAAGAAGTAGGGCTTGCGATAGCGGCGGTAGAGCAGGGCGCAGAGCACCGCGAGGCCCGCGGTGATCATGGCCTGGAGCAGCGCGGCGTGCAGTTCGGTCAGTGAGGACATGGCCCCTCACTTCGCAAAGATCCGCCCCATGTCCCGGAAGGTCTTGAACTCCAGCGCGTTGCCGGCGGGATCGAGGAGAAACATCGTGGCCTGCTCGCCGACCTGTCCGGCAAAGCGAATGCCCGGCTCGATGACGAACTTCACCCCTGCGCGGCGGAGCCGCTCGGCCAGCGCCTGCCAGTCGTCCCAGGGCAGGATGACGCCGAAGTGGCGCACCGGCACCTCCTTGCCGTCGACCTGGTTGGCGGCCGCGGCGCCCACCTCCGCGGGCGACAGATGGGCCACGACCTGATGCCCGTAGAAGTCGAAGTCGACCCACGACTCCGAGCTGCGGCCCTCGGCGCAGCCCAGCAGACCGCCATAGAAGGTCCGCGCGGCGGCGAGGTCGTCAACCGGGAAGGCGAGATGAAACGGCGGGCAGGCGGTCACTCTTTGATCTTCTCCGATTTGATCTGGCGCCAGCCCTGGGGACCCAGGGTGAGGGTGGCATACTCCAGCGCCCGCCGCTTGGTCTGGAGCGGGCCATTTCCCTTGGCCGTCCTGATTTCGGCGGACAGGCGGGCGTAGGCGGTGAGGCCATCCTGTCGGTTGACGTTGAGGACCCGATAGGTGGCCGAGATGCGGGAGACGTCCTTGTCCTCGAAGAGGCTGCGCCAGGTCCGGTCGTCGGACTCGGACATGTTGGGAAGCAGCCGCTTCACTTCGCCCAGCTGCCGGCTTTCCACCGCCCGCTCCAACTCGGCGTAGAAGTTCACGATCTGGGCGGAGTCGGGGAGTGGGGCCGGCGCGTACGTCTCGGTACGACCGGGCCCGGAGGAGTCGCGGCCGGTGCGGCCCACCGGTCGGGTAGCGAGCCCGCCGGGCGGGGTTTCGCCCGAGGGGCTCTTCGCCTGCTCGGCCGCGCCCCAGACGTTGGCGGCCTGGTAGGCGAGGGCGGTGGCTTCCGCCTTCCGGCCGGCGGCGGCCAGGGAATCGGCCTGTTTCATCAGCGAGTCGCCGGTGGCGAGCGCCGTCGCTTCGGCGCCGACGGCCACCGCGCGCTGGCGGGAGAAGGAGGCCGCGCCGCGGGCCACCAGGAGCACGCTGTCGGCCCGGACTTCCTCCGGCGTCGGAGCCCGGGTGGAGGGAGTGCTGACCGGCGGAGTGGTGTCGTTCACCACCAGGCCTTCGTTGCGCGCCTGGATGGCGATGTACGCCAGACTCGCGCCCAGGCCGGCAAGGAGGAGACCCACCAGGACCTGGGATATCTGTACCCGCTTCCGCGGCTTGAGGATGGGACCGGGGAGCACGCGGGGGAGCGGCACCGGGCTCGAGGGGGTCCGCCGGGCTTCGCTGATCGGGCGGCTGGGCCGGGGCGAGGCCAGCAGGCCGATATGGCTCCGCACGCCTTCATCGCCGAGGGACTGCCCACCGCTGATCCGCATGCCGCTGGCCGCCTGAGCCGCTTCCCGCAGCGACGCAAAGCGGTCGGACGGCGACTTGGCCAGCATCCGCATCACCGCGTCGCGCAGGTCGGGAGGACAGTCGGGACGGAACTGTTCCGAGGAGCGCGGCGGGGTGTGCACCTGGGCGTACATCATCCCCAGGCTCGAGTCGGCGCTGAAGGGGAGCTTGCCGGTGATCATCTCGTACCCGACCACGCCGAGGGCGTACTGATCCGCCGGCGCGCCCACGGGCTCGCCCGAGCAGGCCTCGGGGCTCAGGTAGCTCGGCGTTCCGACGGTGGTGCCGCTCCGGGTGAGCGATTCGCCCTCGATGGCGCGGGCGATGCCGAAGTCGGTGATGACGGCGAAGCCCTCTTCGTCGATCATGATGTTGCCGGGCTTGACGTCCCGGTGCACCACCCCCTGACGGTGGGCGTAATCGAGGGCCGAGCCGATGTCGGCGAGGATGGCGCGGACCATCGGGAAGGGCAACGGGCCGGCGTCACGCAGGATCTGGTCGAGGGCCCGGCCCCGGATGAACTTCATGATGAAGTAGAGGAGCTGCTGCGACTCCCGCACCGCGTAGATCGGAATGATGTGCGGATGGGTGAGCCCGGCGGCCGTGCGGGCCTCGCGCTTGAACCGCGCGATCATCTCGGCTCCGTGCACGTACTGCGGCGACATGACCTTGATCGCGACCTTGCGGTCGAGCGCGATTTCGTGGGCCATGTAGACCGTGGCCATCCCCCCCTGCCCGATCTCCTGGACGATCTCATATTCGCCCAGGGTGGCCTGGCGCAGGACCTGGAGCAGGGTGGGCAGCGGTGCCGTATGCTCCCCTGACACGCTCAGCCCGCAGGCCGGGCAGTACTTCACCCCGGCTTCGAGCGGCGCATTGCAGCGAAAACAGGCGGCGGTCACGGGCATTCAGGGCTGATGACGGACAGCGGTCCGGTTGCAATTCGGAATTTGATGCGGGCCTGCGTGGTTCGGACCGCCGGAATCGACGACTCGCCGGGATTCTAGCATCCTGACGGCCTCCCGGCTATCGTCGAGTCGCACTACCCGCAAGAAGTTACCTCGCCTGGTGGAGGCTCGTCCGGTGCAGCCCGCCCGCGCCGTTGCGAGGATGCCACACCCTTTGGACTGGAGATCCCGCCTTGGACACGACCCGGAGAGAATTCATACAGCGCGGCGCGGCCCTGGCCCTCGGTACGGTGGTGCCCGATGGCGGGGCCGGATTCGCCACCGGGATGACTCGGCCGGAGGTCGCCGTCCCCTGGGCGCCGCTCCGTGCCGCGCCGATGGACAAGGTCCGGATCGGCTTCGTGGGAGTGGGGGGGCAGGGGATGACGCACGTCGAGAACCTGCTGGAGATTCCCGGCGCCGAGATCACCGCGGTCTGCGACATCGTGGAGGCGAAGGTCCAGGCGGCCCAGGCCAAGGTGGTGGCCAAGGGGCACCGGGAGCCGGCGGGCTACAGCCGCGGCCCGCGCGACTTCGAGCGGCTCATCGCCGAGCAGGACCTCGACCTGGTGTTTACGGCGACGCCGTGGGAGTGGCATGTGCCGATCATGCTGGCGGCCATGGCCAACGGGAAGCACGCCGCCACCGAGGTGCCCGCCGCGATGACCATCGACGAGTGCTGGGCCATCGTCGAGTCGGCGGAGAAACACCGCAAGCATTGTCTCATGATGGAGAACTGCAACTACGACCGGTTCGAGCTGATGACGCTCAACCTGGTGCGAAAGGGGCTGCTCGGCGATCTGCTGCACGGGGAGGCGGCGTATTTCCACGACCTCCGGGGCGTGAAGTTCAGCGGCGAGGGGGAGGGGCTCTGGCGCCGCGCCTGGGCCACCAACCACAACGGGAACCTCTACCCGACCCATGGGCTGGGGCCGATCGCCAACTGCATGGACATCAATCGGGGCGACCGCTTCGAACGGGTCGTGTCCTTCAGTTCCCCCTCGCGCGGGCTTCAGCTCTGGCAGGCGGAACATCTCGCGGCCGACGATCCGCGCCGGCGGGAGCGTTACACCCTGGGCGATGTGAACGTGAGCCTGATTCAGACCGCCCGGGGCCGGACCATCTACCTGGGTCACAACACCAACAACCCCCGACCCTACAGCCGGCTGCAGCTGCTGCAGGGGACCCGGGGGATCGTGTCCGGCTGGCCCTACCGGGTCTATCTCGAAGGAAGGAGTCCGGAACACCGCTGGGAGGACGCGGAGGCCTACTACAAGGAGTTTGACCATCCGCTGTGGCAGTCGAAGCGGATCCAGGAGATGGACCGCGGCCACGGCGGTATGGACTTCCTGGAGGACTTCCGCCTGATCGAGTGCCTCATCCGGGGGGAGCCCACCGACATGAACGTGTACGATGCGGCGGCACTGTCCAGCATGGTGGAGCTGAGCATCCGGTCGGTGGCGCAGAAGGGCAGACCGCAGGAGGTCCCGGACTTCACCCGGGGGAAGTGGAAGACCCAGGCGCCGTGGCCGATCGTCGAGGGGTGATGGAGGCTGGGTGTCATGCCCCGCCTCCTGCGCCGCCTCTTACGGCCCGGTCAGCAGGACCCGCACCGCATCGATGCCCGCCAGCCGCAGCAACCCCTGGGGTTTGGCGAGCTCCTCCAGGGCCGCGGTCGACTGGACCTTCCAGGCATCCGACGCCGGGCTCCCGAGATGGGCCAGCGCGTCGAGTCCCAGGTCGCCCAGCTTTCGCAGGGCCGTGGCGGCCGTCGCCCCATCGCGCGCCAGCGGCAGCGAGTCGCCCAGCGCCAGGACCTGGGTCTCCAGGGTGCGCCAGCCGGTGAAGGTCCGGCTCAACTCGTCCCTGGCAGCCCGGGCCCCGGCGGGATCGGCCACGACCTGTCGCGCCAGCTGCTCCATGCGGGAGCGGGACCAGGGGTCGGGACGGGCCGCATCGATGAGGTTGGTGAGCGGCATCCGCTGGGTGGTCCGCTGCAGTTGGCTCCGCTGCCCGAAGCTCACGGTCATGGTATTGGCCAGCAGATCGTGCAGCGGCTGGACTCCGCGCCGTCCCGCCAGCAGGCGGAGCATCCGGAAGGTGTGCCCTTCATGCCCCAACCCGGCCCGTTCCAGCGACACGCTGATCAGCGACAGGCGGCGGTACATGTCGTCGACATCCCGGACCGACGCCGGTGACCAGAGCCGCTCGGCCACGGCCGCGAGCCTGGGCCAGATCCGCGAGTCGACCGTCTCCGCCGACACATGCTCGGCCCACATGCAGGCCTCTCCCCCCAGGACCAGCGCGGCCTCTGCCGGGGTAAGGGTATTGCCGGCGGGCAGCGGGTCGGCGAGGTAGAGTGTGGCGGCGCTTTCCTGGTGGTCGAGGTACCACGGCGCGGAGAGGATGCTGGCATTGCCCTGGGCTGTGGCCCGGCCGAGGTACTCGGCGCCGCGCCAGGACTGTATCACGGCATCCCGGGAGAGGCCGGGGTGGAGGATCTCGTCCCAGCCGACGATTCGCCGATGGTGCCGTGCCAGGATGGCGATCAGGCGGCCGTTGAAATACCCCTGGAGCGCATGGTTGTCCTGGAGCTGGCGCTCCCGCTTGAACCGCCGGATGGCGGGGCTCTGATTCCACTGTCTGCCGCTGACCTCGTCGCCCCCGATGTGCCAATAGGGATCGGGGAAGAGGGGGACCATTTCGGCGAGGAAGCCCTCGATGAAGTGGTAGGTGGTCTCACGGGTCGGGTCGAAGGTGGGGTCGAAGACACCGAAGTTCCGCTCGATGCGGTAGGGGCCAGGCGCGCTGGCATGCTGGGGATACCCGACGAACCAGCTGGTGGCGTGACCCGGCATGTCGAACTCCGGGACCACCCGGATGCCCCGGTCGCGGGCGTAGGCCACGATCTCGCGGATGTCCTCCTGGGTGTAGTACTGGCCGTCGGAGCCGAGCCGGTGGAGGGCCGGATAGCGCCGGCTCTCCACCCTGAAGCCCTGGTCGTCCGAGAGATGCCAGTGCAGCACGTTGAGCTTCACCATCGCCATGCCGTCGAGCGTCCGGCGGATCGTCTCCGGCGGCATGAAATGACGGCAGGCATCCACCAGGAGCCCGCGCCAGCGGAAGCGCGGCCGGTCGGCGACCGTGACCTCCGGGAGGTAGAATCCCGCGCTGTCGGCCGCGATGAGCTGGAGCCAGGTCTCCAGACCGCGGAGGGCGCCGACGACTGTCGCCGCCTCGAGGGCGCCGCCGGTGGCCGAAACGGTGAGCCGGTAGGATTCGTCCTCCTCCGGGGTCTGTATCGCCTGACCGGGCCCCTTCACCCGGACGGTGAGGAGAGCGCCGGCGGTGTCCCCGATGGGGCGCACCGGAGTACCGATCCGAGCCTCGAGCCGGGTCACGGCCCGGCGAAGCGCCCGCTCGAGCCGCTCGTCGGTCCGGCCCACGATCGCGGCCGAAAAGGTCGAATCGAGCCTGAGCCTGGTCCGGCCGAGGGTCATTTCGGCGGGGACCGGCATGAGGGCGATCGGTGCCTGGGCGACAAGGAGGGCCGGCAGAGTCACGAGCGCGGCGGCGAGCGTCGCGGGGCGGAATCGCATGGGCGGGGTGGCTGAAGGAAAGGGAAGAGTAGGGAGTCGAGAGTCGAGAGTCGAGGAGTCGTGGGAGCCTGTCGACCAGCTGGTCCGGCTCATGGCGAAGGCGCGCCGGCGCGAGCGCACCGGGATCGACCTCAAGGAGAAGGCCAATGGGCGGATTCTTCGCTGACGCGCGGGCCTGGGCCGGCGGGCGGTGGTGGCAGTGGCGGCTGGCGGTGCTCCTCTTCCTTACCTGGGACGGGCTCCGGCATCTCCGGGACCCGGAGGCGGGCGGGCTCTTTGGGGGGATCACCTTCGGGGTCCATGAGTTCGGCCACCTGCTCTTTGCCTTTTTCGGCGAGTTCCTGACCGCGGCAGGGGGCAGTCTCAATCAGCTGCTGATCCCGCTGGCGACGGCTGTGCTGTTCCGGCACTATCGGGACTATTTCGGCATTGCCGTCGCCGGTACCTGGCTCGGCTCCAGCATGCTGGACCTGGCGCGGTACGTGGCCGATGCCCGGGCGCAGGAGCTGGATCTGGTGGGGTTCGGGGAGGATCCGCAGCACGACTGGACCTATCTTCTGGGCCGGATGCACGGGCTCCAGCACGATACGGCGATCGCGGGGGGGCTCCGCGCGGTCGCGTTGGTGGTGCTGCTGGCGTCCCTGGGTTTCGGGGCCTGGGTCCTGCTGCAGATGGGGGGAGGGCGGCGGGAGGCATCGTCGCACCCCTGAGGGTGTCAGTCGCGACACGCAGCAGTGTCAGGATGGTGTCCCCACCGGGGCCCGCATCTTGACCCCGGACCGCCGGGCTGTAGACCTATGGCTCGCCTTTGCTGTGTTCCCGCCGGATCGGTCTCAACTCAGGAGTCCCGCACATGGTCGCACTGTCGCAGCTTCTCATTCCAATTGTGCTCAGCGCCGTCCTGGTGTTCATCACCAGCAGCATCATTCACATGGTGGTCAAGTGGCACAACCGGGATTACGGGCGGCTCTCGAACGAAGACGAAGTGCGGGCCGCGATCAATCGTGGCAGCCCCGCGCCGGGGCAGTACGTCATGCCCTGGGCCATGGATCCCGAGGCGTGCAAGAATCCCGAGTTCCAGAAGAAGTTCACCGAGGGGCCGGTGGCGGTGGTCTACCTCAAGGCGCCGGGCATGCCGAAGATGGGGCCCCAGCTGGGCGGGTGGTTCGCCTTCAACGTGGTGGTCTCGATCTTTGTGGCCTATCTCGCCTCGCGGACCCTGCCGGCGGGGACGGAGTACCCGCGGGTGTTCCAGGTGACGGGGACCGCCGGCTTCCTGGCTTACGCGATGGGCGAGGTGCCCATGGCCATCTGGATGGGGAAGCCCTGGTCGGTGGCGATCAAGGAAGTGATCGACGGGCTGATTTATGGGCTGATGATGGGCGGCGCGTTCGGCTGGCTCTGGCCGCGCTGAGACCCGGGTTACGGTTCCACCTGCCGGGTGCGGCGCCGCGCGAACAGGGCGGCGCCCCCCGGCCCCTCCTTCTGTGACGGTGCCCATGCGATCGCTTCGCCCGCTTCTGGTCGCCCTGCTGCTCCTCGCGCCATGGGCCGCCCTCCTAGCCCAATCGGCGCTCGACGGCGAATACCCCGGTCTCGAAACCGGGAAGATGTGGACCTTCGATGTGCCGCCGAAGGAGTACTGGGCCAGGCGCTACAACTTCACGCCCAGCGATGCCTGGCTGGCGCACGCCCGGCTCTCCTCCCTCCGCTACGGCAACGGGTGCACCGCCTCGTTCGTCTCGGGGGACGGCCTGGTGATGACCAACCATCATTGCGCCCGCGCCTGCATCGAGTCGTCCACCAGGTCGGGCGAGGATTTCCTCACCCACGGGTTCTACGCCGCCCGGCGGGAAGATGAGCGCGCCTGCCAGGGCCTGTTCCTGGACCAGCTGCAGGACATCACCGACGTGACCGAGCGGGTGGGCGCCGCGACCAGGCCGGGCGCCGATCCGAAGGCGGCCGGCGCCGAGCGGGCTCGGCTGATCAAGACGATCGAGGAGGAGTGCGGCAAGACCGAACCGGACGCCGCCTGCCAGGTGGTGAGCCTCTACCGGGGCGGCCAGTACAAGCTCTATCGCTTCCACCGCTACAAGGACATCCGGCTGGTGTTCGCGCCGGAGGGACAGATCGCCTTCTTCGGCGGCGATCCCGACAACTTCACCTTCCCCCGCTGGAACCTGGACATGAGCTTTGTCCGGGCCTACCTGGACGGGAAGCCGGCCGCCACGCCCCACCATTTCGGGTGGAGCCGCAACGGCACCCGTGAGGGAGATCTCACCTTCGTGATCGGGAACCCGGGCAGCACCGGCCGGCTGAACACGATGAGTCAGCTTGAGTTCCTGCGCGACGTGCAGTACCCGGCCCAGCTGGATGCGCTGCATCGCCAAATCGAGGCCTACAAAGCTGCCGGCGCGCTCGACGAGGCCCGGGCGAAATCGCTCCGCAACACCATCTTCGGGCTGGAGAACAACCAGAAGGCGGTGCAGGGCTACCAGGCGGGTCTGCTGGACCCCCGGCTGATGGCGCGGAAACGGGACTGGGAGAAGGAGTTCCGGGCGCGGGTGGCGGCCGACCCGGCGTTGCGGGCCAAGTACGGCCGGGCCTGGCTGGCGTTGAGCGAGATCCAGGCCCGGCGCAAGCTGATCGACGTTCGCCGCCGTTATCACGCCTCGGGCGGCTCCTACGGCCTTCGCTCCCTGCCCTTCGTCCTCACCACGATCCGCTATCCAGTGGAGATGGCCAAGCCCGACAGTCTGCGGTTGCCCCAGTTCAAGGAGTCGAACAAGGCCGCCACCGAGCGGGTGCTCTTCGGCGGGACGCCACTTGACCTGGAGCAGGAGAAGATCGTGCTCACCGCCTGGCTCACCGCCATGCGGCGGGAGTTGCCGGCCGGCGACCCGGTGATCACGGCCGCCCTGGCGGGGCGCACCCCCGAGGACGCCGCCCGGGGCCTGCTCGAGGGCACCGCGCTGACCACCGGCGACGCCCGCAAGGCCCTGGCCGATGGCGGGTCGGCGGCGGTGGCCGCCTCGAAGGACCCGCTGGTCCAGCTGGCCCGGGTGATCGATCCGCTGGAGCGTCAGCTCACCCGGGAAGTGAATGACCTGGGCGACCGGGAGAACCAGGCGAACGAGCTGGTCGCCCGGGCGCTGCTGGCGGTCTACGGGAACTCGATCGCGCCGGACGCGACCTTCAGTCTCCGGATCTCGGACGGTGAAGTGCGCCGCTATCCGATGAACGGGACGGTGGCGCCTCCCTACACTACCTTCGGCGGGTTGTACGAGCGGGCCGCGGCCTTCGGCGAGCAACCGCCGTTCGACCTGCCCTCCCGCTGGAAGGAGCGCCGGGACTCGCTCAGCGTCGATACCCCGTTCAACGGCGCCTCCACCAACGATATCATCGGGGGTAACTCGGGCAGCCCCGTGATCAACCGGGACGCCGAAGTGGTGGGCCTGATCTTCGACGGCAACATCGAGATGCTGCCGAATCGCTTCCTGTTCACCGAGCGGGTGGCGCGCTCGGTCTGGGTGGATTCCCGCGCGATCGTGCACGCCCTGCGCCGGATCTACGATGCCCAGGGATTGGCCGACGAGCTGGAGCGGAGGGAGAACCGGGAGGCGATGTAGCCGCCCTCCCGGGGGCTCGCCCATCGGGTCCCTCTCTGGCGCGACTCACCCCGGTGGGGCCGGCCCCAGCACGAACCCCGGGGTGCGGAGCTCGGGCTGGTTGTAGACCAGCGGGCTCCGTCGTTGTTCCCCCGCGCCGGAATTCCGGAAGAGGCAGTCGCCCGCGGCCACCTCCCATTCCATGGCCGGACCCGGCCGGGGATAGATGTCGGCCCGGCCTTCGGCCAGCCGGCAGAACGTGAGCGAGCTCCCCGCCGGCACCCGCTCCGCCACCGGGATGGTGCGGAGAAACTCCCCGAGTTCCCGGGAGGGATGCGCGCGGCTCTCCGTCACTCGAAGCGGCGTGCCCGGCGCCCGTGGCCGGGACCAGATCCGTTCCGGCGCCCCCCGGTTCTCCCGCTTCCAGCTGCCCAGTCCCTTGGCGGCGTAGTAAAGCAGGTCCAGCGCCGGCGCGTACACCGCCCCCAGCACCGGTTCGCCCTCTTCGATCAGCGCGATGTTGACGGTGAATTCGCCGGTCTGCCGCGTGAATTCCTCGGTGCCATCGAGCGGGTCCACCAGCCAGAATCGCTCCCACCCAGCGCGCTCTTCGAACGGGGGGATCCGCCCCTCCTCGGCGATCACCGGCACGGTGGGGTCCCAGTTGTGGAGCCCTTCGAGAATGACCGCATGGGCGGCATGGTCGGCAGCGGTGACCGGACTCAGGTCCTCCTTGCGGTGGGCCGAGACCGCGGGCCCGTAGTGTTGGAGCACGGCGGAGCCGGCCGCCACGGCCAGGTGCGAGAGCCGCACCAGCGCGTCGGGAGACACGGTCACCGGCACTGGCCGGGCGAAACCAACCTGGGAGGGGCGCATCGGCTCACCTGCGACTGCTTCGGCTCCGGACAGGATGTTGTCCGACCTGACTGCCGGGGAATTTCACGGTCCGGAAGACCATAATCTGCGCCGAGCCGAGCCGGCTCGCCATGGACTCTGCCTGGGACAGGTTGACCTTCCGACGCCTCCTGAGGCCTTGGTGGGTTGCCGGCTCCCCCGGTCGTGCTCCCGGCGTTATCGTATGGAACCCGCGGCCAGCATTGCTGTTGACGACTTGGTCAGGTTCACCCCTCGGGTAATTCCGACACCGGTCGACACTATGGAAATGCGGAGACGGCCAAGCCTCCAGGTCCTGGGCTGCAGCGTCCTGGTCGCGGCTCATTTCACCACCGCCTGGGCTGTCGGGACCGATTCCTCGGCGTTGCGGAACGCCCCCTACTGGCTTCCCACCGGGATTGCGGTGGCGGGCGCCTGCCTGCTTGGCTGGCGGGCCTCGGTGTACGTCGCGCTCTCCACCTTGCTGTATCGGATATGGCTGGGCCGTCCCCTCCCCGGCATCATCCTTCCCGCCATCGGCAACGGCCTCGAGGCCCTCGCGGCGTGGGGTCTGCTTCGCCGGGTTGGCTTCGATCCCAGGTTCCGCCGGTTTCGCGATGCCCTGGCCCTGATCTTCACAGCCCTCGTCGTGCCGGTGGTGGGAGCTTCGATCGCGGTGATTTCGTTTCTCCTCGCAAATCACAGCCCTGAGCTCATCCGCGCCGAGTTCTGGGCCTGGTGGCGAATGAACACGCTGGGCATCCTGGTGATCGCGCCTACCGTCCTGAGCTGGGCCAGCGGCGGGGTTCCCCGTCCCACGCGCTGGGCCCTGGTGGAGGTGGTGGCCGGCGGGCTGCTGCTGCTGCTCTTCTCCCGCCTGATGCTCGAAAGTACCGATACCGGCGTGGCGCTCCTGATGTCGTACCTCTCCGTGGGGGTGGGCCTCTACGCCGGAGTCCGCTTCGGACCCCGGGGCGCGGCACTGGTCTCGGCCCTGCTGGCCGTGGTGGCGGTCGGCGGGACGGTGGCGTCGCGCGGACCGTTCCTGCTGGCGGCGATCGGCATTCGGGATCTGGCCCTGCAGGCCTTCCTCCTGATCGTGACTGTCGTCCCGCTGCTGCTCGCGACCCTCGTCGGCGAGCGCCGGGAGGCAGTGGCCGGACGGGAGCGCAGCGACCTCGCGCTCCGCGCCTTCCAGGAGATGCTCCCCGACTCCACCTTCCGGCTGAACGGTCAGGGGGTCTTCCTCGACGCCGTCGTGCCGCCGGGCGGGACCCTGTCGGTACCGCTGGAGCGGATCGTGGGGCACACCTTCGAGGAGGTCCTTCCGGAGCACGCGGTCCGCTTCCGGACGGCGCTGCAGCACGCGCTCGCGGGGCGGCCGGTCGAGCCGATGGAATACCAGGTCGGGATCGAGGGGCGCCGCCGGGTGCGGGAGGCGCGGGTGGTCAGGATCGCCCAGGACGAGGTGCTCTGCCTGGTGCGGGACATCACCGAACGGAAGCAGGCCGAGGATCTGCTCGGCTGGCAGGCGCGAGTGCTGGAGCTGATCGCCACCGGGAACCCGACGCCGCTCGTCCTCGAGCGGATCGTGCTGGGCATCGAGAGTCAGGTGGAGGGCTGCCGCTGCAGCCTGCTCCTCCTCGAAGGCCGGCGGCTGCACGTGGTCATGGCCCAGTCGCTCCCGGCGAGCTACAACGCGGCGATCGAGGGCCTCGAAATCGGGCCGGCGGAGGGCTCCTGCGGCACGGCCGCTTTCCACAACCGGACCGTCGTGGTCAGCGATATCGCGACCGATCCGCTGTGGGAGAAGTATCGGGACCTGGCGCTGCCACACGGGCTCAGGTCCTGCTGGTCGGTGCCGCTTCGCTCGGCGGGGGGCGCGGTCCTGGGGACGTTCGCCGTCTACCATTCCGATGTCCGGGTCCCGCGACCGGTCGAGCTGACCCTGGTGGAGCGGGCGGCATCGCTCGCCGCGATCGTGGTGGAGCGGGAGCGGCGGGAGGATCTGCTCAGCTCCATCAACCGCAACGTCGCGGAGGGTCTGTTCCGGAGCACGCCGGAGCGGGGCCTGGTCTACGTCAACCGGGCGTTCGCCACGATGTTCGGCTACGAGAGCCCGGAGGAGATGCTCCAGGCCGGGTCGCTGGAGCTCTACGCCGATCCCGGCCGGCGGGAAGAGCTCAAGCGGCTGATCGCGAGGCAGGGATCGTTCGACCAGGAGGAAGTCCAGTTCCGGCGCAAAGACGGCACCTTCTTTACCGGGCTGGTGAGCAGCGCGGCGGTGGCCGGGCCGTACAGCCAGCAGCAGTACTACGACGGCGCCGTCCGCGACATCACCGACCGCAAGCTGTTGGAGGAGCAGCTCCGCCAGGCCCAGAAGATGGAAGCCGTCGGCAAGCTGGCGGGCGGGGTGGCCCACGACTTCAACAACCTGCTGACCGCCATCGCCGGCTACGCCGACGCCCTGCTGGCGTCGCTGCCGGAGGGCGGGGTGGCCCGCCAGGACGCGGTGGAGATCGCCCGCGCCGCGGCCCGGGCCGCCAGTCTTACCCGCCAACTGCTGGCCTACAGCCGGCAGCAGATCCTCTCGCCCAGCGTCCTCCACCTCCGGGAGGTGGTCGATCACCTCACCGGGATGCTCCGGCGCCTCATCGGGGAGGATGTCCGGCTCACCACCCGGCACCTGGGCGAAGACGCCTTCGTCCGGGTGGACCGGGGACAGATCGAACAGGTCATCCTCAACCTCGCGCTCAACGCCCGCGATGCGATGCCCCAGGGGGGCACGCTCACGATCACCACCACGGTGCTCACCCTGGATGCGACGGGGGCCCGCACCCATGGCCTGAGCCCGGGGCCGCATGTCTGCCTCGAGGTGCAGGATTCCGGAACCGGCATGGATGAGCCCACCCGCTCGCGGGCGTTCGATCCGTTCTTCACCACCAAGGAGCCGGGGAAGGGCACCGGGCTGGGCCTCTCCACGGTCTACGGCATCGTGCAGCAGAGTGGCGGGAGCGTCCGGTTGGAGAGTACCCCCGGTGCCGGTACGATGGTCCGAGTATACCTTCCCAAGGTGCGGGAGCAGCCCGAGGCCGAAACGCCGGTGTCGGCCGAGGCGGCCGCTCCGGTGCCGGGCGTCACTACCCTGGTGGTGGAGGATGAGCAGCTGGTGCGGGACCTGGTCTGCCGCACGCTCCGGCGCGCAGGGTACACCGTCCTGGTGGCGTCCAACGGCGAGGAGGCGCTGGCGGTCTCCCGGGCGACCCCGGGCGCCATCGACCTGGTGGTCACCGATGTGGTGATGCCGCGGATGAACGGCAGCGAGCTGGCCAGCCGGCTCGCGGTGGAGCGGCCCGGGATCCGGGTGCTGTTCGTCTCCGGGTACGCCAACGAAATCCTGGACGTGCGCGGCGGGCTGGTGCCGGGCACGGAGTACCTGCAGAAACCGTTCACGCCCTCGGTCCTGCTCGACCGGGTGCGGGAGCTTCTTACCCCCGCGCGCGCCCGGGTCTGACACGGCGCCCGGCGCGCCGACAGATCACAAGGAGGCAGGGTGCGTTCGACTCTTTCCCGCGTCGCGATCCGGGTGGTCCTCGGTCCGGCGCTTCTCGGCTTCGCCCTCAGTACCTGCGCCACCAACCCGGTGACCGGCAAGAAGGAACTCTCCTTCGTGTCGGAAGGCCAGGAAATCTCCATGGGCCGGGAGTATGCGGGTCAGGTGACCCGGGAGATGGGCGCCTATCCCGATTCCGCGGTACAGCGCTACGTCAGCGGTCTGGGCAAGGAGCTTGCGGCCGGCACCGAGCGGCCCAGGCTCCCCTGGACCTTCACGGTGATGGACGATCCCCAGGTCAATGCCTTTGCGTTGCCCGGCGGATACATCTTCATCACCCGCGGCATCATGACCCATATGAACTCCGAGGCCGAACTGGCCACGGTGGTGGGCCACGAGATCGGGCACGTCACCGCCCGGCATTCGGTGCAGCAGATGACCCGCCAGCAGCTGGCCCAGATCGGGCTGGTGGCCGGGGCCATCGCCTCCAGCAAGATCGCCCAGAACCTGGGTGCCATCAGCCAGGGACTCGGCGTCCTGTTCCTCAAGTACGGCCGGGATGACGAGAGCCAGGCCGATGGTCTGGGCTTCCGCTACGCCCTCAACGACGGCTACGACGTGCGCCGGATGGTGGACATGTTCGCGATCCTGCAGCGGGTCTCCGCCACCGCCGGCCAGCGAATCCCCGAATGGCAGTCGACCCATCCCGATCCCGGCAACCGGATCGCGGCCACCGAGGAGCGGATCAAGCGGGTCACCGTGCCGCTCGAGGGCAAGAAGGTGGGGCGGGAGCAGTTCCTGAAGGTGATCGACGGCATGGTCTTCGGAGATAACCCCCGGCAGGGCTACTTCAAGGGCAGCAGCTTTCTCCACCCCGACCTGGCGTTTCAGCTGGAGTTTCCCGCCGGCTGGAAGACGGCTAATCAGCCCTCCGCGGTGCTGGGGCTGAGCGAGAAGCAGGATGCCCAGGTGCAGCTCGGGGTCGGTGGGCAGCAGGCGCCGGCCGAGGCGCTGCGGGCCTTCCTGGGCCAGCAGGGGGTCTCACCCGGAGCGAGCAGCCAGTCCGCCATCAACGGCAACCCGGCAGCCCGGGCCACGTTCACCGCTCAGACCCAGGACGGCAATCAGCTGGCGGGGCAGGTGGCGTTCCTGAGCTATGGCGGGAGTACCTATCAGCTGCTGGGGATCACCACCGCCGCGGGCTATCGGGGCTACAGCGGCGCGTTCGATCAGTTCATCGGGAGCTTCCGCCGTCTCACCGATCCCGCGGCCCTCAACGTGAAGCCCAACCGGGTGTCGGTGACGAAGGTGACCCAGCCCACCACTTTGGCCGAATTCAACCGGCGCTATCCCTCGGCGATCAGCATCGAGCAGCTGGCCCTGATCAACGGGCTGTCCGACGGCGGCGCGGAACTGGAACCGGGAGACCTGGTGAAGCGTGTGGTGGCGCAGTAGGCGGGCGGTCGGGCGGTCAGGCGGTCAGGCGGTCGGACGGTCAGGCGGTGGGGCGGTCAGGCGGTCGGACGGTCAGGCGGTCGGACGGTCAGGCGGTCAGGCGGTCAGGCGGTCGGGCGGTCGGACGGTAAGGGCGAGGTGGCGTGGGGGCGAAGCCGGAGCGAACGTAAGTGAGCCCGTCCCCTATGAGGGCTGTTCCCGCGTGCGAACTTCAGTTCGCGGAGGATCCGCCCCCACGCCACCTCGCCCCCCCGGCGCCTGCGACGCTCGCCTGGTCTTTGCGCCTCCACTCCACCTCGCCCCGCCAGCGCCTACGACACCCGCCTGGTCTTCCGCCTCATGAAATCCATCAGAATGAACTGACCCAACGTCATCGTCGAGGTGAAATAGGCCTTCCCGCGGCAGATCTCCGACACCCGTTTCACGAACTCCACCAGCGACCGCTCCCGCGCCAGCATGAACGTGTTGATCATGATCCCGGCCCGGCGGCAGTTCGACACCTCCCGGTAGGTCTCCTCCAGGATCCGCGGGTCCAGCCCCATCGAGTTCACGTAGACCCGCCCATCGGGCAGCGTCATGGCCGAGGGCTTGCCGTCGGTGATCATGATGATCTGGCGCATGTCCTTCTTCTGCGCCGCAAGGATTCGGCGGGCCAGCTTGAGCCCTTCGGCGGTATTGGTGTGGTAGGGGCCCACCTGCACCTGGGACAGCGCCGCCAGCGGGATCTCCTCGGCGGAATCGTGGAACAGCACGCAGCGGATCGAGTCGCCGGGGAACTGAGTCCGGATGAGGTGGGTAAGAGCGAGCGCCACCTTCTTGGCCGGGGTGAAGCGGTCTTCGCCGTACAGGATCATCGAGTGGGAACAGTCGAGCATCAGCACCGTCGCGGCCGAGGAGCGATACTCCGACTGGTGCACCATCAGATCGCCGTAGTCCAGATCGATCGGGACCTTGAGCCCCTCCCGGGCGATGGCGCGGGTGAGCGTGGCCGGCACGTCGAGATTGAGCGTGTCCCCGAATTCGTAGGGCTTGCTGGCGACCTCGGCCTCGATGCCGGTGGCGAAGTGGGGCGTCTCGTGGGCGCCGGCGCTCGCCTTGCCGATGCTCCCGAGGAGCGACTTGAGGGTCTTGAAGCCGAGGAAGTCGGCCCCCTTCTCCGTCAGGGAGAACTGCACCTGTTTGGCCGCCGAACGGGCCTGGCCGCCGGGACCGAAGACCGAGTCGTAGCCCGCCGGCATCTGGGGCGCTTCCGAGACGTTGAGATAGCCCTCGGCCATGAGCCGCTGGATGATCTGGTCGAGCAGCTCGCCCAGCGCTTTCTCGATCGCCGCATCCCTGGCCGGATCGCCGGTGGATTCCCCCTGCAGGAACTTCATCATCTCGGGGGTCAGCTGGCCCGATTCCATCAGCGCCTTGAGGATTGCCTCGCGGAGCGCCTCGAGCGACTTGTCGCCCCCCTCATCCTCGCCGCCCCACCAGGAGTCGCCCCCGGCGAAGCCCGATTGCAGCAGGAAGTCTCCCAGCTGATCCAGCAGCGCCTGGAGGTTGATGGCCTCGGCGAGTCCGGGGACGTACTTGGAGTAGGTGGTGAAGCGCATGGGCGAATTCCCGCAGTCAGGGGCCCCGGAGTGGGTTCTGGGTATCCGGCGGCCTCTGGAACGTACCCCCCGAACGTCGGGACGTACAACCGACACTCCTGGTGTCCGGCCATACACGTTACCGTTGGGTGTGCCGCTCGCCCCCCGCCACCCCTTCCACGCCCTCCGTCACCGGAACTTCCGGCTCTTCTTCTTCGGACAGTTCGTCTCCCTGGTCGGCACCTGGATGCAGGTGGTGGCCCAGGGATGGCTGGTGCTGGAGCTCAGTGACTCCCCCTTCCTGGTCGGGCTGGTCACCTCGCTCGAATCGCTCCCGATCCTGCTGCTCACGCTCTACGGCGGCGTCCTGGCCGACCGGGTCGACCGGCGCCGGGCCATCGCCTTCCTCCAGGCCGGCATGCTGCTGGAGTCGCTGGCGCTCACCCTGCTCACCGCCACCGGCCATGTGACCGTCGGCTGGATCATGGTCCTGGCCCCGGTGCTCGGCATCTTCTCGGCTTTCGAAGTGCCCATCCGCCAGGCATTCATGATGGAGATGGTGGGACGCGAAGACCTGATCAACGCCATCGCGCTCAACTCCTCGGTCTTCAACCTCACCCGGATCGTCGGGCCGGTAATCGCGGGGGGGCTGATCGCCACTCTCGGGACCACCGCCTGTTTCGCGGTCAACACGGTGAGTTTCCTCGCGGTGGTCGTCGCCTTCACGCGGATGCGGCCGCCCTTTCCCGGCGCCCTCGAGAAAAAGTCCAACCTGCAGCCCACCTTCCGCGACGGGATCCGCTACGCTCTGGGGACGCCCGAGCCCCGGGCGCTCCTCGGCCTCGCCGCGGCGCTCAGCATCTTCGGTCTGGGTCCGGTGTTGGCCATGCTGCCGGTGTATGCCCGCGAGGTACTCCAGCGGGGCGCCAGCGGGTACGGCGGGCTCATGTCGGCGGTGGGGGTCGGGGCGGCCTTCGGCGCCATCGCCATGGCCTCGCTGGGGCATCGGCTCGACCGGCGCCGGCTGATCGTGACCGCGACGCTGTTCCTGAGCACCATGCTGGCCCTGACCGCCTTCCACCATTCGTACGGGCTGGCGTGGGTGGGGCTCGCGATCGTCGGCCTGGGCAGCGCGCTGGCCGCCATCAGCATCAACACCCTGCTGCAGACCGAGGCGCCCGACCACCTCCGGGGGCGGGTCCTGGGCTTCTACTCCTTCGTGGTGCTGGGGCTGGCGCCCTTCGGGTCGCTCCAGGCCGGCTGGATCTCCGAGCACTTCGGTGTCCCGATGAACTTCATGACCGGCGCCCTGGTCTGCGCACTGGCGGCCGGAGCGGTCACCTGGGAGCGGCGCCGCCGGCGGGCTCGGACCCCGCTCGAAGACCCTCGCGCCCCGCGACCCGGGGCGTAACTTGAGGTCACCATGCTGATCACCATCTCCCGGCAGTTCGGCAGCGGCGGATCGGAGGTCGCCCGGCTCGTGGCCGAGGCCCTCCACTGGCAGGTGGTCGACAACGAAATCGTCGACCGGGTGGCGCATCGGGCCGGCCTCACGCCTGACGCGGTGGCGGAGCAGGACGAGCGCGCGCCGGGGTTCGTCGAGCGGCTGGCCCGGGCGCTGGCGGCCTCCTCCCAGGAGTTCGCCGTTCCCGAGCTGGGCGTGGCGGTGCGCCCGGCCGAGCCCAGCCTGGTGCGGCTTACCGAACTGGTGGTCAAGGAGATCGCGGCCGAAGGGCGGGCGGTGCTGGTCGGGCGGGCCGCCCCCGCGGTGCTGGGCCGCGAGGCGGGGGCACTGCACATCCGGCTGGTGGCCAGCCGGGAGTACCGCATTGCGGCCGTCATGGATCGCGAGCGGCTCGACCGCCGTGGGGCCGAGCGGCTGATGGACACCACCGATACGGAGCGGCGCCGCTATCACCGGGAGCACTATGGCCGCGACTGGGACGACCCGGTGCATTATCACCTGGTGCTCAACACCGGGCTGCTCGGGCTCGCCGCGGCGGCGGAGACTATCGTCGCTGCTGCCCGCCGGCAGGGCTGGTAGACCGCCCCGGGGGTTACCTCAGCCGAAGCTCAACCCCTTCCCCTGGCCCGGTTCCCGCCGTTCGGGGCGGACCCGTACATACCCCAGCTCCTCCGAACGACTGATCCGCTTCTCGGCGGCGAGGCCCTCGAGAATCAGCTCGCAGGCCGCGACCAGGACCGGTCCGTCCGACCGCTCTCCCAAACCGCCGGCCACGGCCGCGTCCACCAGGCCCGGCACCATGCCGAACCCCTTGAGACAGGCCTCGCCCTTCTCGTCGCCCTTGACCTTGAGAGCGCCGCCGCCGTCGAACCATTGCACGATCGGATCGAGCGAGAGGTCGCCCAGCCGCTCGTCCATCGTAGCCCCGGCGGCGCGCCGGATCAGCTCCTTGGCGATCGCCTCGCCGCCCTGGAGCTCCCCTTCGTACTCCAGCTCCAGTTTGCCGGTGATCGACGGCAGCGCCAGGTAGATGTCGCTGATCCGGGGGACGACTTCCTTCTCGCCATGGACCAGTGCCCGCCGTTCGGCGCTCGAAATAGCGTGCTCCAGCAGGCTGATCGGGAGGCGCTGGCTCACCCCCGAACGCTTGTCCACCCGCTTGTCGGTGCGGGCCTCGAACGCCACCCGCTCGATCACTTCCCGCACGAACTCCGGCACCCGGATGGTCCGGCCGGGCCGGCGGGTCCAGGCCTCCTGGGCGGTGATCTCCATCCCCAGCTCCACGGTCCGCGGGTAGTGGGTGATGATCTCGGAGCCGATCCGGTCCTTGAGCGGGGTGATGATCTTGCCCCGGGCGGTGTAGTCCTCGGGATTGGCGGTGTACGCCAGCAGCACATCCAGCGGCAGCCGCACCGGGTAGCCTTTGATCTGGACGTCCCCCTCCTGCATGATGTTGAACAGGCCCACCTGCACCTTCCCCGAGAGATCGGGCAGCTCGTTGATGGTGAAGATGCCGCGATTGGCGCGGGGCAGCAGGCCGAAGTGCATCGTCAGCTCGTCGGAGAGCAGATGCCCGCCCCGCGCCGCCTTGATCGGGTCGACGTCGCCGATAAGGTCGGCCACCGTCACATCCGGCGTGGCGAGCTTCTCGACGTAGCGCTGGTCCCGCGGCAGCCAGGCGATCGCGGTCGCGTCACCACACTGCTCCACCTTCTCGCGGGCGTATTTCGAGATCGGGGCGAAGGGGTCGTCGTTCACCTCGCTTCCCGCCACGATGGGAATGACCTCGTCGAGGAACCCGGTGAGCTGACGGAGAATCCGGCTCTTGGCCTGGCCCCGGAGACCCAGGAGGATGAAGTGATGCCGGGCCAGCAGGGCATGGGTGAGCTGCGGCAGGATGGTGTCTTCGTACCCGACGATGCCGGGAAAGAGTTCCCGCCCCTCCTCCAGCATGCCGAGGAGGTTGGTGCGGATCTCGTCCCGTACCGAACGGCCTTTGAGCGGCGCCTCGGCCCAGGGAGAGCGCCGCAGGTCACCGAGCGTCTGAGGGAGCCTGGTCATATTGGTAACCTACACCCGCACCGATGGCGGCGTTCCTCACCCTGGCGGCCGGGCGAGGGGTGCGGCGCCCGTCAGGTGCGGCTCCGGGCCCGGAACGCTTGACAATAGTGGCTCGATTCTTATCTTGCGCCCGGTTTTTGAGGTCCCGGGAGCGCTCCCGCGAGACGCTGGTTTTCACTCCATATCACAGAGGATCACATGAAGAAGGTCATCGCGGCGGCTGCTCTGATCGCCCTGGCGGCGTGTGCCAAGAAGGAAGCCCCGGCTCCGGCCGCCGATTCCGCGGCCATGGCCCCGGCGCCCGCGGCCACCGACACCACGCACACCGATTCCACCATGGCGCGCGATACCGCCAAGCAGCAGTAAGCCCCACCGCTCCCTGGTGGTGCAAGGCGGGACCGTCCTCAGGGGCGGTCCCGCCTTGCTGTTGCCTTGAACTGCGGTGTCCCGAGCGACTCGATCGCCCGGGGGAGTGCTGCAACATGGGGCTCGGATGGAGCCCAGCCCAAGTGGGAACGGGCCGCCGCGGAGGTGTAGGGATTCCCATCCCCCAGGAAACGGACCGCCGCCTGTAACCCGGGGAGTCCGCTGCCCCCGAGGCTCCCCGCCAGGTCGATGAGCCAGGCTGCGCCGCGGGCCACGGCCCGGGGAATCGGCACCCCCCGCACCGGCTGCCCCAGGCCCCGCTCGATCAGGGCGACCAGCTCCACCCCGGTGATCTCGCCATCGTTGGTCACGTTGTATGCCCGGCCCCACCCGCCGGGGCTCTCCAGGGCGGCCACCACCGCCTGGGCGACGTTGCCGGCGTAGACCAGCGGAAGAGTGGCCCTCCCGTCACCGATCACCGGGAGCCAGCCCCGCTTGGCCCGGCGGACCAGGTTGGGGAGGAAGAGTCGGTCCCCTTCACCGTACACCACACAGGGACGCAGCACGATCGCCGTGAGCCCACGGGCACATTCCTCCCACACCGCCGCTTCCGCCAGCCGTTTGGACCGGGCGTACATCGCCCCATCGACCGTGGACCCGAGCGGGGCGTCCTCCGCCAGGCTCCCGGGAGCGACCCGTCCGCGAGGACCGTACACCGCCACCGAAGAGATGTGGATCAGCGGAATGCCCAGTCGACGGGCGGATTCCGCCGCCCGGCGGGTGGCGTCGACATTGACCCGCCGATACTCGGCCCAGTCGGTGGTGCCGTAGACCAGGGCCGCGGCGTGTATCAGCGCGCGCGCTCCCGTCAGCTCGTTCCAGACCCGGGGGTCCTCGAGTCGGCCGAGGACCGGCTCGGCGCCGCGGCGGCGGAGGGATTCGGCGGCGTCCGGTGTACGCGCCAGCGCCCGCACCGGCTGACCACGGGCAACCAGGGCGTCGAGGATGTGAAGACCGAGCAGACCGGTGCCGCCGGTCAGGAAAGCCACCGTCACCAGCGGGCGGGCTCGAACGGGAGGGCAACGATCATGGCCTCGGCTCCGCCGGCATTCACCCGGCTCCCGGCCTCGGCGGTGCGGCGGAGCACGCCCAGGCCCACCGTGCGATCGGGGAGCCGGAGGAGGGAACTCACCGCACCGATCTCCTTACCGTCCGAGTCGGTCACCACGTCGCCGGTGGGCACCTTTCCCTCCTCCCACGCCAGGCCGCTGAGCGCGCGATTGGTGTGGCCGCGGAAGTGGAGTCGCGCGACCGTCTCCTGCCCGGTGTAGCAGCCCTTGGTGTAGGACACGCCGCCGATCTCGTCATAGCGCACCTCCTGCACCAGGGTGCGTTCCCCGATCTCGTGACCCAGCCGGGGCCACCCCGCCAGGACCTCCGCGGCGGTGCGATCGTTTTCGTCGCCCGCGACCGCGCCGGCCCCCTCGAGATGCTGGATGGCCACGTCGATGGCGGCGGACGGCCCCACGACCAGCGCGCGGAACGGCGCGGTGGCCGGGGCCCGGGCGATATCGAGGTCGTCCCGTGTCAGGACTTTGCCCGGTTCGGGGAGGCGAGCGAAGCTGCGCTCGAAGGTCTGCCCCACCCGCTCGCCGTAGAGCCACAGCAGGCCGATCTCGCCGGTCAGGTTCCGCAGCCGGGCGAGTCGGGGCGGCAGCGAGCGGCCCAGCAGCTCCATGGAGGCCGTGAGCCCGGAGGGCTCGGCCAGGAGCAGAAAGCGCTCCGGCAGCCGCAGGACCCAGTAGTCGACCACGATGGCTCCCTTGGGCGTGAGGAGCGCGCCGTACACCAGGCTGTTGTCGCCCGGGGTTTCGAGGTCGTTGGTGAGCAGGCCCTGCAGGCAGGTCAGCGCGCCCGGACCGGAGATGGCCAGGGCCGCCGGGGTGGTGCGCACCATGGTGGTACCACGGATCAGGCTGTGCCAGCGGGCTGCGTCGAGTTGGGCGGTCCGCATCAATCGGCCCAGGGCAGCTCGCGCGGGTGCCGGCCGGCGAGATCGGGCCAGACACTATCGGCGGCGGTGAGCTCCGCCGCGGGATGGGAAGTGGTGAGCATGGCGCAGCGCATCCCGGCGCGCCGGGCCGCCTCGAGGCCGGGCACCGAGTCCTCGATCACGACCACTCGCTCCGGCGGGATGCCCAGGAGGGCCCGGCCCGCGAGATACCCTCGCGGATCGGGCTTGCAGGCCTCCACGTCCTCCGCGGCGACGACGTACTCGAAGAAAGGCCGGAGCTCCGCTTCGCCCAGCACCAGCTCGATCTCGCGCCGCAGGGCCCCCGACACCACCGCGAGGCGGTAACCTTCGCTTGCCGCGGCGCGGATGAACTCGGCCGCTCCGGGCACCAGCTCCATCGAAGCGCGAATGGCCCGCTCGTAGCGCACCGCCTTGCGCTCGATCGCCTCGGCGATGAGCCCGGGCGCGGGTTCGAGGCCCATGCGGGTGAACGTGAAGCGGAAGCACTCCCGGTCGTCGAAGCCGAGGTAATCGCGATAGTAGCCAGTGCGATCCAGGGTGTAGCCGTAGGTCGCGAGGGTGGCGATCAGCGCCTCGCAGTGCTGCGGTTCGTCGTTGATGATGACGCCGTTGAAATCGAAGAGGATGCCGCGTTGCATGCCGGGAAGATAGCCGGAACGGGTGCCGCTCACGCCGACGGCCTTACTCGACCCGCCGCCCGTCCTCCCGGCCATAGAGTCCTGCCTCGGCGTACGACCAGTCGAGCAGCTCCACCGGATGGGCCACCCGGATCGGGAGATGGGCCGCCCTGAGACCGGCGCCGATCTGCATCAGGCAGCCGGGATTGCCCGTGGCGACGATGGCGGGGATCGGATCGGCCTCGGCGAGCACCTCGATCTTGGCGGCCAGCACGGCCCGCGACATCGCCGGCTCAAGCAGGGAGTAGATCCCGGCGCTGCCGCAACAGCGATCGTACCCCGGCAGGAGCTGCAGCCGGAGATCGGGGATCGCCCGGAGCACCTGGAGCGGTGCTTCGTGGACGCGCTGGGCGTGCTGCAGATGGCAGGGCGCGTCGTAGGCTACGTCGATCGGGAGACTGCCGCCGGGGCGCGGTCCGGCCGCGGCGAGGAGTTCGCTCACGTCACGCACCCGGTCGCCAAAGGCGCGGGCCGCTTCGCTCCCGAGCAGGTGACCGTACTCCTTGAGCAGTGCGCCGCACCCCGCGCTGTTGATCGCGATGACGTCCGCCTGAGCCCCGAACGCGGCCAGGTTCCGGTGGGCGAGGCGCTGGGCGCCGGCCCGGTCGCCGGCGTGTTCGTGCAGGGCTCCGCAGCAGACCTGTCCCGGCAGGTCGACCACCCGGTAGCCGTTCGCGGCAAGGGTGCGGCGGGTGGCCTGGTGCACATGATCGAAGAGCCCGTCCATCACGCAGCCGGTGAACAGCGCGACGGTGGCGCGGGGCGTCCGAGTCGGATCGTTCTCCGTTCCGCGCTCCGCGTTCCGCGCGGCTGGTGGCGAGTGGGCCGGTTCGGTCGCGGCCACCATGCCCATGCCGAAACCGAAGCGACCACCACCTGCCAGCCGCCTCGGGATCCCGAGGCCCCGAAGCCAGCGGGTCAGCCCGAAGAGCGGGCGCCATAGCGCGGTGGAGCCGAACACCGCCAGGACCAGCCGGGCCAGCGGGCGCAGGCCTCGGCGGGCAACCAGGATCTCCCGCGCCGCCTCGAGGCCGCGGCCATATCCCACCCCGGAGGGGCACACCGGCTCGCAGCCGCGACAGCCGAGACAGGCGTCGAGGTGCTGCACGAGCGCCGGGTCGTCGGGAGAGATCTCGCCCCGCTCGAGCGCCCGCATGAGCACGATCCGCCCGCGGGGGCTGTCGGACTCGTCGCCGGTGGCGAGGTAGGTGGGACAGGCCGGGAGACAGAACCCGCAGTGGACGCAGGGGTCCAGGGAGGCGAAGGGTGACGCGGAGGTCACTCCGAGCCCTCGAGGGCCACGGCGATCACGCCCTTGGGGTCGAAGGTCCCGCGCAGCCGCCCGACCAGCTGGGCCACCCCCTCGCGATAGGCGCCGAAGTGCCCCACGGCCCGGCGAAGCTCCCAGGGAGCCCGTTCGATCGTCAGGGGAATTTCCCGTGCCGCCGCGCGGCGGCGCAGCTCGCGGAGCCGGTCGGCTTCGGCCTCGCCGGCCCAGCGGATCGCGCCGGTCCCGAGTCCGGCGGCGAGCATGCCTTCGCCCAGGCACTCGAGGACCAGGTCGGTAGCGTCGTCAACTCCGTCGAGCAGTGCCCCGAGTCGGAGAGTCACTTCGCCCGCGAGCGGGGCCCGGGCCACGAGGCTCCAGAACGGCGCCGCCCTGTCCGACGGGAGGGTGTGCCACTCGAGGCCGGTCTCCCGGGGGATCCGCGCGACCTCCGCCGCTACCGCCGCCTCGGTGCCGGTTACCCGGGCCGCGAGGGCCCAGTCGGCCTGGGCCGCCCAGCCCGGTGTGAGAAGCTCGAGCGCGGCCAGGCCCGCCTGCGCCTCCACCAGCTGGCGGCCGGCCAGGCTCAGTGCGTGACGTCCGCCGCTGGCGACCAGGATCAGATCGGCGGCGGGCCGGGCCCGAAGCCGGAGGTGCATCTCGGTGATCACGCCGAAGCCGCCGAATCCCCCGACGTGCAGCTTGGTGAGGTCGTAACCGGCCACGTTCTTCACGACCCGCCCGCCCGCCTCGACCAGGCGGCCGTCCCCGGTCGCGACCGTGGCGCCGAGGACATGGTCGCGCACCGGACCGAAGCCATGCCGCAGCGGCCCCCCGGTGCCGGTGGCGACCACCGAGCCGATGGTGCGGTCGGGCCGGCCGGGTGGATCGAGTGCGAGCCAGAGCCGGTGGCCCTCCAGGTGAGCCCGGAGCGCTTCCAGGGTGACGCCCGACTGCACCGTGGCCACCAGATCCGCGGCGCTCACGGTGACGATCTGGTCGAGCCCGCGGGTGGAGAGCGCGAGGTCGGCCGGGGCGTCCGGCGGCAGCCAGCTGGCATTGCCCTCCAGCCGGACCCGCCACCCCTCGTCCTGCGCCGCCTGGCAGACCAGGGCCAGCGCGTCATCGCTCTCGGGCACCGCCCGGGGGAGGCCGTGGGAATCCCGCTCCACGCCCCCGGGGCCAAGCAAGCGGGCCAGTCGCTGGTAGACCAGGTCGCTCACGGCGTGCCTCCCCTCCGCCATTCCCGGCAGATGTGGGTGGGGAACACCTTGCCGGGATTGGCGCGAGTCTGTGGGTCGAACACCCGGCGCACCTCGCACATTACATCGAGCGCCGCCCCGCTGAAGGCGAGCGGCATGTAGTCCCTCTTGTCGGACCCCACCCCGTGTTCGCCGGTGACGCTGCCACCGGCGGCGAGGCAGGCCTCCATGATCTCCCGGCTGGCTTCCCCCACCCGGCGGGTCTGCTCCCGGTCCCGCCGGTCGAAGCTGATACAGGGATGGAGATTGCCGTCGCCGGCGTGGAAGACATTGCTGATCTGGAGCGAGAGCCGGTCGCGGATCCGCGCGATCCGATCGAGCACCTCGGGCAGGGCCGAGCGGGGCACCACCGCATCCTGGACCGCCAGGTCGGGGGCGATCCGCCCCAGCGCGCCGAAGGCCTTCTTCCGTCCCTGCCAGAGCCGGGCCCGTTCGGCCGCCGACTCGGCGCTCCGGATCTCGCGGGCTCCGTGCTCGCGGAGCAACCGTTCCACCACCGCGCCGTCGGCTTCGACGCCCTCGGGTCCGCCATCCAATTCCACCAGCAGCACCGCGGCGGCGTCGGTGCGGGCCCCGGTGGCGTAGATACTCGCCTCCACCGCCTTGATGCAGGACTGGTCCATCATCTCGAGCGCGGCCGGTACGATCCCTGACGCGATGATCGCCGAGACCGCCTCGCTGGCGAGACGGAGCGCCATGAAGTCGGCGAAGATGGTGCGGACCATCCGGGGCACCGGCTCCAGCCGGACGGCGATCGCCACCGCCACTCCGAACATCCCTTCGCTCCCGACGAACAGCCCGACCAGGTCGGGCCCCCAGGCGTCGCCCTGGGGCGACCCGAGCCGCAGCGTCTCCCCCTGGGGGGTGATTACCTCGAGCGCGGTCACGTGATTGGTGGTGACGCCGTACTTGAGGCAGTGCGGTCCGCCGGCGTTCTCCGCCACGTTGCCGCCGATAGTGCAGGCGCTCTGGCTGGAGGGATCGGGGACGTAGTGGAGCCCGTACCGGGCGGCGGCCTCGCTCAGGCTGGCATTGATCACGCCGGGTTCGACGACCGCACGGCGGCGCCGGGGCTCGAGAGCGAGGATGCGGTTCATCCGGGTCAGCGTAACCAGGACCGCATCCTGCCCCGCGAGCGCGCCACCGGAGAGGCCGGTCCCGGCGCCGCGCGCCACGAAGGGGACTCCCCACCGATCAAGGATCCGCAGCACCGCCGCGACCTCATCGCGGCTGTTCGGGAGAACCACCACGCCGGGGAGCGATTCGTGGGTCGGCAGGCCGTCGGCGGCGTAGGTCGCGAGTTCGGCGCCCCGGTGCCGCACCCAGCGCGGACCGACGATCTGCGCCAGGGCCTCCACCAGGTCCGCTCTCATGTGCCGGTGACGATATCGTGCCCGGGGCCGCCTTTCCCGTTGCTGCGGGCGCGGACGTGGACCTCGGCGCGGCTTTGGACCAGCCGGATCAGCTGGGGCAGCAGCTCCACCAGCCGACGGGTCCGCTCCCGGGTCGAGCGGGTGGCGAGCAACCGGGCCTTGGCGTCCACCTCGAGTCCGGTCAAGGCCGCGACCTGAAAGGTGAGCGCCTCGCTGGACTCGGCCCAGTCGGGGTCCTCGTCCGGGTGGTCGGAGAGGACCGCCAGCGCCTGACGGTACTTCTCCGCCAGCGAGACCAGCTCGGCCCGCTCCTGGGGAAGGGGTGCCGTGCCGGGGTGATCGTCGAACTCCTCCACCGCTCCCACCAGGTAGGACCGGCCCTCGTCGAGCAGAGTGCGGATGGCAAACCGGCGCTCGCCCAGGACCACGATGTTGCTCCGGCCATCGTCGAGGGGTTGGCTGGCCCGGATCCTGGCTACCGATCCGATCGCGCCGGCCACCGGCGGAATCGCCGCGGTGATGCCGAAGCGCTGGTCGCCCGCGAGGCAGTCGGTCAGCATCTCGCGGTAGCGGGGCTCGAAGATATGCAGCGGCAGCGGTTCCCCGGGAAAGAGCACCAGATCGAGCGGGAAGAGGGGAAGCCGGGTGGGCATGGGAGGAATACTAAGGCCGTTGGCCGTTGGCCGTTGGGGGCTACGCAGCAAGACGACCCTCGTTGCCTTGGCAACGAAGGTCGTCTCAAGCGTTGTCGCTAATGGCCAATGGCCAACGGCCAACGGCCCCTACGCTGCCACCCAGAATCCCTTCAGCCCCTTCACGTCGGGCGACTCGCGCAGCTTCTCGAAGGCGCGCTCGCGGATCTGGCGGATACGCTCGCGGGTGACGCCGAGGAGCTCGCCGATCTTCTCGAGTGTCAAGGCTTCGCTGCCCTCCTCGAGACCGTAATAGAGATAGAGGATCTTCCGTTCGCGGGGCGTCAGGTAGCGAGTGAAGATCCGGTCGATGAACTCGCGCATCAGGCGGGCATCGGTGCGTTCCTCGATGTCGCCCCCCTCGCTCCCCGCGAAGCGCTCGCCCAGCGTGCCGCTCGACTTGTCGCTCCGCTCCACCGGGGCGTCGAGCGACAGTTCTGCCGACGTCATGCGCCGGGCCGACCGGATGTTCTCGACCGAGTCGTTGAGCGCGGTGGCGATCTCGGCGTCGGTCGGTTCCCGTCCCAGCTCCTGCGAGAGGAACGTCTCGGCGCGGGACATCTTGATGAGAGCGGAGTTCTGATTGAGCGGAATGCGGACGCTGCGGGTCTGTTCGGCCAGGGCCTTGAGCACCGCCTGCCGGACCCACCAGACGGCGTAGGAGATGAACTTCACGCCGTGGTCGGGGTCGAACTTGCGGACCGCCTTGAGGAGTCCTTCGTTGCCGATGGCCACCAGCTCGGAGAGATCGAGGCCGTGGCCCTGGTATTTCTTGACGTAGGAAATGACGAAGCGGAGGTTGGCCGTCACCAGCCGCTCCGCCGCTTTCTCATCTCCCTTCTGGGCCAGCCGCGCCAGCCGCTTTTCTTCGGCTGGATCGGTGATCATCGGCAACTTCTGGATGTCCTGGAGGTATTGGTCGAACGCGCCGGTCGCGGTGGGACGGAAAAAGGCTCTGGACCGGCTTTGAACCGAAGGCATGACGGCTCCGCACGGAAGACCACGAGTTGTCCGGGAGATGCGGTCGGGGGGTGACCGCTGATACAGGGTGAGCGAATATAGGAACCGCCAAAAATGTGGTCAAGCATTTTCTGATTTCCACATCACAAATCGTTTAGCGCCTGACGGTTGCGGTGTTTGTCCACCGCGTCCACATGGCCGAACTCCCGCCGACCGTGGATACGTGACCCAAGTCACATGCCAGCAACGAGTTAAATGGTGTGGTCCGGCTTCAAACTGGTGGAAAAGCCCGGTCGGGCGGCGACTCTCAGCTCAACCCGCTCACCGCCGCCGCCAACAGGTCCGGCGTGACCGGCACGGTGTACCGACCCTCGCCTTCGTGCATCCCCCCCAGCCGGGTGGGGAGCGCGAGGCGGATCGCGCCGTCGCGATTCTTCTTGTCGTGCAGCATGGCCTCGAGGACCCGCGCCATCACCGGGGGTGGGCTCACCCGGGTCGGCAGCCCCAGCGCCGCGAGCACCCCGGTCACCCGGGCCGACAACCCATCGGCCACGAGCCCCATCCGTTCCGCGATCCGGCATTCGGCGATGAGGCCGAGCCCCACTGCCTCCCCGTGCGGCAACTGGTAGGCCGATTCCTGCTCCAGTCCGTGGGCGATCGTATGCCCGGCGTTGAGAATCGCCCGGCGGCCTCCCTCGCGTTCATCCTCACTCACCACCTGGGCCTTGATCTCCACACTCCGGGTCACCAGCCGGGTCAGCGCCTCGAGGTCCCGCGCGATCAGCCGGGCTGCCTCCCGCTCGATCCAGTCGAAGTACACCGCATCGGCGATTACCCCGTGTTTGACCGCCTCGGCCAGTCCGGCGCGATAGACCCGATCGGGCAGGGTCAACAGACTGTGCGGGTCGGCGATGACGATGGCCGGCGGATGAAAGGCGCCGATCAGGTTCTTGCCGAGGGCGGTGTCCACGCCGACCTTGCCACCGACCGAGGCATCCAGCATCGCCAGCAGCGTGGTTGGCACCTGGGCATAGGGCACCCCGCGGAGCAGGGTTGCCGCGACGAAACCGGCGAGGTCGCCCACCACTCCGCCCCCCAGCGCCACGATGGCCGACTGCCGGTCGTACCCGGCCGACAGGAGGGCGTCGGAGAGCCGGCTCCAGGTCTTCCGGGTCTTGGAGGCTTCGCCGGCGGGGAACGTGAAGAGCGCGTTGTTCGCGATGGCGGCGCGCCAGGTGGCGCGGAGGGAGGCCACCGTGTCATCGGTGATATAGGCGAGGCGACGATGGCCCAGCGCCCGTCCCAGCAGTTCGGGCATCGAGCCGAGCAGACCGGGGGTGACGTGGACTTCGTAGCTCCCGGCCGCGTGTCGTACCCGGACTACCGCCATGGGGGAGCCAGTGCCGGGCGCACCGCCGGGGCTACCACGTCACGTCTCCCGCGCCGTCGCGATGATTGGCGAGCCGGGCCAGGGTGAAGAGCAGGTCGGAGAGGCGGTTGAGGTACACCAGGAACAGCTCCGGCACCGGCTCGTCGTGGGAGAGCCGTACCACGCTTCGCTCGGCCCGGCGGCAGACGGTGCGCGCCAGGTGCAGGGCGGCGGCTTTGGGGGTGCCCGCCGGCAGCACGAAGGCCCGCAGCGGCGGGAGCTCGGTGTCGGCCTCGTCCATCATTCGCTCGAAGACCGCGATCCGGGACTGCGAGAGGTCGGCCTTCTCCAGCGCGGCCTTCACCTTGTCGGGCTCGGGGGTGGCAAGATGGCCGCCCAGCGCGAAGAGGTCGCGCTGGATGCTCTCCAGCAGCTGATCCATGAAGTGAACCGGCTGGGTCGCCCGGGCCTGACCCAGCGCCGAGTTGAGCTCATCCACCTCCCCGTAGGCCTGCACCCGGGGATGGTCCTTCGCCACCCGACCACCACCGAAGAGGCCGGTCTCGCCGGCGTCGCCGGTCCTGGTGTAGATCTTCATCGGGGTGAAAGATACGGCAGGACGTGAGGGGTGAGGAGGGTGAGTGGGGAGTCGAGGGTCACGGGTCGACTCTCGACTCCCGACGCTCGCCTCACCGTCCTATCTCATACAACAGAACCTCATCGATCTCCTCCTCCCACACCGTTCCCGCGACCCGCATGCCGATCCGCTCGGCCACCCGCCGGGCCGCGGTGTTGTCCGGCGGGATGCTGGCGCAGACCCGTGTCACTCCCGCCTGGCCCAGGGCCCACCGCACCAGCGCCTCGGCCGCCTCGCTCGCGAAGCCTCTGCCATTGGCGCCAGGGTAGGTGGCATATCCTATCATGACTGCGCCGTCCTCATCGGGTGGCCCGCCGAAGCCGCTGGCGCCGGTGACCCGGCCGGTAGCCTTTTCGACGGTGAGCCAGGTCCACCAGCCCAGCGTGGCGGGTCCTGCCGCAGGCGGGTACGCACCAGCGGAAGGACGTCCTCGAGCAGCGGCGGCGGGCGCAGGGGGGCTGGGAATGTGGCGCCCGTCAGGATCGAGAGACGGCTCTCGTCACCCGCGAGCAGCGCGTCGATGGCGTCGGCGGTGAAGGGGACCAACTCGAGTCGCGGGGTGGAGAGTGTCAGCATCCGTCCTCGACGTCGGCGGCGGCCACGATGATGTTGCCCTTCGGTTCGAGAATGACCCACCGCACCGCCCCGGTCCCCGCCTCCACCTGTTCCATCCACAGGTAGTCGCGCTCGAAGGCGAACCCGCTGATTGGCTGGAGCCCGCGCCAGAAGACCGGCGCGGTGCGGTCTCCCAGGGCCCGGATCGGGCCTCGGCGGCCACTCTCGAGGAAGGTCGGGAGAAAGACGACCTGGCGCCAGGCGAGCGTGCCGTCCCAGACCATCACGATCGACGCGAGGCCCTCGGTGCCGCGGGCCGTGATGCGGGTGTCGCGGAGGGAGACCGCATAGCGGATGCGGCCGTCGTCGAGCCGGAAGGCGACCACGTCGGCGGCGTCCCGATCCAGCAGCGAGTTGATCGACAGCCGGTGATAGCCCCCGCGAAGCGGCAGCTCCCGCGCCGGGAGGCGCAGCGCGAGGAGGGAGTCCATCGCCAGGCCGGTACGCTCCACCAGCGTATCGACCAGGTCCGGGGTTGGCTCCGGTGGTGGATCGCGCCGGTAGCTCTCGCGCACCGGCCAGACCACGCCGGGGGATCGGAAGGAACCGACCACCGGACCGCGGAGCGACACCGGCGTGCTCCGCGCCGCCTCGACCACCAGCTCGGCCCGCGGTCCGCCCCGACGGCAGCGGGCCCCGTAGAAGAGAATGGTCTGGAGCCGTACCCGGGTGTGGCCATCCGGGGCCCCCACCAGCATCACTTGGCTGAACAACATCGAATCGGCGGCGTGGTCGGGACTCACCGCCCAGCTGCCGCGGCGTGCCAGCCACTCCAGGGGATCGATCCGCCGGTCCCGCTCCGGGCGCCAGCGTCGCACCAACTCGGCGATGAACGCCGGATCGCTGGTCAGCAGGTGGACCTGGCGGCTGCCCTCGCCCACGAAGCTCCCGGCGATGGCCCCGGTGCTGTCGATCCGGGCGTCGCTCGAGATCCCCGCCTCCACCAGGGGCAGCGGTGGGCGCTCGGGGGTATTGAGGAATTGTCCGATTTGGGCGCAGGCGGTGAGGAGGAGCGCGGCGCCCGGTGGGACCGCCGTGGAGATGAGACGCATTGGTTTCCCTCCGGTCACGGGTCGCGGGTCGCGTATCGAGGGTTGGAGGGTCGGGGCTCACGGGTCGCCACCCCGCGATCGGCTCGCGCCCCGTGACCCACGACCCTCGACCCACTCACTTCCCCACCGCCTGCAACATCTCGTCGATCCGGGTGAACTTGAGCCGCGGCCGGCCGATCGCCTCGCCCCGCGACTTCTCCAGGCCGTCGAGCGTGAGCCAGTCCTGCCAGGAGATCGCTCGAACGCCCCGCCGGGCCAGGAGCGCGGGGATCGCAGCCCGATCGGTGACGGCGGGCGCCGGCAGCGAGCCGGCGGCGAAGTCGGCGAGGAGCGCTTCGGTGCTTTCCACCGCGTCCGGCTTGTTGGTACCGATGACGCCGCTTGGCCCGCGCTTGATCCATCCGACCACGTATTCCCCGGCGGCGGGCTCTCCCGACGCCTGGAGGACTCGCCCGGCCCGGTTGGGAATCACTCCGCGCCTGGCATCGAACGCGACACCGGGGAGCGCCGCACCGAGGTAGCCCACCGAGCGGAAGACCAGACCGGCTGCGAGCGTCTCGGTCGTGCCGGTGGCGACCGACTTGAGGTCGGCGCCGCTCCCCACCAGCCGGTTGTGCCCCAGCACCACCTGCTCCACCCGCGCGGTCCCGGTCAGCTCCACCGGCGAGCGCAGGAAGCGCAGGTGGATGATCTTGCCCTTGCCGGCGGGCGTCTTGGCCGCGAAGTGCCGCAGGGTCTGAAGATTCTTCTCCGCGGTCTTGTCGTCATGGGTCTCGAGCACCGCCTGGCTCCCGGGATCGAGCTCGAGGTCGGCGGTCCGCACGTCGATGTCGGCGGCCGCCAGCTCGCCCAGTTCCTTGAGCTCGGGGTTGGTAAAGGCGCCCTGAACCGGACCGCGTCGGCCGATCATATAGATGTCCCGCACCCGGCTCTCACTCAACGCCTCGAGCGCGTGCCCTGCGATGTCGGTCGCGCGGAGTTCATCGGGCGTGCGGGCCAGCACCCGGACCACGTCGACCGCGACGTTGCCCATCCCGACGACCACGGCGCTGGTCTGGGAGAGATCGAACCGCTGATCGCGATAGTCGGGGTGGCCGTTGTACCAGCCGACGAAGCTGGTAGCCGGATGACTGCCCGGAAGGCTCTCCCCCGGGATGCCGAGACTGCGGTCGTTGGGCGCGCCGACGGCGTAGATCACCGCGTGATAGTGAAACAGCAGGTCCTCGCGGCTCAGATCGGCGCCCAGCGCCACATGGCCGAAGAAGCGCACCGCCGGATGGGCGGCGATCTTCTCGTAGACCCGGGTGACCGACTTGATCTTCTGGTGATCGGGTGCGACGCCGCCCCGGACCAGCCCGTAGGGGGTGGGGAGGCGGTCGAACAGGTCGATCTGCACGCCGGGATGCGTCTTCAGCAGGTGCTCGGCGGCGTAGAAGCCGGAGGGACCGGTGCCGATGACGGCGACCGAAAGGGAGGTTGCGGGGGACATGGGGGCGGAAGATAAAGCGGCCGCCGGGGCCCAGGCAGCGGCGCTCCGCCTCAGTCGCCCCTGGGCCGCATGAAGAAAACCAGCGTCGCCCCGCCGGGTGCGAGCGACTCCATCTCCAGGCCCAGCACACCGGACTTGGGGAAATCGATCGCCATACCGTGCCGCTCGCCGCAGAGCAGGAGGGAGGCCAGCTCGCCGGTCCAGGGCTCATGCCCCACCAGCGCCACGATGGCATCGGGCCCGGGATGGCCGATGGCCGCGGCCAGCCGATGAGGGTCGGGCGCGTCGGTCAGCGCCTCGCAGGCCACCGGTGCCGGGCTCCCAAGGATCGCGGCGGTGACCTCGGCCGTTTCCCAGGCCCGGAGCCAGGGGCTCGAGAGCAGCCGCGTGGGCACCAGGCCCCGGCGCCGCAGCCGCTTCATCATCTTCCGATGCCGCTTCCGCCCTCGCGGCGAAATCGCACGGAGAGTGTCATCGGGCCAGCGGGCGGGGTCCCGGTCGCCGGCATCGGCGTGGCGGATGATCAGAAGCTGCATCGGGAAGCCTTGCGTGGTTCCGAGTTCCGAGTTCCGAGTTCCGAGTGCGAGTCCCGGGGGCTGCGTTGGAACTCATGCGACGCAAACTCGGAACTCGGAACTCGGAACTGGAAGGTCATTTCCGCTTGGAGACCGCCTGGGCCATGGCCACCACCACGCTGTCGATCTGAGCGATGGTCTTCCGGCTCCCAACGGTACCGTGATTCATCTGGACCGAGAAGATGTACTCGCGCCCGTCTTCGACCGTGAAATAGCCCGACAGGGTGTTGACCCGCGAGATACTCCCGGTCTTGGCCCTGACCCGCCCCTCGATCGGGGTGTTGAGGAACCGGTTCCGCAGCGAGCCGGTGTTGCCCGACTGGGGAAGGCCAGCCGCGAAGATGTCCCAGTGCGGGTGGCGGCGGATGTACTGGAGCAGCTTGGTGAAGGCGAGGGGAGCCACCAGGTTCGACGCCGCCAGCCCGGAGCCGTCTTCCACGGCGAACAACGTAGAGTCGATTCCCATCGAGTCGACCAGGAAGCGTCGCTCGGCGTCGATGCCGCCGGTCCACGATCCCCCCTCGCCGAACTGCCGCCCCAGCTGTTTGAGCAGCATGTCGGCGTACCAGTTCTGGCTGGTGTTGAGGATCGGGAAGATCCAGTCGCGGAGCGGGCGCCCCCGCACCTCGGCGAGCGGGGTCCCGCTCCGGGCCGCCCGATAGCGGAGCGAATCGGTGGTGCTCACGGTGGTGCCGAGGACCGCGATCCCCGCGTCGGCCAGCATCTGGCGGAAGGCCCGCGCGGTGTAGAGCGCGGGATCGGGGAGCGCGAACGATTCGAGGCCGCCTCGTCCGTCCGCGGCCACCGTCCCTTCGGCCCAGAGGGACAAGGTCCCGGGCACCCGGTACATCCGGTCGCCGATGTCGCTCACGCCCCCGGGCCCAGCGGTCCGGGTCCGGTTCTCCAGGGTCACGTCCCCGAGATCCGGAGTGAGGCTGAGGATGGCGGGGGCGTCGACGTCGGGCCCCGGCTTCCAGGTGATGTCGACGCTGTTGTCGTTGAAGCCGAGTCCGCTCACCGGGGCGGCGTACCACCAGTTGAGGTCGTAGTTCCCCCAGGCCGGATGCACCAGCTCGCCGTCGAACCAGCTCCCGTCGCCCACCAGGTTGCCCTCGACCACCCTGAGGCCCTGGGCCTTGAGGGCCGCGGCCAGCTGGCGCAGCCGAGTGAATGGATCGGGGTCGCACACCCCGCTCGTGGTAGTGTCGGTAGCGTAGCAGCGTTTGCCGAACGTCGGATCGCCTCGACCGTACAGGACCAGGTCACCGGTGAGGACCCCGGCGTTCACCGGCGCGGTGCCGTAGACGCTGGTCGGCACGGTCCAGTCGGGGTCGAACCGGGCCGCGGCCACTGCACTGACCAGGAGCTTGGTATTACTCGCCGGGATGAAGAGCTTGTCGGCGTTCCGGCCATAGAGCAACCGGCCCTGGGCATCGACCAGGGCCACGCCCCAGAGGTTGCGATTGAAAGGGGGGCTGTCGAGCAGGGAATCGAGCTGGCGGGCGGCCTTCCTGGGGAGCTGGGCAGTCAGCCGGTCGGGCGGCCAGGCGGTCAGCAGCAGAAGGCAAACCCCAAGCGCCCACAGTCGAGAACCCCGACCGAGAACACCGTCCGTCCGACCGCCTGACCGCCTGACCGTCCATTCGTGATTAGACATCCCCCCGCCTCTCTCCCGAGTGAAGTTGACTATGGGGCGTAACTCCGCCACGTTACAGAACTTGCGTCATGTCGTTCCGCGACCTGCACTGGCGCCTCCGGGCCGGTACCTCTGTCTGATTTTGTGACGCGTTGCTCGCTCATTGCGCTGGCGCTGATTCTGGCCGGAGCCACCCCCGCCGCCGCGCAGGATACGGTGGTGGTGCGGGGTCTCAGCTTCGAGGGGAACCATGCCATCGATGACTACACCCTCAGCATCGCGATCGGTACCACCAACTCGAGCTGGTTTGCCCGCTCCGGGCTGGTCCGTTGGCTTGGCCTGGGCGAGAAACGGCTCTTCGACCCCGTGGAGTTCCGCCGCGACGTGCTGCGCCTGACACTGTTCTACCGGCAGAGCGGCTACCTGGACGTAGTCGTAGACACGCTGGTCCGACGGGGGACCAACGATGTCCATCTTACGTTCCGGATCACGGAGGGGCCGCCGGTGGTCGTCACCCGCATGACGGTCACGGGGCTGGATTCCCTCCCCTTCGATCCCAGCGAGGTGCTGCTCGATCTCCCGCTCCGCGAGGGAAGACCGTTTAACCGCTTTCTCTTCCAGGCCAGCGCCGACTCGATCATCAACCGCCTCCGGAACCGGGGCTACCCCTCGGCCGAGGTGTTCCGGAACTACAGCGTCAAGCGGGCCGATCGCACGGCGGAAGTGTCGCTCGAGGTGGTGGCCGGTACCCGCGCCGTGTTCGGGGGTGTGCGGGTGGAGGGGGCCCAGAAGGTCGACACCGTCTTCATCCGCCAGCTGTTGAGCAGCCGCCAGGGCCAGCGCTTCGTGCAGAACGACCTGTTCGAGAGCCAGCGGAAACTCTACCAGACCGAGCTCTTCCGGCTCGCGACCGTGACGGTCGACTCCAGCCGCTATCAGGCCGACAGCACCGCGGTGCCGCTGGTGGTGCAGGTGGCCGAGGGCCCGCCCCACCGGATCCGGAGCAGTATCGGCTACGCGACCAACGATTGCTTCCGGACCGGGGCCGGGTGGACCAGCCGCAACCTCTTCGGCACCGGGCGCCTGTTCGACGTGTCCGGCCGGGTGTCGAAGGTGGGCGTGGGCCGGCCCTTCGGCCTGGGCCTGGAAGACAATCTCTGCCAGAGTCTCGCGGAAGATACGATCGGCAGCTCCAGGGCGAACTACAACCTCACCGCCCTGATCCGCCAGCCCCGTTTCTTTACGCCCCAGATTACCGGAACGTTCAGCATTTACGCCGAACGGCGGTCGGAATTCGCCATTTACCGCCGCGAGGAAGTGGGCGTGAGCAACGTGCTGGTCCGGGAGACCGCCCGGCGGGTTCCGATTTCGCTCGGCTATCGGCTCTCGTTTGGCCGGACCTCGGCCTCGGCGGCGACCTTCTGTGCCTTCTTCAATGCCTGCAGCCCCGACGACGCCACTCGCCTGGGCGAGCAGCGGCTGCTCGGCGTAGTGAGCGCCAGCATCAGCTGGCCCCGCCAGAACAACCCGCTCGATCCGAGCCGGGGCCACATCTACACCTTCGACGCCAGTCACAGTTCGCGCTTCACCGGCTCGGCCCGGTTCCAGACCTTCACCCGGGTGTCGGGAGACGCGGCCTGGTACCGGACCCTGGGCAGTTCGGGTGTGGTGCTGAGCTGGCATCTGCGGGGCGGGACCATCTTCGCGCCCCGGGTCTCGCTCGACAGCGCCAGCGGCAACTTCATCCCCCCGGAGCAGCGTTTCTACGCCGGCGGCCCCAACGATGTGCGCGGGTACGATCTCAACGAGCTGGGTCCGGTGGTGTATGTCGCCAACGCGGATCCCGGTGACTCAAGCGGCGCGGGAACCATCGCCGGAATCGACTCCGGCCGAGTGCGCCCCCGCTTCTCCGCCACCGGCGGGAACACCCTCGGTGTCGCCCAGGTGGAGCTTCGGGTCCCGGCCCCGGTTTGGGGCAGTCGGCTCCGGCTGGCACTGTTCGTCGACGCCGGGACGCTCTACGAGCGGGGCAAGACCAACCTGGCCCCGATCCAGGTGCGCATCACGCCGGGCGCCGGCCTCCGGCTCCAGACCCCGCTGGGCCCGGCCCGCCTCGACGTGGGCTACAACGGGTATGACAACCCGCCCGGCGCCCTCTATATCCAGAAGCTCGACGGGACCCTGCAGCTGGTGCGCAACGATTTCATCCAGAAGCGGAAGAGCCGGTTCAGCTACCACATCAGCTTCGGGCAGCCGTTCTGATGCGCCGCCGCCTCCCCCGGATCCTGGCCGCCCTGGTCCTGGCGCTGATTCCGGCGGCGCTCGGCACGATCGCGGCCGTGCTCTACAGCGGATCGGGGACCCGCCTGCTCGGGAAGCTGGCAAGCGCCGAGCTGTCGCGGCTCTTCCGGGGCAGTGTCTCGGTACACCGGATCAGCGGCTCGTTCTGGGGCGGGATCGTGATCGACAGCCTGCGGATCCGCGACACCCTGGGCGAGCCCTTCGCCGACGTGGGGCGCCTCACCGCGCACTACACCCTGCCCAATCTGCTGGCTGGCCGGATCGTGATGAACGACCTGGAGCTCGACGACGCGTCGGTCCGGATCGTGAAGCGGAACAACGGCCGGCTCAACCTGCACGAAATCTTCCGTCTCGGCGAGGGCCCGCCGGGGACTGGCCCTTCGCCCCTGATCGAGTTTCGCAACGTCCGGCTGCGTCACGCCACACTCGAGGCCCGGCTGCCGTGGAATCCCCCTGACACCGCGATCGCGCCGGCCCAGATCGCCGCGGCGCTGGATGCCGACCGAGGCAAGCCGGGACGGGTGGTACTGGAGACGCCCGACGGATATCGGCGGCTGGTGACGCTGGCGAACCTCAACGCCCGCCTGCCGGTCTTCCGGGTCAGCTCGCCCGATGGGGCGCCACTCACCTTCGACCTGGATTCGCTCAACACCCACATCAGCGATCCCGCGATCACGGTGGTGGATCTCGCGGCCCATGCCTGGACCAAGGGTGACAGCCTGGCCTTCACGGTGCATCGCGCCGCCCTGCCGGGCACCCGGCTGCGGGGCGGCGGGGTGATCACCTGGCCCGAGGGGCCGGTGCTCTACGACTTCGCCCTGGCGGCCAGCCGCTTCGACCTGCGGGACTTTCACTGGATCTCACCGGTTTTTCCCGACATGACCGGCCGCGCCACGGTGACCGCCCGGTCGCGGAGTCGCCGTCTCACCGCCTACACTTTTCAGGACCTCTCGGCCGAGGGGAAGCTGGGGCGGATCGACGGCGAGGTCACCGTGCTCACCGATAACCGACGGGGGATCGGGGTCGAAGCCATGGCGCTGTCGCTCACCGATCTCGATCTCGATGTGCCGCGGGCCTATCTCGACACCATCCCGCTCCAGGGGACCCTGACCGGCACCATCGAGGGCAGCGGTTTTCTCGACGGCCTCGATCTGTCGACCGACCTGTCCTTCCAGGACCGGCTGGTCCCGGAAGGGGCCGACAACCTGATCCAGGCGCGGGGCCACCTGGCCTTTGGAGGGCCGGACGGGACCCTGTTCGACACGTTGACCCTCACCCATGCGGACTTCGATCTGCGCACCGTGGCGCTCCAGGCGCCGGTGGTGAAGCTCCGCGGCCGGGTGCAGCTGGAAGGCGATCTGACCGGGCCGTGGAAGAATCTCACCTTCACCGGCGCGATGCGGCACCGGGACGGCGATCTGCCGGAGAGTCGCGCGACCGGCTATGCCCGGCTCGATACCCGCCGCGACACCGTCCGGTTCGATACCCGCGTGGCGGTCGCCCCGCTCGCCTTTGCCGGGATCCGGCCGGGCTATCCCGGCATCCCGCTCCTGGGCGCGGTCGACGGCACCGTGGCGCTGAGCGGGAAGCCGGACAGTCTCTACGCCAGCGCGGTGGTGACCGGCGACATCGGGACGATGGCGGTGCAGGGGGTGCTGCATCCGGGGGCGGGACGGCTGGGGGCCGACAGCCTCGTGGCCCGCTTCGGCGGACTCGATCTCGCGCGGGTGCGGGGCAGCGGCCCGCATACGGCGCTCACCGGACGACTGGCGGCCGACGGGGTGCTCGACAGCGCGGCCGGGCCCGCCGGGGTGCTGCGGCTCGATCTCGCCCGGAGCAGTGTCCGTGAGATGACGATCGACTCGCTGCACGCCGCGCTCCGGGGTGAGCCGGGCGCCGTGGCGCTCGACACCGCGCTGGTGACCTGGCCGGGGGGGCGGGTGGAAGGCAAAGGCGCCATCGGGTGGAAGGACCGGATCGACGATCACATCCTGCTGGTCTTCGTGGCGGACAGCCTCCAGGCCTTCGATTCGCTGCTCACCAGCTACACAGCGTCGCCTCCCGACAGCACCGTCGCCGGGGCGGGCCTCGCGACGCTCGATACCCTGGTCACCCGCATCAACCGCTCCGGGATCGACACGCTGGTCGAGCCGGAGCCGCTCACCGGCAAGGCCCAGGGCGAAGTCGAGCTGGTCGGCTCCCTGCGCGAGCCGCGGGTGCTGGTGCGGGCCCGGGCCCGGGACCTCGCCTGGCGCGGCATCTCGACCCCGTCGCTGTCGATGGGTTACGGATGGAACGGTGCCGGCCGGCCCGAGGTGGGCCTCGCGGTCAACGCCGACACCGTGTGGCTTGGTCGGGTCGAAGTGCGCGACCTCAACTTCGCCGCCGGCGGATTCCAGGACTCGCTCCGCTGGTCCGGCGCCGCCCTGCTGGGAGGGGCGACCGGGGTGTCCGGCGCCGGCGGATACTGGAGCACCGGCCCCGATCCGGTGGTGAGCTTCGACAGTCTCCTCGCCTCCCTGCCCTCGCGGCGCTGGCGGCTCCGCCAGCCCGCCACGGTGGTGCTGAGCCAGGGACGGTATGACCTGGCCGGCGTGAGCCTCGGGGCCACCGATGGCTCCGGCTCGGTGGTGCTCGACGGCGCCATCCCCCGGAGTGGTCCGGCCCGTCTCGAGATCTCGGTGCTCGGCCTCCAGCTTCGCGACGTGTACACCATGCTGCAACGGGATACCACCGGCGTCTCCGGCACCCTGCAGCTGGATCTCAGCGTCGGGGGTACCGCGGCCCGGCCGACGCTCCGGGGCACCACCACGGTGGCCGATCTGTCCTTCGGGGATTTCGGGTCGCCCTTCGTGCAGGGGGTGCTGGACTACGCCGACCGGCGGCTCGACGCCAATCTGCTCCTCTGGAAGACCGGCCAGAACGTCCTCCGGGTGGAGGCCAAGCTGCCGCTCGACCTGGCGCTGCGATCGGTGCGCCGGCGCCAGGTGGACGGTCCCCTCTCGATCCGGGCCGTCGCCGACAGTACCGATCTCGCGGTGGCCGAGGCCTTCACTCGCTCGATCCGCCGGGTCCGCGGGATGCTGCGGGCCGACGTCGAGGTGGAGGGTACTTGGGAGAACCCGCGGCTCAAGGGATTCATCGAGCTGCAGAACGCCAGCGCCCAACTGCCCGGGTTGGGCGTGACCTGGGATCGGCTCAACGCTCTGGCCCGGCTCTCGGGCGATTCGATCGCCATCGACTCGCTGATCCTGCGGAGCGGCCAGGGCTCGCTCCGCGCCACCGGGGGCCTTCGAGTGGAGCGGCTCACCCGGCCGCTGTTCAACCTGCGGATCGCCGCCCGGCGCTTCCGCGCCATCGACGACCGGCGCTTCCTCACGCTCGACGCCACCGGCAGCGTGGTGCTGACCGGCCCGATCTTCCAGCCGCACCTCACGGGGAGGGTCACCGCCGACGAGGGGACCCTCCACTTCGCCGACCTCATCACCAAGCGGATCGTCGATCTCGAGAACCCGGGCGACTCGGGGCTGATCGATCTCAACCTGGTCCGCACCGAGAAGCTCGGCGCCAATTTCCAGAACCGGTTCCTGGATTCGCTCACGGTCGACACCCTCCGGCTCCAGATGGGCGAGAGCTTCTGGCTGCGTTCGAGCGAAGCCAACATCCAACTCGACGGCAGCCTCACCATCGAGAAGCGCCGGGCCCAGTACCGCTACGACGGCACCCTCAACGCCGTGCGGGGCAACTATGCCCTCCGGATCGGCGGGCTCGTCACCAAGGACTTCTCGGTCGAGCGCGGAACGGTGCGGTACTTCGGCACGCCGGACCTGAACGCCGACCTCGACATCGAAGCCCGGCACGTAGTAACCGCGGCCGAGAGCGGCGAGGAGATACCGGTCACCGCCCGGATCACCGGCACCATGCTTCGACCCAAGCTCGAGCTCCAGTCGGCGCCGACCGCCAACCGCCCGGCCCTCTCGCAGACCGAACTGGTCAGCTACCTCATGTTCGGGCGGCCCACCTTCAGCCTGCAGGGTACCGCCGGCCAGGGGAGCCAGTATGCCGCGGTGCAGGCGGGGCTCTCCTACCTCTCGAGCGCCCTGTCGAGCGAGATCCAGCGCTCCCTGATCAGCGACCTCGGCGTGCCGATCGACTACCTCGACATCAAGACCGGCGGCGCGGGGGCGGGGCTCGGCGGCCAGACCGGGTCGGCCCAGGTGGCGAGCGTCGAGGCCGGCTGGCAGATCGGGCGCCGCTGGTTCGTGAGCGTGGTGGCCGACCTCTGCACCAACACCCGCCGATTCTACCCCAACGCGGAATTCCGGATGAGCCGCCAGGTCCGCCTCAAGACCTCGGTCGAGCCGGCCTATTCCTGCCAGGTGGCGCTGAACCAGCCGGCGCTCTCGGTCAACAAGTACCAGGTCGGGCTCGACCTGCTCTGGGACCGGGAGTACTGATCGTGGCGCGGAGCGTCCTCATCACCAATCCCGCGGCGGCCCGCACCGACGTGGCGGCGGCGCAGGCGGTGGCCGAAACCTTCCGGCGGGCCGGCTGGAGTGTCGAGCTTCGCGCCACCGGCGGGCAGGGCGATGCCCGTCGCTTCGCCGCGGAGGCGGCCGGCGAGGGGGTGGACCTGGTGAGCGTGTACGGCGGCGACGGAACCACCATGCAGGCGGCGGCGGCGCTGGTGGGCACCGGCATCCCCCTCGGCGTGATTCCCGGAGGCACCGGCAACCTCCTGGCCGGGAATCTCCGGATACCCACCCACCCGGTACGGGCCGCGCGGGCCCTGATCCGGGGCCGGCCCAGTCCGCTCGATCTCGGCGTGATGGCCCGGGCCGACGGCGACCAGTACTTCGCGGTGGCCTGCGGCGCCGGCTACGATGCCCGGGTCATGGCCGCGACCACCACCGCCGACAAGCACCGGTGGCGCTTCGCCGCCTACGTGGCCACCACCCTCCGGCTCATGCCGGAACTCAAGAGCGTGGTACACCGGATCGTCGTCGACGGAGCCGAGTACCGCGCCCCGGCGGCCCTGGTGCTGGTGGCGAACTGCGGTGAAGTGATTCCCCCCTGGGTCCGACTCAAGCGGGGGATCGCGCCCGATGACGGGCTGCTCGATCTGATCATCATCCGGGCCGACAGCTTCACCGAGAGTCTCCGGGCGGTGTGGCAGCTCCTGCGCGAAGGCGGCACCGAGGCGGCGACCCCCGGTCGCATCGCCTATGCCCGGGGCCGCGACATCACCGTCGAGGCCGAATCGCCCCAGCCGGTGCAGCTCGATGGCGAGCCCCACGGCCTGACGCCGTTCACGGCGCGGGTCGTGCCCGGCGCGATCCAGGTCCTCCGGCCGGGAGCGATATGAGCGCATCTCACGTCGCGGCCCTGGGTCGGGTCGCCCACCTGCTCGCCAACACCGACGATACCGCCGGCACCGTCCGCGCGGTGGCGGAGGAAGGGATGCGGGTCTTCGGGGCCCAGCGCGCCGGCGTCTTTCTCCTGGCCGACAACGAGGCCGGCGTCGAGACCGTCGTGGCGATCGGGCTCTCCGACGGGTATGTCGACACGGTGCGGGCCCGTTTCCGGGAGGCGGGGGCGGCGCGGGGCGTGCTCGCGGGTCACCCGTTCTTTTCGGTGGACGCCAGGCGAGACCCCGCCAGCCTGCTCCAGGCCTCGGTGCTGGCAGAGGGATTCGCCGGCGTCGCGGTGCTGCCGCTCTCCTACGGCGGCGGCGTGATCGGGTGGCTCAGCTTCTATCACAACGAGCCGCACGAGTACGCCCCCGACGACCGCCTGCTGGCCGGCGCCTTTGCCGACCAGGCCGCCCTCGCCATCGGCACCCGCCGGCTCCTCGACACGGTGCTCCGGGTCAAGCGGGAATGGCAGTCCGCCTTCGATGGAACCGGGAACGGTCTGGCGCTGGTCGATGCCAGCGGGCGGATCGAGCGGGCCAACCGCTACCTCGCCGACCTGGGGGGTGTGCCGGTCACCGAGCTCCCCGGCACCCGTATTCACGAGCTCTTCCGCGACTGGCCCCGGAGTGAGGCCGACCCCTTCCGCGAGGGCCACACCCAGCGGGTGAGCCTCTTCCTCGACGCCCTCCACGGCGAACATGTGGTGCTCACCCTGACGCCCCGCCCCGACGGGGGGTACGTGGTGGCGGTGGACGACCTGACCCACTACGTGCGGCTGGAGAGCCGCTACAGCCGGCTGGTGGAGACCGCCCACGATGCCATCATCGTCACCGATCCGTCGGGCCGGGTCACCTCCGCCAACCCCGCCGCGGCCGAACTCTTCGGGCAGTCGGCGACCCAGCTGGTCGGTGCTCCGTTGACCGCGCTGCTCCCCGACGAGCGGGTCGAGTTCGTGGGACGGGAGGCGGAGGTCCCCGGCAACCGGCGCTACGAGGCGCTGGTCCGCCGGCCGGGGGGAATGCGGATTGCCGACGTGTCGGTCTCGCCCCTCGAGGAGCGGGGCCAGACCACCGGCCTGGTGGCGGTGGCGCGCGATGTGACGCGCGAACGGCTCGCGAGCGAGGCGCTGCGCCGCTCGGAGCGGCGCTTCCGGGCCCTGTTCAACCGCGCGCCGCTCGCGATCTTCACCCTCGACCAGGACGGCTCGTTCCTCGCCGCCAACCGGGCCGCCTTCCGCCTGGCCGGAATCACCCGGCCCGATCCCACCGCCCGACTCCAGGATTTTGTCATCCCGGCCGACTGGCCCCGGGTCGAGGCCGACCTCCAGCGGAGCTTCAGAGGCGAGGCCCGTGACTTCCTCTTCCAGTTTCGCCGCCTGGGGGGCGGGGTGCGTCAGGCTTCGGCGGTGACGGTGCCGGTGGAGGAGCACGGCGGCCGGAGCGCGGTGCTGGCGATCGCCCGCGACGTGACCGACGAGGTCGAGCTGCGCGAGCGGCTGACTCACTCCGAGAAGATGGCCGCGCTCGGCGCCCTGGTCTCGGGCACCGCCCACGAGCTCAACAACCCGCTGGCCGGGATCGCCGCGATGGCCCAGGCGCTGCTGCTGGATCGGACCGCCACACCCGACATCCTCCAGGCTCTCGAGACCATCCGCCGCGAAGCCATGCGGGCGGCCCGGATCGTCACCGACCTGCTCACTTTCGCCCGGCTCCGGCCCCTGCAGCGCCGCGAAGTCAACCTCAATCAGCTGGTGCGCGACACCTTCGCCGCCACCCCCGGGCTGGGGGCCTACGGTGTGGTTTGGACCCTGGGGCTCGACCCCACGCTCCCGGCCGTCACCGCCGATCCTGACCAGGTCCGGCAGGTCATCACCAACCTGCTGGTCAACGCCACCCAGGCCATGAGCGACACCGAGCGGCGCGACGGCCTGGTCCGCACCTGGTCCAACGCCGACTGGGTGGGACTCGAAGTGCTCGATTCCGGCCCCGGCATCGCTCCCGACGTTCTCAGCCGCATCTTCGAACCGTTCTTCACCACCAAGGCCAACCGCCAGGGGACCGGCCTGGGTCTCTCCATTTCGCACGGGATCATCCGCGCCCATGGGGGAGAGATCCGGGGGGAGAACCGGCCCGAAGGCGGCGCCCGATTCACCTTCCAGCTGCCACGGGACCCCACCCGGATCGCGAGGTCCACCGATGCCTGATTCGGTACTCCTGATCGATGACGATGTGACCATTCTCCGAGCCGTCGGCCAGGTCTTCGAGCGGGCCGGCTACGAGGTGGCGCGCGAACTCGATGCCGAGGCGGGGCTGGCCGCCTATGACCGGCTCCGTCCCGAAGTGGTGGTGCTCGATCTGCACCTCCCCGGCATGGACGGGCTGCAGGCGCTCGCCCGCTTCAAGGAGCGCAACGCCGCGGTCATCCTGCTGACCGGCCACGGCGACGTGTCGACCGCGGTGCAGGCCATGCAGCTCGGCGCCGAGAACTTTCTCACCAAGCCGATGGACCTGGAGCACCTCGTGGCGGCGGTGGCTCGGGTGGCCGACAAGGTGCGGCTCAAGCGGCTCAATGAGCTGCTGCTGCTGCGGACCGCGCCGGGCGAGGCCGGGCTCGAGACCCTGGGCGGCTCCCCCGCCATGCGGGAGCTGGTCAAGCAGGCCGGACTGGTCGCGCTGGCGGAGCGGACCCCGGTGCTGCTCAAGGGCGAGAGCGGGGTGGGGAAGGGCTGGCTGGCGCGGATGCTCCACCAGTTGAGCCCCCGCGCCTCGGGACCGTTCGTCGAGGTAAGCGGCTACGGCCAGACCCCCGCGGCGCTCGATGCCGATCTCTTCGGGCTGGAGCGGGCCTCGGAGCAGGAAGGACGGGAGCGCCGGCCCGGCATGGTCGAGGTGGCGGCGGGCGGTACCCTCTTCCTCGAGGAAGTGGCCGACCTGCCGGCCGAGATCCAGCCTCGGCTGTTGCGACTCCTGGAAACCCGGACCTTCCGCCGGGTGGGCGGCACCAAGGAGCTTACCAGCGACGTGCGCGTCATCGCCGCGACGGCGCGGGACCTGGGCGCGATGGTCGACGGCGGCAGCTTCCGCGAGGACCTGGCCTATCGGCTCAACGTCACCCCCCTCACCCTTCCCCCGCTGCGCGACCGGGCCCGCGAGGACCGGCTCTCGGTTCTGCTCTCGCTGGTGAACGAACTGCAGCGCCAGGTCTCAGGGGCGCCGGCGGCGGTGGGCTCCGAGGCGCTGGAGCGGCTCCTGGCCCACGGCTGGCCTGGCAACGTGCGGGAAATGCGGAATGTCCTCGAGCGGGCGCTGATCCTGGCGCGGGGTCAGCCGTCGGTGGGCATCGAGCATCTGCCGGGCGAGTTCCGGGCCCGGCCCGGTCCCGGCGACCGGCGCCACACGCCGATGACTCTCGACGAGCTCGAACGGGCCCACATCGAGCGTACCTTACGACATCATACCGGCAACCGGACCCGGGCCGCCCAGGAGCTGGGGATCTCCCGGGCCACGTTGATCAACAAGATCAAGCGGTATGCGATACAGTTGTAGGCGGTCGGGCGGTGGGACGGTCAGACCGACCATCCGGCCGCCTGACCGCCCGACCGCCTGACCGCCCGACCGCCCGAAGGGAGCGCAACATGAAACCCGACATCCACGAACGCGACATGATGGTCTGCCGGGCCTGCGGCCGCGAGGAGCGCGCCTCGGAGGGCTACCCCTGCGAGATCTGCGGCACGTTCATCTGCGTGGTCTGCACCAACAAGGGCGTGGTCCGCTGCAAGGAATGCGAGGAACGGTGACCACCACGTCGATCGTCGCGCGGGCCGGCGTGGTGCCGGTCACCCGCGAGGCCAATCTCCGCTCGGAGCAGGTCAGCCAGATGGTGCTGGGCGAAACCGCCCGGGTGCTCGAGACCCAGGGCGACTGGCGCCGGGTGCGCCTGGAGGTCGACCGCTACGAAGGCTGGGTCCACCGGGGCTATGTGCTGGAAACCGATCACGAGATCGCTCGCGGCTGGAAGGAGACGGCCACCGCCTGGAGCGACGGCGCGGTAGTGCGCACCGACGCGGGCGTGATCGTGCGGCTTCCGGTCCGGGCTCGGGTGGGTCTCGCGGCGCCGCGCATCGATCTCCCCGATGGGTCGCAGGGCACCGTCATCGCCGGCAGCGTGCTGCCGTACGATCGGGTGGTAGCCCGGGCCCGGGCGGTGTCGCCCGATCTCTGGGCCCTGCGGGCCTTCGCCGGCACCTCCTACCAGTGGGGCGGGGTGACCCCCTGGGGCGTCGATTGCTCCGGCCTGGTGCAGACCACGTTCCTTGCCCGGGGTATCGCGCTCCCGCGCGACGCGGCCCAGCAGGTCGCCGTAGGAGAGGCTGTCGCGCCGGGCGACGAACGACAGGGCGATCTCCTATTCTTCGCCGAACGGGGCGACCGGATCACCCATGTGGCCCTCAGCGGCCCCGCGGGCACCCTGGTGCATTCCACGGTCGCGCTCGGTGGCATGGTAATGGAGCCCTGGGGGCCGGGGTCGCGGGCGATGGTGCTCCGCACCCAGCTGGTCGGGATCCGGAGGGTGGAATGACCCCGGAGGCGACCCGCCTGGTGCTGTTCGATATCGACGGCACCCTGCTCCTGAGCGCCGGGGCCGGTCGGCGGGCTCTCACCGCCGCCATGCTCGAGGAGGTACCCGATCCGACGGTCTACGACCGGGTGCGCTTCGACGGGAAGACCGATCCCCAGATCGTGCGTGAGCTGCTCCAGATCGCGGGACATCCCGGCACCGGGGATACCGTCTTCATCGAGACCATCTGCCGCCGGTATGTGAGCTTCCTGGAAGACGAGCTTCGACACCCCCGCACCACCATGACCGTCATGCCCGGCGTGCCCACCCTGCTGGACGAACTCGAGCGCCAGAGCCGCGTGATCCTCGGCCTGCTCACCGGGAACGTGGTCCAGGGAGCCGCGCTCAAGCTGTCGGCGGCGGGGATCGCCCCCGCCCGCTTCGCGCTCGGGGCCTACGGTTCCGACTCGGCCCATCGTCCCGACCTCCCTGCGATCGCGGCGCGCCGGGCCGAGCCCCACTTCGGCCGCGAGCCCCGGGGCCGGGAGGTCGTGATCATCGGCGACACGCCGGCCGACGTGACCTGCGGCCAGGCCATCTGCGCCCGCGCCATCGGCGTCGCCACCGGGTCCTATTCCATGGAATCGCTCGCCGCGGCCGGCGCTCATGCCGCCTTTCCCGATCTCAGCGACACTACCCGCGTCCTCGAGGCCATCCTTGGCGAATGAAATCGAACTCAAGGCCATCGTTCCCGACCCGGCGGCGCTCCGTCAGGCGCTGGACGACGGCGGTGCGATGCTCCGGTTTCACGGCATGATGCGCGACCGCCGGCTGGACCGGGCCGGCGAGCTGGCCGCCTCCGACCACGTGCTCCGGGTCCGCCGGTGGATCGACGAGGAAGGCGGCCACGACGTCGCCGAGGCGGGGTGGAAGGGTCCCACCTCGGTCAACGAGGCCGGCTACAAGCAGCGGCAGGAGATCGAGTTCTCGGTCGACGACGGGACCGCGGCGCTGCGGATGTTCGAGGCGCTGGGCTACACCGTGATCGAGACCATCGACCGCTATGTCGAAGTCTATGACCTCGAAGGGACCATGGTGCGGATGGAGTGGTTCCCCCGGATGGATGTGCTGGTCGAGATCGAGGGCGACCCCGAAGGCATCGAACAGGCCATCGCCCAGCTGGGACTCGACCGGCAGACCTGCGTGGCCGACTCGCTCGCCACCTTCGTTCAGCGCTACGGCGAGCGCACCGGCGAACCCGCCATCCTGGCGGAGGACATGCTCCTCGGCGCGCCGCCCGGTTGGATGGTCCGGTGACGTCGATCATGGGCGCGGCACTCGAGGTTCCCGAACTCGGGCCGGCGCTCGGCCGACTGGTGGCGCCCCCGCCACCGGCGCCCGGCGCCGCGCCGCATTGGATCCGCCTCGACGACGTGAGGGTCACGCTGGTCACCCAGCTCTTCGACCTGCTGGCCGACGCCCGCCGCTGGGCCCGCGAGGGCGAGCGGGAGCTGGCGCTCGCCACCGTGAACCGCGAGGCCTGGGAAACGCTGTGGAACCGGGCGGTGCAGGAGGTGGCCGGACGCGCCGGCGCGACCATCGGCGACCGCCTCATGGCCGCCGCCCGCGAGGCGCGGCTCCCCGCGCGGCGGCTCCCGGCGCTGACCCTCGATGCCGTCGAGCTCCGAGCGCTGGCCGCGCGGATTGCCCACGGCTCGCCGCCGTTGCACCAGGCGCTGCAGGTCCTCGACCAGGCGGCCCACCAGGCGCGGAGTGACCGCGCGCCCGGCACCGCCGTTGCCGCCTGGCAGGACGCCCTCACCGCGTCGGCCCGGCGCCTCGAGGCCGCCTGGCTGGCGCTGGAGGAGGCCCTCGGGAAGGAGTGGCGCGCCTGGGAAGCGGAGGTCGACGACCTCCGACGCTGGCGGCGCCCCCGCTGGCCACTGGTGCTCGCCGGTGGCCTGATCTTCGGCACCGCGCTCTACGTCGGCCTGGTGCTCGGCGGGTACCTGCCGGTGCCGCGGCCTTTCCAGGGGCCGGTCAGCGCCCTCTGGGCCCGATGGAACTGATCGGTATCGGCATCGATCTGGTCGACATCGCCCGGGTCGAACGGATGATGGACAAGCTGGGCGAGCGGGTCCTGCGGCGCTTTCTCACGCCGCGGGAGCAGGCCTACGTCGTGGCCCGGGCCCGCCCCTCGATGCACCTGGCCGCGCGCATTGCCGCGAAGGAGGCGGCCTACAAGGCGCTCCAAGCGCTGCCGGGAGCGCGGGCGGTGAGCTGGCATGACCTGGAAGTGGAACGGGAAACCGAGGGCAGGCCCTACCTGGTGCTCGCGGGACTGGCGAAGGAACTGAGCGAGCAGCACCGGCTCCGCTTCGAACTCTCGCTCTCTCACTCCGACGCGACGGCGGGCGCGGTCGCGGTGGTCGTCAAGGTTTCCTGAATTCACCGCAGAGGGGCGGAGGCACGGAGGGCCGCAGAGGGCGCGTCGGGGAATTGAAGTCCTGCTCGTCCCTCAGTCTATTGAATTCTTTCGTCTTGGTTCTTCTTCGCGTTCTCTCGTTCCATTCTATTCTCTTCTTCCACTTCTCCTGCTACCTCTTCCACCGTCAGTTCAACAGACCCTCTGCGGCCCTCTGGGCCTCTGCGGTGCTGTTCGGGAGTGGCCTACACCGGTCTTCGGTTAAAGAGCAGTTTCAGCGCTCCGGGAATAGCCCGCACCCGGGCGAGCAATGACGGCGCGAAGGCGAACCGCAGGAAGGCGTCCCGCGCCGCCAGGCTGTCCGCGTGGTACCCGAACCACCACGGCTTGGCCATCCAGTCGAGTCGGTCACTCCCCACAAACCGCGGGCGGCAGGTCTCGAGCATGCCGAATTCGCCATGGCTCCGCCCCACCCCGGAGTCCTTCTCACCGCCGTGCGGTACCTCGGCGGCGCCGACGTAGCTGGTCGCGTCGTTGACCAGGATCGCCCCGGCCTCGATCCGCCGGGCCAGCGCCTCGCCCCGCCGCCGGTCGCCGGTCCAGATGCTGGCGCTGAGTCCGAAGGCCGAGTCGTTGGCCAGTCGCACCGCCTCCTCGACACCCGCGGCGGGGACCACCGGCAGCACCGGCCCGAAGACCTCTTCCCGCCACAGGGGAGAATCGAATGGCACCTCGGTAACCACCGTGGGCTCGAAGAACGTGGGGCCGAGGTCGGGACGCCGCTTCCCGCCGGCACGCACCCGCGCCCCCGCCGCGACGGTAGCGGCAAGCTGCCGCTCGAGCTCCTCCAGCTGGGAAGGCCGGATGACCGGACCCATATCGACCCCGGGTGAGAGCCCGGGACCGAGCGAGAGCGACCGCACCTTGGCGACCAGCAACTCGACGAAACGGTCGTAGACCGGCGCCTCGACGATGACCCGCTTGGCCGCCACGCAGGTCTGCCCGCCATTGGTGAACCGGGCCCAGACCACTCCGCTCGCTGCCCGCTCCAGGTCGGCGTCCGCCAGGACCAGGCAGGGGTCGCTGCCGCCCAGCTCGAGGTTCACCGGGATGTTCCGGGCCGCCGCGGCCTGGGCCACCCGCCGGCCGGTCCGGACGCTGCCGGTGAAGAAGAGCTTGTCAGGCCCTGCCTCGAGCAGCGCAGCGCCCACATCACCGCCGCCGACGGCCAGTTGGCACAGCGCCGCCGGCAGCCCGGCCTGGTGCAGCAGCTCCACACCTAACACGGCGGCCCGGGTGGTGAATTCGCTGGGCTTGAGGATCACGGCGTTCCCCGCCAGGAGGGCCGGGATCATCTCGCCGAAGGGCAGCAGGAGCGGGTAATTCCAGGGCGAGATGATGGCGATCACGCCCCGCGGCTCCCAGTAGAGCCGACCCCTCCGGCCGAAGAACGCCACGTTGCCGTGGACCACCTTCCTCGTGCGGAGAATGCGGCCCGCATGGTCGAGGTAGTAGCGCGCCATGTCCAGCGTGACCGCGACATCGGTCAGGAGTGCCTCCGCCACCGGCTTGCCGTTCTCGCGCGCGATCAACTCGGCCGCGTCCATGCGCCGATCGAAGAAGGCGGCCTGGAATCGGGCGATGATCCGCCGGCGGGCCGAGAGCGGTTGAGCCGCCCACTCCCGCTGAGCCACCCGGGCCGCGGCCAGCATCGCCGGCAGACTCGCCACCGGCGTGGCTGTGGTCTCGGCGAAGGAGGTCCCGGTGGCGGGGTCGATGGCGGGGATGGTAGATGTCATGCCGGAATGTGGCCCGGATCGGTCATCCCTTCCAAATGCGACCCAGAGGCCGTAGTTTCTGCGCTAGGCTCCAACTCTGGTTGAGAATGTCTCTCATCTCCCTGGTCCCTCTGACCGTGGCGCTGCTCGCCGGTTCCCCCGACCCGGCCCAGGCCCAGCAGGCGACCACCATCAAGCGGATCGCCACCTCGGCGACCCTCGCCGCGGACGAGTACGCGGTCGGGTTGCTCGGCGGGAAGGTCGTCGCTCCAGCGGAGATCGAGGAGGCCCAGCTCTTCCTCCAGGAGGCGCGGCGCAGTGCGGGCCTGCTGGCCCCTGACGTCGGCACTTCGGTGGTGAGCGAACTCGACGGGCTGCTCGCCATGATCAAGCGAACCGCGCCGGCCGATTCGGTGGAACTCAGAGCCCGCCTGCTGGCCGACGGTCTGGCGCGGAAGTTCAATCTCACGCTCGAGGAGCTGCCGGCCGCCGCACCGCCCCTGGCCTTGGGCGAGCAGCTCTACCGGGCGGAGTGCGCCACCTGCCACGGCCCTGCCGGCCGGGGCGATGGTCCCGGCGCGGTCGGACTCACTCCCACGCCCGCCGATCTCACCGATTTCCGCAAGCTCGCCACCGCCACTCCGCTCGACTTCTACCGCCGTGTCACCATCGGTGTGGCCGGCACCGCCATGCCGGCCTACGAGAGCCGGCTTACCCCGGAGGAGCGCTGGGCGGTGGCGAACTACGCCTCCACCCTGCGCCTCCCCGCCGGCCGAGGTGAGGTGCCCGCGTCGCTCAACGATTTCGCCACCACCGCCCGGCTCAGTGACAGCGCCCTCGCAGCGATGCTCCAGCCCGGGGCCGACCCGTCGGGGCCGGATGTCCGCGGCCGGGTGATGGCGGTCCGCTCGGCCGCGGCCGGGGACCAGGCGGGGGCGGCGGCCGCGCCGGTGTTCTCCCGGGTGCGCCGTCAGCTCGATTCGGTCCTGCTGTTCGCCAGCCAGGGCCAGGGCAGCGTGGCCAGCGCGACCGCCTTCGACGCCTACATGACGTTCGAGCGGGTGGAGCGGGGGGTACGGGCCAAGAACGCGGACCTCGCCAATACTCTCGAGGCCGGCTTTGCCGACCTGCGCACCCGGGCGGCCGGCGGTGCCACGACCGACGAGCTGCGCGCGATCCACACCCGGCTCCTCAGCCACCTGGAAAACGCCGAGCGCACGGTGAGCGACCGGCTCTCGCCCCTCAATCTGTTCACCCAGTCGCTGATCCTGCTCCTGCGCGAAGGGCTCGAGGCCATTCTGGTGGTCGGCGCGCTCATGGCATTTCTGGTCAAGACCGGGGCCGGGCATCGCCGACGCGACATCCACGTCGGGGTGGGGGCGGCCATCGCGGCGAGCCTTCTGACCGCCGTCCTGCTCGAGACCATCTTTCAGGTCAGCCAGACCCGGCAGGAGACCCTCGAGGGGCTGGTGATGTTGGTGGCCACCGGGATGCTCTTCTACGTGAGCTACTGGCTGGTGAGCAAGATGGAAGTGGCCAAGTGGAACAAGTTCGTAAAGGGCCGGGTGCAGGATGCCGTGTCCAGCGGCTCGGCGCTGGCGCTTGCCTCGGTTGCGTTCCTGGCGGTGTATCGCGAGGGCTTCGAGACGGTGCTGTTCTACAAGGCCCTCTTCCTGGCGGGGTCGGGCAGCGCGCTGCCGGTTCTCCTGGGAATGGCGCTCGCCACCGTGCTGCTGGCCGCGGTCTACTTCGGCATCAACCGCTACGGGGTCAGGATCCCGCTCAAGCCCTTCTTCGGGCTGACCAGCGCGTTCCTTTACTACATGGCGTTCGTGTTCGCCGGCAAGGGGATCGCCGAGCTGCAGGAAGGCAGCCTCATCGGTACGACGGTGCTGCCATGGGCACCCCGTATTCCGGCGCTAGGCATCTACCCCACGCTGGAGAGTCTGGCCCTCCAGGCGGTCCTGGTGCTGTTGCTGGTTGCGGGGTTGGTGTGGACCTTCGTGATCGAGCCGCGCCGGCTGGCGGTCACGAACATCATGGTGCCGGATCGCTCGCCCGAGCCGGCCACCTCCGCCACGGCACCGATCGAGACCCTGGCCCCGGCCGTCGACACCGACATCCTCCGGTCGCTTGACCGCATGGACGCCGATCTGGCCGAGCTTCGTGCCGAGGTCGAGCGGCTCCGGAGTCACCTCCGCAAGGGGGCCCACCGCGGCTCGTGAGCCGTCGGACGGCCGTGCGGAAACACAAACGCCTGCCGTGTGGCAGGCGTTTGTGCTAGCGCGACAGATCGCCCCCTGAGTTGTTGGACGGAACGTACAGAATTGCACGCTCCACTCTTCTTCGACCTGCCGCCATTCGTGCGGGGTGAGCCCGCGTCGGGTGGGTGGTAGACCGCCCCCTGAGTTCAGTCTGGTCCAGGCAGAGTTGCCCGTCCCACTCTTCTTCGGCCTACCACTTTCGGTTGGCCCGGAGAGGGCCTCGCGCGCGAACTATCGCACGATACGGACCACGCTGGGGTGCGCCGCGAAGTCGTTGATACGCAAAGAGTTCAACTGATACCGTTTCCCGCCATACCGGCAACGCTAGGAACTATTTTCCGGAAACGGCAACTTCTTCCCGGTCGGTATTGCCGGGTCAGGCAGGAACAGCCGCCTTCCGGCCCAGGTAGGGACCGCTGGAGAGCTCGTCGGGGGCCTTCCACCGGGTTACCACGACCACGCCGATGAGCACCAGGAGGATGCTGGTGCCCTGGGCGATGGTCAGCGGTCCCAACACCCGGTCATCCTTGGCCCGCACGAACTCGATGAGAAAACGCTCCACGCCTGCCAGCAGGAGGTAGACCCCGAATAGCCACCCGATGGGCCGGGGTGACCTGCGGAGCCTCCAGAGCAGAGCGAAGGCGCCGAGCATCAGGATGGCCTCGTAGAGTTGCGTGGGATGCACCGCCAGGACGGTGCTGGGGTCGGTGCCGGGCGGCAGCGGAATCCCGAAGGACTCCTGCATCTGCTGGGCGGTCGACGGCGGTAGGCCCTGGGGGAACTTGACCCCCCAGGGCAGCGTGGTGGGGTGCCCGTAGTCGTCGTTGACGATGAAGCAGCCGATGCGCCCGAGGGCGTACGCCGCGGCGAGGGCTGGCGCGGTGAGCTGCAGCGTCCAGCGGAGTGGGACCTTGAGCCGCCAGCCGTTGAGCATCACCGCCAGTGCGCCACCCACGAAACCGCCGTACCAGACCAGGCCGCCGCGGGAGAAGAGGCTCCCGCCGTTGAGCACCCAGTACCAGAGCTTGGCGCCCACGATGCCCCCGACCACCGCGGCCACGGTGATGTCCGCGGCGTACTCCTCATAGAGGCCCCGGCGCCGGAGTTCGAGGGTGATGAGCCACCCGCCCATGAGGAACCCGACCATCATCATGATGCCGTAGCCGGTGATTTCGATGGGGCCGAACTTGAGAATGAACGGATAGATGGTCATCGGGGGTGTCCCAGCGGAAGAGAAGCGGGTTCGAGGCCGGGGAAAGGTAGATCGGCACGCGGCTCCAGGTCGAGGCCGCTCCGCTCGCCCCGGCCGAGGCGGAAGAGTCCGGCCGCGCCGATCATGGCCGCGTTGTCGGTGTTGAGCCGGTTGGAGGCGGTCACCACCCGACCATGGCGGAGCCGCTCCCGGGCCCGCGCCAGGAGCGCCCGGTTGCAGGCGACGCCGCCGCCCAGCATCAGGGTGGTGTAGTCCAGGGTCTCGACCGCGACGGCGGCCTTCTCCACCAGCACCTCCAGCACCGCGTCCTGGAAGCCGCGGGCGAGGTCGGCCCGGTCACGGGGAAGGTCGGAGCTGGCCTTGACGGCGCGGAGCAGCGCGGTCTTGAGCCCGCTGAAGGAGAAACCGAACCGGTCGGGTCCCTCCTCCTCCACCAGGGCGAGCATGGGGCGGGGAAAACGATACTTGTCAGGCGCTCCCTCGGCCGCCAGCCGCTCGATCGCCGGCCCCCCGGGGTAGCCCAGTCCCAGCAGGGTCCCGACCTTGTCGAAGGCCTCGCCGGCGGCGTCGTCGCGGGTGCTCCCGAGGAGCCGGTAGTCGCCCCAGTCGCGCACGTCGAGTAGAAGGGTGTGTCCTCCGCTCACCAGCAGCGCCACGAACGGCGGGGCGAACCCGGGGTGTTCCAGTGTCGGCGCGAAGAGGTGGCCCTCGAGATGATGCACCCCGATCAGCGGGCGCTCGAGGCGGAAGGCCAGGGTCTTGCCGTACATCACCCCGACGAGCAGGGCGCCCACCAGTCCGGGCCCCGCGGTGACCGCGATGCCGTCGAGCGCTTCCAGCGGGACCCCCGCTTCCTGCAACGCCTGGTCGACCACGTCGCCGAGGGTGGTGAGGTGGGCCCGACTGGCGAGCTCCGGGACCACGCCGCCGAAAATGCGGTGGATGTCCTGCGAGAGGATCGCGCAGCTCGCCAGGGTGGGCGGCGACGACCCGTCGCCCCTGATGACAGCCGCCGACGTTTCGTCGCAGGAGGTCTCGATGGCGAGGAGCGTGGTCATTCAGGTCCGCGCCTCTCCGCTGAGGCAGCTATCGGGTACTCTCGAGTGTGTCGGAGGTGGCTGCATCCATCGGCGTCGCCGGGGCATCGCCCAGGAGCCGGTGAATCAGGGAGACGTTGACCGGACTGGTCCAGTCATGGGCCCCGATCACCCGCTTCATGATGATCCCGGTCGTGTCGAGCAGGAAGCTCTCCGGGACCCCGGTGGTCTGGTAGGCCTGCTGGATCTCGCCCTTGCGGTCCTGCAGCAGATCGAAGGTGAGCTTGAGGGTGGCCGCGAAGTCGCGCACGACTTCGGGTCCTTCCTGGTCGATACTGACCGCCGCGATCCGGAATCCCCGTGAAGCGAGCGAGTCGTAGAGCCGCTGCATCGCCGGCATTTCCACCCGGCAGGGGACGCACCAGGTCGCCCAGATGTTCACCAGGGTGACATGTCCCTTGTAGTGCTCCCGGAGCGCCACGGTATCGCCGGTGGCGAGGTCCATGACGCGGTAGTTGGGCGCCCGGGCGCCGACAGCCACCTGCTCGATGTCGGGGGTGTACCAGACCAGCGCCGCGCCACCCAGGAACAGCCCCAGGACCACCGTGCCCACGAACACCCATTGCTTCGACATTGTCAGACTCTTTCCGTACAGCGGCGTCGGAGGCCGCGGATGGCTTCCCCGATATCGGCCTGGCCGAACACGGCGGTGCCGGCCACAAAGGTATCGGCGCCCGCCCGCCAGGCGCCCTCGATCGTTTCCAGCGTGATCCCGCCGTCGACCTCGAGCGCCGCCGGCGATCCGTGCCGGTCGAGGAGGGTCCGGGCCCGGGCGATCTTGGTGGTCACCGCCGGAATGTACGACTGCCCCCCGAATCCGGGATTCACGCTCATCAGGAGCAGCAGGTCGAGATCGGGCACGACCTCCTCCACCAGCGAGAGCGGACTCGACGGGTTGAGCGAGAGCCCCGCGAGCATCCCCCGCTCCCGGATCATGGCGAGATGCCGCTGGACATGCACCGTCGCCTCGGGATGGAAGGTGAAGACCCGCACGCCGAGATCGGCGTACTCCGCGATGTAGCGTTCCGGCTCCACCACCATCAGGTGGACGTCGAGCGGGGCGTTGGTCATCCGCCGCAAGGCCTTGATGAGCGGGGCGCCGAACGTGAGGTTGGGCACGAAACGCCCGTCCATCACGTCGACGTGCAGCCAGTCGGCGCCGCCCGCCAGGGCCGCCTCCACCTGCTCCTTGAGCCGGCCGAGGTCGCAGGACAGCAGGCTCGGCGCGATCCGGATCGGCATCAGCTCTTCCCCGCGACGATGAGATCCACCCGCGTTCCCCGGCCACTGCGGGTGCCGGCCGTGGGCCGCTGCTCCAGGACCGTGCCGGCCGCCCGACCTCCCACCGCCCGGCTCGAGACGGACCCCAGCAGAAGCCCCAGCTCGGTCAGTCTGCTCCGCGCCTCGACCATGGTCAGGCCGATCACGCTCGGTACCGTGACATCGGCCCGGCCGGAGCTGACCACCAGGTCGATCGAGGTGCCCGCCGGGCGACCGACCCCGGGACCGGGGCGGGTCTGGACCACGAGCCCGCGGTCGCTGGCGGAGGGCAGGGTGTCGACCCGCCCCAGCTGGAAACCGGCCGCCTTGATGACCCGCTCGGCCAACGCCCGCGGAAAGCCCGCCACGTCGGGGATGGCGACATCCGGAGGACCGTCGCTCAGCACCAGCGAGACCACCATGTTGGGTCGGGCCACGACGCCCGGCGGCGGATCCTGGCGGATCACCGCGTTCCGTGGAACGATCGGGTCGCTCTCCTGATCCTCCAGGCGGAAGCGGAGGCCCGCTGCCTCCAGTTTCTCCCGGGCCGCGGTCACGCCGAGATCGATGACCCGCGGGACCGCGTGCTGCTTGGAGAAGAGCGGCGCCGGGAAGAGCCAGAAGACCGCGATCAGGTAACCGACCACGAAACAGCCGGCGACCGCTCCCGCCTGCTTGAGCAGACGGCGGCCGGCGATGGTGCGGAAGTAGGGCAGCTCACTGCCGGACCCGCCCGGGCGGCGAAACTGCATCAGGCCACCCGGCGGAGCCGCGCGGCGTAGGCCCCGTCGGTCCCGTGTCGCTGGGGCAGGAGCAGCAGGTCCCCCTCGGGGGTCAGCAGCTCCGGCGGCAGACCGGGCGCGGGATCGCGGCGGAAGGCAGGCATACGCTCAAGCAGGCTCTGCACCTGGTCCTGATTCTCCTCTGGCTCAAGGGAACACGTCGCATAAACTAACCACCCACCGGGCCGCACCGCTTCCGCGGCGGTCCGAAGAAGTTCCCCCTGGAGCCGGGTGATCCGTTCGAGGGCGGCAGGGTTCACCCGCCAGCGGGCATCGGGGTGGCGTGCCAGGGTTCCGGTGCCCAGACAGGGGGCATCCAGCAGCAGGCCTTCGATCGGGCGGACCGGCGGGGCGCCGGCCGAGGCGGCGATCGCGAACTCCCGGCCGCTGCCGGCCCGGGCGAGGTTTTCCCTGAGCCGGGGCAGCCGTTCCCGTTTGAGCTCCCCGGCGATCAGCCTACGGACCCCGCGGCCGATGGCGATGCTCTTCCCGCCGGGGGCGGCGCAGGCGTCGTAGACGGTGGCCGTGGCCGGAAAGGCGGCGTAGCGCGCGACCAGGGCCTGGGCCGGGTCCTGCACGATGAAATCGCCCTCCCGGTACCCGGGGAGCTCGGCGGGACGCTGGTTCTCCAGCACCAGGCCGGCGTCGTAGGGCGCCCGTCTGGCGCTCACCCCCGACTCCCACAACTTCCGCTGAAGCTCCTCCAGGGTGGCGCGGGCCGGCTGGATGACCAGCTCGGGCCGGGCGTTGTTCCATTGGAGCAGCCGCTCGGTGTCTTCGGCGCCGAATCGCGCCAGCCAGCGGCGGACCAGCCAGTCGGGGTGCGAATGCCGGCTGGCCAGATTGGCGGCCGGGTCCATGGCAAAGGCTGGTGGGGCGGCGCGCCCGCCGAGTTGCCGGAGCACCGCGTTCACGAAGCCGGCCGCCTTGTCGCCGGCGTGGGCCCGGGCCAGATCGACCGTGGTGGAGACCGCGGCGTGGGGCGGCACCCGGTCGAGGGTCACCAGCTGGTAAGCGCCGAGGCGGAGGATGTCACGCAGTTCGTGGGAGACGGTGGACCAGCCGTGGCGAGCCAGTGGCATGAGGCGGGCGTCGAGGTCGCGCTGCTGGCGGAACACGCCGGCGGCAAGCTCGTGGGCCAGTCGGCGGTCGGCGTCGCTCAGCGGGGCCACCGCCGGCCCCAGCGCCGCCTCGAAGGTCGCCCCCTTTCGTACCGCCGTCAGCACCGCGAGCGCCGCGCGGCGGGGAGCCAATCCCTCGAGTGTGGGTCCCGCTCGGTCCTTGACCGGGAACCCGGAACCCCGAACCGGGGCCTTCTTCCCGCGTCTCACCCCATCATCCCGGTGGTCGGCGATGAGGGGGCGGCGATTTCGCGCCGCGGCATCCGTCCCGCCCACCAGGCCAGGCGACCCGCTTCCACGGCGCAGCGCATCGCCCGGGCCATTGCCACCGGATCGGCGGCCTCGGCGATGGCGGTGTTCATCAGGATGCCGTCGACGCCCTGCTCCATCGTGAGGCAGGCATCGGACGCGGTGCCCACGCCGGCGTCGACCAGGACCGGAACCCTGAGGCGGCGCTTGATGGTGCGGACGCTGTAGGGATTGAGCAGGCCCAGCCCACTGCCGATGGGGGACGCGAGCGGCATGACGCAGGCGGCTCCGGCCTGCTCCAGCCGGAGCGCGGTGATGAGGTCGTCGTTGGTGTAGGCCATCACCACGAACCCCTCTTTCACCAAGGTCTCGGTGGCCTGCAGCAGGCCGGCGGTGTCGGGCAGCAGGGTCTCCCGGTCGCCGATGACCTCCAGCTTCACGAATTCGTTGAAGCCCGCCTCCCGTCCCAGCCGGGCGTAGCGGACCGCCTCGTCGGCGGTGTAGCAGCCCGCGGTGTTGGCGAGCAGGAAGAACCGCTTCGGGTCGAGGTGATGCAGAATGCCCTCTTCCTGGCTGCGGTCGAGGTTCACCCGGCGGACCGCGACGGTCACGACCTCCGCGCCGGAGGCGTCGAGCGCCTGAACCATGTCCTGGTTGGTGCGGTACTTCCCGGTGCCGACCAGGAGCCGGCTGCGAAAGGCGTGACCGCCGATGGTGAGCGGCGGGTCGGTCGTGGCCTGTGACTGGATGACGGTGCTCATTGCGGTCTTCCCCAACCGGAACTCCGAATTCGGAACTCGGAACACGGGAACTCGGAACTTGGAACTAGGAAACTCGGAACTCGGGAACTCGGAACTTGGGAAATCGGGTACTCGAAACTCGGGAACTTGTCACCCGCCTCCCACAAAGTGCACCAGCTCCACCGTGTCGCCATCCTTGAGCTGGCGATCCCCCAGGTACTGCCGGCGGACGATCTCGCGGTTCAGCTCCACCACCACCATGCGGGGATCCAGCCGCAGGTGGGCCAGGAGTTCGGTAAGGGTGGCCGGACCTGGAACCACCCGGGGGTCGCCGTTGACGGTGAGATGCAGGTCGTTCATGCGGCGTCGGCCCAGGGTTCGAGGAGGGCGAGCGCGGCCGCGGCGGGGTCGTCGGCCAGCCAGGCGGCGGAGATCGTCGCGACGCCCCAGGCCCCGGCATCGCGCACCGCGCGCGCCCGTTCCGGCGTGATCCCGCCGATCGCAATGACCGGGAGCCCGAGGCCGACGGTTTCGCGCACCAGCTCCAATCCGGCCGCGGGGCGGTCAGGGTGTGACGCGGTCGGGTAGATGTTCCCGACCATGAGGTAGCTTGCCCCTTCGGCCGCCCGGGTCCGGGCTTCGGCGAGGCTGTGGACCGATGCCCCGATCCAGCCCTCCCAGAAGCCGAAGGCCCGGCGCACCTCCGCCGGGGTCAGGTCTCCCTGACCCAGCTGGACGCCTTGAGTCTCGAGGGCCACGGCGATATCGGGGCGGGCATTCACGACCACCGACGCTTCCGGGGGACGGGCCAGTGCCACGAGCCGCCTCGTCACCGCGGTCAGCTCGGCCCCGGTGGCGGACCGATCGCGCGCGTGGAGCGCCACGGCGCTGCCGGCCGCGGCGATGGCCGCGGCTCGCACCGCGAAGTCGGGGAGCGAGCGCACCGAGCGGTCAGCGACGGCATGCAGGCGGGGCAGCGGTCTCATCCGAAGCGGAGCTCCGCGCTGTTCCGCCCGCGGAGCCAGTCGCTGACCGTCATGCGTTTCTTCCCCGCCGGCTGAATCTCCGCCACCTCCACCGCTCCGACACCCGCCGCGATGGTGAGGGTGCGCCCGTTGTGGAGCACCGTCCCGGGCTCGCCGGTGGCGTTGGCGGCCCGGGCGCCGAAGAGCTTGACCTCGCCGCCATCGAGGAGGCACCAGGCCCCCGGCTCGGGGTCGAAGGCCCGGATGACCCGGGCCACCGACGCCGCATCGCGGCTCCAGTCGAGCCGGGCGGTCTGACGATTCACCTTGGGGGCGTAGGTGGCGAGGCTGTGATCCTGGGGGACCGGCTGGACTTCACCCCCCTCGATCAGCGTCAGCGTCTCGATCAGCGCCGCCGCGCCCAGCTCAGCCAGCCGCTCGGTCAGCTCGCCACCGGTCTCATCCCGCGCGACTTCGGTCTGGATGGTGTGGAGGACGGGCCCGGAGTCGAGCCCCGCCTCGAGCTGCATGATGCTGACCCCGGTCACCTCGTCGCCGTTGAGAATGGCCCACTGGATCGGGGCGGCCCCCCGGAGCGACGGGAGGATCGAGGCATGCACGTTGATCATGCCGAGTCGAGGAATGGCGAGGAGGTCCGGCTTGAGGATGTGGCCGTAGGCCACCACCGCGGCGAGGTCGAGCTCGAGGGCCCGCATTTCCTCGAGGAAGGGGCCCACCGGCTTCTCCGGCTGGAGTACCGGGATGCCCTCTTCCAGCGCGACCACTTTGACGGGTGGGGGCACGAGGGCGCTGCGGGAGCGGCCGTGGGGCCGGTCGGGCTGGGTGACGACCGCCACCACGTCGAAGCCTTCCTCGAGCAGGGCCCGGAGCGACGGGACCGCGAACTCGGGCGTGCCGAAGAAGGCGAGGCGCATCAGGAGGAGCCGGCGGGTTCCGGCTTCACGGGCCTGATGTAACCGGGGTCGTCGGCGTGCTCCTTCTTCCACTTGGCCAGGATCCGCTTGCGCTTGAGCGGACTCAGGTGATCGAGAAAAAGAATGCCGTCGAGATGGTCGATCTCGTGCTGCACCGCGCGGGCGGCGAGGCCATCGAGCTCGACCGTGTAGGGCCGTCCCTCCTGGTCGAGCGCTTCCAGGACCACCCGGTCGGGGCGGGTGACCTCGCCATAAATGTCGGGAATGGACAGGCAGCCCTCTTCGGCGACCTCCTCCCCGGAGGCCGCCGCAATCCGGGGATTGACGAGGGCCAGTTTGTGCCCGTCGGCATCGATGACCGCCACCCGTCGGGCGACCCCCACCTGGTTCGCGGCGAGGCCGACGCCCTTGGCGGCGTACATGGTCTCGAAGAGATCGGCGATGAACCGCCGGGTCTCTTCGTCCACGGTCTTGACCGGGGCGCTGGCTTCCCGGAGCACCGGGGAGCCAAGCAGGTGGAGATCGCGGATCGTCACACGCCGGCTCCCGGGGCCGCCTGGTCACCCACCCGCACGATCCGGGCACGCTCCACCACCAAGGTGCTGCTCCCCGATTCGACGGTCACGCGGTCCTCCTTGATGTCCTTCACCTTGCCGACGATCCCGCCTACGGTGACGATCTCGTCTCCCTTCTTCAGGTTCTTGAGCAGCTCCTCGTGTTTCTTCCGGGCCTGCTGCTGGGGGCGCAGGATGAGGAAGAAGAACACCAGCGCGATGCCCCCGATCTGCAGCAGCAGCATGGTCAGCCCGGTCTGGGCATTGTCGGAGGGCGCCATCAGGGCCAGCAGGGACAGAGTCACGGTTCTCCTCGACGCGTGTGATACCGCTCGAGCCACTCGTGGCGCCAGCGGTCGAAGGTGCCTTCCAGAATGTGGGCCCGGGCGAGCTCACCCAGCCGCACCAGAAAGCGGACATTGTGTATCGAGACCAGCCGGAGTCCGAGCATCTCCTCGGCCATGAACAGGTGCCGCAGGTAGCTGCGGGAGAACCGGCGGCAGGTCTCGCAGTCGCACTCCGGGTCGAGGGGGCCCTCGCTCATCCGGAGCGCGGCGGCCCGGATATTGACCTTGCCCTGACTGGTCCAGGCGCTTCCATGGCGCCCGTTGCGGGTCGCGGCAACGCAGTCGAACAGATCGATGCCGCGGGCAATGCCCTCGAGCAGGTCGTCCGGGAATCCGACGCCCATAAGATAACGGGGCACCCCGGTGGGGAGCGCCGGCGCGAGTGTCTCGAGGACCCGGTGCATGACCGGCTTCGGTTCTCCCACCGAAAGGCCGCCGATGGCGATCCCGGTCCAGGGACCGCGCGCCAGGGTGCCCTCCAGCGATCGGATGCGGAGGTCGTCATGGGTTCCCCCCTGCACGATGGGCCAGAGGGTCTGGCGGTCGGCCGGCAAGGCGGCAAGTCGGCCGGTGGACCCATGTTCCACGAGTTGATGATGACGGGTCCGGCAGCGCTCCAACCAACGGAGGGTCCGCTCCATTCCCTCCTCCGCCAGCGCCCAGGGTGCCTGGCCCGGCACCACGTGGTCGAAGACCATCGCCACGTCGGCGCCGAGGGCCCACTGAATCTCCATCGAGGACTCGGGTGTGATGGTGCGGGTGGAGCCGTCGATGTGACTGACGAACTCGACCCCGCCCTCCTCGATCCGGCGGAGGCCCTCCAGCGAGAAGACCTGGAAGCCGCCGGAGTCGGTGAGCATGGGGCGGTCCCAGGTGGTGAAGCGATGGAGCCCGCCGATCGCCGCGACCACCGCCTCGCCGGGACGGAGATGAAGGTGGTAGGTGTTTCCCAGGATGATCTGCGCCCCGGCCCGGCGCACCTCCTCCGGGTGGAGGCCTCGTACCGTCCCGTGGGTACCGACCGGCATGAAGGCCGGGGTGTCCACCGTGCCGCTGGGGAGGACCAGCGATCCGGCGCGAGCGCTGCCCTCGGTACCATGCAGAGTGAATTCGAACACGGGATGGGAGTCGGGGGTCGGGAGTCAGGAGTCAGGGGATGACGACCATCGCATCGCCATAGGAATAGAACCGGTAGCGCTGGTTCACCGCATGCCGATAGGCCGCCAGGATCCGCTCCCGGCCCCCGAAGGCCGACACTAGCATGAGGAGGGTGGAACGGGGAAGGTGGAAGTTGGTGACCAGGCGGTCAACCGCTTTGAATCGGTAGCCTGGCGTAATGAGGAGCCGGGTCTGGCGCCGGCCGGGGACGACCCGGCCGTTCGGGTCGGCCGCGCTCTCCAGGGCCCGGACCACCGTGGTGCCCACCGCCCAAAGACGCCCCCCGCGCTCGCGAAGCGCGGCGATGCGGTCGGCGGTGTCCGCCGGAATGTCGAACCACTCCGGGTGCATGGGATGGGCCGAGGGATCGTCGACCTCCACGGGCTTGAAAGTACCGGGCCCGACCTCGAGATCGAGCCGGGCGATCTCCACTCCCCGCTCCTCGAGCGCGGCGAGCATCGTGGGGGTGAAGTGCAGCCCCGCGGTCGGTGCCGCCACGCTCCCTTCCCGCTCGGCGTACACCGTCTGGTAGCGGATCTCGTCGGCGGCGGTGGGATCCCGGTCGATGTAGGGCGGCAGGGGCAGGCGCCCGGCGGTCTGCATCGCCTGGGTTGCCGTGATCCCGACGAAGCGGACTTCGCGGTATCCATCGGCCAGCACTGACACAGTCTCGATGAAGGCCGCCGGTCCGATCGCCACCCGTTTGCCGGGACGCAGCGCGCTGCCCGGTTTCCCGATCGCGATCCAGGTGTCGCCGGTGCCGGGGTGGAGCAGCAGCACTTCTGCCGGCCGGCCGCTCGGGCGGGTCCCGATGAAGCGGGCGTGGCGGACCCTGGTGGTGTTGAGGACGAGGAGATCGCCGGCCGGGATGAACTCGATGAGATCGGTGAACCTCGCGTCCGTAAGTTCCGAGTTCCGAGTTCCGAGTTCCGAGTCGACGGCGTCCCGGGACGGGTCCGCAAGTGAGTTCTCCGCCTCTCGGGGATCGCCCACGGTGGACGGAACCGCCCCCAACGGGGAACGGGGAACGTGGAACGTGGGACCGAGCACGAGCAGCCGGCTCTCCCCCCGTCGTGGGGTCGGCTCCTGCGCGATCAACTCGGGCGGGAGATGGTAATCGAAATCTGACGTCCGGAGGGGCATGCGCCGCGGCCGGCGGCTATTCGAAGATGGTGCGCTGGGCACCGGCGGGGGGCTGGAGGCCGAAGCGCCGGAAGGCGAAGGGCGTAGCCACCCGCCCCCGGGGGGTGCGCTCGAGATACCCCTGCTGGATCAGATACGGTTCGTAGACCTCCTCCAGCGTCCCAGCATCCTCCCCCACGGCCACCGCTACCGTGCCGAGCCCCACCGGCCCGCCGGCGAACTTTTCGATGATGGTCCTGAGGATGCGGGCATCCATGTCATCGAGGCCGAACTCGTCGACATTGAGCCGGCTCAGCGCTTCCCGGGCCACCGGTCCGGTGATCTTGCCGGCGGCTCTTACCTGGGCATAGTCCCGTACCCGCCGGAGCAGCCGGTTGGCGACGCGAGGGGTGCCCCGGCTGCGGCGGGCGATTTCGAGGGTCCCCTCCTCGTCAGCCGCCACCCCCAGGATCCCGGCCGAACGGGCCACGATGACGTTGAGCTCCTCCGGGGGATAGAAGTGCAGCCGTTCCACCATGCCGAAGCGGGCCCGCATCGGTGGGGTGAGGAGCCCGAACCGGGTGGTGGCCCCGATGAGGGTGAATCGCTCGATCTGCATCGGGATGGTCTGGGCGTTGGGGCCCTCGGCGATGCGCACGTCGACCCGGTAGTCCTCCATCGCAGGGTAGAGGAACTCCTCCAGCACCGGCCGCAGCCGGTGAATTTCGTCGATGAAGAGAATGTCGCCCGGCTGCAGGGTGGTGAGGAGACTCACCAGGTCACCGGGCTTCTCCAGCACCGGGCCGGAGGTGGTGCGGAGCGTGACCCCCATCTCGCGGGCCAGAAGCAGCGCGAGGGTGGTCTTGCCGAGACCGGGCGGCCCGAAGAAGAGCAGGTGATCCAGCGATTCGCCCCGGCCGCGGGCGGCATCGATCGCGATGCGGAGCGAGGCCTTGACCTGTTCCTGTCCCACGAAGTCCTCCAGCCGGGCGGGACGGAGCGCCGCTTCGGCGCCGGTCTCGTCGGGGAGCTGATCGGGGGTGGTGATCTGCAGGCGGGACATGGAGGCCGGGGTCGTCGTAGGTGGCAGCGCGTCAGGCATCCCGCGGAAGCTGCGCTCTTCCGGGAGCGCACCCTGCGGAGGTCACTTCAATCTGGCATCCCAGCGCACCGGGCGGGTGCCGGGCTCGATGACATGTCTGGTATGGCAGTGATTGCAGCGGTCCTCGGTGCGCTGAGTATGGGCCGCCACCAGCTGGCGGTTGGTGCTGCCGCAGCGGGTGCAGATCCATTCGGCGGTGGTTGCCGGAACAGTCACGCGGACTCCTTGAGCGTTCGATGTTGGGTGTCGTCATCCGGGGGATGCCCGAGGCGTCCCGGGCCTCACCCCTTCCCGGCCAGCCGCTGCAGCGCCTGCCGGATCACCTTCGCGGTCTCGGTGATGCCGTCGGCCACGATGGCCCGCACCGCATCCTCCGCGACCGCCGCGGGGTAACCCAGTCCCACCAGGGCCTGCAGTGCGTCCTCGCCGGGGCGCGGGGTCGCACTCGGCTCGCCCGGCAGGTCCTTGAACCGGTCGCCCAGTTCCACCACCAGTTTCTCCGCCTTCTTCCGCCCGATGCCGCTCACGGTCGAGAGGCTGGCGATGTCCCGCTGCTGAATGCTCCGGACGGTTCGGCCCGGGCCCAGCGTGCTGAGGAGGGCCAGGGCCAGCTTGGGGCCGAAGCCGCTGGCGGAGAGCAGCCGCTGGAATATGGCACGCTCGCCGGCGTGATCGAAGCCGAAGAGGAGCCAGCCGTCTTCCCGCACCACCAGCTCGGTGTAGAGGCTCACCCGGGCGCCCGCCGCCGGGAGCCGCTCCATCACGCCCAGTGGCACGGTGACCGCGTATCCCACCCCGCCGGCGGTTTCGATCACGATCGTGTCCCCGGTGCGCTCGCCCAGGACCCCACTGACCACGGCGATCATGGCTGCCGGACTCCCGCTCGGGCCGGCCGGATCGCGACGGCCGTCGGGAGACGACTCCGAAGCAGGTGGGTCAGGGCCACCGCCACGCCATCGGCCGCGTCGGACGGCGCCGGTGCGGCCGCGAGGCGGAGCAGCTGGGCCACCATGAACCCGACCTGCGGCTTGAGCGCGGCGCCCCGCCCGGTGACGGTCTGCTTGATTCGCGCGGGCGAATACTCCGCCACGATCAGGCCGGCCTGCTCCGCGGCCAGCAGGATTACCCCCCGTGCGTGTCCCAGCACCAGGGTGGTCCGGGCGTTGCGGGCGTGGAACGCCTCCTCCACGGCGACCACGTCGGGCGCGTGGCGGGCGATGAGCCGGGTGAGTTCGCCGTGAATGGCGCCGAGCCGCGTGGCCAGCGTGGTGCGGGCCGGCGGACGGATGACGCCGCACTCGACCAGCCGCAGCATCCCGCGATCGCCGGCGTCCACCACGCCATAGCCGGTGGCGGCGGTGCCCGGGTCGATCCCCAGCACCCTCACCGGCGGCGCCCCGTCAGTGCGAGGCCTCCGCCAGCTGGCTTGCGTCGATATCGAAATTGGAGAAGACCTTCGACACGTCGTCCAGCTCTTCCAGCGTTTCCAGCAGCTTGATCATCTGCTCCGCCTGCTTTCCCTCGACCTTGACCGTGGTCTTCGGCACGCTGGCGACCTCGGCCGATTCGATCTCGAACTTGCGGGCCCGGAGTGCATCCTGGACCGCGTGAAACGTCTGGGGAGTGGTGGAAATGACGTATTGGTCGCCATCACGCGCGAAGTCCTCGGCCCCGGCCTCGAGCGCGGCCTCCATCATGGCGTCCTCGGCGTACTTGGCGGCGTCCAGCATGATCTGGCCTTTCTTGTCGAACATCCACGCCACCGAGTTGCTGGCACCCAGGTTGCCGCCGTTGCGGCTGAAGGCGTGGCGGATGTCGGCCACGGTCCGGGTGGCGTTGTCGGTGCTGGCCTCGATGATGACGGCGGCCCCTCCGGGCCCGTAGCCTTCGTAGGTGACTTCTTCGTAGACCGCGCCCTCGAGCTCGCCGGTGCCCTTCTTGATGGCGCGCTCGATGTTGTCGCCCGGCATATTCACCGCCTTGGCGGCGTCGATCGCGGTGCGGAGGCGGGGGTTTCCGCCCGGGTCACCGCCGCCGGCCCGGGCGGCCACGGTGATCTCGCGGATCACCTTGGTCCAGGAGGCCCCCCGGCGGGCATCCGCGAGGGCCTTCTTGTGCTTGATCTGTTTCCATTTGCTGTGGCCGGCCATGGGACGCTCCGCGAGAGTCAGCCGCAAAATAAGGGGCAGTAAACCTAATAGCCATTAACCGTTAGCCGATGGTGGCCGGCCCGGGAGCCAGCCACCTTGACCCATCTCACTCCGTCCCGCTACTCTCCCCGCCCTATGCGAAACCAGATGCTGGCTGGCCTGCTCCTCCTCGTGGCGGCGTGCTCCGAACCGAGGAAGTTTCCCCAGGTCGGCGAGACGATTCCGAACCTGCCGATCCCGCCCAGTTCCCAGCTCCTGTCGCGGGAGGGTGGCGACGACGCCCTCAAGCTCCGGTTCCGGTCGGCCGACCCACCGGAGAACGTGGCGATCTACTACCGAAACGTCCTCTCCAAAGCGCCCTGGAACCTGGTGAGCGACAACACCCAGCCGGATGGGACCATCACCCTGTATGCCGAGCAGGAGGGTCCGCCGCTGTGGGTGTCGATCCGGAAGGCCGACGGGGCGACAGGGTCCTACGTGGATCTGGCGGGGGCGAAAGTGAAGAAGCCGGTCGGTCAGGCGCCGCCGGCCGACGGCCAGTAGGCTAGCGGTCCGGGTCGAGCATGTCCTCGAATCTCAGCCAATTGCGATAGAAGTAGAGGTCGAGGTACCCGGTCGGCCCGTTGCGGTTCTTCCCCACCACCAGCTCCACCGCGCCTTCCACGCCGTAGCTCGGGCGGTACATCTCCTCCCGGTAGATCGACAGCACCACATCGGCGACCTGCTTGACGACGCCGAGCCCGCCGAGGTCGTCGAGGGTGGGGCGGGGATCCCGTCGGGCAGCCCGGAACTTGGGCAGCTGGGCCAGCGCCACCAGCGCCACGTTCCGCTCGAGGGCGATGCTCTTGAGCGCCCGAACCGTGAGGGCCAGCCGTTCGTCGCCGGTGGCGTGGGCGACCGGGCTCGCCGTCATGCCGATGTCGTCCACCACCAGCAGGGCCCGCGGCGGTACCACGTCGAGCGCTTCAGTTACCTCCTCGAAGCGGTCGCCCGCCATCGGCCTCACCATCAGGGGCAGATCGCGGAGCTTGAGCGCCGCGGCCCCGACCGCGGAGCGACTGACATCGTCCAGTTCGCCTTTGCGCAGAGCGTCGATCGCCACCCGCCCCTCGAGGGCCAGGGCCCGCTCCAGCACCCGCTCCTCCGACATCTCGCCCGACAGGTATCCCACCGCGAGCCCGGCCCTGGCGGTGCGGAGGGCGAGCGCCAGCCCCAGGCTCGACTTACCGCTGCCGACGTCGCCCGCCAGAATGACCAGGTCCTGACGCCGCAGGCCCCCGCCCAGCATCCGGTCCAGTGAGGGGAATCCGGTGGGGACGGTATCGCCCCGCTCGCCGGCATCCGCCCGGGAATCCATGCGGGCGACGACGGCTTCGGCGGGCGAGGAGGGGCGTTCGGGGATCTGGCGAGGACGCATACGAGACCGAAAGGTAGCGGGTTGGCCTCAGCGCGCGGGCACCAGCGCCTGCCTGGCGGCGCGGGCCGCGCGTTGCACCGCCTCGCCCGCTTCCGAGCCGGCCGAGTCTCGGGCCGGCGCCACCAGGGTGCTGAGGAGCATCGGCACCGACGCCCGGCCGTTGGCCTTGAGCTCGGTGAGCACCGCGTTGAGGGCCCGGCGGAGCGGGGGCGGGAGCACCAGGCTCGAGAGTCGTGACTCCAGGGCCGCGAGGCGCCGGCGGACCGCCCGCTCGGAGAGCGGCGGGTCGGTGAGGTAGTCCACCGTGACCCGGAGCACCAGCCACAGGGCATACACCCCGTCACGCCGGGGGCCGCGCGCGCTGTGGGCCAGGAGCTCCACCAGATCGTGTTGTGGGTCGCTCGCTGTCACGCGGTGAACTCCAGGGTCGCGGTCAGCACCGGGTCCGGCAGGATCCCTTCCAGGCACTGATGATGTCCCAGCGGGCAGCGGGGGCCGCCTTTGCTGCTGCAGGGGCGGCAGCCCAACTCCAGCTGCAGCACCGTGGATGGGGCGCGGTAGGGGAAGAATCCGAAGGCCTCGACCGTCGGCCCGAACAGCGCTACGACCGGCCGTCCCACCGCAGTGGCAAGGTGCATCGGACCGGTGTCGCCCGCCACCACCACCCGGGTCCGCCGGATCAGGGCCCCGGCGGCCTGCAGGTCCAGCTCGCCGGCCGCGCTGGCGACCACCCCGGGCGCCGCGGTCACCACTTCGGCGCCGGCCACCCGGTCGCCGGCGCCGCCCACCACCACCACCCCGTACCCGCGGTCCGCCAGCTCCTCGGCCAGGACCCGCCAATGGCGAATGGGCCAGCGCTTGGTGACGTGGGCCGCGCCCGGCGCGAAGGTCACCAGCGGGAGGTTGGGATCGAGGCCGCTCCGGGTGAGCCACTCCTCCGCCCGGGCCTCCGCCGCCGGACTGATGAAGAGCTCCGCCGGGGCACCGTCGGGGATCACTTCGAGGTGGCGGGCCGCTTCGAAGTAACGCTCCGCCACCGGAAGATGGTCGCGATAGTGGTCCTGCTTGAGGGTGATGAGCTGCCGGCGTTCCCGCCGCCGCGTGTCGTAGCCGTGCCAGGCGCCGGGCACCAGCAGCCGGAGCACCCGGGTACGGACGCTGGCGTGGAGGTCGAGCCGGTCGGTGAAGCCGGCGCGACGGAGCGCCCGGGCCAGCGGGACCAGGGACTGTCCCGGGGCCAGCGCCACCACCTGGTCGAGGTGGGGGTTGGCCGACAGGAGCGGTGCCCACCCCTGTTTGGTCAGCACCGTGATGGTCGCCGCCGGGTGACGTGCCCGGAGCGCCCGGATGAGCGGCGTGGTCAGGAGCACGTCGCCCAGGGAAGAGAAGCGGACCAGCAGGATGCGTGGGGGAGACACGACCGGAAAATAAGGCCACGGCGGCTTATTATAGGCCCATGCCCCGTCCCCGCAGCATTCTCTGGGTCGATGATGAGGTGGAGAGCCTCTCCTCTCACATCCTGTTCCTCGAGGAACAGGGCTTCAGCGTCGAGAAGGCCGCCCATGGCGACGATGCGCTGGTCCTGCTCCAGCGCCAGCCCTACGGGGTAGTGCTGCTGGATGAGCAGATGCCGGGGCGGCGGGGGCTGGAGCTGTTCCGCGCCATCCGGAACATCGATGCGACCATGCCGGTGGTAATGGTGACCAAGAGCGAGGAACCCGCCACGCTCAAGGATGCCATCGGCGCGGAGATCTCCGACTACCTCGTCAAGCCGGTCAATCCCCGGCAAGTCTTCTCGGTGGTGACCCGGATCCTCGAGGGCGACCGCATTCGGCAGCAGCGGCTCTCGCGCGATTTCGCCACCCGGTTCCGGGAGCTGGAAGCTCGCCGGAGCGGGGTCCTCAACTGGCGCGACTGGACCGAGCTGGTGGTGGAGTTGGCCGAGTGGGAGGTGCGCCTGGGGCACGCGGAGGAGCCCGGGCTCCAGGAAGCGCTCCGCACCCTGCAGGTGAGCCTGCGGCAGGACTTCGCCCGCTTCATCGAGCAGCGCTACGCCGGCTGGCTGGCGGGAGGCCGGGCCGACCGGCCACCGCTGAGCGTCGACATCGTCCCCGAATTCGTGGAACCGGCGCTCCGGCAGCATGGCAAGGCGCTGCTGATCGTGGTGGACTGTCTCCGGCTCGATCAGTGGGAAGCGATCCGGCCGCTGATCAGCACCCGGTTCGATGTCGAGACGGCGTACTACTACTCGATCGTGCCCACCGCCACGCCCTTCGCCCGCAATGCCATTTTCAGCGGACTGCTCCCCCGGGTGCTGGCGGCGAAGTATCCCCAGTGGTGGCGGGACCAGGACGAGACCAGCCTCAATGCCCACGAGCACGAGCTGCTGGCGCGGCAGCTGGAGGAACGCAACGGGGCGCCGGTGCCGGTGCGCTACGAGAAGGTCTTCACCGCCACCGACGGGGAGGCGCTCCTCAGCCGGCTCCCGGCCCACCTCGCCGCCGACGGTGTCACCGCCCTGGTCTTCAACTTCATCGACCAGCTGACCCATGGTCGGACCGAGAACTCGACCCTGTTCGAGGTGGCCCGCGACACGCCGGCGCTGCGAAGCCTGACCCGGACCTGGTTCGAGCGCTCGGCCCTGTGGGCCGCGCTGCGGGAGGCGGAGCGCCGCAACGTGCCGGTGCTTCTGACCACCGATCACGGTTCGATCCACTGCCATACGCCCGCGACGGTCTACGCCCGCCGCGACGCGACGTCCAACCTGCGTTACAAGTTCGGCGAGGATCTGCGGGCCCAGGATCGCGATGCGGCACTGGTGGTGGAGGATCTCGCGGCCTATGGCCTGCCGCCCCGGCCGCCGGGGACCCGGCTTCTCCTTGCCACCGGCGACCGGTTCTTCGTCTACCCCACCAAGCTCCGGGAGTACCAGGCCCGCTACCGCGGCGCCTTTCTCCACGGCGGGGTCACCCCCGAGGAGATGGTGCTGCCCATCGCCCTCCTGAGCGCCCGGCGCGGTGGCTGACTCGACGCCGTCCCCCGCCGCCGGTCCCACCGGCCGGCGACTCCTCGGCTGGCTCCGTCCTTATCGCTGGACCCTGGCCGTCGGCATCGGGGCGACCTCGGTGGCGTCGGTGCTCGACGGCGTGACGCTGCTGTTCCTGATCCCGCTTCTCCGTCATCTCTTCGGCAGCGCCGGCGGCCTCTCCGCCGGGAATACCGCGCTGGAGCAGGCGGTGGACCGGCTGCTGGCGCCATTCCTGGGGGGCGCGGCGTCCCAGGTGACGGTGCGACTGGTGGCCCTGCTCTGGGCCGTGCTCATCCTCAAGAACCTCCTGGCCTGGGCCGCCAGCCAGCTCAGCGTCCGGGCCCAGGAGGGGCTGGTGCGGGATCTCCGCTCGGCGCTGTTCCAGCACCTGCTGCGGCTGGATCTCGGTTGGCTGGAACGCACCCGCGGCGGCCAGGTCATCAGCCGGGTGATGCAGGACGCCGACCAGACCAAGGTCGCCATCAGCGCCGGGCTGGCGTCCTTCTTCCAGAATCTGGTACTCATCCTCACCACCCTGCTGGTACTGGCCCAGCTCTCCTGGCAGCTGACCGCCCTCACCCTGGCCGCGGCGCCGGCCCTGCTGGTGGGGATCCGGGCGCTGCTCCGGCGGCTGCGGCACCAGGCCCGGGCCCGCTCGGACGAAGCCGGCGAGATGACCGCCACGGTGGCGGAACGACTCGGCGCCCTGAAGCTGATCCGGGCCTACGGCGGCGAGCGGGACGAAGCGGCGAGCTTCCGGGCCCAGGCCGAGCGCTACCGGGCCCGGGTGCAGCGCACTCAGCGGCTGGCCACGCTGTCGAGTCCCGTGAGCGAGATCTTCGGCGGGTTGCTGCTGGTGGCGCTCATCGCCGCGGGCGCCTCCTCCACCGTGCTGGGGTCGGGGGCGCTTTCCCCCGAGGCGCTGCTGGTGTTCATCGTGGCGGCGCTGCGGGTCATGGCGCCGCTCAAGGCGATTACCCAGTTCCCCAGCCAGATGTCGCTGGCCCTGGCCGGGGCCGACCGGGTCTTCGAGATCCTCGACCTGCCGTCGGTGGAGGACGAGCCATCGGGGCTTCCCCCGGCGCGGTTCGAGCGGGAGGTCCGATATGAGGGCGTCGGTTTCTCCTACCAGTCAGGCGCCGACGGCGGACCCCGGATCGCCGACCGTCCGGTCCTGCGGGACATCTCGTTCGTCCTGGCCCGCGGCAGGACCGTGGCGGTGGTCGGCCCCTCGGGCGCCGGCAAGACCACTCTGGCCGAGCTGCTGCCGCGGCTTCGGGACCCGCTCCGGGGCCGGATTCTGCTCGACGGTGTCCCGATTACCCAGGTGGCTCGCGCCTCGCTCCGGTCCCTCATGGGATTCGTGGGCCAGGAGACGGTGCTCTTCAACGCCAGCGTCCGCGAGAACATTGCCTACGGCCGGACCGGCGCCACCGCGGCCGAGGTCGAGGCGGCCGCCCGCGCCGCCAATGCCCACGGGTTCATCAGCCAGCTGCCCCAGGGCTACGATACGCTCCTGGGGGAGCGGGGCACCCGGCTCTCGGGGGGCCAGCGCCAGCGGGTCGCCATCGCCCGGGCGGTGCTGCGCGATCCGCCGATCCTGATCCTCGATGAAGCCACCAGCGCCCTCGACAGCGAATCGGAGCGGCTGGTGCAGGACGCGCTCGCCCGGCTGATGCAGGATCGTACCGTCCTGGTCATCGCGCATCGGCTGGCGACGGTGCGCCATGCCGACGAGATCCTGGTGCTCGACGAGGGCCGGATCGTGGAGCGGGGGACCCACGACCGGTTGCTCGCGCGGGGTGGCACCTACGCCCGGCTGGTGCAGAGCGCCGAGTTCCGATCTCCGCCCGACGGCGAGGAGGGCCCGATGGGGCCGAAAGCCGAACTCGGAACGCGGAACGTGACGTTGTAGATTGTCCCGCGAGAGATTATGACCGCTCCCTACACCGGCCTCCGCGTCCTGTTTGTGGCCCACCTCGACGAGGCCGACCACGCCCACAACGGCCTGCGTCAGCGCGCCCTCGAACGGCTGGGGTGCTCGGTCACGGTGCTCGATCCGGAGCGGGCCGGTTGGATCGAACGGCTGGTCCGGCGGGACATGGACCAGCGGCTGCGGGCGGCCCTGGAACAGCAGTCGCCCGATCTGGTACTGGTGGCCGGATCGGGTCTCGTGCCGGAGCAGACCGCCACGGACCTCCGCCGCGGCCGGCCCGCCAGGTGGGTGCAGCTGCTGGACGAGGATGTGGCGCAGCCGGACCAGGCGAGCCGCGAAGCGATGGCGTACGATCACGTATTCGTCGGGTCGAGCGGGGGACTCGCGAGGCTCCAGGCCTTCGGCATCCTGCACACTCACTATCTCGCCCTGGGCTGCGATCCTTCGGTCCACAAGCCGCTCAGGGCCCGGGGGGTCTTCCGCGCCAACGTGGTCTTCGCCGGCGCGGCCTCCGCCCGGCGCGAACGGCTGCTTGCCGAGCTGGTGGAGTTCGGCCTGGCGCTGTGGGGCCCGGGGTGGAGGCGCACCGGTCTCAAGGACTACTGCCGGGGCGAGCTGCCCACCCACGAGGACTTCGTGCGGGCCTATGCCGGCGCGACGGTGGCGGTGAACGTGCACCGCAGCGGCCCCGACGACCGCAGCGGCGACCCGACCGGCGTGAATCGTCGCACCTTCGAGCTCGCGGCCATCGGCGTGACCCAGGTGGTGGATGCGCGGCCCGACCTGCCGCAGCACTTCGAGGAGGGGAGCGAGGTGCTGGTCTACACCACCCCGGAGGAGCTGAAGGGCCAGGTGAAACGGGCGGTCCAGGAGGACAAGTACCGCGAACGCCTGGCCGGCAATGCCCGGCAGCGGGCCCTGCGGCACCACACCTATATGCACCGGATGAACCAGCTCCTGAACGCGGTGACGGGGTAGCCTCGTCGCCCGGTACGCGATCAGTCCTCCGTCCGTACGCCTTCCGGCAGGGCTCCCGTCGACAGGAAGTGGCGATAGAACCGCAGGTACTCGCCGGCCATCGCGGTGTGGCTGAAGTAGCGCGCCGCCCGGGCGCGACAGGCCTCCGGGTCCTTCCGCCCCATCTCCGGCAGCCGCGCCACCAGCTCCTCCACCGTCTCGCCGAACTCCGCCACCGCCGGACTCAGGACTTCCGGGAGGGAGCCACGCCTGGTGCCGAGGACCGGGGTGCCGCTGAAGAGGGCTTCGATAAGGGTCAGGCCGAACGGCTCCTCCCACTGGGCCGGCATCCAGAGGAGCCGGGCCCCACTCAGGAGCTCGGCTTTCTCCGTGCCATCCACCTCGCCGGCGAAGCGCACGAAGCGCGACAGGCTGGGGCGCCATCCCCCCGCGACCACCAGCCGCCGCTGGGCCAGCTTGGCCCCCTCCACCGCGAGCTGCCACCCCTTGCTTGAGTGCAACCGGCCCAGGAAGAGATCGAAGGCGTCCTTGCGGCTCTGAAAGAGGTAATCGGCGGGGTCCAGACCGTTATAGACGAAGCTCCGGCTCCGGTGATGGCCGGCATGACTGGCGCTGACGTAGATGGTATTGGACGGCCGGGTGACCCCCGGCGGGGTGGTGCCTTCCAGGGTCCAGAGCCAGGGGAACGATGGACCGACTCGCGGCGGATAGAAGAAGTGGACCAGGTCGATCCCGGCGGGGACCAGGGAGGTGAGATCGAAGGTCGCCTCCTTGAACCGCTGGGGCGCGACCGGGACCAGCCGGGCCTCCGGCACCCTGGTCCCGGCCGGCGCGATCAGGGTCACCTCGTGCCCCAGCGCCACCAGCCCGCGCGCCAGCGCGACCACCACGCGCTCGGTGCCCCCGTATCCCTTGACCGGGAGCCGCGTGTGATGCACCAGTGCCACCTGCATATCTTTCCCGCGTCCTTCCCGTGAGTCGTATGCGAATTGTCGGGTGCACCCTCGTCGCCGATGCCCTCACCCTCGAGTTTCCCATTCTCGAAGCCATCTTCTCGGTACTGCCCCTATGCGACGAGCTGATCGTCAACGTGGGGCCGTCCCGGGACGGCACCCTCGACCTGGTCCGGAGCCTCGACGATCCGCGGGTGCGGATCGTCGAGGGGGCGTGGGACCGTGGGCTCGGCAGCGCGATGCTGGCCGTCGAGACTCAGCGCGCGCTGGACCGGGCTCGAGGCGACTGGGCAATCTACATCCAGGCCGACGAGATCCTCCATGAAGAGGGGCTGACCCGGTTTCGCGCCGCGCTCGATCGGGCCCAGGACGATCGGCGGATCGAGGGGTTGCTGGTCGACTTCGTGCATTTCTACGGAACCACCGACTGGGTCGGCGCAAGCCGGCGCTGGTACCGGCGCGAGGTGCGCGCCCTGCGGCTCAGTGCCGGACTCCAGAGCCGGGGCGACGCGCAGGGCTTTCGCGCCCCGGACAGCAGGCGGGTGCGGGCCCGCGCCAGTGGCGCCAGCTATTTCCACTACGGCTGGGCCCGGCCGCTCGCCGCCCTCCGGCAGAAGCAGTCGGTGGACGACCAGCTGTATCACGGGGGCGCCGGGCGGCGGGCGCCGATTCGAGACCAACTTCCCGCCGATGTCGGATTGCGGCGCTTTCGGGGCCGGCACCCGGCCGTCATGGAACGGTGGATCGCTGAACGGCGAGCCGGCATGAGTCCCGGCTTCGCGCCTCGTCCCTGGGATGCCCGCCGGCTCTCGCTGCTGGCGACCCTCGCGATCGAACGCGCGACCGGGTGGCGTCCCTTCGAGTACCGGAACTACGTCGAGGTGTAACCCTGTCCCGCCAGGAGCCGCTCGAGCCGGTGAGCGTAGGTGTGATGGGCCTGTGCATGGGCCTGTCCCGCCGCGGCCAGCCGTTCCCGTCGGAGCGGGTCGGCCAGCAGCGACTCGGCCAGCGCGACCGCCTCGGCGGGGGAGCGGTACCAGACCGCGTGTTCCCCGTCGCGGGCGAACGCCTCCACTCCGGTCAGGTGCTCGCCCAGATAGACTCCCCCTGCGCCCAGCACCCGCCAGAGCCGGTTCGAGGCGCCGCCCCACCGTTCCTGGCGCTGCGCCTCCAGCGCGTCGATGCCGAGCGAGATGGCCGCGCCCCGCACCACGGTGGCAAAGCTCTTCCCGTCGACCCGCCCGCCGGCGATCGGCAACGAAGGCGGGGCGCCGTCCCAACCGGGACCGCGAATCTGGAGCCGTACCCGCCCGGCCAGAGCCTGCAGCACCGGATAGCGTCGGGCAAACTGCCCCGAGCCTACGAACGAGACGTCGCAGCGGAAGGCCGCCGGCGACTCGGCCGCCGGACGGTCGAGCGCGGGGTCCATCCCCTGGGGCAGAAAGTGGGACTCCAGGCCGAGATCGGTGAACGCCTCGACCTGGTAGCCGGTGGTGGCAAAAGTGCGGGCAACCAGCCGGGCCAGGGTGATCACCCGGGGTGGCAACGGCGAGGCTCCGTCGAAGTACCAGAAGCTCGACTCGCGGCCCGCCAACATGCGGGCGAGCGCGGCGGATCCCGCGGCCAGCGCGTGACGGGTGCAGAGGACGTAGTCGGGGGCAAAGGCGTCGGCCCGCCGGCGGAGCAGGGGACCGGCGAGCGGACCCAGCCGGCGGCGCCAACCGAGGGCATCGAGCACGGCAGGTTCGTGACCGAGCGCTCGCGCCGCTCGCGCGATCGAGGCTTCCGTCCGGGTGCCGCCGCCGGCGCCGACGATGAGGATCCGCATGCCTGAGGCGGAACCTATTCGGGTTCTGCTGACCCTGCATCAGGGAGGTGGCTCGGGAGCGGTGCACTCGACCCTGTACCTGGCCCTGGGCCTTGCCGCCCGCGGGGTGCGGGTCCGGCTGGTCTGCCCTCCCGATTCCTGGGTCGAGGCCGAGGCGAAACGGGGGGGGCTCGAAGTCCATCCGGTGCGGTTGATCTCCCGGCGCCGGCCGTTCAACGCCCTGAAGCTCCAGGCCGTGCTGGCCCGCCACCCGGTGGATCTGATCAACGCCCAGAGCTCGCGCGATCGCGAGGCGCTCACCCTTCTCGCGCTGCTGGGAGGGCTCCGGACCCCCCTGGTCTTCACCCGCCGCTCCTGGCCCCGGACCACCCGTCTGGAATCGTGGTTGGCCGGCCGGGCCGCAACCCGGGTGATTGCGGTGAGCGAACCGGTACGGGCCGAACTGGCCCGTCAGGGAATCGCGCCGGAGCGGCTCGTGGTGGTACACAACGGGGTGCTGACCGCCCGACTGGACCGGGAGGTGTCGGTCGCCGAGATCGACGAGTGGCGCCGGCGGATCGGGTGGGAGCCGGGGCGCCGCACGGTGGGCATCGTGGCCCGGCCCAAGGACCAGCATGTCGTCCTGGCCGCGCTGCACCACGTCACCACACCGGTGCGACTGGTCCTGAGCGGGCTCTCGCCCGAGGCGCTCTCGATGCCGCTCCCGCCAATCCCCGACCGTCACGCGGTGGTGCGGCTGCCGTTCGATCCCGGGGTACGGCCGCTCTATGATCTACTCGAGGTGGTGCTGCATCCCAGTCGCTGGGACGCCCTGCCCCAGGCGGTGCTCGAGGCGATGGCCCTCGGCAAACCGGTGATCGCGTCGCGCGCAACCGGCAACGAGGTCCTCATCCGCCACGGCGTCGACGGGCTGCTGGCTTCGCCCGATGACCCCGCCGACTGGGCCCACCAGCTCGAGACGCTCCTCCCCGATCCGGGGCTCGGTCTTCGGCTGGGCCGGTCCGCCAGGCGGCGGTCGCGGGAAGATTTCTCGTTGGAGCGGACCGTGGACCGCACCCTGGAGCTCTACCAAGAGGTCCTTAGGGGCACCCACCGATCGCAAGGTGCGCAACGATCGAATACGGAACTCGGAACTCGGAACTCGGAGCTCTTACTCGCCTACGATTTCCCTCCTCGCACCGGCGGCATCGCCCAGGCCCTGGGTGAGATCGTGCGCCACAGTCAGGGCCGACTCCACGTCTCCACCGGCCGCATGACCGGGGACGCCGAATGGGATCGCAACGCCGGCATTCCGGTTACCCGGGCCGCCGTTCCCGCCGATCGGCTTCGCACTCTGACCGGACTCATTCGGTGGGGGCACCGGACCCGCCGGGTGGCGGCCCGGATCGCCCCGACCTTCCTCTGGGCCGGCAATCTCAAGCCGGCGGGACACGTCGCCCGCTGGCTCGGCTCGGCGCTCGGGGTCCCTTACGGTCTCATCGTCTACGGCCTCGACCTCGGCATCGTCGGGGAGCAGGCCCGCCGGTCGATCCGCAAGCGACGCCGGGCCCGGGATCTCTTCGCCGACGCGGCGGGGATCGTGGCCTGCAGCGAGTGGACCGCCCGGCGGTGTCGGGCGCTGCTCGCCGAGCTCGATCTCCCCACCCAGGCCGATCGTATCCGGGTGATTCATCTCGGCGCCGACCCCGGGCGGTTCCGGCCGCAGGGGGACCGCTACCCCCTTGCAGAGGGGCGATGGCTCCTCTCGGTCGCGCGGCTGGTGCCCCACAAGGGCATCGATACCGCCATCGAGGCGCTGGGTCTCCTGCGCGAGCGCTTTCCCGATCTCCGCTACGCCGTGGCCGGCGCCGGGCCCGACCGCGACCGCCTCGCGGCACTGGCGGGGGCCCTGGGGGTCGCCGAGCGGGTGCGGTTTCTGGGGGCCGTGTCGGACGAGGAGCTGCCCGGGTTGTATCGCGGGGCGACGCTGTACCTCGGCCTCTCGCGGGAGGCGGGGCACGAGGCCGAAGGGTTCGGTCTCGCCCTGGTCGAGGCGCAGGCGTCGGGGGTGGCGGTCGTGGCTGCGCGGAGTGGCGGAATTCCCGAAGCGGTGGACCAGGGCGGGTCGGGCCTGCTGGTGCCGCCGTCGGACGCGCGGGCCGCGGCGGAGGCCATTACCACTCTGCTGGAGCAGCCGGCGCGCCGGGCCGCGCTGGGCACCGCCGGCAGGCGCCGGGTAGAGGAACGGTTGAACTGGTCACGGGTGGCGGAAGAGCTCAGCCGGGCGGCGCGGGAGTTCCGGGAGCGGCCTCCTGCGATGGGGGGGCCAGCCGGGCGCTGATCGCATAGGTGGGACAGTTGCGGACGTAGGCGCCGTCGATCGGGGACCACGACTGCACCGCCTGGATCACCCGCGCCTTGCCGCCCGGGTCCAGCTCGAACACCCAGGGGGCGTGCATCACGCAGGACCCGCACCCGATGCAGCGATCGCGATCCACCCGGATGTTCACTCGGCGCTGAGGATAGATCCCGCTGCCGAGGGGGTCGAACTCCTGGAGACTGTCGAGCAGGTCGGCCATCGCGCGGTAGCCCTCTTCGATCAGCTCCCGGTTGTGCCCGAACCCGAACATCGAGACGTGCTCCACCCGAGGCTGGACCAGGACCAGCGGGGGCGAGGTCCAGCGCCGCAGACGGCTCTCCATGATGGTCTGCATCACGATTTCGAGGCCGCGGATGTAGGTCGCCGCGAAGCCGTCGTTCTGTACGTCGCTGCGGACCGAGCTGGTCGAGCCGACGTCGACCGCGAGGACCGGGCCCTCCCCATGACTCGAGGCCACCAGGACCGGGAGGTTCTCGGTCACCGCCCCGTCCACGAACCACCGCCCCTGGATCTCGCGGGGCGGGAAGATGCCCGGCAGCGCGCACGAAGCGAAGACCGCGTCCGCCACCCGGGCGTCCCGCAGACCCGGAAGGCCCCAGAAGACCTGCATCCCGCTGTTGAGCTCGACGGTATTGATGAGGAGCCGGCGGGGCAGGTCGCGGAAGGTGACGTCGCCCACGAGGCTGTGGATCAGCTGATCCAGCGGCTCCCGACGATATACCGCGGGGGCGCGCATCCGCTTGAAGGCCATGTCGGCGTGCGCCACCTGGAAGATGTCGCGGCGCCGCACCGCCATCCCCCGTTCGGCCATCTCCCGGATCGGCATACCCGTGGCCCAGGCCGCCGCCACCAGCGAGCCCATACTGCTGCCGATGATTGCGTAGGGCGCCAGGCCCCGTTCCTCCAGAGCACGCAACACGCCGATGTGGGCCAGCCCCTTGAGGCCGCCACCGCTCAACACCAGCGTGAATGGGGAAGTGAAGCTCATCCGCTTGCTTGGGGGCTCACGATAGCACTAACCTACCCGGGCCGGTCGGTCCGGGAAACGCCCGGCCCCCCCCGGACGACCAGCCTCATGGAGCCAGCATGAGTCGCACCGCCAGAATCGGGACCAGTCTCGACCTGGATCCGAATGAGGCCGTCCCCGCGCCGGCGGGCTACGACGTGGCCGAGGTTCGACGGACCGAATTCCCCTGGGCCGGCGACACGGTCTACCTGGACCACGCCAGCGTGGGCCCACTTCCCGAGCGCACCCGGCGAACCCTGGTCCAGATGGCCGACAAGCGGGCCCGGCCCTTCGAGCTCAAGTCGGCCGATCAGTTCGGCGGCCTGACCCGGGCCCGGTCGCTGCTGGCCCGGCTCATCAACGCCGACCCCGGCGAAATCGCGCTCGCGACCAACACCACGTTCGGACTGGCCCTCGCCGCCGGCTCGCTTCCCTGGAAGAAGGGCGACGTCATCCTCGCCTCGGACCGCGAGTTTCCCGCGAACGTCTATCCCTGGAAACGGCTGGCCTCCCGGGGGGTGCACCTGGAGCTGGTGCCCACGGACGCCCGAGGGTGGCCCGACGAGGCGACCATCCTCGAGCGGCTCGAGGATCCGCGGGTTCGCTGCCTCGCCCTCTCCCTCACCCAGTTCGCCAGCGGCTACACCGCCGATCTCGCGCGCTTCTCCGCCGTGACCCGGGCCCGAGGCCAGTTCCTCGTGCTGGACGCCATCCAGGGATTGGGCCAGCTCCCCATCGACGTGCGGGCCACCCCGGTCGATATTCTCTCCTGCGGGGCCCAGAAGTGGCTGCTGTCGCCCTGGGGCAGCGGCTTCCTCTACGTCCGCAGGGAGTTGATCCCCACGCTGGAGCCGGCGCTGGTGAGCTGGATGTCCTTCGAGGGAACCGACGATTTCACTACCCTCTGTCACTATCGTGACGAGCTGCGGCACGATGCCCGACGGTTCGAGCTGATCACCCTGCCGTTTCAGGACTTCGTGGCGATGAGCGAGTCGGTGGAGCTGCTCCTGACGCTCGGGGTCCCCGCCATTCAGCGCCACCTGGCCTCGCTGCAGGACCGGCTGGTCCAGTGGGCCACCGACCGCGGCATTCGGGTCGCCTCCCCCCGGGGGCCGCGCGGCTCGGGTATCACCTGCCTGGTCCCCCCCGACATCGAAGCGGCGCACCGGGCCCTCCGGGACGCGAAGATCTTCTGCAGCCTGCGCGAAGGCGCGATCCGGATCAGCCCCCATTGCTACAATACCCTGGAAGACATCCAGCGGGTCATCGAGGTGCTGGAGTCGCACTAGGGTGCCGACCGCACCCTCCCTTTCACCGCGCGGACACCCCATGGCCTCCACCTTCAGAGACCAGCTCCAGGCGGGCTACGGCTTCACCGGCCCCTCGATCACCCTCGGCGCGGCCCTGCAGGGGCCCCAGGTCTTTCCCGACCCCAAGGTCCGGATCCCGCTGGCGATGATGAACCGTCACGGGCTGGTGGCCGGTGCCACCGGAACCGGCAAGACCAAGACCCTGCAACTCCTCACCGAGCAGCTCTCCGCCGCCGGGGTGCCGGTCTTCGTGGCCGATATCAAGGGCGACCTGTCGGGTCTCGCGATGCCGGGGCAGCCCAGCGAGCGGGTGAGCCAGCGCGCCACCGACGTGGGATATCCCTGGACCCCGGCCGGCGTGCCGGTCGAGTTCGTGAGCCTGACGGGGGGGCTGGGGGTGCAGCTCCGCGCGACGGTGGCGAGCTTCGGTCCGCTGCTCCTGGCCAAGGTGCTGGACCTCAACGAGACCCAGACCAGCGTGCTCACCCTGGTGTTCAAGTATTGCGATGACGCCCGGCTGCCGCTGCTCGACTTCGGCGACCTGCGCGCCGTGCTCCAGTTTCTCTCCGGGGCCGAGGGGAAGGAGGCGCTCGCCGGCCTGGGCGGGATGTCGGCCGCGACCGTGGGAGTCCTGCTCCGGAAGATGGTGGAGCTGGAGATGCAGGGAGCCGATCGGTTCTTCGGCGAGCCGGAGTTCGACGTGCGGGACCTGCTGGTGACCACCCGCGAGGGTCGCGGCGTGGTGACCTGTCTCGAACTCGCCGACGTGCAGGACAAGCCCAAGCTCTTCTCCACGTTCATGATGTGGATGCTGGCCGAGCTGTTCCAGAACCTGCCGGAGGCGGGCGACCTCGACAAACCCAAACTGGCGTTCTTCTTCGATGAGGCCCACCTGCTGTTCAGCGATGCCTCGAAGGCGTTTCTCGACCAGGTGGAGCAGGTGGTGCGGCTGATCCGGTCGAAGGGGGTGGGGGTCTACTTTGTCACCCAGACACCCAAGGATGTCCCGACCGATGTGCTGGCCCAGCTCTCCAACCGGGTGCAGCATGCCCTCCGGGCCCACACGCCTGATGATGAGGCCGCTCTCAAGGCCGCGGTCCGGACCTTCCCGCGGACCGAGTTCTACGATCTTGAGGAGACCCTGACGTCACTCGGCATCGGCGAGGCGGTGGTCACGGTGCTCGACCCGCGCGGCGTCCCCACGCCGGTGGTGGCGGCCCGCCTCATCCCGCCCTGTTCCCGGATGGCGCCGCTCTCTCCGGAGGAGCTGCAGGCCGACATCCGGCAGTCGGACCTGCTGGCGGAATACGGGAAGACGATCGACCGGGAGAGTGCCCGCGAGATGCTGGCGGCGCGCCTGGCGCCGCCGCCTACCCCCGTCGGCCCCGGCCCGGCCCCGGCTCGCGAAAGCGCCCCTTCGGGCGGCGGGAGTCGGGGCGGGATGTCGACCACCGCGAAGATCGGCTCCGCGGTGGTCGCCGCCCTCGGCACCACGGTCGCGAGGACCGTGGGCCGGGAGCTGGTACGCGGGGTGCTGGGAATGCTGACGGGGAAGGCGCCTCGCCGGACCAGCCGGACGAGGTGGTAGCGGGGTGAGGCGGGAGGGGCGCCGTCACCCCCAACGGGTCACTTCTTCGTGACCGTGTCTTCCTTCAGCACCTTCTTCGCGAAGAGGAACACCAGGAAGGCTACGATCAGGAAGTTGATCAGCGCCGCGATCACCGCCCCGATCGCGAAGTTGAACGGCCCGATCGCGTACTTGGCCGTCTGCCAGTCGCCCCCGGCCGCGGCCAGGATCGGCTCGACGAACGGCATCAGCAATCCATCCACGATCGACTTCACCAGCTCGCCGGCCTTGCTGCCGATGATGACACCGATGGCCAGCCCGATGACACCGTACTCCTTCAGGAACTTCATGAACTCGCCACGCATGAGTCCTCCTCGAGGAAAACGTCCATTTAGGGGGATGCTGCTACCGGGCTGGAGCGCGGGGGACGCGCTAATATAGGTTCGCCGGGATATCTCGCCAGCCGAACCCGACGGTGGGCTCAGGCCGTGGCCGCCGGTCCGTCGCCGATAAGCAGGGCGAAGGCCTTCTTGCCCTTCTGCAGCATCGCATAGCGGCCGTGCAGGAGATCGCCCGCGCCGAGGGCCCGGTCCACCTCCGTAACCTGCACCCCGTTGAGCGAGAACCCCTTTTGCTGCACTCCGCGGCGCGCCTCGCCCTTGGAGGCGGCGAGACCGGCCTTCACCAGCGCTTCGGTCAGGGGCAGCCCCTCCACCTCCGAGCGGCCCAGCCGGACGGTGGGGATCTCACCGGCGAGCACTTCGAACACCTCGCGCCCCGCCTGGGCCAGCTCCGGCCCGCCGAACAGGAGGCGGCTCGCCGCCACCACGCTCCGCAGGGTGGCCTCCCCGTGGACCCGCGCGGTTACCTCCTCTGCCAGGCGCCGCTGGGCGGCACGTTTGCCCGGCTCCCGGCCCTGCTCCGCCATCACCCCGTCGATCTCGGCGAGCGGCATGAAGGTGAAGAACCGGAGCAGCCGCTCGACATCGCGATCGTCGACGTTGAGCCAGAACTGGTAGAACTGGTAGGGGGAGGTCTTGGCGGGATCGAGCCAGATGTTCCCCGACTCGCTCTTGCCGAACTTGTTGCCGGCGGCGGTCGTCAGGAGCGGAAAGACCAGCGCGTGGGCCTGGGCCCCCTCCCGCCGGGAGATCAACTCGGTGCCCGCCGTGATATTGCCCCACTGGTCGCTCCCGCCCATCTGGAGCTCGCAGCGTTCGGTCCGCCACAGGTGCCAGAAGTCGTACGCCTGCACCAGCATGTAGCTGAACTCGGTGTAGGAGATCCCGGTCTCCATCCGGCTCTTCACCGACTCCTTCTGCAGCATGTAGCTCAGGGTGAAGTGCTTGCCGGTGTCCCGCAGGAACTCCATCAGGGTGAGGGGCCGGAGCCAGGTCGCGTTGTTGACCACCCTGGCGCCGGTGGTGGCGGAGGTGAAATCGAGGAACCGCTCCAGCTGGCCCTGGATCCGGGCCACATTGTGGTCGATCTGTTCGACCGAGAGCACCGGCCGCTCGGCCCGCTTTCCGCTCGGGTCGCCCACCATGCCGGTGCCGCCGCCCACCAGGACGATCGGCCGCCCGCCGGAGCGCTGCAGCCACGCGAGTCCCATGACCGGGACCAGGTTGCCGACGTGCAACGATTCGGCGGTCGGGTCGAACCCGACGTACCCGGTGATCGGCCCGGCGGCGAGCCGTTCGCCCAGGCCCGGGGTGGCGTCCTGCACAAAACCCCGGGCGCGGAGCTCGTCGAGGAGGGTTGGCATGGCGCGGATCTTAGGGTTGGCTGGGGGTTAGGGCAAGAAGTTCGAAGTTCCGAGTTCCCGAGTTCCGAGTTCCCGAGTTCCGAGGGCATGGGGCGGAGCTTCTGGGAGGGCCGACCGGAGCACGGGAGTGCCAACTCGGAACTCGGAACTCCGAACTCGTAACGTGGCACCTGGAACGCGGAACTCGGAACTCCCCTCTCACCGGTATAGATTTGTTCCCATGGCCCCAAGCCCCATCAACACGCTCCTGCGCTGGTGGTACACCCCCCGGATCCGCAGCACCATCATCACCGTCGTGCTCGCCGTCTTCGCGCTGGGGGCGGGGCTTCTGCTGGGCGCCTGGAATCGGGCCTGCGCCAACAACGCCTGCCCCTCGATCGCCAAGATCGGCCTCTACGATCCGGCCCAGGCCTCGAAGGTCTACGCCGCCGATGGCCGGCTGATCACCGACCTGGGCGAAGAGCGCCGGACGCTGATCCAGGTCAACCAGATTTCCCCGGCCGCCATCGCCGCCTTCGTGGTGGTCGAGGACAAACGCTTCTACGAGCATCACGGGGTCGACTGGGTCCGCGCCTTCGGCGCGGTGAAGTCGACCCTGACGTACATCCTCTTCCGGCGGGGCCGGATGCAGGGTTTCTCGACCATCACGATGCAGCTGGCCCGCAACCTCTTTCCCGAGGACATCAGCGGCCAGGACCGCACTCCCCGCCGCAAGCTGCGCGAGATGCACGTGGCCTTCGAGCTCGAGGCGCAATTCCCCAAGGACCGGATCCTCGAGCTCTACCTCAACCAGATCAACCTCGGCAACGGCGCCTTCGGGGTCGAGGCCGCGGCCCAGCGCTACTTCGGCAAATCAGCGCGGGACCTCAACGTGGCGGAGGCGGCCACTCTGGCCGGCATTCCCCGCTCGCCCACCCGCTACAACCCCCGCCGCAATCCCGACCTGTCGGTCGAGCGACGGAACCTGATCCTGGAACTGATGGCCGACGAGGGCGTCCTCTCCCGGGGCGACGCCGAGCGGTGGAAGGCGTATCCGCTGCTGCTCTCGTCCCGCTCCGACCTGAGCGAGGTCGCGCCCTACTTCACCGAGTTCGTCCGCCAGCAGCTGCGGACCCGCTTCGGCTCCGAGCTGTACCGGGCAGGGCTCCGGATCTACACCACGGTCGACCTCGACGTGCAACAGGCCGCCGAACGGGCCCTGTCGCGGCAGCTGGAGGAGATCGAGCACAACACCCAGAAGTTCGGGAAGTATCCCCGCGAGACCTACGCCGATTATCTCGAGCAGCGGGGGGACGACACCGATGCGCCGGGCCAGTCTCCCTACCTCCAGGGTCTCGCGCTGGTCCTGGAGGCGAAGACCGGCCGCATCCTGGCCATGGTGGGCGGGCGCGACTTCAACGACAGCAAGTTCAACCGCGCGATCCAGGCGGTCCGCCAGCCGGGCTCGACCTTCAAGCCCATTACCTACACTGCCGCCCTCCGCGCGGGGCACCCCTGGTCGGAGATCGTGGTGGACAACCCGATCAGCGTCGAGATGGTGCCGGGTCAGCCGCCCTGGGAGCCGCAGAACTACGACAGCCGCTTCATCGGGCCCATGTCTCTGAAGGAGGCGTTCTACCGGAGTCAGAACATCCCCGCCATCAACATCGGCATGGAGATCGGCCCCCAGGCGGTGATCGGCGAAGCGGCGCGCTTTGGCATTACCACGCCGGTGCGGCCGTACCCCTCGATCTACATCGGGTCCGAAGGGGTCTATCCGATCGAGATGGTCTCGGCCTATACCGCGTTCGCGACCATGGGCACCCGGACCACGCCCTACGGCATCGAGCGGGTGGAGGACCGCAACGGCACCGTGCTCTGGGCCCCCAAGCCTCGGAGCGAGGTGGTCATGGACTCCGCCCTCGCCTGGCTGATGCTGGACGGGCTCCGCGATGTGGTGCGCCGCGGCACCGCCGCCAGCTCGGTGGGGAGCCAGTTCACCATCCCCGCCGGCGGCAAGACCGGCACCACCAACGATTACACCGACGTCTGGTTCATCGGCTTCACCGGGGATCTCGTGGGCGGCGTGTGGATCGGGATGGACAAGCCCCAGAAGATCATCGACAACGCCCAGGGCGGGCGGTTGGCGGCGCCGGCCTGGACCATGATGATGAAAGAAGTCTACGAGCGCCGCCCCGCGCCGGCCGCATGGCCCCGTCCCGAAGGCCTGGTGGTGGTGGATGTGGACCGGCAGACCGGGGCCAAGTTCACTCCCTTCTGTCCCAAGGACTCCCTCGAGGTCGGCTCTTTCCTGCCGGGCACCGAGCCCACCCAGTTCTGCCCGATTCACAATCCCTGGGGCGGGGCCGGGGGCAACAATCCCCTGAATCAGCCGCGCTGATGCCCGCTCCCCGACGGTACACCGCGTCCTGGGTGTTGCCGTTCGAGGGGCCGCCGGTCGCCGATGGCGCCGTGCTGATCGGCGAGGACGGCCGGATCGAAGCGGTGGGGAGCGCCCGAAACGTTCCTTCCCCTCCCGCCGTCCAGGAGGTGGCGCTGGGACCGGCCGCGGCATTGCTGCCCGGCCTCATCAATGCCCACACCCACCTCGAACTGACCGGTCTCGACGCCGCCGCGCCGGAGGCCGACTTTCCCGCCTGGATTCGCCGCATCATCGCGCTGAAGGCGGGTCGGACCCCCGCCGACTTTCTCGCGGCGGCGCGGCAGGGTATTCGGGATGGCTGGGCCCAGGGTGTCACCACGGTCGCCGATACCGGCGACTCGGGTGCGGTGCTCGCCGCCCTCGCGGAGCTGGGGGGCAGTGGCGTCTGCTACCATGAGGTCTTTGGGCCGCACCCCGACGTCGCCGAGCGCCAGTTCACCGCCTGGGCCGCCCGGATGGAGGAGCTCAGCCGGTTGACCACGTCGCGGGCGCGGCTGGGTGCCTCGCCCCACGCCCCCTACAGTGTGAGCGCCCAGCTCTATCGGCGCGTGGCGGCCTGGGCTGGGGAGCGCGAGCTGCCGATCGCGGTGCACCTGGCCGAGAGCGAGGCGGAGTCGGAGCTGTTGCGGGGGGAGGGGGGATTCGCGATGGCATGGGAGGGAAGGGGCATTCCCCTTCCCGAGAGTGGCGGGTGCTCACCGGTCGAATGGCTGGATCAGCAGGCGGTCCTGGGTCCGCGTACTCTCTGTATCCATATGGTGCGTGCCAGCGGCGCCGATCTCGATCGCATCGCCCGCCGGGGCGCCGCCATCGCCCATTGTCCCCGCTCCAACCGGCGCCACGGGCACGGCGTGGCCCCCCTCGGCCGGATGCTCGACCGGGGGATTCCCGTCGGTGTCGGTACCGACTCGGTCGCCAGCATGAGTCCGGTGGACCTCTTCGCCGAGGCCCACGCTGCCCGCGAGATCGGTCGACTGACCGCCGAGCGGGCCCTGGAGCTGATCACCGTCTCGGCGGCCCGGGCCCTCGGGCTGGAGCGGGAAATCGGGACGCTCGCCCCCGGCAAGTGGGGCGATCTGGTGGCGGTGGACCTGGGCCGACCGGTTGACGCCGCCGGACTGGCGGATACCCTACTGACGGGAGTCGGAAACGCCGTGCGGGAAACGGTCGTGGGTGGGAGGACGGTGTACCGGAGGCCGTAGGCCGTCAGCGTGCAGGATCGGATCGGTGGTGCCTCAGACGGAATATGCTGTGCCGCCCGGCGAATCGTCGGGCCCTGAATAACCAACCGCCAAGAGCCAAAGGCCAATGGCCAACGGCCAAAGGCCCCTCGGAGTCCAGCCCTACATGAAACTTCAGCGCCACGCCGCCATCCTCCGGGTCATCCGGGAGAAGCGCATCGAAAGTCAGGATGGCCTCCGCGAGGCTCTCGTCACCGAAGGCATCAACGTCACCCAGGCCACTCTCTCGCGCGACATCCGGGAACTCGGGCTCGCGAAGCTGGTGGACCCCCAGGGCGGCTCCTACTATGCCAACCCCAACGAGGGCTCGCTCCGGCCCGATCTCGGGCAGGTGCTGCCGGCGCTCCTGGTGAGCGTCGAAGGGACCGGCCCGCTGATCGTGATCAAGACCGCCACCGGCGGGGCCCCGGCGGTGGCGGCCGCGCTGGACCAGGCCGGGTGGAAGGAGATCATCGGCACCCTGGCCGGCGACGATACCCTCCTGGTCATCGCGCGGAACCCGCGAATGCGGCAGTTGGTCGAGGCCCGGCTCTCCGCCCTGGCCCGCTGACCTTCCCCCTGCCACGGGGCGCCGTTACGATTGAACAGCTACCCCTGGAGCGGAGACCCGTGCGCTGCCTGGCGCTGAACGCGTCGTTCGAGCCCCTGACGATGGTGCCCGTGCGACGCGCCCTCAGACTCGTGATCGAGGGCAAGGCGGAGATCGTCGAAGCGGAGGGCCCGGACGTGGTGCGAAGTGCGCACCTCGTCCTCCCCAAACCGGCGATCATCCGGCTGGTCAAGTTCGTGCATGTCCCCCGGCGATTCCGCCGCCAGGTCACCAACACCTTTCTCTTCGCCCGCGATCACTACCGCTGCCAGTACTGCCACCGCTGGCAGCTGGAACTGCGTCCGCGCGAGTGCCTCACCCGTGACCACCTGGTGCCGCTGTCGCGTGGGGGCTCCAACGACTGGACCAACGTGGTGACCGCCTGCAGCAGCTGCAATACCCGAAAGGGCAATCGGCTGCCGGAAGAATGCGGGATGCACCCGCTGGCCCACCCGCATGAGCCCCACTTCGTGCACCTCTCCTGGGCCGTCCGCCGGCTCACCACCACCCAGGCCAAGTACATCCGGCTCTTCTACGGCCCCGAGGCGCTCAAGGCGCTGGGCGGGGTCCAGGCACTGGCGGGGCAGAAGACCCCGTAGCCCTCTCCGGGAGTTGCGTATGCGTCGTGACCCGCGGGGCGGGGCGCTGGTACTCGCGAGCCTGATCCTGCTCTCCAGCTCCTGCCGGCATCCGTCGCCGGCCCCGGTGGTCTCGCCGGTCGGTCGGGCGGAGCAGTTCGTCGCCGCCCTCAATACGGCCGATACCGGCGCGATGGTCGCCCTCACCGACGATCCCTTCACCTTCCGGGAGCAGCGCTGGGTCTCGGCGAGCGACGGGAGCGGGTTCCAGCTGGGGCCGGCCCGCGACTCCGTGATCCACGGCTCCGAGGCCCGGCGGAGGTTCCTCGCGGCGCTGGCGGCCCGGGTTCACCTGCGCGCCACCCGCGCGAGCACCGACGCCCCGGGCCGGGAGGTTCTCCTGGCCAACGAACTCAAGGGTGGGGCGGAGCGGTGGCAGTCGCTCTGGCTCGTCGTGTTCCTGCGAGGCGAGGGCGACGTGGAGCACAGCGCCATCGCGGGGGTGAATGAGAAGAACGGGAGGGTCGCGGCGTTCTACATGAACTGATCCCGTCCTCCAGGAGGCCTCCATGGCCGACGCACCAGCCGCAGCCCCCGCCGCTCCGGCCACCCCCGCCTTCGACCCCAAGGGCAAGAGCTTTCTCGACCGGCTGACCGCCTTCCAGGCCGACGTGCAGAAGAGCTACACGATCACCATCCGCAAGGACAGCGGGCGGACGGCGGCGTGGCAGCAGAAGCACCATGTCGGCCACATGTTCGTCTACAACAAGTACACCAACACCAAGCCCGCCAACTGCGACAAGGACGAGCGCACTATTTCGTGGGATCACCTCTCCGATCCCGCCGTCATCTGGGAAGGCGGGGTGCTGTCGAGCGATTTCCTGCGGACCAAGGCGGGCGCGCAGCCCACGCGCGACGGCGCCAAGTGGAAGAAGGACTGCGAACCGGACAAGGATAAGACCATCGAGAACGTGAAGTCCATGCTGGTGAGCGCCAAGATCGGCAACAGCGGCCAGGCGATGGTGTCATCGGGGATGAAGCCGTGCGGGGAGCCCTGCAAGTGCGGGGCGGGCCGGTCCAAGCACCTGGAGGAGGCCGCCGCCGATCTCAACAGCGAAGACCTGGGCTCGCTTACCACCAAGCTGACAGCCGCCAAAGCCGACGACATCGACGCCTACCTGGGGAAGTTCGGGCTCCACCGGCCGCTGGTGAATCACCCCGAGAGCCCGGAGGAGTGGCACGTCGAAGCGAAGGATTGAGGGGAGGCTCAGCGCACCTCGAACTGGTCCGACTGGTCCGACAGGGTCGCCGTTGGCAGTCCCGCCAGTTGCAGGACCAGCCGCCGGGCCCGCTCCGCGATCCCGCCGCTCTCGCTGCTCCCCGGATCCAGTTCGCCCCGGAGCACCCGCTCGAACTTGTCGAGGTCGGAATCCGAGAGCGTCGCCACCGACAGCGACGCGGCGTAGTAATAGCGGCCGGCATCCTTGGGCGTGAGCACCGGGTAGCTCAGGCCGACCTTGAGCCACTCGGCCAGCGCCCCGGCGGTTCCCAGACGGCGGGTGACCGGCGGGCCGCGGAACGGCCCCAGCCGGGTGACGGTGAACTGGTCCAGCAGCGGCTCGTGCCGGATTACCACCGTCCACTCGAGGCTCCGTATGACATCGTCAGGCCAGGCGTCCCGCGACCGCCACACCTCGAGCCGGTACTGCAGCCGCAGCGGCAGCCCCTGACGCAGAGTGCCCAGCCAGGGGGTATCCTCCAGCAGATTGCGGGTGAAGACCGTGGGGTCGTGGCTGCCGGGGGAGGTCGTGACTTCCAGGGCCACCGGCTCGCGGGTCTGGGCGGGGGCGGCGGCCGGCATGCCTGACAGGAGCAGCAGGCCGATCAGCGCCAGTGGCCGGGACCGGCCCCGATCAGCCGCCATGGATGGCTAGAACCGCCGCTCGAGTCGGAGGTAGAACCGGACCGGCTCGCCATCGGTCAGGGCCTTCACCAGGTAGGCGGCGATCCCCCCCGCGTCGATTCCCACCCCGGCATCCGCTTTCCACTGGGAGATGGACTGGAACCGGTTGTTGGGTACCCGTCCCGGTCCGGTGCCCGAGAGCCACGCCGATCCGGCGTCGGCGAAGACCACCAGGCTGGGGTCCTGGATTCCCACAAACCGGCTGAACTCCTGGTGGTCGGGATCCCGCACCATGTAGCCGGCCCGGAGCTTGAGCCGGTGGCGGAACTCGGTCTGGGTGAGGAGCGCCCGGTCGCACAGCGCCGCCCGGCTCGGGTCGTCGTAGCCCGGCGGGGCACAGTTGAGGCCCCGGAATCCGTAACCGGGCAGCAGGTCGGGACCGCCCAGCGAGAGACGTCGCTGGAGCGGCAACGGATCGCCCGCGAGCCACCCGGCCGACCAGATCCGCAGACCCAGTTGGGCCTCGGGCGAGAGCCGGTAGTAGCGCCGAGCGTCGAAGGTGAAGCGGTTGACGGCGTAGCCGGTGGTGGGGATCGGCCGGCGGATCGTGGTGGGCAGCCCGATCGGTGCCACATCGTCGCTGCGGGAGTGCTCCACGCTTCCCCGGATCCACCACCCCGACGACGGATCGTCGCGGTCGTTACGCGAGTCGTACTCGGCGCTCACGCCTACGGTGGTGAAGTGGCCGTCGTCGATGAGGGGATTGGGGCGCCAGGAATCCTCGTTGCGGAACAGCGACCAGGGGTTGTTGGCCCGCACCGATCCCTGCTTCTCGTACCGGATGCTCGCGTCCATCCGGAAGCGTCGGCTGAAGTAGTTGTAGGCGCTCCCACCGACACCTTCGCTGCTGAAGTAGTCCCGGTTGTCCCGCTGAAAGAGAAAGGCGTTCCAGCCGATCTCGTCGCGGGGCAGGGTGTGCTCCTCGATCCCGGCGATGACCGAATAGGTCCGGGCCCCGAAGCCGAAGCCCCGGGATCCGTGAAAGCGCCAGTCAGTGCGCACCAGCCAGCCGAGGTCGCGGCGGAAGGGCGAAGGATCGGGGGCGGTGCGCAGGATGCCGCGGGCATCGAGACTCGCGGTGAGGGCGTCGCTCGCCCGCCATTCGAAGGCGGGGCCGAAAACGAGTCCCAGCCCTTCGATCCGATTGTAGGTCTGGGTGGTGGTGAGCCGGAGCGTGGTCCGGATGTCTCCGGTCTGGAAGCTCGTCTGGGCGGTGGCCAGCTCGCCGATCGGGCGGCGCCGCTCCCGGATCGCCAGGGAACCATCCGACTGTCGCTGGACCGGGGCGGCGTCCCAGTAAACCCGTTGTTCGCCCTCGTGGGTGCCGCCCGGTTCCACCGTGAAGCGGCCCCCCGCGACCAGCACGTCGCCACGAAGCACGCCGCCGGACTCCACAATCAGGTCGCCGTTGATGACGGTCAGGGTTCCGCTGAACTCTCCGGCGATCTTCATCGTCCCGCGGAAGGCCGCCACGCGGCCCGAGAGGGCGGCCCCGACCGGCAGCCTGAGCCCGCCCGGAAGCCGCACCGTCGCGGAGTCGTTCCAGGTAGCGAGGAGCTCGTTGAGGACCTGAGGGGGAAGTCCGAAGGCGGCGGAGTCGGCCTCGTCCGGACTGATGACCACGACGCTGTCCTGGGCGGCGAGCCGGCCGGCCCCACCGAGGGTGAGCAGCAGCAGACCGGAGCCGATCCACCGCCGCACGTCAGCGCTCTCCACCCACGGCCTCCCCTCGGGTGGCGAGACCCAGCCGCTTCATCCGGCGGTACAGGTTGGCGCGGTCGGTCTGAAGCGCCCGGGCCGCTTCCGCCACGTTCCCTTCGGCCCGCGCGAGGGCCTCGGAAATCAACTCTCGCTCGTAGCGGTCCAGCAGGTCGGTGAGAGAGAGGGCGGGGTCGATGGCGGTAGGTCGGTGGGGGGCTGCCTCGGCGCGAGGCGGGGCGGCGGGAGCCTTCCCCCCGGCCGCGGGCAGCACCAGCAGCACGTCGTCAGGAGCGATCGTGTCTCCACCGAGTATCGCCAGCCGCTCCACCAGGTTGGCCAGCTCCCGGATATTGCCCGGCCAGCCATACTGCCGCAGCGTCTGCATCGCCTCGGCCGAGTACACCTGGGGGGCGCGCGGCCGGGCCCGCTGTGCCAGATGGGTCACCAGGTGGGGCAGATCCTCCAACCGCTCCCGGAGCGGCGGCAGGTGAATCGGGAAGATGTTGAGCCGGAAGAAGAGATCCTCGCGGAATCCGCCCTGCGCCACCGCCTGATCCAGCCGCCGGTTGGTTGCCGCCACCACCCGGACGTCCACCCGGGTGGGTTGCTCGGCCCCCAGCCGCTGAAGCACCCCGGTCTCCAGCGTGCGGAGCAGCTTGGCCTGGGCCTCGAGGTTGAGGTCGCCGATCTCGTCGAGGAAAAGGGTGCCCTTGTCGGCCAGCTCGAAGCGCCCCAGTCGCCGTTCGGTGGCACCGGTGAAGGCCCCCCGCTCGTGGCCGAACATCTCCGACTCCACCAGCTCCCGCGGAATCGCGGCGCAGTTCACCGTCACGAACGGTTCCCGGCTTCGGCGCGATGCGCGGTGAATCGCCGAGGCGACCAGCTCCTTTCCGGTCCCGGACTCGCCGGTAATCAGGACCCGCGCATCGGTGGGGGCCACCTGGGAAATGAGCTGGCGCACCTGCCGGAGGGCGGCGCTGTCGCCCACCATCTCGTCGCGGCTCTCGAGCGCCCGGCGGAGCGCGCGGTTCTGGCTCCGGGTCCGGCCCAGCTCCACCGCGGCCCGCAGCGTCACCAGTACCGCCTCCGGGCTTAGCGGCTTCTCCAGGAACTGGAAGGCGCCGAGCTGGGCGGCCCGCACGGCGTCCGCCAGCTGGGCCTTGCCGCTCATCATGATGACCGGGGCCTCGCACCCCTTGGTGCGCAACTGGCCCAGGGTCTCGAGCCCGTCGGGGCCCGGGGGCATGAACAGATCGAGGAAGATCGCGTCGGGATCGAGCTGCTCCAGCGCCAGCAGGCCCGCTGGCCCGTTGGGCGCCTCATCGACCACAAATCCTTCGGCCCGCAGGAGGGCCGCCAGCATGCGCCGGATGTTGGCTTCGTCGTCGATGATGAGGACGTGGGGCATGGTCTAAGATACTGGCATGGGAATCGCGCAGGCAGTTCCGAGTTCCGAGTTCGATCGGCACACCTCGCCCGCATTGAACCCGTAACTCGGAACTCAGAACTCGGAACTCGGAACTATTTCAGCACCGCCCGCCGTCGAGGCAGCGTGATGACGAAGGTCGCCCCGCCGCCCGGCGTCACCTCGTGCCAGATCCGCCCGCCGTGGGCCTCGACCGTCTGCTTCACCAGCGCCAGCCCCAGGCCGGTGCCGTCTTCCTTCCCGGTGACGTACGCCTCGAACAATCGTTCACGCAGGTCCTCCGCCACGCCCGGTCCGTGATCGACCACCCGGAGCTCGGCGCCGTTTTCACCCAGCGGACGGCAGGCCAGGCTCACCTCACCCCGCCCGTTCATCGCCTCGCTGGCGTTGCGAAGCAGATTGCTCAGGGCCCGACGGAGCGGTTCGTAGTGGCCCGTGATCCTGGGCGTGGCCGGGTCGACCGTGATCGCGGGGGTGACGCCCGAAGGCAGCGCGGTGCGGGCCAGCTCGCTCAGCAACTCGCCCAGGTCCACCTCGGCGGCCGGCCCCTCCGGGAGTCGGCCCATCTCGGTGAACTCGCGGGCCAGCTGCTCCAGCCGGGCCGACTCCGCCTGCAGCACCTCCAGCGCCTCCTTCTGGTCCGGCTGGGCCGAGCGTCCCAGCTGGCTCACCGCGAAGCGGATCGGTGTCAGCGGGTTCTTCATTTCATGGGCCACCCGCCTCGCCACCTCTCGGAATGCACGGAGCCGCTCCCCTTCGATTTCGCGGGTCCGGGCCTCCGCCAGGCTGGTCGCCATTTCCCGCAGCGCCAGGCGCAGCGACGCGAACTCCGGCGCCCCGCCTTCCCGCTCGTCCGGCGGCAACGGCTCCGCCCGCCGGATGTTGCCGGTCCAGCCGATCAGTTCTTCGATGGGCCGGCTGAGCTGGCGCGAGAGATACCCGCCGAGGCGCATCGCCACTGCGAGGACGAGGCCACCCAGCACCAGGACGATGATGGGCAGGATGTAGCCATAGTAGGCGGCGTAGGTATCCTGCCGCTGCCCCCGGGCGATGGCATCGTTGAGCGCCTTGCTGTGGGCCGCGAGCGCCTTGCGGTCGGCGGGGCGGAGCCGGGTGGAGTCGAGGGTCTCCACCAACCGCCGCCCGGTCCGGGCCAGGTTCTCCATCACCTCGCGGTTGGCCCGGGTGGTGGCCGCGGGGGACCGCACCGCCAGCGCCAGCCCCACCAGCGCCAGGGCGGTGGGCAAGACACCGAGGAGAAAGAGGGCGAGCAGGATCCGCTTACGAAAGGGAAGGGGCATTCGACCGAACTGTAGGGTGAAACTCGTTGCGGCGACGGGAGACCGCGCCGCCGCTCCAACCTGCCACTCCCCCGGCAAGGGCTCCCAGCCATTCTCCTGCGGTCGATGGTGCGGCTCCGGTGAGAAGCGGGATGGCCCAGAGCCCTGCCACTACCACCACGGGCACCAGGACCACCGCCGACCGGGGGTTCGCCCGGGCCAGCCAGTAGCTGAAGGGGAGGGCCAGGCCCGCCAGCCAGAGCGGGTTCAACACCATCCACTCATGCCACATGGGGTATCGCATCGGGAGCAGGCCGTACCAAGCCCACCCCACCGTCAGTGGAAGGGCGACCTCGTCACGCCCCGCCATGCTCGTTGCCCGAAGATAGACGGTCCGGTTGGCAACGCCCGCGTCGATCAGGGCCGTATCCCCCACTGCGCGGCCGGGGAACAACGGCAACCGTGCGATCATCCCGCGGAATCCCCACTGCTCGAACCGGCTCCGAACATGAAACCAGAGCGCCCGGCGATCCTGCCCGACGAACAGCTGGTCGGCGTCGATCCCGTCCGTCACCAGGAAAATGGGCGCCGGACCGGTGGGGTGGGCGCCTGAGACCACGCGAACCAACAGGCTCAGGCGATCGGCCTTCATCGCTTCGCGAATGGGACCGCTGTTCGAGAGTGGTCCCTCTTCCGGGGTGACTCCCTCGACGGTCACCGACAGGATCTTCCCCGGGTAGTGGCTGAACAGCCCGAGTTCCGGAGCCCAGCCCCCGAACCACTCCGCGTCGGTCGGAGCCATGCGACCTCCCCATCCGGTGAGCGACAGCACCGCGAGCCAGGCCGCGCCCCCTTGCGCACCCAGGCGAAGACTGCGCCCGGCGCCGGGCCGGCGGAGGGTGGCCCAGTTGACGTAGAGCCAGGCCCCGAGTGCACCACCGACGGCGTTGCCCAGAACGTCGCGCAGGCTGGAGTCCCGCCCGGGGATGACCGTGGCCTGCGCCAGTTCAATGAGCACGGTGGTTCCCAAGGAGATGAGTGCCACCCTCGGGGTGCTGGCCCAGTAGCGGAGGGCCCAGCCCAGCGGCACGAACAGGAGCATGTTGCTGAGAAGATCCCGACTCTCCTCGGGGGAGCAGCCTAGCACGCACCAGAATGGGGCGACTGGAGCCGCGGGATCCACCCTGGCGGGTAACAGCGTGGCTACTCCGACCAGCAACATTGCCAGCAGCAGGCGAAGCACTGCCCAGCCTTGTCCTGCCTGTGGCGCCGGTTCGGTGCTGTGGTCGGGTTGCAACAATCCAGTTTCCAAGGCGGAATTCCAGCCGTCTATTTGGGTGCAACACCTTTTCCGGCAACAATATAGGGCAGTTTGCTTCCCCCATGCCTGTGGCCCGACTTCTGCACAGGAGAGCCAGCGCCCGCGTACCGCAGTACCAACCTGCAGCCAGAGGACTCTCGTCGCGACCGATGCGTGCCGTTCCCTTGCCCCCTCGCTGGCCCGCCAAGCACCTCTTCACTGTGGATGTGGAGGACTACTTCCAAGTGAATGCGTTCGAGGGGCTGGTGGACCGGAGCCGGTGGGACGAATATCCCTCGCGCGTCGAACGCAACACCCTGGCCCTGCTGGACCTGCTGGAAGAGAATGGCGTCCAGGGCACCTTCTTCACGCTGGGCTGGGTGGCCGAGAAGATCCCGCGATTGGTCCGCACAATTGCGGAGCGCGGGCACGAGGTCGCCTCCCATGGATACTGGCATCAGCGGGTCACAACCCTCTCCCCGGAGGCCTTCCGGGAAGACGTTCGCAGGTCCAAGGCCTGCATCGAAGCCGTCTCCGGTCAGCCCTGCCGCGGTTTCCGGGCGCCGAGCTTCTCGATTCTGCCGGGCATGGAGTGGGCGTTCGAGATCCTGGTCGAAGAGGGCTATCGCTACGACAGCTCGATCTTCCCGATCTCGCGCCCCGACTACGGCTATCCCCAGGCTCCACCGTTTCCCGTCATGCTGCACACCAGCTCAGGAGAGATCCTCGAGCTCCCCCTGGCCACCACACGGGTGGCGGGGCTGCGGCTTCCGGCGGCCGGCGGCGGATACCTCCGGCAGCTGCCGCTGGGTCTCACCATGGAGGCCTTCTCCCAGTGGGGCGAGCTGGGCGTTTCCAGCGTCCTGTACACTCATCCCTGGGAACTGGACGTCGAGCAGCCCCGCATCCGGTGCGGGCTGATCACGCGGGTCCGCCACTATCGCAACCTGCATCGGACCCTTCCGCGCCTGCGGTCCCTGGTGGAGAGGTTCCGCTTTACCAACGTGGCGCAGCGGTACGCCGACGTGCTTCAGGGTTCGGTGGAGCTGTCGGAGCCTACGCAGCCAGCCGCGTGATGCCGGGCCAACTTCGGGGTCCTGCGCCGGGTTCGTCAACGCCCCTTCCGACGCCCAATCCGTCCGTGGTCTTTTGTGAGGTCGAGGATGGGGCGGTGTTGCTCTCGACCGAGGCGGAGGTCTACTACGGCCTCAATCAGGTCGGTGCCCGAGTCTGGGCGTTGCTCCCTCCCACCGAAACTACCCTCGAAGGTCTCTGCCTCAGACTGAGCCAGGAGTACCCCGAGGTTTCGCTTGAGCTTCTGCGCACTGATGTCACGGCACTGCTGCAAGACCTGGTACAGTCGGACTTGTTAGCCCCTCCGGCAGGCGGCTCCACTGCGTCAAAGGTGTAGAGGCTCGTCCACACTTCTGGGCCCTCATCGTACGTTTCGATATTCGACCCCCCCTCCCTCCAAACACAATCCGTTGCAAGCTAACGGATTACCCACCGTCACTCCGGGGCGACTTGCCTCCGGCTATGGGTCAATTTGGCACCTTTCCTGCACCCCCGCTAAGGAATAGCACGCGTCCTTCTACGGAGAGGTAGCCGTCGAATGCTCCGCAGTTTGAGTCGGGCCGGTCAGGTGACACGTGCCGAATGGTTGGACCTGGCCCAGGCCCAGTTGGCCTTACTGCTGGCGCAGGTGGAAGTCTGGTTCCGTCCCCGCGGCCGGCTTCTGGCCTCGGCTCCCGCGGTGACGGCTCCGCTCACCGTCGCGTCCCGGCGGCGCGCGGAGCGGCTCAGTTGGGCGGTGACCAGGGCGGCGAGTCACGGTCTCTTCCGCCCCGGCTGCCTTCCTAGGAGCGTCGCGTTGCATCGCCTGCTCCGGCGGGCGGGCGTCAGTGGCAGTCAGATCCGGATTGGGGTGAGGGCCGAGCCTCGCGGCATGGGCGCGCACGCCTGGGTAACGCTCCACGGTACGGTGATTGGCGATGACCCTGTATTCGTCGGCCACTTCACCCCCATCGTGGAGACCACACCGGTGAACACCCTATGAGCGGCTTCTGCGCCATCCTCGGTGCCCCCCAGCCGGTGGGCGGGGACGCCGCCGCCCGTCGGGTGCTGCGCGGCATCCAGGCACGGGGCCGCGATCGCTGCGATTCCTGGTCGGGTGACAGCGGCTTTATCGCGGTCTGCCGTGCGGGGTGGGAGCTGGGCGCCGATCACGCCGGGGAAGTCCTGGTGCTCGAGCAGGAACCCCTGGTCGTCGCCGCGGACGCCTCTTTGTATCACCAGGACGACCTGCGTCGCGCGCTGCGGCAGGCAGGGGTCCGTAATCCGGGCGGGTCGCCCAGCCACCTGATCGCTGCCGCGTACCGGGCCTGGTCCCGGGAGGGGCTGGCGGCGCTGGAGGGCGACTTCGCCTTCGTGCTGTGGGATCGCCGCGAGGGTCGGCTTCTGGCCGCACGCGATATCGCTGGGAGCCGCCCCCTCTACTACGGTCTCGTCGGCGAACAGCTGATCGTTGCCTCCAGCCTGACCGCCATCGCCGAGCACCCAGCGTTCTCCCGCGAGCTCAATCGCACGGTGCTGGCCGAGGCGCTGATCTCCGCGTCGTCGACGGTGGTCCACGAGACCCCCTTCGGTGGCATCAGCCGGCTCCCGGCTGGGCACCGCCTGGAATGGCGGCCCCGCGGCCCGGCGCGGGTGGAACGCTTCTGGGAGCCGCCCTTCTTCGATCAGGAGGACCGCGGTGACGCGGCCGACGCCGCCGACCAGCTCCGGGCGCTGCTCCGCTGCGCCACTCGGGAGCGGATGGCCCATGCCGGCCCCACCAGCGTCTGGATGAGTGGCGGCTACGACTCGCCCGCGATCTTCGCAGTCGCGCAGCAGGCGGGGCGTGGGCTCGCGGTGCCGGTGTCGATGAGCTACCCCGAGAACGATCCCGGCCGGGAGGACGAGCTCATCAAGGCCATCGCGGCGGCGCTCAGCACCGAGGTCCGCTGGGTGAGCATCGACGATGTCCCTGGCTGGGGCGACCCCGCCGCCTGGGCCCGAGGGCGCGATGAGCCAAACGCCCATCCGTACGAGCCCTGGAACCGGGAGTTGGCCCGTGGTACCAGGAGCGCGGGGTCGCGGATCGCGCTGACCGGCAACGGCGGGGACCAGTTCTTTTCGGTAAGCCCCGTCTTCCTCGCCGACCTGTTCCGGAGCGGACGCTGGCTCACCCTCCTGCGTGAGGGTCGCGCGATCGGCCTCCGGGCCAGGCACCTGCGCGAGTGGTTCCACTGGAGCGTGCAGCCGGCCCTGCCGCAGTCGCTCTACTCGCTGGCCACCTGGCTCCGCCGCGGTGTGCCCCTGCGTCCCCACCTCCAGGCCCGGCTCCCCGACTGGCTGCGCACCAGCGATGTGCCGGGTACCGCGCTCCGGTCGCGGCAGTGGGGGTACGACCGTCGTCGCCATGGGGAGACCTTCGGTTCGGCCGAGGCGGCCTGGTACCTGGAGAGTGGATTCGGTCAGCGGATCATCAGCACCGCGGCCGGGTTCGGACTGGCGGAGGGGGTGGAGCTTCGCTCCCCGATGTACGATCGCCGGGTGATCGAGTTCATGGCCCGGCGACCCCGGGAGGACCGGTTCGCCGCCGGGGAGAACAAACGGCTTCTCCGCCGGGCATTCGCCGGTCTGCTGCCGGCAGAACACCTGGCCCCCCGGTTCTCCCGTACCGGATTGCCTGGCAACTACCTGCGCCGGCAGCTGGCGGCCTCGCTGCCCGGATGGCTTGCCGCAGTCGAACCGGATCTGCGCCTGGCCGATTTGGGCCTGGTCGAGCCAAGGCTGGTTCGGGCCACGCTCGAGCGCTTCCTCGCGAATCCGAAATGGGAAACGGGATCGGGTATGGAGGTTTTCGACGTGCTGATGTCGGAATACTGGATCCGGGCCCACGCGGACCCCAGTCCCGCCGCGGCCGCGCTGGTAGCCTGAAATGGGTGGTTTGTGGCCCGGGGATTGCACCGGGTTCGTTAGCGTCGCGATCGACGCTTGTCGGCCCCGGGCCGGCACCTGCAATGCCAACGAAGCACTCGAAGGAGGTGATTGAATGTACCAACGCCCAGAACTCAGGCGGTTCGGCTCGCTCCGGGAGCTTACCCGGGCGGGATGGAATGGGAATGATGACGGCCTGTTCTGTAGAATCGACGGCAACCTTCGGTGTTCGCTGTACGAGATCAATTGTTCGTAGCCGACACCTCAGGGGGGGCCTCCGGGCCCCTCCACTCCTTCGTCCTCCCCTACAAGTGTACTGGTATTCGGCCTTCGGCCACCTGCTGAGTTCGGAACTTCCCCTTCCGGAACTCCGCCCTGCCGTGCCAGGTGAGGCCCGCTGGGTGGTCCGTCGTGGAGATCCCGATCTGCCGCGTGCGTCGGATCCCCAGGCCACATTGCTCGGCCAACAGCACCTGTACCCCGGCTGTGCCGCGCGCCTGTTCAGCACTGCCACCGGCTGGCGGGTGGTAGTCGACGATACCGGTATCTATGACGTGTCTGCCCAGGGGCGGGAGATCTGGTTCTCGCCGTCACCTGGGGCGGCGCCCGACTTCGGCCGGGCTCACCTCCTGGGGCGGGTGCTTGCCACCACCCTCCATTTCAGCGGGCTCATGGTCTTGCACGGAAGTGCGGTGGCATTTCCGCAGGGGGGCGTCGCCTTCCTTGCGCCCAAACACACCGGCAAGTCGACCCTGGCGCTGGCCCTTACCTTGTCGGGCAACCGCCTGCTCTCCGACGATACCCTCCCTGTCACTCCCGGCCGTTCGCCCGAGGTGTGGCCTGGAGTACATTCGATGCGCCTGCTGGCGGACACCGCCCTTCACCTCACCGGCACCCTGCCGGCGGAGGTGCGTGCCGATGGCAAATTGGTGCTGGGAACCCTCCCGGAGGAGCAGCTGGAAAGCCAACCCCGACCGCTCGCCGCGATCTACGTGCTCGCCGCCGCCAAGGCGGTCGAGGGTGGCGTGGCCGTGGCCCGGCGGCAGCTTCCCGCCTCGCTGGCGGCCGCGGTGCTGGTGGGGCAGGGCAAGGTGAGCGAAATGCTGGGGCCGGGTGCCGGACCCGAGCTTCTCCGCCGAGCCACCGCCCTGGTGGGACAGGTCCCGGTCTACCAGCTGCCGGTGCTCCAGGATCTGAGCCGCCTCCCCGAGGTTGTGGCGCAGCTCAACCAGTGGCACGGCACTCCTACCCCGGGTCCGGCCCGGGCATGAGCGCCCCGGCACTTGCCGTCACCGGGCTGAGCAAGCAGTTCCGCGGCCGCCGGACGGTTGGCGGCGTGCTTCAGGTGCCGTGGGGCGGGGCCCGGATCACGGCACTCGACCGGCTGACCTGCACCGTGGGTGAAGGGGAATTTTTCGGCCTGCTCGGTGTGAACGGAGCCGGCAAGAGCACCCTCTTCAAGATCCTCGCCACGCTGGTGCTGCCCGATGGCGGCTCGGCCGCGATCTTCGGAGTGGATGTGGTGCGCCAGCCGGTCCGGATCCGCTCCCTCCTGGCTCCGGTTCTGACCACCGACCGGACCCTCTACTGGCGGCTCTCCGCCGGCGAGAACCTGCGGCTCTTTGCTGGTCTGCACCGGCTGCCCGGGGCCGCGATCGGGCCCCGGATCCGCGAGGTACTGGCCCTGGTGGGACTGGAGGCGGTCGGCGATCGCCTGGTGGGGACCTTCTCATCGGGCATGAAGCAGCGGCTCCTCCTGGGCCGGGCCCTGCTCTCCCGGCCCCGGATGTTGCTGCTGGACGAGCCGACCCGCAGTCTCGACCCGGTAGCCGCGCGCGGTTTCCGCGAGTTCCTCCGACGCGACATCGGGCATCGCGAAGGCTGCACGGTGCTGCTCGCGACCCACGACCCCGACGAGGTCCGGGACCTCTGCGACCGGGTCGGCATCCTCCATCAGGGACGCATGATCGCCGCCGGGACGACCCAGGGGCTTACCCGGGAGCTGGGATATCACCGTTACCGCCTTAGCACCACGATGCCGGATCATCCCGCCATCCTGGCTATCCCCGAGTACGGTGTGCGGCTGGGTATCACCGTCGCCGAGGCCGATGGATGGAGCGCCCGGGAGATGGATTTGCCTGGCGGGGCGGAGGAGGCCTCCCGGGTGGTCAACCGCCTGGTCGAGGCCGGAGTGACGGTGGCCCGCTTCGAACGGGTCGAGCTGCCATTAGCCGAGCTGATCACCCTGCTGGGGCAGCGAGCCGAGACACCCCGCGATGCGTGAGACCCTGGCGCTCTTGCGGGCGGGCTGGCTCTCGGCGATGAGCTACCGCCTCAACCTGTTCTTCTCGCTCCTGGGCCTGGCGGCCACCCTGGTGCCCGCCTACTTCGTCGCCCGGGCGCTTCAACCGCTGGCCGCGAACTCCATTCGTACTGAAGGGGGCGACTACTTCGGCTTCCTGCTCCTGGGCATGATCGGGCTGACCCTGGCCAGTGGCCTCGGACTGGCCCTGCCGAGCGCCATCGGCGGTGGGGTCGGCTCGGGCACCCTCGAGGCCCTGCTCGCCACGCCGGCCAGGCTTCCCACCATCCTGCTCGGGCTCATCGCCTACGACCTTGCCTGGGGCGTGGCACGGGGGATCGTGATGCTCGTCGGTGGGGCGGCGGCGGGTGTCGACTTTCAACTGGCCGGGTTGCCACTCGCCCTGCTGGCTCTCTCCCTCACGCTGGCGGCATATTTCGGCATCAGCCTCGCCCTGGCGGCCATGGTGCTGATGTACCGCACCATAGGCCCGCTGGGGAGCGGGTTGACGGCCGGGTCCGCACTGCTGGGCGGGACGTATTACTCGACCAGCGTGATCCCGTCCTGGGTGCAGCAGCTCTCGGTGGTGGTGCCGCTCACCTACGGTCTCAGGATCATGCGAAGGGCGCTGCTCGGTGGTGCCCCGCAAGGAGCCCAGATTTCCGACCTGACCGCCCTCGCAGGACTGACACTCTTGCTCCTGGCGTGCGGCGCCGCGGCCTTCTGGTTCGGTCTCCGGCACGCTCGCCGCGAAGGCACCCTTGGCCAGTACTAGCCGGTTTCCCCTCCAGGGCCCGATGCGGCGCGAGGTCCGGCTTCTACTCGCTACCGCCGGCGGGTCCGGTCTGGACGATGGGATCCGCGAGCTCGCCGGGTCGCGTATCGACTGGACCACCTTTCTGCAGTTGACCGCTCTGGAGCGTGCGTCGGCCGTGGTGGCGGGCCGGTTCGACCGCATCGGAGCGCCGCTTCCCGACGACGTCCGCCGGTCGCTCGGGTCGATGGCCACCCGCGCCAACATCCGTATGGCGACCTTGAGCGCCCGGCTCGACGCGACCCTGGCGGCGCTCGCAGCGGCCGGCATTCCCGTCATGCTGCTCAAGGGCGCGGCGCTCGGGAAGACCGTATATGGATCGCTCGCGAGGCGGCCCATGCTGGACATCGATCTCCTGGTTGGGGTCGGCCGGGCGGCGGAGGCGCGGCAGGTGGCCCTGGCGAGTGGATGGGTCGCGAGCGGACTGGAGCAGTTCGCGGGGTTTTACGAGGGGCATTTTCACCAGGCGCCACTGGCCGACGCCCACGGGCTCGGCCTCAAGCTGGAGCTGCACACCGGTCTGCTCCTCGATACCCCGCAGTTCGATTGGCCGCTGGAAGATGTCTGGGCCCACAGCCGCGAGCTGCCTGGGTCCCTGGCCCGGGTACCTTCGATAGAAGACCTGGTGCTTCACCTCGGGCTCCACTTCTCCTGGTCTCACCTGGCGCGGGTGGGAGCCTGGCGCACCTTCCGCGACCTCGGTACCCTGGCGGACGCGGGCGAGGTGGATTGGTCCCGTTTGGTCGCCCGGGCGGGGGAGATCGGTGCCGGCCCCGCCTGCTACTGGATGCTCCGCCTGGCACGGGCCTGTGGAGTGAGTGCGGTGCCGCAGGCCGCCGAGCGTGAACTGCGCCCACCTTTGGCCGAGCCGGTGCTGTCGCTGCTCGAACGGCACTTCGCCAGTCAGTGGTACGCCATGGATGCACCCTGCCCGTCGAACCGGCTCGACAAGGCGATGTGGAAGCTCGCCATGTTGCCGCCGGCGCACCGGCGCACCGCTGTGATGCCCTGGGATCGGGACCCCGCCATCCGGCGCGATGGCGCGAGTGCCCGGGAGACCTTCCCCGAGAAGCTGCTCCGCTCCGTCGGCCGGCTGGGTGGGTATGCCCGCTACGTTCACCGGGTCGCCTGGGGTCGGGCGCCGTGATCCGCCAATGACCGGTCGCACCTCCCTCAGCTCCCTGTCCACGTGACCCTGACCGTCGCGCCCTTCGAGGGCCCAGCACCGGAATGGGATACCTTCGTCCGGCACCAGCCCGGATGGACCCACTTCCACCTGCATGGCTGGCGCGGAATCATGGGGCGGGTCCTGCGCCATGATGCGCCCTATCTCGCCGCGCGCCACCCCGACGGCTCGCTCGCGGGCGTCCTGCCGCTGGTACGGGTGAAGAGCCTCCTCTTCGGCCACTTCCTCGTCTCTCAGCCGTTCGTCAACTATGGCGGTCCCCTCGGCAGCGATGACGCGGTGCGGGCGCTGAGCGCGGCGGCGGTGGAGCGGGCCAGGGCCACCGGAGCGGGGTTGCTGGAGCTTCGAAGCCGCCCGGCGCTGCCGATCGACCTGCCCGCATCGCACCGCAAGATCACCGTGGTGCTGGACCTGGAGCCGGGTGATCCGGAGCGGACCTTCAAGCGATTCGACTCCAAGCTCCGCAGCCAGGTACGCCGCCCCATCAAGGAAGGGGTGACGGTCCGGTTCGGCCGGGACCAGGTCGGGCCATTCTTCGGGGTCTTCGCCCAGCACATGCGGGACCTCGGCACGCCCACCCAGCCGCGCGCGCTGTTCGAGGCGCTGGCCGATGCCTTCCCCGACGACATGTGGGTGGGTTGCGCTTATCTGGGCGAGCTCGCGGTGGCCGGCGGGATCGGCTTCCGCTGGGGGGACGAGTTCGAGATGACCTGGGCGTCTTCGCTGCATTCCCACAGCAAGATCGCCCCGAACATGCTGCTCTACTGGTCGTTCATGGAACGATGTGTCCGGGAAGGAATCCGGGTGTTCAACTTCGGCCGGACCACGCCCGGGAGCGGAACCCACCGGTTCAAGATGCAGTGGGGCGCGCGGGAGGTGCCGCTCCACTGGTATCAGTATGGCGCCGGACTGGCCAAGACGCCCTCGCCCGATGATGCCCGCTACTCCTGGGGCCCGCGGATCTGGCGCCGACTGCCTGTGTCCCTGGCCACGGCGATGGGCCCCTGGGTGGTGCGCGGCATTCCGTGATCCCCCGGATGCTTCCGCCGGTCCATTCACCCCTGACCCTGGGCGGCGTCCTGCGGGGCCTGGTCGGCGACGAGGCGGCGCTCGACCGGGCGCGATCTCTGCTCCTCGAACGATACGCCTCCCGCAACGTCGTGCTCACCGACAGCGGCACCACCGCGCTGGCCCTCGCGCTCCAGCTCGCGGTACGCCGACGCCCGGATACTCCGCGAGTGGCGCTGCCTGCATGGGGATGTTACGACCTCGCCACCGCGGCCGATGGCGCCGACGTCGGCGTGGTACTGTACGACCTCGATCCGGAAACGCTCGCCCCCGACCCCCGCTCTCTGGACCGGGCCCTTGCCGCCGGCGTGGCGGCGACGGTCGTGGTGCACTTCTACGGCGTGCCGGTGGACCTCGCGGCGATCGCGTCCCGCGCCGCCGGCGCCGGCGCCCTCATGGTGGAAGATGCGGCCCAGGCGATCGGGACCAGGCTGGGAGATGAACCGGCGGGGGCGCTGGGCGATCTCGGCGTGCTGAGTTTCGGTCGCGGCAAGGGTTGGACCGGCGGCGGAGGCGGCGCCCTGTTGCTGGGCCGGCGCGCCGCGCCGGGCCTTGCGCTGCCGGCGCCAGAGTCTCTCGCCGACGCGGGGGGCGGCGCGATGGCCATGCTCAAGCTGGCGGCCCAGTGGGTCCTGGCACGGCCAGCGCTCTACGCCCTCCCCTCGGCGCTACCCTTCCTGGAGCTGGGCCGGACGGTATACCACCCGCCGAGCCCCGCAGCGCGGATGTCGGACGCGACGGCCGCGGCGCTCCTGGCCAGCGAACCGTTGCTGGCATCCGAAATCGGGAGCCGTCGGGCACATGCAGCGCGACTGCGCCTCGTCGCGATCGGGGCCGGCGCCGGCCGGGTTCCGGCGGGGTGGAGCGGCGGGGAGTCGGGGTGGCTGCGCCTGCCCCTCCTGGTGGGGGAGGCCGCGGTGCGCCGGGCCGACGCCTCCGGCTCTCGCCGGCTTGGCATCATGCCCGGCTATCCGATTCCCCTGGGACGACTGCCTGGCTTCGCCGGCCGTGTGCTCAACCCCGGGACCGGGTTCCCCGGGGCGGAGGAACTGGCTGCCCGACTCTACACCTTGCCAACCCACGGACTGCTGACACCGGCGGATCTGGCCAACCTGGAGCGGTGGCTGCGCCTGGTCTCACCGACCTGAGCCCTTATCAGGCCAATGTCCGTGCCCCCGGGTCTCGATCGCTCAGCGAATACCGGATCATTCCCCCGCTTAGCGCGCCAACCAGCGGCAGCATCCACCCGTTGAACGCGGGGAGCCCGTGCGGACCGACCGTGTGCATGGCTGCTCCGGACAGCGCCCCCAACAGCACACACGCGAGTGACGGGAGGCCGGGAAACAGAGTGAGGCCGAGGAGGGCGAGGAGCGCCCCGCAGGCCGCGACCAGGCCCGGAATCTGCGCGTCCTGGTCCTCCGACAAGCCGGCGCATCCGGCCTCGAGGCTCTCCCCCCGCGCCGGCTGGCTCGCGAGCGGCGAATGGGTTTCGGCGGGACCCTCTGCCGGTGCACCGCGCATGGCTTCCCTGATCTCGGCCTGGGTCAGGGCCCGGGAGTAGATCCGCACCTCCCCGATCGATCCGGCGAAATAAAAGCGATCGGAGCCGCTCCGCCGCCCGATGTAGACCTCCGAGGCCCTCCGCGACTGTCGCTGCCGGCTCGTCACGGTGCCCGCCAGCACGCCGTCATCCAGCTCGCCGTTCAGATACACGTGGATACTCCGCGCGTCGGCGTCGTACACCCCGGCGACGTAGTACCAGGTGTCGGTCGCGAGCGTCGTGGCCCCGTACCGCGCCATCAGGCGCCCACAGGCATCGGTCAGCTTGAACCCCACCGTGCGACGGCCCTGATCCCTGGTGGTGTCGAGCTGATACCCGAACCCGTGGGCGGCGGAGACGATGGGCGCGTCGTCCGACGGGAAGGTGCGCGGGTTGATCCAGGCGCCGATCGTCAGGCTGTGGGTCACCTGCAGGGCGGCTGGCGCACCGAGGCTGACGTAGTCCCGCACCCCATCGAAGTCGCGAGCCCCTTCCCTGGCGCTCGGGGTGCCGACCCCGTCCGCTCCGCGCCAGTGAGCCAGGAGGACGCCGGGGCGCGGATCCACGAGGGGGTCGCGCCGGTCTCCGGCCAGGGCCCCGACCTGGAGCGCCAGCACCAGGCATCCGGCCGCGGCCGGTGCGGCCATCCAGCGCCGCAGGGGGAGTGCCTCGAGTCTCAGACCGAGCGCGTCGGCCCCCAGCGCGCCGAGCCCCGCGCCCAGCGTGTTCATCGCCAGATCGATCGGCGAGGGCGACCGCTGGAGCATGACCAGCTGGCCCGCTTCGCACAGCGCTGAGAGAAGGGCGCCGCCCAGGGCGGCGCGCCATCGGCCCAGCCCCGCGAGCACGAGCCCGACCGGCAGGTACCCGATCAGGTTGGCGACGACGTCGCTGGGGCTGAGATCCAGGCTCAGGGCCCACTGGGCGCAGGGCCTCAGCTCGACCGGGATGGCGGTCGCGGCGATCACCATCAGGATCAGCGGCAGGCGAAGATGGAGCTCCTTCGAGAAGCGGGGCGAGGCGGGCATGATCGCGCTACGGCTGCCCGGCCGGCTGCCGCACCCGCGGCACCAGCCACCGGGCCACCAGCAGGTTTCCCGCACGCGAATAGTGTCCCCCGGGCATGAACCACTGGTCGATCGGGCCCTGGTCCTTGCCCTCGGCGAAGCCGTCGCTCGCGTCCAGATACGGAATGCGGAGTTCCGCCAGCCGGGCGGCCAGGGGCGAATACAGCGGGGCCCGGCCGGTGAGCCGGGCGGTCACCGATTCGCGGTCGGGGAGAAAGACGACCAGGGGGCGCCCGCCGGCCGCGGTCACCGAATCGTGGAAGGCCTGGAAGATCGCGACCTGGAGCCGAAAGGCCTCGGAGGCCGGGTTGAGCAGCGCCCCGACGAACATCCGATCGTGCCGGAACTGCCGGTTGGCGACCCGGATCCACGCCGCTGAGGTCAGCCGCACCAGGGCCGACCAGTCGTAGGCGGGATTGTCGTACACCAGCGGCTCGTACCACTGATCCCTGGCCCCGAACGAGCGCACCCGACGGGGATCCTCCAGCAGCCCCTGGTAGTCCTCCACCGAGCGGACCGGACTCGGCAGGAGGCGGAGCGTACCGGAACCCGTCAGCTCGAAGCGGGGCTTGAAGAGCGGGAGCTCGCCGGCGCTGATGAACCGCCGGTAGACGTTCACGACCCGCCGCAGGTCGTCGGTGGTGAAGCAGATGAGCACGACCGATGGGTCGAACCCGCGCCCCTCGCGCAAGTAGCGGAGGTAGGCCTGGTCGACGCCGTAGCCCCCGACCCCGAAATTGAGAACCTCGAGGGCGCTGTCGGCCTGCTCCATCAGGGCCGGCCACGCATCGGTCCAGACGGCCTCGTTCCCGTAGACGAACGAGTCACCGAAGGCGGCGACCCGGATCGTTCCCGCCGGGGCCCGTTGCGGGTACTCCCGCTGGCCCCGCAGCGCGGCCGAATTGAGGACCGTGGTCCGGTCCTGCCACCCGGCGCGGTACTTCCAACCGAGCTCCGGGTCGAGGACCAGGCCGCGTGCGCTGTCCGAGAAGAACATCGCCCGGATCTGCCGCGACTGCTGGGCGTAGATGGCCGGGGTCCGGAGGATCGGCTCGACCAGGCGGGCGGAGGCAAGCCGGATCAGGACCGCGGAGGTCACCTCGAGAATGGCGAGGATGACGAAGGCCTGGAGGGCCCGCACCCCCACTCGACGGCGCCATGTTGTGGCCATTCACTCGACTCCTGATGGCATGACCCGCGGCCGTGTCGGACCGCGGGAGCAGACAAGGTGGCCCCCGTCAGCCAAGGGGACCACGCCTGGAGACAGGATGCATGTCATGTGGCCCCGAGACGGCGGGGTCAGGGACGCCGAACGGTCGGGCCTGCCCCAATCGGGTGACGGGAATCACCCCCGAATGGGTCAGGCGCCCTTGATGCCCCCCGTCCCGTCGCCGATACTACGGATATGCCGACTTTGCGACACACCGTGCGTTCGTCCCGCCGACACGTTGCTCTGATACTCATCGCCGCCTGCGCCGCCCCCCGCCAGGAGGGGATCGATCCGTCGCCGGTGCTCAATGGCGTCGAGGTCAACCCCGCGGCCGTCACCATAGGGGCGAGCGACTCGGCCCAGTTCCAGGCCACCGGACGGATGAGCGATGGCTCCACCCGTGCCGTGGGGGTCACCTGGAGCGCGGGGGGTGGCAGCGTGTCGGCCGCGGGTCTCTACCATCCGAGCGGCACACCCGGGACTTATCTGGTGATCGCCCGGACGCCGGACCAGTCCCACGCCGATACGGCCGGCGTCACCGTGTCGCAGACCCCGGTACCGGTCACGCTCACCGGAGTCACCCTCACGCCCGGCCTGGATACCCTCGCCCCCGGCGGGAGCCAGGCGTTTTCGGCGGTAGGGCACTACAGCAACGGGGTCACCGACACCGTCAGCGTCGCCTGGACCGCCACCGGCGGCACCATTTCGAGCGGCGGCGTGTACCAGGCGGGCGCGACCGTGGGCACCTATCGGGTCATCGCCACCGCCCTCGCGGCCGTGCGCGCCGATACCGCCGTGGTGGTGATCCGCGCGGTCCCGACCCTGACCGGCGTCGTGGTTACCCCCGCGGTGGATACGCTGCTGCCCGGCGCTCAGCGGACCTTCGTGGCGACGGCCCAGTACAGTAACGGAACGACCGGGACCGCCACGGTCACCTGGACCGCTACCGGCGGCAGCGTGAATACCTCGGGGCGGTACACCGCCGGCGCGACCCCCGGCAGTTTCCGGGTGATCGCGACGACGACCACCGGCGGTTTCGCCGATACCTCGTCCGTCGTGATCAAGGCCCCGACGTTGAGCGCCGTCGTGGTCGCGCCCGCCAGCGCGACGGTGGATCCCGGGAGCGCCACCCCCTTCACCGCCACCGGCCAGTTCAGCGACGGCAGCTCCGGGCCGGTGACGGTTACCTGGACCGCGACCGGCGGTACGGTAACCTCGGGTGGGGTGTACACCGCCGGCGCGACCGCCGGGACCTATCGGGTGGTCGCGACCGCCACCACCGCGTCCCTGGCCGACACGTCCCAGGTCACGATCCGCGATACCACGACGCCCCCCGGCGGCGGTGTGGTACTGCTCAGCGAGACGTTTGACGACGCTAACGTCGGTCCGCGGGGCTGGTACGCCAACACCGATCCCGCTATCGCGACCACCGGGCAACACGCCGGGGCCGGCGCGCTCGAGCTGCACTGGACCCCCGGCTCCACCCTCCCGGTGAAGGGCGTGTCTCTCAGGCACCTCTTCACGGGCAGCAACACGCTGTACGTGCGGTACTGGGTGAAGTACTCCAGCAATTTCGTGGGTTCCGGGTTGGCGTATCACCCGCACGAATTTACCGTCCTCACCTCGGAAGATGGCCAGTGGATCGGGCCGTCGCGCAGCCACCTGGGGCTCCTGATCGAGCATAACTGGCAGAACGGTGGCGGGTACCCGCGGCTCTCGGCCGGAGATGCGCTCAACATCGACGTGAGCAAGATCCTGGTCGACCTGAGCAATGTCACCGAGTCGCGCGCGACCCAGGGGTGCAACGGCGAAACCGACCACTACCCGACGGGGTGCTACCAGATCGGCACGGAATGGTTCAATCAGAAGGAGTGGACCGCGTCCACCCCCTCGATGACCAGCACCGCCGGCGCCGCCAACAAGACCAACTGGCACAAGGTCGAGGTCTTCTTCCAGCTGAACACGATCGTCGGCGGCAAGGGCCAGTCGAACGGAGTGGCACAGTTCCGGGTGGACGGCCAGCTCAAGCTCGACCTTCAGAACGTACTGTTCCGGACTGCCGCGTTCCCCAACATGCAGTTCAATCAGTTCCTGGTGGCCGGCTACATCGGCGACGGCTCGCCGGTGGATCAGACGATGTGGATCGACGACCTCGTCGTGGCGACCGCCCCGGTGCCCTGAGTCAGCGGCACGTCATCTCCAGGCCCGGCGCGGGTGACGCGCCGGGCTTGGCGTCTAGGCCCGCTGCGCCAGCCGGGCCAGCTCCGCCACACAGCGGTCGATCCGGTCGTACACCGCGGTAAAGACCGCCGGATCGTGTCCGTAAGGGTCGGGGATCCCCCGACGCTCCACCGCCCACGGGTCGAGATCGCCCAGCTGCAGCACCCGCTCTGGCCTGGCCCCGAACTCCCGGACCACTTTTCGGGCGTGCCACGCCTCCATCACCACTACCAGATCCGCCTCCCGGGCCTCACTCGCCGTCACCACGCGGGATCGATGCCCGGCCAGCTCCGTGCCGCGGGCCCGCGCGACCGTCTGGGCCCTCTCGTTCGCGGCCCGGTCCGGTCCGAAGAACCCGCCCTGCGCCACCTCTCCGCCGATGCCCGCGGTGGCGAAGGTGCGGGCCATGACGGAGGCGGCGTACGGGGAGCGACAGATATTGCCGTAGCACAGGACCACCACTCGGCGGAGCGGCAGGTTGGCCGCGACCCGCGCCGCCGCCTGCCTGCGGCGAACGGGATGCAACAGCCGCTCCAGTCCCCGGAGCGCGGCCTTGGCTGCTCCCGCCAGCAGGGGGCGGACCCGCTGCCAGCCGCGGCGCCAGAGCGGAAGGGGAAGGGTGGTGTCGCCGGCGTTGGTCATTGAAGGGTGTCTCGCAATTCGGTCGGTGGCGGGCGCCCCACCTTTCGGGTCGGGCCGCGAGCGCCGGGCATGGAGCCTGCGGACACGGCCGCCGGGGCGGGTCCAGAGCCCTCTGCCGGGATTGTTTCGGGGGCCGCGTGTATCTTTGGTGCGGCCCGAACCCGACAATAATATGCCGACGATGGCAGCCGCCCGCGTACGGCGGCCAGGGGACCACCGATGAACCCAAATGAGCAGCGGCTGCAGGAGATCTTCCGGGCCGTTTTCAACCTTCCGGCCGGATCCGATGTCGTGACCTGCGCCCAATCCACCACCCCGTCGTGGGACTCCATGGCGCACGTTTCCCTGATCGCCGCACTCGAAGGGGAGTTCGGGATCAGCATCGATGCCGGTGATTCCCTCGCCCTGACCTCGTTCGAGGCGGCCCGCGAATATCTCGCCGGCCTGGACGCCTGAACCGCCTCCGGGTCGCCATGAATTTTCTGGAAGCGAATCAGATCGTCGCGGGGTTTGCCGGCGGGCGGGAGCTCGCCTTCCTGCTGGGGCTGTCCGGCACCGGCCAACCGCTCGAATTGTATCTCAAGGCCGCGGCGGCGCGGCGCGGGCGGTCGGCCCGGGTCCGTTGGCTGCCGTTCAATACCCTGCAGCAGACGCTCCTGTCGGGGCCGGCGGCAGGGGAGCAGGAGGTATTCCTCCTGCTCCCCTGGGATCTCGTGCCGGAGCTGGACTGGCGCTCCGGTGCTCCCGCCGAGCGCCTGGAGCCTGCCGCCGCGCTGGCCGGCGCGGACGCCGTGCTCGCCCGGCTCGCTCGCCGGGACGGGGCGGTCCTGGTCTACCTGCCGGCCCCATTTCCCGCTGCGTTTGCCGATGGGTCCACCCAGGATGCGGTGGCGGCGGGCCTCGTCGCGCGCGCCGCGCAGGCCGGGGCCCGGCTGCTCGCGCCGCAGGATTTCTCGCTCGGGACCTACTTCGCGAGCGGTCTGCCGGTGGCCGCCCGGAGCTTGGGGGCCGTCGCCACGCTCCTGGTCGACGGTGCCATCGCGCCGCGGCGCGAGCCCGCCAAGGTCCTGGTGACCGATCTGGATAACACACTCTGGCGTGGGGTCATCGCGGAGGATGGGCCCGAGGGCATCGCCTGGCGGGCGGAGGGCACCGGCTACCGCCATTTCGTCTACCAGACTTTCCTCAAGCGGCTCAAGGGAGAAGGGGTGCTGCTCGCCGCGGTGAGCCGGAACTCCCCCGAGGTCGCGCTGGGTCCCCTCCGGACCGGGCGGATGACCGTGCGCGAGGATGACTTCGTGAGCATCGTCGCCAGCTATCACGCCAAGAGCGCCCAGATCGGCGAACTGGCCCGTCAGCTCAACCTCGGCCTCGATGCGATCGTCTTCGTGGATGACAACCCGGTGGAGCTGGAGGAAGTGTCGCAGCGGCTCCCGACGGTGCAGTGCGTCGCCTTTCCCAAGCAGGACGATGAGCTCCCCGCGCTGCTCCTCGATCTCAATCGACGCTTCGGTCGCCGGGCCCTTACCGCGGAGGACCGGGGCCGCACCGAGCTCTACCGCCGGCGTCTCGAAGGCCTGGTACCGCAGGCGGTTGAAGGGGCCGACCTGCGCGCCTTTCTGCGCGATCTACGCATGCGACTCACGGTGCATGATCGCTCCACCGGCGACCGGGCCCGGGCGGTGCAGCTCATCAACAAGACCAATCAGTTCAACGCCAACGGGCGCCGACTCACCGACACCGAGGTGGCCGAGGTCCTGTCGGCCGGTGGCCGGCTGTTCACCGCCACCCTGGAGGATAAGACCGGCAGCCACGGCGAGATTCTCTCGATGCTGCTGACTGGCGAGGGGATGGTCGAGGCCTTCGTGCTCTCCTGCCGGGTCTTTCAGCGGCGGGTGGAGCAGGCCTTCGCCGTCTGGCTGGCGCAACAGCCGGACGCGCCGCGGGCCATCCGCTTCGCTCCCACCGAGCGCAACGAGCCATTTCAGATGTTTCTCCAGGACCCCGCTTTCGGGACCGCGGAGGGGGGACAGGTGGCCTGGGACGCCGACACCTACGCCCGCACTCACGCCGAGGATCTCGCCCTGTTCGAGCTGGTGCCTCCGGTGACCGTCTGAAATGGAGCGCCGGTGCTCCGCTTCCCACCGGTGCCGCGCGGGGCGACGGCCCCATCGTGCTGGCACGATCCGTGCTAATTTCAGCGCGGATGTGCCGACCAGAATCGATGGAGCCCGAGCCCATGTCCTCCCGTTCTCCCGCGTGACCCCGGCCCTGAATGGTCCCGCGGAGGACGCCGGACCGGTCGAGACCCGCACGGGGCCGCGATGAAAGCCGGCCGGCTCCTCTTCCTCTGCCATACGCTGCCGTATCCCCCGGATTCGGGCGTGGCGATCCGGTCCTACAATATTTTGCGCCAGCTCGCCCGGCAGTATTCCGTCACGCTGCTGTGCTTCTACCGGAAGTCGCCTGCCACCACCCCCGAGCATCTCCCGGCCCAGGTCGAGGTGCTGCGTCGGGTCTGCGACGAGGTGGAGGTGTTCCCCATTGCCGAGGAACACTCGCGGGCCCGGCTTCTCTGGAATCACCTGCGAAGCCTGCTTACCGGCCGGTCGTTCGTGCACTACACCTATGAATCACCCGGGTTCGCCGCCGCCCTTGCCCGGCGGCTCAAGGGAGAGTCGTACGATCTGATCCACGTGGACAGTCTCGATTTGGCCCGATACCTGCCAACCCTGCGCGGCCGGGTCGTGGCCTGCACCCACCACAACGTGGAGTCGAAGCTGCTCGCGCGCCGGGCGGAGGCGGAGGCCCGGCCCTGGCTCCGAGCCTATCTTCGCCTGCAGGCCCGACTGGTCTTCGCCGATGAGCGCCGCTGGCTTCCGGCCTGTGACCTGAACCTCGCTGTCTCCGAGCCCGATGCCGCCATCTTCCGGGAGCTGGTCCCGGGCGCGACCGTTGCCGTGGTCCCCAATGGGGTGGACGTCGAGCACTACCGGGCCGCGCCGGCGTCGGCGGGTGGCGGCCTGGTCTTTGTCGGTGGCACCGGCTGGTTCCCTAACCGGGACGCCCTGGGGTATTTCGCCCGGGAGATCCTGCCGCTGGTCCGCGCCAAGTGGCCCGCGCTGACGGTGACCTGGGTAGGGCAGTGCTCCGAAGCGGACAAGAAGCAGTACGCCGAGGCCGGCATCGAGATGACCGGCTATGTCGATGATATTCGACCCTACGTGAGCGCGGCCCGCGCCTTCGTCGTGCCGCTGCGGGTGGGTGGGGGCACCCGGCTCAAGATCCTGGACGCCTGGGCCATGGGGAAGGCGGTCGTGAGCACCTCGATCGGGTGTGAGGGCCTCGCGGCGGAGCATGGTCGCAACATTCTCATCGGGGACACTCCCGCCGCCTTCGCCGAGGCCATCGACCGGCTCCTGACCGAGCCCGCGATCGTAACGGAGCTGGGCGCCGCCGCCCGGCAGACCGCCGAGCGGATCTACAGCTGGACGGTCATCGGGGAAGGCATCGCCGGGTTGTATCGGGGGCTGGCGAGTACGGGCGCCCGCGGGACGGGGAGCGGGCCCGGGAGCGCCGCATGAGCGGAGCCGGCGACGGTCCGTACCCGGGCGGTGCCCGCTTTGCCTTCACGATCTTCGACGATACCGACGACGCGACGGCCGAGAACGTCGCCCCGGTGTACACCCTGCTGCACCAGCTCGGGATGCGGACCACCAAGACGTTCTGGCCGGTCGCGTGTCCCGAGGGAAGTTCTCTCTTCTTCGCCGGGCACACCCTGGAGGACGCGGGCTATGAGGCGTTTCTTCGCGGCCTCGCGGCCCAGGGTTTCGAGCTCGCCTCTCACTGCGCCACCATGGAATCGAGCCCCCGCGAGCGCACCGAAGCGGGGCTGGCCCGGTTCCGCGAGCTGACGGGACAGTGGCCCCGCTCCCATGCGAACCACGGGCACAACCGGGAGAATCTCTACTGGGGCGTCGACCGGGTGGACCTCCCCCCGGTCCGCTGGTTCTACGCCCTGACCAACGGGCACCCGCGGGACTGGTTTCAGGGTCACGTGCAGGGATCGCGGTGGTGGTGGGGCGATCTCTGCCGGGAACGGATCACCTACGTTCGCAACCTCACCTTCAGCGAGATCAACCTGCTGCGGATCAACCCCACGCTGCCGTACCGTGATCCGCGGCGCCCGCTGGCGCCCTGGTGGTTCTCGGCGACCGACTGCGAGGATTCCGCGGCCTTCAACGCCCTGATCGGCGAGGCGGCGCAGGACCGCCTCGAGGCCGAGGGGGGTGTCTGCATCGTCGCGACCCACCTCGGGAAGCGGTACACCAGAAACGGGCGGGTCCACCCCCGGACCGAAACCCTGCTCCGGCGGCTCGCCTCACGTCGCGGCTGGTTCCCGACAGTGAGCGAGCTGCTCGACTGGCTGCGGAACCGCCGCGGGGGTCAGGACACGCTGCCGAGCGCCGAATGGCGTCGGATGCAACTGCGCTGGGCCGCCGAGCTGGTGCTGCGCCGCCTGCGCCCCCCGCCTCCCGTGGAGTGGCCGGCCTGATGTGTGGACTCGCGGGTCTGTTCCGCGCCGGCGGCGCGACCGAAGCCGAGCTCGATACGCTCATTCGCGCCATGACCGATCCCATCCGGCATCGGGGTCCGGATGATGAGGGCCGGTTCGTGGTTCCCGATGCGGGCGTGGCCCTGGGGTTCCGTCGCCTGGCGATCATCGACCTGAGCCCCGCCGGGCATCAGCCGATGGCCTCGCCCAGCGGACGCTTCACGCTCGTGTTCAACGGGGAGGTCTTCAACCACAACGCCCTGCGTGAGGAGCTGCGGGCGCGCGGTCACCGGTTTCGCGGGCACTCGGATACCGAGGTCATCCTGGCGGCCTTCGAGAGCTGGGGCATTGCCGGGGCCGTGCCGCGGTTCGTCGGCATGTTCGCCATCGCGGTATGGGATGCCGAGGAGCGGAGCCTCACGCTGATTCGCGACCGGCTGGGCATCAAGCCGATGCACTACTGGTGGGGTGCGCGGGACGTGGCGTTCGCCTCCGAGCTCAAGTCCCTCGTGGCGCTTCCCGGCTTTCCTCGCCGGCTCAATCGCGACGCACTGACGTCCTACCTGCGATACCTCTATGTTCCCGCGCCCGCGACCATTTACCAGGGCGTCTACAAGCTCCCCCCGGGACACTGGCTCACGGTTCGGCCACCGTTCTCGTCGCTCCCCCGGCCGGAGCCCTACTGGTCGGCCCTGACCGCGGCGGCGCAGGGCGTCGCCCACCCGTGGACCGGCAGCGACCAGGACGCCGTGGCGGAGCTGGATACGCTGCTGCGGGAGGCGGTGCGCCTCCGCCTCGAGGCCGATGTGCCGCTCGGGGCGCTGCTTTCCGGGGGGATCGATTCGTCCACGGTCGTGGCGCTCATGCAGGAGGCGCTGCCGCGGCCCGCGCGGACCTTCACCATCGGGTTCGATCGCCGGGAACATGACGAGGCGGACCATGCCCGGGCGATCGCCCGGCACCTTGGCACCGAGCATACCGAGCTTCGGGTATCGGGCGACGATGCCCTGCAGGTGATACCGCGGCTCTCGGAGATGTTCGACGAGCCGCTGGCCGACCCGTCGCAGATCCCGACCTACCTCGTCTCGGCCCTGGCTCGTCGGCATGTGACGGTGGCGCTCTCGGGCGATGGCGGGGATGAGCTGTTCGGCGGGTACAACCGATATCGCTATGGCGCCGCGCTGTCCCGCCGCCTTGGCCGGGTGCCCCGCCCGCTCCGGGCCCTGGCGGCGGGCGGCCTCTCGGCGATCGGGTCGTCGACCTGGGATCGGGTGACCGGGGTTGCCGCCCGCCTCCTGCCGGCCCGTTCCCGGCCCCGGCTGGTCGGTGAGCGGTTGCACAAGCTGGCGCGGCTCCTTCGGGCCGACGGGAGCGCCGGGCGCTATCGCACCCTGATGTCGGCGTGGGACCATCCCGGAGCGCTGGTGCCGGGCGCAACCGAGCTGCCCGATGAGCTCGACGATCTGCTCGGCGCGGGCACTCCTGCGGCGCTGGAGGACCGGATGATGCTCGCCGACCAGCGCGGCTACCTGGCCGATGACCTCCTCGCCAAAGTGGACCGGGCCAGCATGGCTGTCAGTCTCGAGGCGCGAGTGCCCCTGCTGGATCACCGCGTGGTCGAATTCGCCTGGCGGCTGCCCCTCAAATACAAGATCCGGCATGGGGAGGGGAAGTGGCTGCTGCGACAGGTCCTCCACCGCCGCGTGCCCCCGGCGCTGGTCGATCGCCCCAAGATGGGATTCACCGTTCCCCTGCTCGATTGGGTACGCGGCCCCCTGCGGGGCTGGGCGGACGAGCTGCTCGCTCCGTCAGCCCTGGCCGAGGGCGGGGTCCTCGACCCGCGGCCGATCCGGGCGGCGTGGGCCGATGTCCAGCGGGGCGCCAGCCCCAACGCGGTCGCACTGTGGGCGGTGCTGATGTTCCAGGACTGGCGCAGGCGCTGGAAGCCGGCCCTCTAGCGGTGCGCCGACCCCGTAACCGGCGATTGGTCGCAGTGACGGTTCAGCTCGACTGCCCTGGTATTCGGGTCGACCCGCCTCTTCACCCGATGTCGACAGGAGAAGGTCCATGACCACCGCTGCCCACACACGGGCCCGGAAGTGGCTCTGGGGGACGGTCGCGGTCGCCCTCGGGGTCGCACTCTCCCTGGCCCTGGCCGAGGTCGCGCTCCGGCTCTTCGACCTGGCACCGGTCGGGAGTCTGGCGACCGTCACGCAGCGGGAATTCGAGCGGATCCCCGGCATGTTCAGCCCCGGTCAGAGCCTGGTCGAACGGCTCGTACCCCAGCTGCCCTACCGGATCACGATCGACAGTCTTGGCTACCGGGATGCGGGTCAGCTCCCGCGTACCAAGCCCGCCGGGGAAGTCCGGGTCCTGATGCTGGGTGATTCGTTCACGTTCGGGTACCTGGTCGACGACGACAAGACTCTCCCCGCCGATGTGGAGCGCCTGCTGCGGTCGCGCTGCGGCGACGGCGTGCGGGTCATCAACGCGGGTGTTCCCGGCTCCAGCATCGAGACCGCTGCCGGCATGGCCGATCGGTCGCTCTCGCTCGGCATCGATGTGGCGGTGATCACCTTCGTCGAGAACGATGTCACGGACCTTCCATCGGCCATGTGGACCCAGTTGGCGACCAACCGGGCCGCGAAGTCCAGGTTCCCGATGTCCCTGGTCTATCCCTGGGCCCGGCAGCTCGCGCTCTGGAATCTGGTGATGGAAGCGCGGGGGAAGTGGCGGGCCCGCAAAACCACTGCGGTGCTGCCGGTCAGGCTCGCCCCCGAGGCCTCCGGACCCAACCAGGCTCTGCTCAAGTTGCGGGACGAGTACCGGCAGCGCTTGACCGCGCTTCGGGACCGGCTGGCCGGCGCCGGCGTGCCGCTGGTCTTCGCGATCTACCCGTCGCACCGGGCGGTCTACGACAGCCTCGATGAGCAGGTCCGCTGGGTGGAGCGCACCGCGCGAGAGGCCGGTCTGACCACCGTGGACCTCACCCCCCCGCTGCAGCGAGATGGGCGCCCCAAGGAGGAGCTGTTTCTGTTTCCCTATGACGGCCACCCGAGCGTGGCCGGCTACGCCCTGGTGTCGCCTTCGCTGGCGGACACTCTCATGGCCGTGCCGGTCCTCAAGGATCGCTGCACCGCGGCGAGATAACACGCAGGTGTACCCGAACACCGGAGGATAGGGAGGGTCGGAGGCTATCAGACCCGGGTGTGAGGGACCATCCACACTGGAGCGGGCTGCCGCTGTCGAGCGCAGCCCGCTTCGTTTGTTTCCGGGCGTCCCCGCCCGACTTCACTGTCAAGAATCGCGTCGTTGTCACAACTCACGACAGCGCGGCGCTCGCAACGTCCGCGAGACACGTCAAATATCGTGTCGCTTACGTGAGCGCGGTTACCGCACGCATCTCCTCGCAGGACCTATATAGGCATCGCCATCAGGATCGGCATCGCCCACCGGGCCCACGAGCCTCTCGCGTCGCTCGTCGGTCGTCGGCCCGGGACCGGCGGTCGCGCGGCAGGGATCACCTCATGCGCTCGTCGCAGGATCGACGGTAACGGGCCAGTCGCGGTTCCCGTGACCCGGAGATGTGCGATGCGTCACACCGGGCCAGCGCATGCCCGGCCGCCACTTCAGGCCCGCCGTACCGGGGCCGATAACTCCGTTGCGAATGACGTACCCAGTCGCGGCGCCACGCCGGGTTCGGTCGCGACTCCGACATCCTCAGGGACTCCCCACATGATGACCGATTACCTCAGCTTCCGCTGCTCTCCCCTCATGCTCCGGGCCGGACTCGCACTCCTGCTGGGCAGTTGTGCCCCCGGTCAGCCGCTCGAGGGGGGGCTGGAACCGCCCCCGGACGACGTGGTCGGGGTCACCGTGTTCCCGGACAGTGTCTCGCTCAACACCGGGGAGTTCGTCGATTTCTCGGCGATCGCCGACCTGAATGGCGGCGGTCACAGTGCGGTCACGGTCGACTGGGAAGCCACCGGGGGGACCATCTCGACCACCGGTCGGTACACCGCCGGCAGCCTGTCGGGCACCTACACCGTCAAGGGCCGCCATCGCAGCGGCAAAGTGGACAGCGGGACGGTTGTGATCCGCCCCTCGTCGTCGCCACCGACGCTTACCGGGATCAGCGTTTCGCCCAGCACCGCCGCGCTCCTGCCGGGTGCTACCCAGGTCTTCTCGGCGGTGGGGGTGATGAGCGACGGCAGCAACTCCTCGGTGTCGGTGACCTGGAGCGCCACCGGTGGCTCCATCACGCCGTCCGGATCGTACACCGCCCCCTCGGTCGCGGGGACCTCACTGGTCATCGCGCTGCAGCAGGGCGGTACCCTGGCCGACACCGCGCAGGTGACGGTGAGCGTGCCTCCCCCGACCCTCACCGGCGTGCTGCTCACCCCCGGCTCGACCTCGCTCGAGTTCGGACAGACTCAGCAGTTCACCGCGGTGGGTCAGCTGAACGACGGGACCACGACGACGATCCCCATCACCTGGACCGCCACCGGCGGAACCGTGAACGCCTCCGGACTCTTCACCGCGGGTAGCACCGCCGGCAGCTTCCGGGTGATCGCCCGGTCGGCCAACGGCCTGGCGGATACCAGCGCGGTCACGGTCACCGCGCCCACCATCGCCTCGATCGCGCTGACGCCGCCGACCGTTTCGCTGCAGAGCGGGCAGGTGCAGCAGTTCACCGCTACCGCCACCCTCAGCAACGGCGGCAGCCAGACCAATCCGGCCTTGACCTGGACCGCGACTGGCGGCGCCGTGAACAGCTCCGGCCTGTATACCGCGGGCGCCACGGCGGGCACCTTCCGGGTGATCGCGGCCAGCAGCAATGGCAAGGCCGACACCAGCGCCATCACCGTCACGACGCCGACGATCACCGCGCTCTCGGTCACGCCGGTGTCCGTCAGCCTCACGACCGGCCAGACTCAGCAGTTCAGTGTGTCCGCGACGCTGAGCAACGGCCTTACCCAGTCCAATCCCACCGTGACCTGGAGCGCGACGGGCGGGACCGTCTCGACCGGCGGCCTGTACACCGCGGGCGCCAGCGCCGGCACCTTCCGGGTGATCGCGACCGCCTCCAATGGCGTGGCCGACACCAGCGCGGTGACCCTCACCGCCGTGACCGTCACGGGTATCGTCGTCTCGCCCGCATCGGTCTCGCTGGCCCTCGGGCAGACCCAGCAGTTCACCGTCTCCGCCACGTTGAGCAACGGCGGCAGTCAGTCGAATCCCGCCGTGACCTGGAGCGCCACCGGCGGGACCATCAGCGGCGCCGGGCTCTACACCGCGGGCAACACCACCGGCACCTTCCGGGTGATCGCGGTCCAGCAGAGCGGCACCCTCGCGGACACCTCGAGCGTGACGCTGGTGGTGGCGCCGCCCTCGAGCATGTACTTCAACTCCTCCGAGGCGGGCTGCGGTACCGATGCGAACGTCATCCTTTGTGACGACTTCGAGGACGGCGCCTGGTACGAGAAGAACTGCGATCAGGCCAACGGCTCCGGCGGCCTGCTGCAGACCGATGGCTGGTGTGGCACGATCTACAACGACGGTGGCCTGGCCGGAGGCACCGGACGCTGCGGCAGCGCCGGCTTCAAGTCGAATTGCGCGGCGACCACCGGCAACAAGGGTTCGGCCGGGACCAGCAACACCACCGGCAACATGGCCGATCACGGCCTCTCGCAGGGCTCCGCCGAGGTCTGGGTCCGCTTCTATACCAAGCCGTTGCCGGGGTATCAGTTCGGCCAGGAGAAGTGGCTGACCTTCAACGCCGACCAGCCTGGCAGCGGCGGCATCCGGTGGGGCAACCTGATGTGGAACTGCGGTGGCAATGCCGGCAGCACCGGTACCCTCTCGATGCACTTCAATCCGCCGATGGATATCTGCCAGAAGCAGAACATGGGGAACAATATCGACTTCGTCGCGGGCAACTGGTACTTCGCCGAAGTGCACTACCGGCTCAACACCCCCGGGCAGGCCGATGGACTCTTCGAGCTCTGGGTGGATAACTGTGGCCCCAACGGCACCTCCTGCCCGGCCACGCCGACGCTGCGCCTGCGCCGCAGCGACGTGCAAACCGATCGCGCCAACACCAGTGAGATGATCCGGGTGCTCTGGTTCGAGGCCTGGTCCGAGCCCTTCTCCGTCGGGGAACGGTACCTGGACCAGATCAAGGTCTCGAAGGTCGGGCCGATCGGCTTCATGCCGTAAGCCCGGAGTCGTCAGGGCAGGCGAGGGGCCCAGGGGACATCGGTTCCTCTGGGCCTTTTCGCGTCCGGTCGCGCTGTGGGCCGTCAGCCACATGCAGCCGGGGCGATCCGCAACGGCACTTTCTCCCGCCCCCCGGCCAGCGCCGCTGGACGGTCCGCCCCTATCTCGTTGTCAAAGAGACAGATAGCCCGGGTTTCCAGGCTGTTCGTGCAGCCTTCACCGGCCCGCGACCCGGGTCCGTGAAGGCACCACCTCCGATCCAGTTCACCGCGCAGGTCGTACCAGGGGCGGTATGGAACGTGCCTTGTTCAGGCTATTCACGTCAGGATCCGCGCTGCCGACTGTCTCGGTCTTCGCCCAGCCTTCGGGGCAGTCCCGGGAGGGGCCACCGCCGAGTCACCGTACGCGTCCCGGCTCTCTGGCGCGGGTGGGTTACCCGCCTTATCTCTCTGGGCCACTTTCGACGCCCGGCCGACTGGGCGGGTCGAAGGGGTCGGCGCCCGACGGCTGGGTGAGTCGCCGGGGCCCAATCGTTCGTTCCTATTCTGCGCATAGCTGGTGGTGCTCATGATGCTCCCGGTTCGCCTCGCCCGCCGCACCTTCGATTGGCGTCATGCCGTCGTGGGCAGTGCCCTCCTCGTGGCCTGCGCCGCGGGAAAGCCGATCGAGGCTGGTTTCGTCGAGTTCTCGCTTCGCCTGTCACCCTCCTCGGTGGTGGTCGAGCCGGGGGCGACGGTGGATTTCCAGGCGATCGCCCAGTTCAGTGATGGCAGCGAGGGCCCGGCCGATGGGGCCACCTTCCAGGCTACCGGTGGGACGATCGACGGCGATGGGGTGTTCCGGGCGGGGCAGAGTTCCGGCGACTACCGGGTCATCGCAAGCCTGGGAGGCCGATCCGATACCAGCCTGGTACAGATCACCTTCTCCATCCGCACCCTCGTTGGGGTGCGAATCGATCCCTCCAACGCCGCCGTGGTACCCGGAGGGACGCAGCAGTTCTCCGCCGCCGGGGTCCTGAGCGATGGGACCGACTCAGCGGTCACCGTGGCGTGGAGCGCGACCGGCGGAAGCGTGAGCCCCACCGGCCTGTTCACCGCCCCGGCCCAGACCGGGAGCTACCTCGTTACCGCGACCGTGGTAGGCGGGACACTGAGCGACACGGCGGAGGTCCTGGTCGCGGCGGTTCCGCCGACGCTCGCGGCCGTGATCCTGACCCCTCCGAGTGCCGCGCTCCAGTTCGGACAAGCCCAGCAATTCTCGGCGCTGGGCCAGTTGAGCGACGGCAGCACCACCAGTCTCTCGGTCACGTGGACCGCCACCGGCGGGACGATCACCTCCGCCGGCCGGTACACCGCCGGCAGCACCGCGGGCACGTTCCGGGTAATTGCCCGGGCGGCCAACGGCATGGCCGATACCAGCGGTGTGACGATTTCCGCGCCCACCATCGCCAGTCTGTTCGTGACCCCCACGAGCGCCCCGCTGCAGACCGGACAGATTCAGCAGTTCAACGTTTCGGCCACGCTGAGCAACGGCGCCACCCAGGCCAATCCCGCGGTCACCTGGAGTGCCACCGGCGGAACCGTCACGAACGGCGGTCTCTATACCGCCGGCAACCAGGTCGGCACCTTCCAGGTCGTCGCGACGGCGACCAACGGCGTGGCGGACACCAGCGTCGTCACGCTGAGCGCCGCCTCCCTCACGGCCATTACGGTCACGCCGTCCAGCGTTTCGCTGGTCGTCGGTCAGACTCAGCAGTTTACCGCCACGGCGACCCTGAGCAACGGCGGAACCCAGCCGAATCCGACGGTAGTCTGGAGCGGGACCGGCGGGACCATCAACAGCTCCGGTTTCTTCACGGCGGGGAACGCGGCCGGCACCTTCCAGGTGCTTGCCTCGGACCCGAACGGCCCCCTGGCGGGCAGCGCGACCATGCAGATCGCGGATGCGCCACCCCCCAGCATGTTCTTCAGCTCGTCCGAGTCGGGGTGCGGAACGGACAGCAATGTGGTCCTGTGCGACGATTTCGAGGACGGGACCTGGTACGAGAAGAACTGCGATCAGGCCAATGGCTCCGGCGGCCTGCTGCAGACCGACGGCTGGTGCGGCACCATCTTCAACAACGCCGGCCTGGCCGGGGGGACCGGGCGCTGCGGCAACGTCGGCTTCAAGTCGAATTGCGCCGCCACCACCGGGAACAAGGGCTCAGGCGGCACCAGCAGCACCACCGGCAACATGGCCGACCACGCGCTGGCCCAGGGCGCCGGCGAGATCTGGGTGCGCTTCTACACCAAGCCGCTGGCGGGGTACCGCTTCGGGCAGGAGAAATGGCTGACCTTCAACGCCGACGAGCCGGGCAGCGGCGGCATCCGGTGGGGCAACCTGATGTGGAACTGCGGCGGGACCACCGGCAGCAGCGGCACGATGTCGATGCACTTCAACCCGCCCATGGACATCTGCCAGAAGCAGAACCAGGGCAACGATCTCGATTTCGTCGCCGGAAACTGGTACTTCACCGAAGTGCACTATCGGCTGAATTCGCCGGGACAGGCGAATGGCCTCTTCGAGCTCTGGGTGGACAACTGTGGCCCCAGCGGCACCACCTGTCCGGCCACGCCGACCTTGCGACTCCGGCGCAGCGACGTCCAGACCGATCGTGCCAGTACCAGCGAGCAGATCCGGGTGCTGTGGTTCGAGGCCTGGTCCGAGCCGTTCTCGTTCGGCGAGCGCTACGTGGACCAGATCAAGGTCTCGAAGGTCGGGCCCATCGGTTTCATGCCCTAGGCCTAGCCCCCATTTCCGGTGGGCCGCGTCAGGTCGTCGCCGATGGCAGCACCGGGTATCGGCCGCCGGTGCCCGGCCGAAGACGCTGCAGCGGGCGAGCCAGACGACTCGCCTTGAGAGCCAGTTTCCCGGGCCGGTGCTCCCGCACCACACAGATGCGGGGAATCCCCACCCCGGCGTCAAAGGGCCGATCGAGCGTCTGACCTTGCAAAGTGAGCGAGGCGGTGAGTCCGGCCGTGGTCACGAGGCGCAGGGTGCGCTCGTCGTACAGTCCGAAAGGAATCGCGAGGCAGGGGAGGACATTCGGGAAACGATCCCGGAGCGCCTCGTGTCCCTGCCGCACCTGCCGGAGGAGTTCGTCGTCAGGCAGAAACGGTAGGGCGGCGTGGGAGACCGTGTGGACCCCCAACTGCGCGCCCGACCGCGCCAGAAACCCCGACAATTCCGCCTCGGTCATGGAACGCTGCCGGGTGGGTTGCCCCGCCTCTTCCTCGATCCGCGTCAGGGTTTCTTCAAGCCGGCCGGGCCAGACACCGGCGTGCGCCGCCAACACCCACTGACGCAACGGCCGGGTGCGTCCCTCACTGGCGGGTTGACCGATGCGGTAGGCCTCGGGGAGCCCGCACTGGTCCTCGAACCGGCGCCAGCGCTCCGGGTCGGCCCAGGCCGCCGCACTCTCGACCCGATCCCACCAGAACCTCGATCCCGTCGCCAACGCCCCGCTCACCGCGAAGACTGCCAGCGGAATCTGCTGCCGTCGTAGCAGCGGCTCCAGCAGGAGCAGCGAGACGTAGGCGTCATCGGCCGTCAGTGAGACCAGCCCCACCGTGCTGCGGCCGGCGAGGTGCCGGGATAGGATCTCCTCCAGAGGAACCAGTCGGCCGACCCTCCGGATGGCGTCGACCATGGCCTCGAACTGGTCGGGCGAGACATGCATCGAGGACGAGGGTGGCGCCCCCTCGGCGTGCAATCCATGGAAACACAGGATCGCGCCCTGGGTGCCTGCCAGGCGGGCCCCGGCGGCGGCCAGCCGCTCAATCAGCGTCACCCCCACCGCAGGGACGAAAGGAGAGAGGTGGGATGCGGGCCGGGCGATGGTGGAGTCATGTGGGAGATTAGCGGCGATCGGATTAGGGGTCTTTCTCAGGGCAAAGTGTATGCCCACAACCGCCCCTTAGCCATGCCCATAGACTGTCGCGACGGTCCAACAGGGCGCCCAAGAGTAGCTACTCACCCGTGGTTGGGGAGCCCGCCTGCAGGTCGACTCCCCAAAGCCCCGGTGCGGCCTTAATGTTGCACCGGCACGTCCGCGACGTCAGTCGGCAGCCGGCTTTTGAATTCCCGGAGCGTGGAGCACGATGTATCCGAGCGAGCGATGCGACCGTTTCGGCCACGACAGGGTCCCTTTATGCCCCCGTCGGAACCTGGTCGGATGAGCCAGCCCGCAGGTGCCACCTCACGGCTCCGGCGGGTGGCCGCCGCCGGGCTCACCTACGGCGCGATCATCGGCGTCACGCTGCTGCTGGTCGACCTGGTGTGCATGGGGCTCGGCCTGTTTCCCCCGGTACCCAACTATGGGGACCCAGACCTCGGCTGGAGGACCGCCCGGGCGACCGGCCACATGGCGCTGGGCCGCTGCCCCGACCCCGCGACCGGGCGGGCCATCGACTATGCCAGGAACGAAGACGGTGTACGCACCAGCCTCAGTCGCGATTCGCTCATCGGGGACACCGCCCTCATCAAGATCGGGGTGATCGGCGACTCGCATACCGACCTGTGCGCCCCGAACGAGCTGGTGCACTCCGGGATACTCGAGGCGGAGCTGAAGGCGGCCGGGCTCCGCGTCGCGGCGCTCAATTACGGGGTGGGGAAGTTCTCGCCGATCCAGGAGTATCTCGCCTTCCGGAAGGTCCTGCAGCCGTACCACCCCCGCGTGCTGGTCATGGACCTGTACACCGGCAACGACTTCTACGATATCCTGCGTCTCGACGATCGCCCCCACTTCGTCGCCGACGGCGATGGGTATCGCCTGGCGCCTCCCGTCTGGTATTCGTTGGATGACCCGGCTGTCCACTACCGGAGCCGGGTCCTTTTCGCGGCGAGGAAGGTGGCCGACGCCGTCGGCGTGCGCCGCCTGTACATGCGGGTGATGGAGCTTCGGCGCGTGGCCTCGCAACAGGGCGCCGGTCTCACGACGGTGGTGGCCTACATCCGCGACCTCTGGAAGGCCCGGGAACCAACGGTGGGGTACCCCGACGCGTTCACCTCCCAGATGCTCAATCAGCAGCTGTTCTTCCACCACTTTCCGCCAAGCCGCGCCGAGAGCCTCCGCCGGGTTCGGGCCCTGATGTCGCTGATCCGCCAGGAGAATCCCGGACTGCTGCTGATCATGAGCCCCATTCCGTCCTACCAGCTGGCGGTGAGGCAGTCGCTCGATTCGGCCTTCGTACGCACCGTGGCTCGTCTCCCTATCAGGTACGAGGACGGAGTCCGGGAGGAGCGGGAGCTGTACGAGGCCCTGCGCGGGATGGCCGCGGAGCTCAACTGGACGTTCGTGGACAATCTGGCGGCGCTGCAGACCTACCAGGGCCCGGAGCGGCTGTACAACGATGCCGACTATCACCTGCTCCCGGCTGCCAGCGCCCTGATCGGGCATGCGCAGGCCACCGCCCTTGTCGGCACGCTGCGGCGGAGTGTCAGGTGAGCCTCGAGCCGCGGGGTCTCCGGAGCAGCTCGTGATAGAGCTCCGCGTGCGTGTCGACCATACGCTCCAGGGAGAACGTGTTCTGGACCCGCTCCCGGGCCCGAGCGCCGGATTCCGAGCGGAACCCCGGCTCCGCCAGCGCCCGGTTCCAGGCGGCGACCAGCGCGGCTTCGTCGTTGTCCGCAACCAGCAGCCCTTCCAGCCCCGGGCCCAGGACCGCGCGGTTCCCTCCCACGTCGGTGACGATCGGACAGACCCCTGAGCTCATCGCTTCCAGGAGGCTGACGGAGGTACCCTCGCTGCGCGAGGTCAGGGTGAACACGTCCAGCGCGCCGTAGATCCGCTCCGCATCGTCGCGCCAGCCGAGAAACTTCACCCGGGACGACACCCCGAGGGACCGCGCCAGCTCTTCGAGCGGGGCCCGCTCGCTCCCATCTCCCGCCAGCACCAGCCACGGTGGTCCCCCGCCCGCCGGCTCGGCCAGCCGGGCGAGCGCCCGAAGGGCCAACCCGAAGTTCTTGACCGGCTCGAGCCTTCCCACACTGCCCAAAACCACCGCTTCAGGCGGTATGCCCAGCGCCTCCCGCAAGGCTCGGCGGTCGGCTGAAGGACGCAGACGATCGGTATCGACCCCGTTCGGGATGACCCGAATCCGCGAGGGGTCGTGCACCACCTGCAGGCGGAGCACCCGGGCGAGAGCATCCGAGACGGCGATCACGGCATCGGTGAGACGGCTCGCCCGGTTGTCGATCAGGCGGTCAGCCAGCGGAACCGGGTCCGGACGGCCGTGCTCGGTGTGGACCACGACCGGGACCCCGGCGGCCCGGGCCGCCCGTGACGACTTGAGCCAGACACCAGCGTGCGAATGCACCAGGTCAGGGCCGATTCCCCGCAGGACCGCGATCAGCTCCCTGGGGTAGAGCAGGGAGAAGCGCGACATGGGGGGCACCTGGTGGAACGTGGCCAGGCCTTCGAGCCCCTCGGCGAAGCGACCCAGGTACTGCAGCACCACTACGTGGACTTCGAACCCCCGCGAGGGAAGGTGGCGGGCCAGGTTGTGAAGCACCCGCTCCATCCCGCCATAGTTGAGATTCTGGATGACGTGGGCGACCCGCACCGGCGAGGCTGACGTGCGCGACATGGCTAGAGGGCGCGCACCCACGCGAGGCTCTCGCGCAGACCGGGAAGTGGATCGGAGAGCCGGAAGACATCGCTCTTCTGCCGCGGTCTCCAGGGTAGGAGGATGCTGGCGGCAGTTCGGAGCATTCCCGGGTCGTCGGACGGAAGGTCGAGTTCGGCCGGTGACCGCCGCAGCCGGGCGATGAGGTGATCGATTTCCCCCCAGCACCAGCGGCTCCGGATCCCGGTCCGCCAGCGGTCCACGGTCGCCGTCCGGTGCCCGAGCGCCGATTGGAGGAGGTACCACGGGAAATCCACGCCGGCGTCGATGGCCAGCTGCAGCGAGCCCCAGAACCGGGGGTTGATCTCCATGAGGTAATCGTGCCCGGTGCGGGTATCGTGCTTGTACTCGATCATGGCGACCCCGCGCCAGTCGAGCGCCTCAAGCAGGGCCCGTGACTGACCGAGCAGGTGCGCCGGAGCCGGAACGCTCTCGCAGCACACGCTGACGCCGCCGGAGGGCGGCTTTTCCCGGATGCGGCGATGCGCGAAGCTGGCGATCACCTCGCCACCCCAGCGGAGCAGGAAGATGCCGAGTCCGGGGCCCTCCACTCTGGCCTGAAGGAGGAACGGTCCCGCCCCGGGCCCCAGGTCGTGAAGCGCCTCCTGCAGCTGCTCCGGTGTATGGGCGTACCGTACGCCCACTTTTCGGCGGCGACCAGCTTCGCCCGACACCGAACGAGCCGGCTTGATCACCAGCGGGAACTGGTCGGCGGGGATACCGGGGGTTTCACCCGCCAGGCCCGAGGTCGACCACTGCGCCGGGACCGCAATGCCCAGTTCGCGGGCCAGGGCGAGCACCACGCCCTTGTCGGAGGCACGCCGAAAGCGCGGCAGATCGGAGGTGGGGATGCACGCGCCATCGAGCAGGTCGGGGCGCTCCAGCAGCGCCAGGGTCGAGCCCTCGGTTACCGGGATCACCACGTGGGTTCGGTGCGCTTCGAGCAGGCGGGCCACCGCGGTGCAATAGGCCTCGGTTCCGGCCATCGGATCCGGGAGGAGAGCCTCGCTTGCCGCGAAGCGGGAACCGCCGGCGATCGAGTGTCGCGTGTTGGACCCGACGTGGACCTCACACCCGCGTCGTCCCAGCGATCGCACTACCGCGAGGGAAGCCCGCTGCTCGCCGTCGAGCACCAGGACCGATGGCGTCATGGTCCCCAAGGATGGGCCGGGTATGCCGGGTGGAGACTGGGCGGGAATCACGCTGTCCGCATCAGCAACATGCGGGCCGGTCCGGCGAGGGGTTGCGGCAGGCACCCGCGGTGAGCTGGGGTATCACAGGCCCCCGCAAATGCATGGTGGCACGGCATTTGCCAAATCTGTTATGATTGGGCACCTCTCTGATCTCTTTCCGGCAGGCCAGCTCACCCGACATGCACCATCGAGGCGATCCTCTCGCACCGCAATCGACCGTGGCCACGCCCCCGCCGGGGCCGGCCCCGGTCGGTGGCGTCGTCGTCCGCGAACGCCTGGGCTACGCCTTCACCCTGAGCCTCGTCTGGCTCCTGTTCGAATTCGGGCGGCCGCCGACGCCCCCGGGAATTCCACTCCTCATTTCCGCGGTGCTGTTCCTGACCTGGATCGGCAAGCGGAACAAGCAGATGGGGAAGTACGCTCCCTGGTGGTTCGTGCTGCTCGGCGTGACGGCGATCGGGATCCCTATCGCGGCCAATTGGTACGCAACCTACTTCGCGACCCGCTGGATGGCGACCCTCTTCCTCGGGGTCTGTCTGCCGCTCCAGTCGCTTCTCACCTCGGTCAAGAAGGTCCGTATCTGGGTCCTGACTTTCATCGGCGTCACGTTCTACGTCGGTGCCTGGGCCGCGCTACACCGGGGCTTCGGGCCCTCGGGGTCCGGCGGGGCCCAGGACGAGAACTATGTGGCGTGCCTCATGGGGATGGGAGTCGCGCTCGCCTATTTCTCGCTGTTCATCGAGAAGAACCGGTTCGTGAAGGCCGGGCTCATCGGGTGCATCGTCGTCTTCGTTGCGGCGATTGCGGTAGGGGAGAACCCGTCGCGCGGGGGGTTCCTCGGCCTGATTGCGGTCGGCGCCTACTGCTGGTGGCGCTCGCCCAGGAAGATCCTCGGATTGAGCTTCGTAGCCGTGGCGGCCATCGCCATGGTGGCGTTTGCCGGGCCGACTTTCTGGGCCGAAATCGCCACCAGCACCGACTACGAATCCGGGACCGGCGACGTCCGCATCGAACTCTGGAAGATGGGGCTCCGGATGTTTCGGGCCAATCCGCTGCTGGGAGTCGGCGGGGGGAATTTCCGCTGGGTGCTGGGCGACTATCAGTCGGCCGAGCAGTATGTGATCTTCCACCGCAACCTGACGGGGACCATGGTGCCTCATTCGCTGCCGATCGAGCTGGTCGCCGAACTCGGTGGCCTCGGCCTCCTCGCGACGGCCGCCCTGGTCTGGTTCACCTGGGCCGGCCTCGGAAAGATCCGGCTGAAGAAGCTCCGCCCCGGTCCGATGGTGGATCCCGAGCTCGTCCGCCTCAGCTACTACGCCGATGCCATCCGGGCCGGCATCCTCGCCGTGGTGCTGAACGGGGTGTTCCTCTCGCTGCTTTACTTCTCTCACCTCTGGGTGTTCCTCGCCGTGGGTAGCGCCTTGCCGTTCGTGTATCGTCGGATACTGGCCCAGGGGCAGGGCATCGAACTGCCTCGCCCCGGCAGGGTGAGGGGTGCTCCCGTCCGGGGGAATCCCGCCCCGGTGCTCGCGCCGTCCCCCCAGCCTGTTCCCTCCCGTCTCCAGAGGCCCAGGTGAGCGGATTCATGCGGCGGGTCCGTACCGGACTCCTTCTGCTGGGCTCGCTGGTTGCCGCTCTGGCGATGGCCGAAGTGGCGGTCCGCCTGATCTTTCCCCAGCCCACCGGGCTGACGCACCAGGACCGGTACGGGCTGGGAATGCACTATCCCGGTATCACCCGATACCTGCCGCAGTTCGGGCATGACGTATCGTTCAACTCGGTCGGGATGCGGGACAGGGAGCATCCTGAGGCGAAGCCGGACGGCGTTTACCGGATCCTGCTCCTGGGCGACTCGTTCATGGAGGCCCTCCAGGTGCCGTTCGAGCAGTCGATGGCCTACCTCGTCGAGCGTGGCCTGGAGCAGCGGACCGGCAGGAAGGTCGAAGTCATCAACGCCGGCGTGGGCGGGTGGGGAACCGACGACGAGTTGCGTTATCTGACGATGTACGGACTCAAGTACCGCCCCGACCTGGTGGTAGTGGTGGTGACACTGCACAACGATATCAACGACAATCTCCGGCTCGAGTGGCACCGGATGCGGGACGGCGTCCTGGTAGAGCAGCCACGGATGCCGATGTCCTTCTTCGACTACCATCTGACGCAGCTGAAGGCCTACATCTCGACCCGGTTCCAAACCTACCAGCTCTGGCGCCGGGTGCGGCATGGCGGGGAAATCCGGGCCACCGCCAGGATCCTGCGCTCGCACGTCGTGCAGTTGTTCCAGACCCCGGCGCCGCAACGGATCGCCGAGGGCGTACAACTGACCGACCTGCTGTTCCGGCAAATCCAGTCCGAGACCCGTGCGGCCGGAGGGCAGGTGGCGATGGTGCTCCTGCCGATCCACTATCAGCTTGCCGATACCACCTTCGCGGCCTTCGTACGGGCCTCCGGAGTTCCCGCCGACTCGATGACGATCGATCACCCGCAGCGATTGATCATGCCCATCGCCGACAGCCTGGGGATCCCGGTGGTCGACCTGCTGCCCCGGTTTCGGCAATGGACCGCCGACACCACGGCCTCGCTCTTTCTCGAGTGGGACGGTCATTGGAACGCGGCCGGGCATCGCCTCGCGGCCGAAGTGGTGACCGACGGGCTGCTTCGGGCGGGCACCGTGCGCTGACCCCGGGCCGGCGGAGCCGGTCGGGGTCAGAAGACCTCGTCGGCCGAGCCGTCTCCCCGCGCGATCCACCAGTCGGCGAGATCCGTGGCGAAGGGTGAAACGGTGGCCGCCGTGTCCCGGAACAGGAAGTGGACATTGCCGGCCAGAGGGATGTACCACTGCCGCCGCAGGAGTCGCCCCAGGACCGCGGACGCGGCCATGGCGACAATCGCCTCGGCTCCCAGTGCCCGGGCCGAGCGCTCCACCGCTCCCAGCACCGCGAGTCCCGCCGCCGTGTCGCCCGGCCGATAGAGGATGTCGGCCAGCGTCGCGACCCGAATCCCCTTGAGCCGCTCGTCGCCCTCAGCCGAGGGTCGGCGCAGGAGGGCGACCCCGGCCAGGCGGTGGCGCGCTCTTGCCGCGAGCCAGATGTAGGGGCTTTCTGGGCCACGCCGATAGCGCGGCAGGAGGTACTGGGCATCCCGGGCGACCGCGGAACGAAGTTCTCCCCGGGCCTCCTGCCAGAGGCTGTCCAGTTCCCCCGCCCGCTCGGTGGGGTCGAACTCTCCGGCGCTGAAAGTCAGGGCCGGGACTCGGCTCAGCGCCGCGGTGGCCCGAAGGGCCATCCCTCCGACCCACCCACCGGCTGTTCCCAGCCCCGATTTCCGCGCGAACCCGAGGGCGGGGCCAGCCCACCCAGGCAGTTGGGAGAGTCCCAGGCCCACCGGATCGATGCGCTGCAGGATACGGTGGGGCGCCAACGGCCGCACGTAGTTCCGGATCGCCCCCAGGTCGGTGTAGCCCAGGGCCTCGAAGAGCCGCCGTGCCGGCGCCGCCACCGCCAGGCCCCCGGTTCGAGGGAGAGCGGCGGCGGCGGCCTTGAGCACCAGGTACCCGATGGGACCGCCTCGGAACTCGGGCAGGACCATGAGGCCCTTGATCCAGTAAGCCGGCCAGTCCCGGGTCCCGTCCCACAGGCGAATCGGGATGGTTGTGACGTACCCGAGGCAGCGGCCCCCCTGCAGGGCGATCCAGGTCGGTGGGGGGGTGCCAGGCTCAGCCACATTGAGCCGGGCCGCCTCTCGTCGGGCGGCGACGACAGACTCCGGGGTGGCACCCGGATTCCACACTTGCCGGAGAAACTCGGCGATGGGCTCGGCGTGCCGTTCGTCGGCCGGAACGATCTCGAGCCGGGCGGTCGCGCGACCGGGACGGCTACCGGTCACCGACGCGGGCTCCGCCTGGTGGCATTCGCGATGATGCCAGAGTGCACCTCCGGCGGGTGGGACGGGGAAGAGCGGACACCGCGGACGTCCGTGCCCGCCAGATGGCGGACACGGACGCTGAGAGACGGGTGGTCGACTGCCGGTCTAGAAGATGGTGTAGATGAACGGCGCCAGGACCGAGCCCTGGGCGAACACCAGCAGCGCGCCCACCATGACCATGATCAGGATGATCGGCAGCAGCCAGAACTTCTTCCGGACCTTCATGAAGGCCCACAGTTCAGACACCAATCCGGATGTACTCATAGCGACAGTTCCCTCGGTTCAGAATTGACGTTCCATTCGCGCCGGCTCCGGCTTCGCCGTGCCACGGTCTTCCCAGTACCCGCCCTGATGCAATGGATGCACCAGACCCCGGTGTCCCGCCAGCCGCATCACCGCCCCGATCGGGGTGAGCACCAGGTAGTACACCACCCCCATGAAGATGGGCGTAGTCACCTTCGACAACAGGTGGGCCAGACCCATCCACGCCTTGTACACCGGCCCGAGCATGCCGGGAATCAGCAGGCCCGCCAGGATCAGGGCGCCCGCGAGGCTGCCGACGTAGGGCACGGCCCCGTGGCGGCCCTTCCACCACAGGATGCCCGTGATGGCAAGGAATGCCCCGCCCACCGTCAGGCCGAATTTCCGGCCTTCCGCCACGCTCAGTCGAGCTGGAATTCCTGTCGCCAATCTCCGCCTTCCTTCCACTCGGGTTGCTTGGTTTTGTCCAGCAGGAACGGTCCCAGGACCAGGTAGTCGATGTGGGTCCGCATGAAGCAACGGTAGGCATCGGCCGGATCACAAACGATCGGTTCGCCCCGGACGTTGAACGAGGTGTTGACCAGGACCGCGCACCCCGTCAGCCGCTCGAACTCCTGGAGCAGGGCGTGATAGTTGGGATTGGTCTGCTGGTCGACCGTCTGGACCCGGGCCGAATAGTCGATATGGGTGATGGCGGGCAGGTCGGACCGGGGCACGTTGAGCTGGTCGATGCCCCAGAGCTTGCGCTGGCTCTCGGTCATCGGAATCTGGCGCTCCTTCTTCACGGGAGCGACCAGCAGCATGTACGGGCTGTCGCAGTCCAGCTCGAAGTAATCCTGGACCCGCTCCCGGAGGACGCTCGGCGCGAACGGCCGGAATCCCTCGCGGAACTTGATCTTGATGTTCATGTCCGCCTGCATGCGGGGACTGCGGGGGTCGCCCAGGATACTGCGGCACCCCAGGGATCGCGGTCCGAACTCCATGCGGCCGTCGAACCAGCCGAAGATCTTCTCCTGCGACAACAGCTCCGCCACCCGGCGGGTGAGGGCGGGGCGCTCCATCCGCTCGTACACCGCTCCCTGCTGCTTCAGGAACGCCTCGATCTTCTCGGGGGAGAACTCCGGGCCCAGGTAGGCGCCCTTCATCGAATCCCGCCCCGGGGTGACCGTCCGCGGCTTGCCGAGGTAGCGGTGCCAGATGAGCTGGGCCACACCCAGCGCGCCGCCGGCGTCACCGGCGGCCGGCTGGATGAAGATCCGCTTGAACGGACCATCCCGGAGGATCTTCCCGTTGCCGACGCAGTTGAGCGCCACGCCGCCGGCCATCACCAGGTTTTCCATGCCGGTGGTCCGGTGCGCGGTACGCGCCATCCGCATCATCACCTCTTCGCACACCACCTGGACCGAGCGGGCGAGGTCCATCTCCTTCTGGGTCAGCTTCGACTCGGGTTCGCGCGGCGGGCCGCCGAAGAGGTCGTGGAACGCCGGGCTCGTCATGGTGAGCCCGGAGAGGTAATTGAAGTATTTCTGGTCCAGCCGGAAAGACCCGTCTTCACGCAGGTCGATCAGGTGGCGGTAGATGAGGTCGACATACTTGGGTTCGCCGTAGGGCGCGAGGCCCATGACCTTGTACTCACCCGAGTTGACCTTGAAACCGGTGTAGTAGGTGAAGGCCGAGTACAGCAGGCCCAGCGAGTCGGGCCACTTGATCTCGTGGGTCAGCTGGATCTCGTTGCCGCGGCCGACGCCCATGGTGGACGTGGCCCATTCGCCGACGCCGTCGAGCGTCAGGATCGCGGCCTCTTCGAAGGGCGACGGGAAGAACGCGCTGGCCGCGTGGGATTCGTGGTGCTCCGCGAACAGCAGCTTGCCCTTGAAGCCGGGCAATGCGTCCATCAGCATCCGGTCCTGGTAGAGCTTCTCCTTGATCCACAGCGGGCCGGCCATGAGGAAAGACCGGAAGCCCGCCGGGACGACGCCCAGGTAGGTCTCCAGGATGCGCTCGAACTTGAGCAGCGGCTTGTCGTAGAACCCAACGTAATCGAGGTCTTCCATGGCGATTCCACCCTGCTTGAGGCAGAACGCCGTGGCCTTCTCGGGGAAGGACGAGTCGCCCTTCTTGCGGGTGAACCGCTCTTCCGACCCAGCAGCGACGATCTCTCCGTCGCGCAGCAGACACGCCGCGCTATCGTGATAGAACGCCGAGATTCCGAGGATGTGTACCGGCTTGCTCAAAGCGAGATCCCTGATCGGTTGGACCCCGGAGGACAGCAAGATTGGAGCCCAACAGTTGGTGTCGAGTCGGCGCCCGGTCGGAACGCCGGCGTGTTGTGGGTCTGCAACATATGTTGTATTAGCGCTTCACTCTACCGGGGTCCAGGTGCCGACTTCGCGCCACCCGGCGCCCCGACGGCAATCAGCGGGAGGATTCCCTCGGCAATCCGGTTCGCCGTGATCTGATTCCCCAGGGGGGTCAGGTGGGCGTAATCGGTGTAGATCTGGCCGCCGGCCGAGTCGAAGACCTGGGTCAGATCGATAAAGGTGCCCCCCACCGTGGCCGCCATGGCCGTCATCTCCGACCGCACGTAGTCGGCGGCCCGATGGGCGAACTGCTCGTAGTTCGGGAGGTACGACTGCACGTTGAAGTCGAAGAGCCGCCGCTCGACCTCGGTGAACTTGCGTTGCCGGTCGAGGATCAGCATCGGCTGCAGCAGGAACACCGGGATCACTCCTTCGCGCTGGAGAATCACACCGCAGCGCTCTTCCATCCGCAGCGCGTTGGCCGAGAACACCCGCCGATGAGAGGCCACCGCGGCTTCCACGTCGATCGGGGTCCGGGGCGGATGCCGTGACAGGGCCAGCTTGATGTTGCCCAGTCCCCGCGCGAGCTGGTGGATCAAGGCGCTCTTGCGGAACAGCCACCAGCCATTGGCGTAGGCGAGACTGCGCCAGGTCGGCTCTCCCAGGATGGTCTGGGAGGGGAGGCTGTAGGTGTAGCTCCGAAACTGGTCGTGATTGTCGTTGTAGTAGTAGTAGTCGTTGAAGCCGTCGAGGAAGAGGACCATGTCCGGCTGGTACCGGAGGATGGTCTGATTGAGATAGATCAGGTTGTGGTGGGTCCAGGTGCTGGTGATCGCGGCGTTGATCACTTCGATCTTCCGCCCGGGGAGCCTGGCCCCCAGCTCCCGTTCGAGGTAGGCGTCGATCGTCTGGTTGTTGGTGAGGACCTGGTGGTCCGGATCGATGTGCTCCCAGAGCCCACCCAGTCCATAGGCGGTCGAGGCTCCCATCAGGAAGATCCGGTAGGTTCCCGCCGGCTTTTCCAGGCTCACTTCCGACGAACGCCGGAAACCCACCGAATTGTGGCGGATGCCCCGGGTGTCCACGTAGTTCGGCGTGGGCAAGATGTTCTTGTACGGATCGAAGGCGAACTGGTACAGGTGCTCGCCGTCGTATCCTTTGTTGAGCCGGAGGTAGAGCCGAGCCGCGAACTCGAGGACACTCCCCAGCAGCACCAGGCCCACGAGCGCGGCGAGGACCACCACCCGGCGAGAGACGGGTCGGGGGCTTTGAACGTCAGCGGTCATCGTGCACTGGGGGCCTGATGATGGCGCATGGGGTCCTTGGCACAGGCAGGTTCCGGGTCAGGTACCGAACGAAATGCAGCGTGCTGGCAAGGTTCGTGCTGAGTCGGGCTAGGGCATGCTAACGGAGTCCCTCATGGCCCGCCAGCAAGTCGGACAGGCGGCCGTTGGAGCCTCCGGGAGGCCACGCCTCGTTCGTCATCATCCCCGGGAGCAACCTTGGCGGCGCGCGACCCGAGTCCCTTCTCTGGCCCATGAACCGTCGCCTGCTTCTCCTGAGTTATCACTTTGGCCCCGGGTGCGCGACCGGCGGGCTCCGGTGGAACGCCATGGCCCCCTATCTCGCGGGCGCGGGATGGGAGGTCGAGGTGATCTCCGCCCCGCCGCCCGGTTCGGGCCAGCCCTACCAGTTCGCGCCCGGCGTGCGCGTGACACCGGTCCCTCCACCAACCTGGGTGGGTGATGCCGTGCAGGGCGTCGGGAAGTTCAAGCGTCGCCTGCTGCGGCAGGACCCTCCCGCCCCCGAGACCGCCCGACCGGATCCCACCGTGGAGGCGGGCGAACCGGAAAGCGTCCGCCCCTCACTTCGACTCCAGGTCTACTCGAGCCTCATGGGGAATGTGGGGGCCTTGAGTCGGTGGAGCCTCGAGGCCGGCTGGTCCCGGCGCGCCGTCCAGGCTGGACGGGTCATCGCCCGCGACCGGCCTCCCGCGGTGGTGCTCGTGAGTTCACCACCGCACGCCACCCAGCTTGCTGGGGTCGCGCTGGGCCGACGGCTGGGCGTGCCCACGGTGTGCGACTTCCGCGACCCATGGGTCTTCGGGGAGTGGGACGCGGCGGAAGCCCAGCTGATCGATCTCTGGCGGGGACGCTGGGCCCAGCGGCGTACCTTCGCGGCGGCCACGAGCGCGGTCTTTAACACCGAGTGGGCCAGACGCGCGGCGGTGGCCCACGACCCGAGCCTGGGCCCCCGCAGCGTGGCCATCCCCAACGGCTATGACCCGCGCCCCTCAGTCGACCGCCCGGACCAGGACCTTTTCCGGGTCGCCTTCGTGGGCTGGCTCTACGACTTCATGGACCCCGAACCGGTGCTTGCCGCCTGCGGCCGGCTCCTCGCGCGCGTGGGCCCCGGTGTGCTCCGGGTGGAGTTCGTGGGGACCGACCACTCCCACGGCGGGAGAAGTCTGCGGGCGCGGGCCCGGGCCCACGGACTGGGAGAGGCCTTTCAGCATCACCCGCGGGTCTCCCGCGAGGAGGCGCTTCGCTGGCAGGAACGGGCCGCGGTCCAGATCGTGTTCGATACTCCCGGCCCGCTCCGGGTGCCTACCAAATTCTACGATTCGGTGCAGAACTACGGCGACCTCCTCCTTATAGGCCGCCCCGAGAGCGCCCTGGGGGATGCTGCGGCCCAGGTCGGATTCCCGGTCTGTTCCGCCGCCGACCCCGCCGCCATCGACGCGGCCCTGGATCGGGCCTTCCGCCGCTGGCGCGCCCGGGAGTTCTCGGCGCCGCTCGACGCGCGCGGGCTCTTCTCCCGGGAGCGAGCGGGTCACCAGATTCTGGACCTGCTCGACCAGCTCGCCGTGCGCGGCATCCCGTAGCCCGTCTGCGGCTCAAACCCAACCAGTTTCGGTGCTATCTTGACGCGGTACCGCCACAAGCGAGGCGGCCCCACGTCATCATGTCGCGCGGATGCCACAGCCGAGTGGCTCGGCCTGTCCCCGCCTGCGGTCGGCTGGTTGGCACGAGGGCTGCTTTAACTTGCGACTTGCACCTCGACCCGAGTTTGGCAGGAGCCTCCGGCCGAGGGTGTCACCTCACAGTGCCAGTTCGTCGCGTCCCGCAATGGAGTTCGCGTGCACCAAGGCAGTGCTCCCCATGCTGATTGACCCTCGCGAGGCCGGCGGTCCTGGCGGCCTGCTCCGGGCATGGCAGGGCCGGGTGCGCACGAAGGCGTATCAGTCGCTTCGCCATCTCCGAGCCTGGATGATCGACCCGGAGTACCGGCAGGCCGACCGGGAGACCCGGGCGGATTTCCTGCGATTCTATCGCGAGCAGGGGGGAGCCGGCCTCAAACCGAACCTGCTGCCCGCGGGGAAGCCCCGCACCGCCTTGCTGGTCAGCCAGGCCTACTATCCCTTCGCGAAGCTTGAGACGCTGGTCGTGAAGGCGCTGGAGATGGCGGGTTTCAAGGTGGTCCTGGTGCGCAACCGCCGCTTCGACTTTCTGCGTTACAGCTGGCTCGCGGGTGCCGAGACCGGCTGGGAGTACGATGACTTCCCCGACCAGGATGACGCGTGGGCCGAGGCCCAGGTGGCCCGGCTGCGCCGGGTCGAGGACTGGCTCGCGCTGGAGTACCAGGGTGTTCACATCGGCCGTTTCGTGATCGCCTCCACCATGCGCCGACTGCGGGTGGGGCAGATCGATTTCACCTCGCCGGAAGTCTGTGATCAGGTGAAGGGCCTCCTCAAGGAGAGTGTGCGCCGGACCCTGGTGGGCATCCGGTTGTTCGAGCGGTACCGGCCGGCGTGCGTGGTGGTCATGGACCGGGGTTATTCCGGCTCGGGTGAGCTCTTCGACCTGGCGCTCGCCCGCGGGGTCGACGCCGTCACCTGGCACCTCGGGTACAAGAGCAATCGGCTGGTGTTCAAGCGCTATCATGCCGGCAACGAGCGTGACCACCCGCTCCGTCCATCGGACGAGTCCTGGCGCCGGATCTGTTCCCTGCCTTGGGCGCCGGAGCATGGCGAGATGGTGCGACGGGAGCTGTTCGAATGCTACGAGAACCAGGACTGGTTCAGCGTCGTGGGCACCCAGTTCGGGAAACGGATCCATTCCCAGCGGGAGACGCGCGCCAAGCTGGGGCTGACGTCGGACCGGAAAGTGGCGGTCATCTTCCCGCACATTCTGTGGGACGGGTCCTTCTTTTACGGGGACGATCTCTGCGGCGATTACACCCGCTGGCTGATCGACACGGTTCGCGCCGCCTGCGCCAACGACCGGGTCGACTGGCTGATCAAGCTCCATCCGGCCCACGTGGTGAAAGCGCGCCAGGTGGGCGATCAGGGCGCTCCCTGCGAAGTCGATGTGCTCCGGGACTCCATCGGAGAGTTGCCGGGTCACGTGCACCTGATCCATCCCGACACCGATCTGAGCACCTACTCGCTGTTCGAGATCGCGGACTACGCCGTGACCGTGCGTGGCACTGTGGGTATCGAGGCCGCCCTGTTCGGGGTCCCGGTGCTGACCGCCGGGACCGGCCGGTACGACCGGCGGGGCTTCACCGTGGATTCCTCCACCCGCGAAGAGTACCTGGAGCGACTGGCCACCCTGGAGACGCAGCCCCGCCTCACGCCGGCGCAACTCGAGCTGGCGGAGCGCTTCGCCTATGCGACCCTCTTCTGGCGGCCGCTCACGCTCTCGTGCGCCACGCTGGAGTACGAGCGCCACGGAAAGGCCATTCCCAGAGTGACGATCCATTGTCAGACCCGGGCGCAGTGGCTCCGCTCGCCCGACATGCGAACCCTGGCCGCCTGGCTGGCCGAGGGGCGGGCCGAGGACATGCCACCGGCGCTCGCGGTTGAACCGTCCCCGGCGGGCACCGAGCCCGCCTGTGCGGTGTCCGCGTGAACCCCGCCGCCCCGCACGCGACGACCGTCGTTCACCCCTTACGGCTCAATGATGGTCTCTGACGAAACCGTGATCTCGGCCGACCCCCGGGGCCAGCGCTACCTGCAGGACCTGTGGCGGTACCGGGAGCTCTTTCTCTTCCTCGCCTGGCGCGACCTCCTGGTCCGCTACAAGCAGACCATCGTGGGGGTCGCCTGGTCTCTGATCCGGCCGCTGCTTACGATGGTGGTGCTGACGGTGGTGTTCGGCCGGCTCGGCAAGATGCCCTCGGGCGGCGTGCCCTACCCCCTGATGGTGTTCTGCGGCCTGCTTCCCTGGCAGTTCTTCGCCACGGCGGTCACGGCCAGCGGCGAGAGCCTGGTTTCGAACGCGGGCCTGATTTCCAAGGTCTTCTTCCCGCGGCTTCTGATTCCCGCGGCCAGCCTCGCGACCAGCCTGGTCGACTTCCTGGTCTCGTTCGCGTTCCTGGTCGCGCTGATGATCTGGTACAGCCAGGTGCCCTCGCCGGCCGTGGTCCTGCTGCCGCTGTTCATGGTGCTGGTCCTGGCGGCGTCCTTCGGCGCCGGGCTCTGGACCTCCGCCCTGCTGGTGCGCTATCGGGACGTGCGCTTCATCCTGCCCTTCGTGGTCCAGTTCGGCCTGTACATCTCCCCGGTGGGGTTCTCCAGCAATGTCGTCCCCGAGAAGTACCGCCTGGTCTTCGCGCTCAATCCGGTGGTGGGGGTGATCGACGGATTCCGCTGGTCCATCCTGGGTGGAGAGAACCGGCTGGAGCCCGCCAGCATCGTCATCTCCACCACCGTCTCGCTGGTCCTCCTGGCCACGGGGATCTGGTACTTCCGCAGCACCGAACGGACCTTCGCCGATGTCATCTGACCCGGGAGTGATCGCGCGCAGAGACCGGGCCGGCCCGGACGGGGCGGCCGGCGGCGCCGGGGGCGGGTGGGCATGACCGACACGGTGATGAGCGTGGAGGGGCTGGGGAAGCGCTACCTGATCGACCACCAGCAGACCGGCGGGTCCGGGCTGCGCCACGTGATCGAGTCCGCGATTCGGGCTCCCTTCCGCCGACGGGATCCCCAGGCACCCGGCCGTCGGACCACGAAAGAGGAGTTCTGGGCCCTGCAGGATGTCTCGTTCACCATCCGACGGGGCGAGGCGCTCGCGGTGGTCGGTCGCAACGGCTCCGGCAAGTCGACCCTGCTCAAGCTGGTCAGCCGGATTACCGCGCCGACCCGGGGCCAGATCCGCTATCGAGGCCGGGTCTCGAGCCTGCTCGAGGTCGGCACCGGCTTCCACCCCGAGCTGACGGGGCGCGAGAACATCTTCATGAACGCCGCCCTGCTGGGCATGCGCCGGGCCGAGATCCGGCGCAAGTTCGACGAGATCGTGGCCTTCTCCGAGGTGGAGAAGTTCCTGGACACTCCGGTCAAGCGCTACTCGAGCGGCATGTACGTGCGCCTGGCGTTCGGCGTGGCGGCGCACCTCGAGCCCGAGATCCTGCTGGTCGACGAAGTCCTCGCGGTGGGGGACGCGGCGTTTCAGAAGAAGTGCCTCGGCAAGATGGGAGACGTGGTCCAGGAGGGCCGCACGGTCATGTTCGTCAGCCATAACATGGCGGCGGTGGCGGCTCTGTGTAATCGCGGCCTCCTGCTCGACAGCGGTCGGCTCGGCTTCTCCGGCTCGACCCAGGAAGTGATCGACGAGTACCTGTCCCGGGCCCGCTCCACCGCCGGGATTCCCCTGGCGGAGCGGACCGACCGCGAAGGGGACGGGCAGCTCCGGCTGACCCGGGCCTCAGTGATGAACGACCGGAAGGAAGTGCTGGAGACCGTCGCTTCGGGGCAGAGCATTACCCTGGCGCTGGACTTCGCCTCTCCGTCCACGGCACCGCTCGCCAACGTCACGATCCAGGTGAAGTTCTTCGGCCTGTTCGGCCAGCCGCTCTTCGCCTGTCTCTCCCGCGCCGCCCACCGCGATCCTCTGGTGCTGGCGCCGGGGGGGCGGGTGCTCTGCCGGATCCCGGCCCTGCCGCTCCAGGCGGGGACCTACACCTATACCATCTGGTGCTCGGTCGGCGATACCGTCGCCGACCTGGTCCGCGACGCGGGCAAGCTGGAGGTGGTGGAGGGCGACTTCTACGGCACCGGCAAGCTGCCACCCAGACAGATCGGCGACTTCCTGGTTGCCCATGACTGGAGGGTCGAGTGAGCGGCGGAACCGGAGGGGCGGTATCGGGCGCGTCCGGGGCCGGGCCCGGCGGGCGCTGCCTGATCGTCGCGGAGGTGGCCCAGGCCCACGATGGCAGCCTCGGCACCGCCCACGCGTACATCGACGCGGCCGCCAGGGCCGGGGCGGACGCGGTCAAGTTCCAGACCCACATCGCCGAGGCCGAATCGACCCCGTCCGAGCCGTGGCGGACCAAGTTCAGCCCGCAGGACGCGACCCGCTACGACTATTGGAAGCGGATGGAGTTCACCGAGGAGCAGTGGCACGGGCTCAAGCGGCACGCGGACGAACGGGGGCTCCAGTTCCTGAGCTCGCCCTTCTCCCTGGAGGCGGTGGACCTCCTGACCCGGGTCGGCGTGGCGGCGTGGAAGATCGCCTCGGGCGAAGTGGGCAACACCCAACTGTTCGACCGGATACTCGCGACCGGCCTTCCGGTGGTCCTCTCGAGCGGGATGAGCCCGCTGGCGGAGCTCGACGCAGTCGCGGCCCGGGTGATGGAACGGGGGGTGCCGCTGACCGTGCTGCAGTGCACGTCCATGTATCCCTGCCCCCCCGACAAGGTCGGACTCAACCTGATCCCCTTCTTCCGGGAACGATACGACTGCGGGGTCGGGCTGTCGGACCATTCGGGGACCATCTTCGCGGGCCTGGCCGCGGCCGCCCTGGGGATCGATTTCCTGGAGGTGCACATCACCTTCAGCCGCGAGACCTTCGGTCCGGACGTGGCCTCGTCGGTCACAACCGCGGAATTCAGGACCCTGGTCGACGGGATCCGGTTCATCGAGCGGATGCGGGCCCATCCGGTGACGAAGGAGGAGCTGGACCCGGCGCTGGTGCCGCTCCGCTCCATCTTCACCAAGAGCGTCACCGTGCGGACGGATCTGGGGGCGGGGACCGTGCTGGCGGCGGAGCATCTGCTGGCGCGCAAACCCGGCACCGGGATTCCGGCCGCCCGGATGACGGAGGTAGTGGGCCGGCGCCTGCGCCATCCGGTGCGCGCGGGTCACGTCCTCCAGGATACCGATCTGCTGAACGACTGAAGCAGCGCGCCCGGCCGGGTCACGAGAGGCGGCCGGGTGCGCGTGACGAGTGTCAGATGTCCTTACCTATTGCGCCAGCGCGCGGGATGCATACGGGCTGCCTATGAGTGACGCACCGAAGCGGAAGGTCTGCGTGGTCCTGGTGGACCGGGCCAACTACGGCCGGCTCAAGCCGGTCATGACGGCCATCAAGGAGCATCCCCGGCTCGAGCTGCAGGTCATCGCCGCCGGCACCATGCTGCTCGAGCGGTTCCAGCAGCCGGTGGAGGTGGTGCGCCGGGACGGGTTCCCCATTTCGGGGCAGATCTACATCGAACTCGAGGGATCGACTCCCACCACGATGGCCAAGTCGGTGGGATTCGGGGTGATCGAGTTTGCCGCCGAATTCCAGCGGCTGTGTCCCGATGTGGTCCTGGTCATCGGCGACCGCTACGAAGCGCTCGCCGCGGTGATTGCGGCGGCGTACATGAACGTGTGCGTGGCCCATGTGCAGGGTGGCGAGGTCTCCGGCTCCATCGATGAGAGCGCCCGTCATGCGATCAGCAAGTTCTCCCACTTTCACTTCCCGAGCACCCGGCGGTCGGCCGACTACCTGGTCCGCATGGGAGAAGACCCCCGGACCATTCTCGCGGTGGGATGCCCCGGCAGCGACATCGCCCGCCATCTCGACCGGGCCGTCTCCTCGGACCAGCTGAACCAGAAGGGGAGCGGCGCGACGATCGACCCGGCCGACCCGTTCCTCCTCGCCGTGTTCCATCCGACCACGACCGAGTTCGGCGGGGAGCGCGAGCAGATGGTGGCGCTGCTTCGGGCCCTGGACCAGATCAAAGTGCCCTGCCTGCTCCTCTGGCCGAACATCGACGCCGGGTCCGACCACATCAGCAAGGCGGTCCGGGTGTTCCGCGACCAGCACCACCCGACCTGGCTCCGGCTCCTCACCAACCTGGACCCGGAGACCTACATGAAGGTGCTGGCCACCACCGCGTGCGCGGTGGGGAACTCCAGCAGCTTCGTCCGGGATGCCAGCTACTTCGGTACCCCCGTCGTCCTGATCGGGAACCGGCAGGAAGGCCGCGAAGCCGGCGAGCACGTCACGCCGGTGCGGCCGACCGAGAGCGAGATCGCCACCGCCATCCGCCGCCAGCTCGATCATGGGCGGTACGCTCCGTCCGACCTCTACGGCGATGGCCGGGTGTCGGGCCGGATCGTCGAGGCGCTGGCCGGGATCACCCCCTACGTGCAGAAACGGCTCCACTATGCCATGCAGTAGGCCCGGTCGCACCGGCCCGCGGGAACCTGGCTCCCGGCAGCGTCGGCCTTTCCGGGGCTGAAGCCGATGGCGAACCGTGCGCCGCTGGTCAGCGTCGTGGTGCCGGTGTACAACACCGCCCCATGGCTGGCCCAGTGCCTCGAGAGCATCCTGGCCCAGACGCTGACCGACTGGGAATGCGTGGTCCTCGATAACCAGAGCAGCGATGGGTCGCTGGCGATCGCCCAGGACTACGGGCGCCGGGATCCCCGGATCCGCGCGATCGCGGCGGACCAGTTCCGCAAGCAGGCGGCCAACTTCAACCACGCGCTCGGCTTCATCCACCCGGCCAGCCGCTACGTGAAGATGGTACTGTCGGACGACTGGATCTTCCCCACCTGTCTCGAGCAGATGGTCCGGGTGGGAGAGGCGCACCCGACGGTCGGCCTGATCTCGGCGTACATGGTCGTGGGAAACGGGGTCGGGTGCGTGGGACTGCCGTATCCCAGCGAACTGGTCTCGGGACGGACCATTCGGCGGCAGCGCTTCCTGACCGGGCTCGACGTGTTCGGCACCCAGACCTCGGTGATGTACCGGAGTGCGGTGGTCCGCTCGCTCCAGCCGTTCTTCGACGAGCAGAGCCTGAGCAACGATCGGGATGTCTGCTACCGGATATTGCGGGAGTGGGACTTCGGCTTCGTGCATCAGGTCCTGAGCTTCTGCCGCACGGAGAACGAATCGATCACCACCGGCATCGTGGGGTTCAACCCCTACGGCCTGCATACACTGGTGATGTTGAAGCTGTACGGACGGGAGGTGCTCGATACCGACGAGTACCGCCGGGCCTGGGACCGTCTGGCCGATCCCTACTTCGCTTTCCTCGGTGAGGCCGCGCTGCGGGGTCGGGAGCCGGAGTTCTGGGCCTATCATACCCGGGGGCTGGCCCGCCTCGGGTACCGGTTGACCTGGGGCTTTCGGATGTGGCTGGCCTTCCGGGCGCTGCTGGACCTGGTCGGCAATCCGAAACGGACGTTGGAGCGGCTGGCGGGCTATGTTCGACGTCGGCTGGGCGGTGCCGCCCCAGTGGAGTCGTCGTAGTTGCAACATGAAACGTGCCCGCCGACCCGATCGCCCCATTCGGCGGTGTAAAGTCATTCTGGCGTGTGATTTGCCCTTTGCGCGGGGCCAAGACTGAGCCCTTCGATCTCTACCTTTGAGGAGCGGGAAACGCATGGTTACGGCAGCCGCTGATACCCGAGGACACGATTGGCCTGACGCGATGAACGGGTCGCCCCGGCCGGGCTGCTGCCGTTTCTGCGGGACACCCTTCCAGCACACGGTGGTCGATCTCGGGATGTCGCCTCTCTGCGAGAGCTTCCTCGCCGCCGAGCAGCTCAACCGGATGGAGCCCTTCTATCCGCTCCACGCCTGGGTCTGCGGCCGTTGTTACCTGGTGCAGCTCGAGGAATACGTCTCGGGCGAGGAGATCTTTACGGAGTACGCCTATTTCTCCTCCTATTCGGACTCCTGGCTGGCCCATTGCGAGCGGTATGTCGAGCAGATGACCCGGCAGCTGGGCCTGGGAGCGTCGAGCCGGGTGGTCGAGGTGGCGAGCAATGACGGGTACCTGCTCCAGTACTTCGTGGCCCGTGGCATCCCGGTCCTGGGGGTCGAGCCCGCGGCGAACGTGGCCAAGGTGGCGGTGGAAAAGGGTGTGCCGACGCTGGTGAAGTTCTTCGGCCGGGACACCGCCCGGGAGATGGCAGCCGCCGGACAGCAGGCCGACCTGCTGCTGGGGAACAACGTGCTGGCCCAGGTGCCGGACCTGAACGACTTCGTGGGCGGACTGAAGATCCTGCTGGCGCCGGGTGGCGTCATCACGATCGAGTTCCCCCACCTGCTCCGCACCATCGAGGGCAATCAGTTCGATCAGATCTACCACGAGCACTTCTCGTACTTCTCGCTCTATACCGCGGAGCGGATCTTCGCCGCGCACGGGCTGGTGCTGTTCGACGTGGAAGAGCTGCCCACCCACGGGGGCTCGATCCGGATCTACGGCCGGCACGCGGCGGACCAGAGCAAGCCGCTGACCGCGCGTCTGCTCGAGCTGCGCTCGCGCGAGCTGGCCGTCGGCATCAACACCCCGGCCTACTACGCGAGCTTCGAAGAACGGGTGCGGGAGACCAAGCGAAAGCTGCTGGAGTTCCTGATCCAGGCTCGCCGGGCTGGCAAGCGGGTGGTCGGGTACGGCGCGCCGGGGAAGGGCAACACCCTGCTCAACTACTGCGGCATCCGGACCGATTTCCTCGAGTTCACGGTGGACCGCAGTCGGTACAAGCACGGCAAATTCACGCCCGGGACCCACATTCCCATCCATCCGCCAGAGGCGCTCAAACAGGCCCGGCCCGACTATGTGCTGATCCTACCGTGGAACCTCAAGCAGGAGATCATGGAGCAGCTGGCCTTCATCCGGGAGTGGGGCGGGCGGTTCGTAGTGCCGATTCCCGAGGTGATGGTGTCGTGATTTTCGTCCCCACGGGGCTGCCGGGCGCCTTCCTCGTCGAGCTGGAGCGGCGCGAGGATGATCGGGGGTACTTCGCCCGCACCTGGTGCCGCCGGGAGTTCGAGTCGGCGGGCCTCGACAGCCGGCTGGTGCAATGCAGCCTGTCTCACAACCTCCGCCGGGGCACCCTGCGGGGGATGCACTGGCAGGCTGCCCCGCATGGCGAGGTGAAGCTGGTTCGCTGCACCCGGGGCGCTATCTGGGACGTCATCATCGACCTGCGCCCCGATTCCCCGGCCTACACCCGGCACTTCGGCTGCGAGCTGACCGGCGAATCCGGCCGGGCCCTGTACATCCCCGAGGGGTTCGCCCATGGCTTCGTCACCTTGAGCGATGACACCGATGTCTACTACCAGATGTCGGAGTATTTCCAGCCCGACGCCGCTCGCGGGGTCCGGTGGAACGACCCCGCTTTCGGGATCGCGTGGCCGGTGACCGCGCCCGCGCTGCATCCGCGGGACGCCGGCTATCCCGACTTCGCGCCGGAGCCCGCAGCGTGACGTCCCCGTACCGGCCCGATCCCGAGGCGGGGAGGGCGATGCACGGCCTGATCGCCGAGCTCTTCCCCGTCTGCCGGAGCATCACCGGCGAGGGGTTCCGGGCCTCCCTGCGGCGGCTCGCGGACTTCGTGCCCCTGCAGTTCACCCATGTCCCCAGCGGGACCCGGGTGTTCGACTGGACCGTCCCGAACGAGTGGAACATCCGGGACGCCTGGATCGCCGACGCCAGCGGCCGGCGGGTGGTGGACTTCCGGGAATCCAGCCTGCATGTGGTGAACTACAGCGTGCCCTTCCGGGGCCGGATGAGCCTGGCGGACCTGCGGCCTCGGCTGCACACCCTTCCGGACCAGCCGGATCTCATTCCCTACCGCACGACCTACTATGCCGAGGACTGGGGCTTCTGCCTGCCACATCGGGTCCTGCAGGCGCTGCCCGAGGGGGACTACGAGATCTGCGTCGACTCCACCCTCGAACCGGGCCGCCTGACCTATGGGGAGTGTCTGCTGCCGGGTGCCACCGACGACGAGCTCCTGCTGAGCGTCCACAGTTGCCATCCGTCGCTCGCCAACGACAACCTCTCGGGAATGGCCGTGGCGGTGTTCGCCGCGCGGCATCTGATGAGCCTGCCTCGGCGTCACACCATCCGGGTGCTGTTCATCCCCGGGACCATCGGCTCCATCACCTGGCTGTCGCAGCATCAGGCCGAGGCCGGCCGGATCCGGCATGGGCTGGTGCTGAGCTGTCTGGGCGATGCCGGCGCCAGTACCTACAAGCGCAGCCGCCGGGGGAGCGCGCTGGTGGATCGTGCCGCCGAGCATATCCTCGGCCAGTCGGGCGGCGGGACGATGCTGGACTTCGTGCCCTACGGCTACGACGAGCGGCAGTATTGTTCGCCCGGCTTCGACCTGCCGGTGGGGTGCCTGACCCGCACACCCAACGGGAAGTTCCCGGAGTACCATACCTCCGCGGACAACCTGGAGTTCGTTCGGACGGAGTTCCTGCAGGATTCCCTGCAGAAGCTGCTCGCGATTGTCGAAATCCTGGAGCACGATCGCGGTCTGCTCAATCTCAACCCGAAATGCGAGCCGCAGCTGGGCCGGCGAGGCCTGTACCGGAATACCGGCGGGAAGTCGCCGCCGGGGCATGAGATGGCGTTGCTGTGGGTGCTGAACTTTTCGGACGGCCGGCACACCCTGCTGGACATCGCGAACCGCTCCGGCCTCCCGTTTTCTACCATTCGCGCGGCATCCGAGGCCCTGATCGGCGCCGGATTGCTGGGGCCGGTCGACGGCACGGAATCTGCCAGCAAGCGGCAGGCTGCGCCGGCGCCGCCGCTGCCACGTTCGCCCTCGGTTCCCCTGTCGCTGGAGTGAGTGTATGAAGGTGCTTGTTACTGGCCACAACGGCTACATCGGCTCGGTCATGGTGCCCATGCTCCAGGCCGCCGGCCACGCGGTCACGGGCCTCGATACCTACCTGTATGAGGATTGCACCTTCGGCTCCGAGGTTCCGGACGTGCCGTCGATCCGGGTCGATCTGAGGGATGTCACCTCGGAGCAGCTCGCCGGGTTCGACGCGGTCATCCATCTCGCCGCCCTCTGCAACGATCCGTTGGGCAATCTCAACCCCAACGTTACCTACGACATCAATCACCACGCCTCATTGCGGCTGGCCCAGGCGGCCAAGGCCGCCGGGGTGAAGCGGTGGCTGTTCGCCTCCTCCTGCAGTCTCTACGGGTTGGCGGGGGACGAGATGCTGACCGAAGAGGCCGGCTTCAATCCGATCACCGCCTACGGCGAGTCGAAGATCCTGACCGAGCAGGACGTGCGCCACCTGGCCGATGACCGGTTCAGCCCGGTGTTCCTGCGTAACGCCACGGCCTATGGCGCATCCCCGCGCCTGCGCTGCGACATCGTGGTCAACAACCTGGTGGGCTACGCCCTGACCCAGGGTGACGTGCTGATCCAGAGCGACGGCACTCCCTGGCGGCCCCTGGTGCACGTCGAGGACATCGGCCGGGCATTCATTGCGGCCCTGGAGGCGCCCCGCGAGGCGATCCACAATCAGGCCTTCAACGTGGGTCGCAATGAAGACAACCTGCGGGTTCGCCAGGTGGCCGACATGGTGCAGGCGGTGGTCCCGGGATGCACGATCCGCTACGCCGAGGGCGGCGGACCCGACCCCAGGTGTTATCGGGTGGATTGCAGCAAGATCGCCCGGGCGCTCCCGGCCTTCCGGCCGCAATGGAGTGTCCAGAAGGGTGTCGAGCAGCTGTATGCCGCCTACCGGGATGCCGGCCTGACCCGGGAGGAGTTCCAGGGGCACCGATACCTGAGACTAAAGCAGATCAACCGGCTGCAGAGCGCCGGCCGGCTGGACAGCGATCTTCGCTGGAAGCAGGCTTCGCCGGCTGTGGTGAGCATCTGACCGCCAGGAAACCGAGGGTCCATCGATGAAGGTCGTGCTCTTCTGCGGGGGCCTGGGGATGCGGCTCCGCGACTACGCGGACAACGTCCCCAAGCCCATGGTCCCCCTGGGCTACCGCCCGATCCTTTGGCACCTGATGAAGTACTATGCTCATTTCGGGCATCGGGACTTCATCCTCTGTCTCGGCTACCGGGGCGACATGATCAAGAACTACTTCCTCAACTACGAGGAAGGGATCTCCAACGACTTCATTCTGTCCGAGGGGGGCCGCAAGCGGGAGCTGCTCACCAGCGACATCAGCGACTGGCGCATCACCTTCGTGGAAACCGGCCTTAGCAGCAACATCGGGCAGCGGCTGATGGCGGTGCGCAAACACCTCGCGGGCGAGGAGATGTTCCTCGCCAACTACAGTGACGGCCTGACCGATCTGAACCTCCCGGCCCAGACCGAGGCCTTCCACCGGAGCGGCGCGGTGGGGAGTTTCCTCTCGGTCCGCCCCAATCTGAGCTACCACTTCGTGGCCACCGACGCCGCGGGGCGGGTCCAGGGGTTCCGCGACATCATCCAGTCCGGGCTCCGGGTCAATGGCGGGTTCTTCGTCTTCCGAGGGGAGATCTTCGACTACATGCGGGAGGGGGAGGAACTCGTCGAGCAGCCGTTCGGCCGCCTGGTCGAGGCCAACAAGCTCCTGGCCTACGAGTACGACGGGTTCTGGGTGCCGATGGACACCGCCAAAGACAAGTCGAAGCTGGACGAGCTCTATGCCTCCGGCCGCCCCCCGTGGTATGTCTGGCAGGACGACCGCACGCCCCGGCGCTAGCCCACTCGCCATGCTGCCACTGCATCTCCAGCGCCCCGCCGGCCGCCCGCTCCGGGTTCTCTGCCTGGGCGCCCACTCCGACGATATCGAGATCGGGTGCGGCGGGACCGTGCTGCAGCTGGTCGCCGGCGGTGCCGAGGTACACTGGGCCGTCTTCAGCGGCGGCCCCGCCCGGGCCGAGGAAGCCCGTTCGAGCGCCCGCAAGTTCCTGGGGCGGGTGTCGGACCAGCGGCTGACCCTGCAGACCTTCCGGGACGGGTTCTTCCCGACCCAGTTTGGCGACATCAAGGAGACCTGCGAAGCCCTGGGCGCCCGGATCCGTCCCGACCTGATCCTGACGCACTTCCGGGAGGACCGGCATCAGGACCACCGCGTCCTCTCCGACCTGGGCTGGAATACCTTCCGCCGGCACGTGGTGCTGGAGTACGAGATTCCGAAGTGGGACGGCGACCTGGCCCGCCCGAACCTGTACGTCCCCCTGAGTCAGGCCGTGATGCGGCGTAAGATCAGGCTGTTGATGGAGGTCTTCGCCAGCCAGCGGGCCAAGGACTGGTTTACCGAGGAGACCTTCGCCGGCCTCATGCGGCTGCGGGGTATCGAGTGCCGGGCCAGCGCCGGTGGCGCCGAGGCGTTCCATTGCCGCAAGGGGGTGCTGGAGTTCCCCGGCCGGCGGCCAGGACCACGTTCGAGGTCCTGAGGGAGCCCTACCGCGCGGCAGCGGCCTCCATCCGCCCGGTCGCGGGATGGGCCGCGGGACCATTCAGCCCAAAGACGAAAAGCACCGAGCCGGCGGTCACGGCCACCCGGGGCTGTCCCTCCACCCGGAACAGCACCGGCGCGGTCACCACGTTGGCGCCGAGCCGGACACTCCACACCCGGTGCCCGGTTCGGGCATCCATCGCGAACACCTGCGTACCCGCGCCTCCCAGGACCAGCCGGTCGCCAACCGACAGCAGGCCGCCGATGGCCGACGAGCTGTCAGGCGGTCCTGCTACCCGCCACCGGAACGTCCCCGAGGCGAGGTCGAATGCCACGAAGCTCCGCGCCGCCTTCAGCGGTACCGCCGAGCCTCCGAGGTACGTGCCCCGGGCCCCGGCGTCATTGCGGGTGCGGATGTAGAGCCCGCCCTTTTCGATCCCGGCGATGAACAGGAGTCCCAGTTCGGGGCTGTAACTGGCAGGCCGCCAGTTGGCGGCGCCATTGGCCGAAGGGTAGACCAGGGTTCCGCCCGGCGTGGGCGCCGTTGCGGCCGCGACCCGGGGCCGCCCGGCGCTGTCGAAGCCCTCGTTCCAGGTCTGGCGGACGAACGGGGTGGCATACAGAAACTCCCCGGTCTCCCGGTCCAACACGTAGACGAAGCCGTTCCGATTGGCCCAGAGCATCAGGGGTCGGGACCGCCCCTTCCAGGCTCCGTCGACCAGAATAGGTGTCTGGGCTGAGTCCCAATCGTGCGAATCGTTGGGGGTGAACTGGTAGCTCCACCTGAGGGTGCCGGTCCGGATATCCAGCGCGATGACGGAGCAGGTATAGAGGTTGTCCCCCGGACGGAGCTCGGGCGCGAATACCGGGGCTGGATTGCCGGTGCCCCAGTACAACAGGTGCCGATCCGGATCGTAGGCCCCGGTGGTCCAGGTGCCGCCACCGCCGTGACTCATCCCGCCGGCCGGCCAGGTCTCGCTCCCCGGTTCCCCCTGCCGGGGTACGGTGTAGAAGCGCCAGAGGCGTTTCCCCGAGCCCGGGTCGTAGGCATCGAGGTAGCCGCGCACACCGAACTCGCCGCCACCCATTCCCACGATGACCCGACCGTCGGCGACCAGGGGGGCGCCCGTCAGGCTCACGCCCTCGCGCGGGTCGCCCACCTCGGTCTCCCAGACCTGGCGGCCGGTGTCGAGGTCGAGCGCCAGCAGCCGGCCGTCGAGCGTCCCCACGAAGACCCGCGTGCCGTACACCGCCACCCCCCGATTGGAGCGCGCGCAGCACAGCTGGGGGGATCCGCGCACCGGGTGATGGCGGCGCCAGACCACCCCCCCGGTGGCGGCGTCCAGGGCGATGACATCCTCGGCCGAGGTCACGATCAGGAGCCGTCCCACGGCGATCGGCGCCGATTGGGAGACCTCGGGATCCGGGGGGAGCTGGTAGGCCCACGCGAGGCGCAGGCGGGCCAGGGCTTCCGCCGTGAGCTCGGGCGCCACGCGATGCCTGCGCCCGGACCAGCCTCCCGACCAGGACAGCCACTCCTCCTCGCGGACGTCGCCGGCGGCCAGGTCCGCCTCCTCTACCGGCCGCGCCCGGGCCGGGACCGCTGGCACGGCCTTCGCCAGGCCCCGCTGCCGCGCTCGCAGCAGCGCGATGACCTGCCACGCCTCCCCGAACGAGAGCCCGGTCGGCTGCATGGCGGTCGCGGGGACTCCGTTACGGATGACGAGGTACATCGACCAGTCGCTGGCGCCATGGCGCGGTGTCCCGGCGACCAGGGACGGGCCGACGTTGCCCTCACCCTGAGGGCCATGACACCGGGCGCACCTCTGCTCGAAGAGCCGGGATCCGACCAGGGTGTCGCCGGCCAGCTCATCCGGCAGGAGCAGCGTGCTGGCCCCGCTCCGGCTCTCGAGGAGGGCCTCCATGTCGAACCCGGAGTGGGGCTTCATGAGCGGAAGGAAGTCCCTGACGGGGACATCCGGGAGCCGGCCCACGAGCTTGAGGCCCATGAGCCGCAGCCGGATGCGAACAGCCGGCGAGGCGCCGGCGACGGTGCCGCCGACGAGGACGAGTCCCAGGAGACCGGCGATCCGCGAGATCTTCACGCGCGTGGGTCCGGACGAAGGGTGAGACGCAGCGGGGCGTGGGGCGCCGCTACCACGTCAGAATTGCCAGTAGAGGAACTCGCTCTGACCGCCCAGGTGGAGCATCCCTACGGCGGCCACCACCGAGACCAGCACGGCCCACGTCAGGGTCGGGCGCCACGCCAGCGTGAAGCGGCCGATCCTGAGGCCGTGCTGGTCGGGCGAGAACTCCAGCGCGGGTTCGTACCGGGCCAGCAGCTGCAGGGTGTTGGGCAGGGTCAGCGCGATCAGGAGCAGGCCTCCGGCCCAGATCACCATGTCGCCAAAATCGAGGTAGAGGCCGGCGCCGAGGCCCGCCTCGACTCCGAGCCGCCGCAGAATGGCGCTGAGCGGGCCCAGGTGGTCCAGGATGGATGTGGGCAGGCCGATCCCGTTCAGGCCCACCAGGCCGCGCAGCAGGTCGGCTGCGGCCCCAGTGGTGGGGGCACGGAAAATCACCATCGCCGCCACCACCGAGACGAATGTCAGGAGGAACCCCACCGGCCTCATGACCCGCGTGCGCTGCTCCTGGTCGGGCCAGATCCGGGGGGACCACAGCCGCCAGGCATGGTTGATGGTCAGGTAGACCCCATGGAGCACGCCCCAGATGATGAACAGGTACCCGGCGCCGTGCCACAGACCCGAGATGAACATCGTGACCAGGGTCGGGAACATCACCAGCGAGAGGAAAGCGCCGGCCGACGGCCTTGCCCGGGTGAGCGGCGGGAGCTTCCGGGCCAGCCGGCGCCGGGTGAGCCACAGGGCCAGGGGGTTGTAGATGTACGCCGTCAGGAACCGCGTCAGGGACATGTGCCAGCGCTGCCAGAACTCGATGATGCTGGTGGCCTTGAGCGGTGAGTTGAAGTTGGGCGGGAACCGCACTCCGACGAACCGACCCAGACCCAGCGCCATGTCGGTGTAGCCCGAGAAATCGAAGTAGATCTGCAGAGTGAACCCCAGCGCCGCCATCCAGGCCGGCAGCAGCGAGATGGGGCCTCCTTCCGCGGCCCGGGCGTAGATCGGGCTCACGATCGCCGCGATCCCGTCGGCGAAGAACACCTTCTTGGTCAGCCCCATCACGAACAGGGTCAGGCCGACCGCGGCGTTCTCCCGGTCGAACCGGCAGCTGGACCGCTGGAACTGGGGCATCATCTCCCGGTAGTGCACGATCGGTCCGGCCACCAGCTGAGGGAAGAACAGGACGAACAGGGCGTAGTCCTGCAGCGTGAACTCCTGGATCCGCTGGGCGTGCACATCCACCAGGAACGCGATCTTCTGGAACGTGATGAAGGAGATTCCCAGGGGCAGGATGATCTGGGCCAGGACCAGGTCGGTTCCCATGACATCGTTGACCGCGCCGACCGCGAAATTGGCGTACTTGAAGTACCCCAGGAACAGCACGTTGAAGGCGATCCCGGCGATCAGGACCGCCCGCGCCAGGCCCGGACGGGTGCCGTCTCTCAGGCGCAGGAGGGTACGGGCCAGGAAAAAGTTGATGACGATCGACGGGGCGATGATCAGGACATTGACCGGCCGCCACCAGGCGTAGAACAGCAGAGAGGCGAGGATCAGCCAGCGGATCGCCCATGTCCGGTCCCGCGCGCCGAGCAGGAAGAACCCGGCCAGGGTGAGCGGCAGGAAGATGAAGATGAACTCGTACGAGTTGAACAGCATGGGCGGTGCCTTCCTCGCGCGCGGGCTAGCGGGAGACCAGGGACTGGATCCGTCGGACGATGGCGCCCACGTTGGCGAACCCTTCCACTTCGGCCACACCGAACTTCACGCCCAACTCGATTTCCACCGCGACAATGAAGCTGACGTAGGACATGGAGTCCCAGTTGGGCACCTCCTCCCGGCGGGTGTCCATGGTCAGCACGATAGAATCGTCCGCGAGGAGATCCCGCAGGATACGGGTGAGAGTCTCCAGGATCGCCTGCTCAGTCATAGGAATCCGGTCTGCGGAGGATGGAAGTGCCCCAGGGCGTATACTCCGCCAGCCGCAGCCGCCAGCGGGTGGCGCCCTCCACCGGCGGCGCCGGGGCGGCGGGCTGGAACCCCAGGGTCGGGTAGAGGTCCTTCACCACCCCGTTCTTGGCGGTCGGCAGAAAGTCGGCGAGGAGCGACTCGGCCCCCAGCCGGGCGGCGGCTTCGACCGCGATGTTCATCGCCTCATGTTCGAGCTGCCGCCCGAAGACCCGGCAGCTCATGACCCAGGTGTCGATCTCGAGGGCACCGGGCTCTCCCGCCACCGGCGTGAGGATCATGGCGCTCACCAGCCCGTTGTCCCCGAACCGGTCCACCAGCCGGAATTGCAGGGTACAGCCGCGAGGGTCGGCCACCCGGGTCGCCACCTCGTCCGCCGTGTACCGGCGGGTGGTGGGGTTGAACTGATTGGTCTTGTTGATGAGCTGGACCACGCGGGTCAGGTCGACGGGCCGGAAAGCGCCGTATCCTACCGACATCTCGAGGGAGCCGAGGAAATCGCCCAGGCTCTGGGAGGACTTGAGCAGCGCCTCACGCGCCTCGTTGGCGGCGTACTGCTCTCCCCGTTGCCGGTCGTCGGCGGTAAAGCTGATCGCCTCGAAATACCCCGCCTCGGCCAGACAACGCACGTACTGTCCCGGATCGCTGGGGAGCTCGGGCACGGCCACCATCGGCAGGCTCTGACGCACCCGGGCCCGCTCCGCCGGGTTATCGTCCAGGAACACCAGGCTGTCCACCCCGATGTTGAGCTGCTCCGCGATCAACCGCAGGTTGGCGGCCTTGTCGGTCCAGTTTGCGACGAACGCCGCGATGTCGGAGCGCTTGAGGACCATCTCGGGGTGCTCCCGGAAGACCGCCTCGGCGATCGCCGGGTCGTTCTTGGAGCACACCGCCAGGATGATCCCCCGGTCGCGCAGCTGCTTGGCATAGCGCTGCAGGGCGAGGTGGGCCTCCCCGGCGGCGGTCCCTTCGCCCAGGACGATGCCTGCCATCCCGTCATCGCCGATGACGCCGCCCCACAACGTGTTGTCGAGATCGAGGACCAGACACTTCCGCGAGAGTCCGCGCAGGGCCCCGATGATCCGGGTGGCCAGCTCGGCGTACAGCGGCGCGGCCTGATGCGAGACCTCGAACTTGCCCTGGAGCCAGCGGGTCTGGTCGAACCAGGCGTACAGTCCGTGCCGCTCGCTGGCCCGGGCCACATCCAGCAGGAACACCCCGTCTGCCTGGGCGGCATCCGCCAGCCGTTCGTTGAGCCGGGCAATGAGGCGGGCCGGCGACCCCGGCACCAGCCGGTCATAGCTGCCGAAGAGGGGGTCGGCCACGTTGAGGAAAGTCTGCTGCACCACCGTGGCCTTGAGCGACTCGCGGGCCGAGCGCCATAGGGTGCGCAGACCGTCGAGTGCGGCGTCGAGCGCGGCATCGGCCTCCGCGGCGGTCGCCGCGAGCGAGGTGCCCGAGATCGCCTCCTGGGCCGTCAGGGAAAGCAGCACGACCTCTGGCGCAAAGCGGCGAAGGGCCGATGTCGGCTCCAGCAGTTCCTGGCGATACTGTCCGTAGCCCCCGACGTAGACCTCGAGTCGGAGTCGGCGGCGCAGGCCCGCGATCCGGAGTGGGGCCGCCAGATGCTCGACCGTGGAAGTCGAGAGGAGGGCGACCCGCACCGGTGTGAACCCGGACCCCGGGGCCGCGGGTGTCGCCGCCAGGGCGCGGTCGAGCTGGATGGTCTCCAGGAAGCTCAGCTGCTGGCCTGCCAGCTCGGCCAGGCGTGCCAGTCGCGCGTCCGGCTCCGTGAGCTGAAGGACCTCCCGGAGAGCCGCGCGAAAGTCGGTGGGCGCGGGCAGCCAGTTCAGCATGGCTCGGTGGTCCTCAGGGCGGGGACCCGGGGTGGAGTCAGGATCACGCCGTGCTCGCTAGGGTCGCTGGGAAACGGCCGGGCGCCCGACACACTGCCGGATCCGGGCCTCGGCGGCCTCCAGGAATGCGCCCGACCATCGCTCGGCGCTGGGCCGGTCGAGGTGCGACCCGTCATAGGTCACCAGTCCCTCCGGCTCTGGGGCAAACAGGTCCATGCCGAGCTCCGCGGTGATGGCCCGCGCCGTGGCGCTGGGCGTCCTGGCGGACGGCACCACCGTCAGGAGGACGCACTCAGGGGGAAGTCCAAGCTGGGGAATGAACGCCCGGGCTGCCTCGACGTAGGACCGGACCGTGGCGGTATCCACTGTCTCGTTGTAGCCGACCGGCTTGCTCTCGTAGTCCCCGCCCTGCTGGGTCCAGGCTCCGGTCTGGCGCGAACGGTAGAACCCCGGTTCGTGACGGCACCCCGCCGGGAGTGCCCCGCACGGCCAACGCTGCAGGTGCTGCCAGAGCCGCTTCTGCAGATACCGGGTTCGAGCCGAGGGATCCGTCATGACCTGGTGGGCCGGGCCCGAGGTGGCGCTTTCGAAGAACAGGTCCAGGTTGATGACGTAGGCTCTCGGATGCAGCTGCAGGCGTCGCAGCAGGGGGCCCTCGAAGTGGTAGTTCTCGTTGTGCGAGAACCCCAGCAGGTAGAACCGGGCCCCGAGCCCCGAGAACCACTCTTCGGTCGCCCGGGCGGAGAAGCCCATCTGGGTGCGGCTGTTGCCGATGACCAGCAGGTCCGCCCTCTTGGCGGCCCCGGTCGCCTCCGGCTCGAGCCCGAACCAGAACGCTCCGTGGTCGTAGTCGCCGTAGCTGGAGCCACCGCAGTAGCCCACGTAGCTGTCGGTGCCCGCGACCGGAGGACGGCAGGCCAGGATCCCGTCGTTGCGAAGACTGGCGGCTCCCGCCAGCAGCACCACTGCGGCAATGATGAAACAGTAGGCGCCCGGGCGTAGCAGCCCCGCGGGGCGGGACTCCGGTACGGGAGGGGCCGCCGGTGCAACCGCGCTACTGCTCATCGGAGGATCGAAGGGGGCTGTGGGATGGAGAATCGCGACGGCCCCTGGGTCATCGGGCCTCGCGAAGCGGACGACGCTTCCACCAACCGGTCACCTCGGGGTTCTGGCGCTCCTACACAATACGGCATCTGCCAAACTCGCTGTTCGATGGTCCGGGTCCGACCGCTGGGTTGAACCGTGGGATGGGCGGGCCGCCGCAGCTCAACCTCGTGGTATAGCACACTTTAGGCCACGCAAGTCTAGTCGTGTGGCACTGATCTTGCTGCCGGGAAACCGACCGGTCAGGTGGCCATCACACGGTCCGCGACCACCGCACCAATTGCCAATGACGCCGTCGCCGCTGGGGAAGGGGCGTTGAGGACGTGAACCATGCGCGGCGCCTCCAGTAAGTGAAAGTCGTCGAGCAGCCGTCCGGAGCGGTCCACCGCCTGCGCCCGGACGCCGCTTCCCCCCGGGCGGATATCGCTGTCGGTGAGCGCTGGGATCAGGGTCTGCAGCGACCGAAGGAACCGGGCCCGGCTCAGCGAGCGCCTCACCTCGTCCACGCCGGTGCGCCATTGCGACCGGAGCATTCTCCAGAAACCCGGGAAGCTGGCCCAGTCGGCAATATCCCGCGGGGAGACATCGCTCCACCGGTAGCCTTCCCGGCGGAGGGCCAGCACGGCATTCGGCCCCGCCTCTACCACATCGTCGACCCCACGGGTGAAATGCACGCCGAGAAAGGGGAGGGCCGGGTCAGGGACCGGGTAGATCAGCCCGCGCACCAGGCTGGCGCGCTCCGGCCTCAGGACGTAGTACTCTCCGCGGAACGGGATGATACGTACGCCCGGCTCGATCCCGGCCAGTCGGGCCACTCGGTCGCACTGCAGGCCGGCACAGTTCGCCAGTCGGTTGCTTCGGAACTCCCCGGTCGTGGTCTCGACCACGAGGCCGGGACCGTCGCGGCGGATGCCGACCACCCGTGCCCCGGTCCGGATCTCGCCCCCCAGCTTCGTCACCCGCCGGGCCATCGCATCCGTCACCGCCGGGAAACTCACGACCCCGGTGTCCTCCACCCAGAGTCCCGCGATTCCCGCCACCTCCGGCTCGTGTGCCTTCAGCTCGCCGGCCGCGAGCCGCCGCATCCGGACGCCATTGGCCGTGCCGCGCTCCGCCAGCGTCTCGAGCCGGGGCAGTTCCTCGGCCCGGGTCGCAACCACCAGTTTGCCGCAGCGCCGGAAGGGGACGCTCTCATCGGTGCAGAGCCGGTAGAGGGCCTCGAGCCCGGCGCGACAGAGTCGGGCCTTGAGGGAGCCGGGCTTGTAGTAAAGTCCGGAGTGGATCACGCCGCTGTTATGCCCGGTCTGGTGCGCCGCCAGCCGCGCCTCCGCCTCCAACACTACCACTCGCTGCCCGTGTCGCTCCGAAAGCGCCAGGGCGGTCGCGACACCCACCGCGCCGCCACCGATGACGATCGCATTGCTCATGGAAATCTCGTCCCGCAGTTGGGGGTGACGACGCTCCGGCCAGGGAGACGGGAGCCTGCAGGAAGGATACCAACGGCGCCTCGACTCCTCACGCTCCATGGCGATCAGCGCCTGTCCTGGTCATCTTAGTGGAGCGCACCTTGTCCATCCGAGCCCGCGAACGTCACCCCGCCCCCACGCGCAGTGCCGGAGGTTTCCTGCCGGACCAGCCTCTCCGCCTGCTCCACATCTATGCACCGGCCGCCGCGGGCGGTCTCGAGAGCGTGGTTCAGATGCTGGCGCTCGGGCAGCGGGAGCGGGGTGCTGCGGTTGCGGTGGTGGCGGTGCTGGACGAGGGAGCGCCGGAACCGCCCAGCGTCGAAGCGCTACGCTCGGCCGGGGTGCCCGTCTTCGTCCAGCGCTCGCCTCGTCGCGGGTACCGCACCGAATGGTCGTCCCATCGTCACCGGGTGGCAGTCTGGCGACCGGACGTGGTGCACACCCACGGCTATCGGGCCGACGTCCTCGCCGGGCACGCGGTGGGCCGCAGGGCCCGCCGGATCGCGACCGTCCATGGGTTCACCGGCGGCGACTGGAAGAACCAGGTCTATGAGTGGCTCCAGATCCAGGCCTATCGCCGCTTCGACGCGGTGATCGCCGTGTCACGCTCGGTGCGCGATCGGCTCCTGGCCCGCGGCGTCGGGCCCCGGACGATCGAGCTCATCCCCAACGCCTGGGCCGCGCCCGCCCCGCCCCTGAGCCGGGCGGAGGCGCGAGCCCGGCTGGGCCTTGCAGCCGATGCCATCGTCATCGGCTGGGTCGGCAGGCTCTCGCGGGAGAAGGGTGCCGACGTCCTGCTGGCCGCGGCGGCGCGTTTGCCCGGGACCCAGGCTCGCATTTCCATTATCGGTGACGGGCAGGAGCGAGCGACTCTCGAAGCGGCGGCGGGGTCACTGGGGATCACCGAGCGCATAGCCTGGCACGGCCTCGTGCCGGGAGCCGGACGGCTGATGCCGGCGTTCGACCTGTTCGTGCTCAGCTCCCGCACCGAGGGGACCCCGATCGCGGTCTTCGAGGCCATGGCGGCCCGGGTGCCGATCGTGGCGACCGCCGTGGGTGGAGTGCCGGATATGCTCGATCCCGACTCTGCCTGGCTGGTATCCCCCGTACATCCCGTGCAGCTGGCCGGCGCGATCGAGGAGGCGCTCTCCGACCGAAGCGCGGCCGGCGCCCGGGCTGCCCGGGCCGCGATCCGCCTCGAGCGGGACTTCGCCGCCGGACCGTGGATCGACCGCTATCTCGAAGTGGCACACCGACTCGTCCGGGGAAGGCCCGCTCTCACCTCATGATCTCGGCCCTGGCCCTCGGCCTCGCGTTGACCCCGTTGCTGCTGATGGCGTATGCCTACGCGGGGTATCCGCTCGCCCTCCTCGTCGCGGGATGGTTCCGGCCACGGCCTTCCAGCCTGGCCGATCCCGCGACCTGGCCCGACCTCACGATCGTCGTCCCGGCCTACAACGAGGAGCGGGTGATCGGGCGGACCATCGAGAGCCTGCTGGCCCTCGACTACCCCGCCGAGCGGCGGCACATCCTGGTGCTGTCGGACGCGTCGACCGACGGTACCGACGAGATCGTGCGCGGATACGCCGATCGGGGGGTGCAGCTCCTGCGCCAGCCGGTGCGGGGTGGGAAGGACGCCGGCGAGATTGCGGCGCTGCCATATCTGCGGGGCGAGATCGTCATCAACACCGATGCCACCATCCGGATCCAGCCGGAGGCGCTCAAGGAGCTGGTCCGGGCGCTCCAGGACCCGACCGTAGGGGTGGCCTCCGGGCGGGACGTGAGCGTCGGCGCGCTGGCGGCGGAAGCCAATCGGGGTGAGTCCGGGTACGTGGGATACGAGATGTGGCTGCGCTCGCTGGAGACCCGGCTGGGGTCCATTGTCGGGGCGAGCGGCTGCTTCTACGCGATCCGCCGCTCGCTGCACGGCGCGGCCATTCCGCCCGGCTACTCGCGTGACTTCGCCTCGGTCCTGGTGGCGCGGGAGGCCGGGTTCCGCTCGGTGTCGGTGAACGGAGCGGTCTGTCTCGTGCCGCGGGCGACTTCGCTTCAGCGGGAGTATCGCAGGAAGATCCGGACGATGAGTCGGGGGATCCGAACCCTGTGGCTCAAGCGCCATCTGCTGAATCCGCTCCGCTACGGCAGCTTCGGGTGGATGCTCTGGTCGCACAAACTGGTGCGATGGCTGGTGTTTCCCGCCGCACCCCTGGGCCTCATCGGGCTGGCGCTCCTGGCCACCCAGTCGGGTCCGGCTCGTGTTGTGCTGGCGCTGGCGCTCGGGGGTATCGCCGTCGGGGTGGTGGCCTGGCGGGCTCCGGAGGGACGCCAGCTACCACGGGTGGTGGCGCTGTGCGGCTTCCTGCTCGCTTCCCACGTCGCTGGGTGTCTCGCCTGGGTCCAGGCCCTGCGGGGCGGCAGCAACGCGATCTGGGAGCCGACCCGACGTGAGGCCTGAACCGCCAGAGGAGTGCTCGCCATGAAGGGACTTTCCACCGCGCGGTCCACACTCGCGGTCGTGTACTTCAACGTTTCGCTGTTCTGCGTGCTGCTGCTGGGCCTGGAAGCGGCCGGTCAGGTGCTGTTCTACCTGATCAAGGGTTATCCGGTCTACGCCAGCGCGGAGCACCCCGACGGCGACCTGAGCTGGCATCGGCAGCTGCTGGAACAACACCCCTACCTGGTTGGCCGACTGCGCAACGGCGTGCGGGCCGAACGTGAAGGCAAGATCGCCACGACGACCGACATGCACACCCGCTGGACCGGAGCGCCAGCCGATGCCAACGGCGCCGTCCGGGTGGCCACACTTGGCGGCTCGACCACGTTCGGCGCCGGGCTCTCCGACACCGAGACCTGGCCGGCCCGGCTCCAGGCGCTGCTGGGACCCGGCTACGCTGTCACCAACTACGGGTTGCTCGGCTACTCGACGGCCGAGGGTGTGATCCAGATGGGGCTGTTGGTGCCGGAAAGCCGACCGGATATCGTGGTGCTGTACGAAGGCTGGAACGACATCCGGAACTACCACAGCCCCGACCTGGGCCCCGACTATTTCCGTCACGGGATGAACCAGTTCATCACGCTCGACATCCAGCAGGCCGGGCGGGAGACCGGCTTCGCCCGCCTCGCCAATGTCTCGGCGCTGTGCCGGCTGGCCCTGGTGGCCGCCAAGTCCCTGGCGCCGGCGCCCTCACCGCGCTCCAACGACCCGACCTACACCGAGCCGGACTCGACCGTGGACCGGCTCTATATCCGAAACCTGGGGACCATGCGCGCCCTCGCCTCCCGGGCCGGGGCCTACACCCTGATGGTCCCGCAGGTCCTCAACACGGAATGGTATCGCACCCACTCGGGCGGCGACTGGTGGACTCCCAGGATCGACAATGGGGCCATGCCGGTCCTGCTGCAGCGATTCAACCGCCTGATGGGAGAGGCGTGCGGCCCCCGGGAGGCCGACTGTACGGTCCTCGACGGAATTCAGGCCGCCCCCTGGGTGCCGGGCGACTTTCTGGATGAGGGTCACTTCTCGGTGCAGGGCAGCGACGCCTTCGCCCGCCTCGTGGCGGCCCGGGTCCAGCAACTGGTCGCCGCCCGCCCCGGGTTGTCCGCCCGCCTCGCCTCCCACCCCGGGAGTCCGGCGGTGGAGCCGGCACGGCGGTAGGCTCGGGCGCAAAACCAAGGCGGCCCCCGACACCGTCGGGGGCCGCGTGGCAGCAACCGGTTTCGCGACTGGTTGCCCGGCTTACCAGCCACCCTTCCGCAGCAGAACCACCGGGACCGTCCGCACCATGATCCGCATATCCTCGATCAGGCCCTGGCTCCGCACGTACTCGAGGTCATAGCGCAGCTTGTTGCGCACATCGTCCAGGCACTGGTCGTACTGCTGGCTGACCTGGGCCAGGCCGGTGATCCCCGGCTTGACCAGCTGGCGCGCCTCGTACTGCGGAATCGTCTGGCTCAGCTCCCGGAAGATGCTCGGGCGCTCGGGCCGGGGTCCGACCACGTTCATGTCGCCCTTCAGCACGTTCACCAGCTGCGGCAGTTCGTCCAGCCGATACTTGCGGAGGAAGCCGCCGATGGGGGAGAGCCGCGGATCGTTCTGGCTGGCCCAGACCGCGCCGGTCGACTTTTCGGCGTCGGCCCGCATCGTCCGGAACTTGTAGATCCGGAACGGCCGGCCGCCGAGGTCATTGGCGCGGCGCGCGTCGCCCGGCCGCAGGGCCCGGCGGCGGCGATCCTGCCCGATCCGGATCTGGGAGTAGATGATCGGGCCGGGCGAGGTCAGCTTCACCGCCACCGCGACGATCAACATGATCGGGGCGGCCAGCAGCAGGCCGAGCACCGCCGCGCCGATGTTGACCACCCGCCGGGACACTTCGTGCACCGGGGAGAGCTCCCGCGCCCGATAGGTGTTCACCCTGGGGGTCGGCTCGATGAGGCGGAGCCGGGCCGACGAGTAACGGCCCTGCGCGCGCAGGGGTATTGACTCGGCGAGGTTCGGGATTGCGGTCATGGTCCTGGTGCTCCCCTGGTGGATCAATTCCGGGTCAGAAGAATCACGGTGGTCGTCAGCCCCACCACACCGGTGATAATGCCGAACGTGGCCGCGAATCCGGCCCCGCGCCGGCCAACCTGCAGCTCATCTCCTCCCTGCAGCCCGAGCACATCGAGAGACTTCCCCGACGCCAGGGCCCGCCGCACTTCCTCCCGGGGCCAGTACTCGGCGCCGTTGCGGCTCAGACTCGTCTTCTTGAGTTCTCCATCTCCCGCCAGCCCGCCGGCCACAGTCAGCATGTCGGCCAGCGGCTGGTCCGCCCGGACGTTGTAGTAGCCCGGCCGGACCACGGCCCCGAGGATGCCGATTCTGAGGAGCGCCTGGGCGAACACCGTTGGGGTCCGGAGGTACTGGCTGACGTGCTCGGTCACCTTGGCCTGCAGTTCCGACCGCAGGACCCCGTGCAAAGGGAGGGGGGCCTGGTCGGGAAGCTGGAGGTTGGGCCCGTTCTGAACCGTGAAGGTGTCGGTCAGCGCCTGTTCGCCTCGGACCGTGAGAAACACCCGGTCGCCGGGCTTGAAGTCGCCAGCCTCGAGACGGTGCTCGATGATCGCCCGGTCCCGGCCCGGCAACTGCCGATTGGCGAGCAGCGCCTGAAGATCCTCTCGAGTGGCCAGGGCCCGGGCCGCGGCATTCTGCCCCGCGGCGGACTGCACCCCGATCAACAGGGCCATCAGGCCGGCCAGTGCGGCCCCGCGAATGCGCTGGCTAGACATTCGGCGTTTCGCTCTCGCCCATGCCCGAGCCGTTCCGTGGGCCGCCGCCCAGTCCCCAGGGATTCGGGACATCGTCCACCAAGGCAAACCGGGCGAGCCGACGCAGGTGTTCGCCGCGCTCGGCCAGCAAGGCCTGCTGCTCCTGACTCTGGGAAATCGCCTCAGACATCATCGGTGGTACCCTTGGGTGGTCTCGGTGCACGGCGGACGATGCCCAGTTCCCAGCGCCAACTGGCCGACTGCGGGCCCCGGCGGCACAGCCTCGATGCTTCGGCCGACGGCCAACCGGTCGTTCACGGCCCTTGCATTCTCAAGAATGACGCCGGCACCAGGCGGCGCCGTCCGGCGGGCAGCCAAATCCGGCGTCATCTCATAAGTTGTTGGCTCTTAGCGACTTACATTTCGGCCCCAGGGCCGAAGTGGGTGCGGGAGTCCGCCAGGACGTGGGCGATGTTGCGGCGGGACGGCAAAGAATCGTGGGATCGCTGCATCACTATCGCGGGGCCAGCCCTCCGATCTGATCAGGGGTGTTTATGACCGAAGTCCCGGTGAACTCACGGCCGGTGGTGGTGCTGATCGCCAACGACCAGGAGTGGTCGGCGCGCTCGCTCGACAGCATCCTCTCGCCGCAGGGGTACACTGTCATACGCGCCTACACCGGTCTGCAGGCGCTGGAGCGAGCCCGCCGGGCCCGGCCCGATCTGGTGATCCTCGATGCGCAGCTGCCCGACATTCACGGGCTCGAGGTCTGTCAGCAGCTGCGGAGCGATCCGCTGTTCGGGATGACCACCCCCATCATCATCACGACGGCGGGGCCCTCCGGCCGGGCCCAGCGGCTTGCGGCGTACGAGGCCGGAGCCTGGGAGTTCTATGGCCAACCGCTCGATGGCGTCGCGCTGCTCACTCGGCTTCACACCTTTCTCGCGGCGAAACAGGAGGCCGATCAACTCCGGGAAGCGGCCCTGATCGATGCCCGCACCGGCCTCTACACCGTACGGGGTTTGGCGGTGCGGGTGCGGGAGATCGGGTCGGAGGTGGCGCGTCGGGGCCGTCCCCTCGCTTGCATCGCGCTGTCCGAGGCGGGGCCGGCGCCGGAAGCCCCGGCGCCCACGCTCCACGCCCTGCTGCGGCTCCATGGCCGGGCCTCCGACGCGATCGCCCAGCTGGGCGAGCAGGAGTTCCTGGTGGTGGCTCCGGAGACGGAAGAGGAAGGGGCGCTGCAGCTGGTGCGCCGGCTGGAAGCGGCCATGGGGCAGGACGGCCGGCCGGCGAAGCTCGTGGCGGGGTACAGTGCGGTGGCGGATCTCCGGGCGGCAAGCGTGGAGCCTGCCGCGCTGCTCGATCGCGCCACCGCCGCACTCAGGTACCTGCTGGGCCACCCGGCGGAGTCCCGCGTGCTCTCGTTCGAAAACCTGCCAGCCACCGCCCCGGAAGCCTGAGGAGCGTCAGGGCCCCGCCGGGGCTCCCGCCTCTCCGCCTGTCGGCAGCCCTGCCGGCTCGGGCTCCTCGGAGGCCATGTACCCATAGAGATAGCTGTAATAGCGGTACGCCCCACCCACCCGCACGTCGTTCAAGACCGCCCCGACCACCCTGATGGGGAGTCGATCGACCAGACTGAGCTTGGCCTCCGCCATGTGCCGGTCGGTTTCGCCGGTACGGATCACCAGCATCAGGTTCCCCAACGCCGCACTGAGCACGTAGGGGTCGACCCCGGCGCCGAGCGGCGGGCTGTCGACCAGCACCGCGTTGTAATGGGTTTCCAGCTCTGCCAGGAGCCGCTGCATGGCGCCCGATCCCAACAGCTCCGGTCCATGCTGGCGACGGGTGCCGCAGGGGATGATCCAGAGACCGGGCTGGCTGGTGGGCCGTACGATCTCCGCCAGGGTGGCTTCGCCCTGCAGATAGTCCAGCAGCCCCGGCTTGCGGTCGGTGCCGAACATCCGGTGCAATTCGCCGCGGCGGGAGTCGCCATCGATCAGGACGGTCTGGTAGCCGGCGGACGCGAAGCTGACCGCGAGATTGGCCGACACCAGCGACTTGCCGTCGCCGGCATTGGGGCTCGAGATGGTGAGCTTGAGCGACCCGGCGGACGCCAGGGAATGGGCCAGGTTCACCCGAATCGTGCGGAAGGCCTCGATGAACTGCGCGGCCTGTTCGGCGGGCAGCTCGCCGCGCTTCGCCCGCCGAATCGCCGGCACCGCACCGAGGATGGACAGGCCCAGCGCCTGGCTCACCTGTTCGGGGTACTGGACTCGGCGGTCCAGCATGTCGAGCAGTACCGCCAGGCCGAAGGCGGCCGCCGTGCTGGCGAAGAAGACCAGCGCGATCAGCCGGGGGGCATTGTTGCGCGTGGGGGCGTTGGGCCGGACGGCGCGGTCGAGGATCCGGACATCGGGGATCGCGGTGGCTTCGGCCAGACGGGCGGCCTGGTAGCGGGCCTGCAGGTCGGTGTAGATCGCGGCCACGCTCAGACGCTCGCGGTCCAGACGCTGCTCCGTGATGACCCGGGTCGGGATCGACTGGAGCTCCCGCGAAGCCGTTGCCAGGTGGGCCTGCAGCTCCCGGATCCGGGAATCCACCGAGGCCAGCGTCTGGCCGAGCTGCCCGGGAATCACGGTGTCGCGCAGGGCGGCCACCCGGGCCTGGGCCACTTCGACCGGCTTGGCCTGGTCGGTGTAGTGGGTCTGCAGGGCCCGGAGGTCGGTCTCCGCCGTGTTCAGGTCGGTCATGCTCCGCATCAACTCGGGAGACTGGCGCACCGCCTCGATCGCGAGGAGCGACACGGTATTGAGCGTGCCCCGCTGGGCCGAGTTCAGGACGCTTTCGAGGGTCGCCCGCTCGCGCTGGAGCCGCTCCAGGTCGATCTTCTCGTTGAAGTACTGCCCGATCGCGGTGCTCTGGGTCATCTGCAGGCCCGGCGCGACGGGGGTGGCCTCGGAGGGGAGCGTGATGATGGAAGTCTTGTAGTTCTCCAGCCGGGACTCGGCGTTGCGCAACTCGGCGCCCACCGACGCCAGCTGCTCCTCCAGGATGCGCGAGGTCTCGCGCAGTTTGAAGGCCTTGAGGTCGCCCGCCGCAACCACGAAGTGATCGAGGATGGAGTTGAGGGAGCGGTACACCCGGTCGGGGTTTTCGTCGAGCAGCGTGAGGCGCATGAAATTGCCGTCACGCGGAAGTTCCACCGCGAGGTTGGTCAGCATCCGCGCGGCGGCCTGGCGCGGTGAGCTCAGGGTAAACTCGACCGACTGGGCCGGGACCCCGTTCGGGCCGGGATGCCAGCGGAGCCCGATCGTTCGGCCGATCGAATCCGCCACCAGCCCGCTCTCGATAAGCGAGTCCCGGGAGGTCTTCAGGGTGTAGCGGGTGCCGTCAGCCGAGCGGGCCAGGACATAGTCCCCCGGTCGCAGCAGCTCGCTGATCGCCAGGCCTTCGAGCGGGGGGAGGGTGCCCTGGGCCTTGGTCTTCTTGAGGTACAGCCGCTGATCCTGGACCACGGCGTCGAGCACGGTGAACGACTTGGCGAGTTCAGCCCACCCCTGCGTTCCGAGCACCTCCTGCCCCCGGACCAGCCCGCCCTGCGTCGGCGCACTTGCCACCCAGATCGTCGCCTGCGCGGAGTACTCCCCCGGCAGCAGCCGGGAGGCGAACACCCCCGCGGCGGTCCCGGCGAGGATGATCGCGAGGATGAGCCATTTGTACCGCTTCACCGCCCCGATCAGGCGATGCCACGGCACGCCATCGCCCTCACCGTCGTCCGCTGGCCCCATCCGGGCCGCACCGAGTTCGGCGGCCATCGGGGTGCTGAGCGGGAACGGGGCGGTTGGGCTGGGTTGAACCGGGGGCAGCAGGTTACTGGACATTATTCGCTATCGCTCGGTGCAGGGCACCTGGTTGCCGCGGCCCAGAGTCGGTCCATTGAGGCCTGGGATGAGACGCGGACGGTAGGAGTCTCAGCGCCGACAAAGAGCAAGGATAGTACCCGGCTCCCCTCCCCGTGGGTCCGCCCGCAGAGTGCCAGGCAAGGTCCTGTGTTGCCGCGAGTTGCAGTGCCACGGCGGGTGGCTTCTCCCGCGGAATGCCGAGGCCGGCGGGCAGGGCCCAAGCTGGTGTGGCTTCCGTATATGGCCAACTGTAGCCATCTTACATCATGGTGTCGAGACCGGCCTACGTGCTGTGGTGAGGATGATACGATTCTTGCCAACCGGTGACCCAGACAGCACTGCCGCGATACCGAATAGAAGCCGAAAAGGCAGGGGTGGTTTTCATGGGTGCCATGGCGAGTGAGGGCGGGGCGTCGAACCGGGGACAGCCGCCGGTCAACGAGCGCGATCCCCTCTCGATCCCGGATGACATCAAGGCGAGCATCCGCATTGCGATCATCGACGACGAGCGCACCCTGCGGGAGAGCTGCGCCACGGTGCTGCAATCCGATGGGTACAGCGTCACGACCATCGGCCGCGGCGAGGAGGCGCTGGAGACCGTCCGTCGCCGCAAGTTCGATATCGTCCTGGTCGACCTCTACATGTCCCAGATCTCGGGAATCGAGATCCTGCGGGCGGCACTCGAGACCCAGAAGGAAACGATCGTCGTCGTCATGACCGGCAACCCCAGCGTGGCGAGCAGTATCGAAGCGCTGCGCCACGGCGCCTGGGACTACCTCCCCAAACCGTTCTCGGCCACCCACCTCCAGGTCCTGATCGGACGGGCCTCGCACGCCGTGATGGTGGCCCGGGAGACCCGGGACCTCAAGCTCCAGCTCGCCAAGCAGGGAGGGCACAGCGAGAAGATCTCGCTGATCGGCATCTCGCCGACCTTTCGCAAGGCGGTGGACCTGGCCCGGAAGGTGGCTGCCACCGACGCCTCGGTCTTTATCTCCGGGGAGAGCGGTACCGGCAAGGAAGTGATCGCCCAGTTCATCCATCAGCACAGCCGCCGGGCCACTCGGGCCCTGGTGGCCATCAACTGCGCCGCGCTGCCGGAACAGCTACTCGAATCGGAGCTGTTCGGCCACCGCAAGGGGGCCTTTACCGGCGCCGACCGCGACAAACCCGGTCTGATCGAGACCGCCAACGGGGGCACGTTCTTCCTGGACGAGCTCACCGAAATGACCATGCCGCTGCAGGCCAAGCTGCTCCGGGTGCTGCAGGATGGGGTGGTCCGCCGGGTGGGCAGCGAGAGCCAGGACGCGGTCGTCGATGTGCGTTACATCGCCGCGACCAACCGAGACCCCCAGGAGGCGGTGAATCAGGGGATTCTGCGGGGGGACCTGTTCTACCGCCTGCGGGTGGTCCCCATCAAGCTGCCGCCACTGCGTAAGCGGCCGGAGGACATCCCTCTCCTCGCCAATCACTTCCTGACCCACTACTGGCAGCGTCACCGGCAGATGGGCGACCGGGTGCCGCGCCTGTCCGACGCGGCCATCGCCTTCCTCCGCTCGCGGCCCTGGCGGGGGAACGTCCGGGAGCTGCAGAACGTGATCGAGCACGTCGCGGTCCTGGCGGAACCGGACCAGGTCATCCAGCCGAACTACATTCCGATCTACGAGGACGGGTCCGAGGCCCCGGCGGAGGTCGCGCTGACCACGCCCGTACTCGACGAAGCGTTTCACATCGCCAAGGATCGTGTCGTCGCCCAGTTCGAGAAGGAGTATCTCGCGCGACTGGTGGGACGGTCCGGTGGCAACATGTCCAAGGCCGCCCGGCTGGCGAACATCGACCGGACCACGCTCTACCGCCTGATGGACAAGCACAGCTTCCAGCGCGAAGAGAACACGGGGCAGCGGGAGTGAGTGAACTGAGCCTTGCCGCCGGCCACCCCGCGGGGCCGGCGGACCAGCCGGCCGGACTCTGGAAGATCATCGAGCGGGTCGCCGACGAGGTCGCGGCCGGTTGGCTCCAGGTGGCCGAGGACAGTCCGTCCGAGGAGGAAGTTCGGGGGCAGCTCCGGCTGCTGGTGGGCGCCATCGAGCGGGCCGGGCGGGGAGAGTCGGCCGCGGAGGAGGTTCCCCGCACCGTCCTGAGCCGGCGGCTCCTGGAGCTGATCCGGCGCGGTTTCCTGGCCGGCGCCGCGCGCCTCGATCCGCCGCCCCCGCCCGCCCAGCTCCTGGGGGTGCTGAGAGCCATCGAGTCGATTTCCCAGGCGATCGAACCGGACTGGGCCCAGCACTTCGCCAATCGGCTCTCGGGCCCCGACGGGATGGAACTGGTGGTGGAGGTGGCCCACGATCTCCGCTCTCCGCTGACCTCGATCCTGTTCCTGGCGGAGACCCTGCAGCGCGGCCGCAGCGGGCCCATCACCCCGGTGCAGGAGCGCCAGCTCGGCCTGATCTACTCGGCGGCGTTCGGCCTGTCGTCCATGGCCAGCGATGTCATCGAGCTGGCTCGGGGTGGGGATCGGCTGGTCGATCTCGATCCGCTGCCGTTCTCCATCGCCGACATCTTCGAATCGGTACGGGACATCGTGCAGCCGATCGCGGAAGAGAAGGGACTCACCGTCCGGATGCACATGCCCCAGAGCGACCTGCGGGTCGGTTTCCCGGTGGCACTCTCCCGCGTCCTCCTCAACCTCACCACCAACGCCCTCAAGTTCACCTCGGAGGGATACGTGGAGCTGCGGGCCGATGAAGGGGAGGGGGACAAGGTGGTTTTCTCGGTGCGCGATACCGGGCGGGGCATCCCGCCCCAGGCCATCCTGACTCTGTTCGAGCCGTTCCGCCGACGCCAGAAGCAGGGCGAGTACGCCTTCTCCGGCGCCGGGCTGGGCCTCTCGATCTGCCGCAAGCTGGTCGAGGCCATGCGATCCAACCTCAAGGTCGAACCGGTTCAGCAGGAGACCGGCACCCGGTTCTTCTTCGAGCTGGATCTGCGTCGCGCTTCCGAACGGCCGTGAAGAACCGGACGGCCGGAGTGCTCCGCTGACTCCTGGTCGGAGTCGGTGTCCCCCGGCTCTCCGGCACGCCACTTGCGAGCCCCCTGCCGCGGAATTGCGGGCCAGGCTCGTGGGTCGTGGGCCTGACCCTTCGCGAGATGCGCGGTGGACTCACCGGCGCGTCACGAGTCCGGCACGAGACCTTGAACCGATGAGGTGCCATGCAGTCGCTGGCAGGCCGTGTCGCTCTCGTCACCGGTGCGGGGAGCGGCATCGGACGAGCCATCGCGGAGGGGCTCGCGCTCAGCGGTGCCAGGGTGTGTCTGGTCGGACGCCGTCCGGAGAAACTGGCGGCGGTACAGGGGGCGCTGGCCGGCGCGGGCCACTCCATCAAGGCCGTCGATCTGGGCGTGGAGCACGAGCTCGACGCGCTCCAGGCGCACCTCGAGGCCAACCACCCCACGCTGGACATGCTGGTGCTGAGCGCCGGCGCGATTGCCCGTGGCGCCGTGGCCACCACGCCGGCGGCCGACCTCGATGAGCTGTACCGCGTCAACGTACGCGCGAACTACCGCCTGGTGCAGGTCTGTCTTCCACGGTTGCGCCACCCTCCCGGTCAGATCGTCGTCATCAACTCCAGCGCAGGGCTATCCTCCCAGGCTACGGTCGGGCAGTATGCCGCGAGCAAGCACGCGCTGCGGGCCCTCACGGACGCGCTGCGGGCGGAGGTCAATCCCGAGGGGATCCGGGTGCTGAGCGTCTATCCAGGCCGTACCGCAACCCCCATGCAGGAGGGGTTGTACGCCGAGGACGGAAAGACCTACCAGCCCGAGGTGCTGTTACAGCCGCAGGACGTGGCCGAGGTGGTCCTGACCTGCCTCAGGCTTCCGGCCACCGCCGAAGTCACCGATCTCAGCATTCGGCCGCTGAAGAAGTCCTATTGAGCCGTCCGCGGCCCGCCGGCTAAACGCAGGTGAACTGGAGAGTCCATGAAGCGTGTGGTGTACGTCGGGCCCGCCGAAGGTGCGGAGGCGGCCCAGGAGGTCATCGGTGACCGCTGCCAGCTGTCCCATGTGCCGGCCGAGCCCGCTCGGGTGGCGGAAGCCCTGAGCGGGTCGTACGCGCTCATCGACGCCTCGATGAAGGTGCGGATCACCGATGCGATGGTCCGGGCCGCGCCGAACCTGCGGGTGATCTCGACCGCCACGACCGGGTCGGATCACATCGAGCGGGGAGAGACCGGGGTTCGGGGGATCCCGGTCCGCACGCTCAAGGAGGATCCGGAGCTGCTCCGCAATCTGACCCCGGCCGCGGAGCTGACCTGGGCGCTCGTCATGGCCCTGGCCCGGAGGCTCGTCCCGGCCGTGGCTCACACCCGAGCCGGGCAGTGGGTCCGGGAAGACTTCCCGGGGATGATGCTCAATGGGCGGACCCTCGGAGTCATCGGATGCGGCCGGATCGGGCAGTGGATGTCCCGGTACGCCCGGGCTTTCGGGATGACGGTGGTAGGGTTCGATCCGGTGGTCTCGCCCTGGCCGGAGGGGATCGAGCCGGCCACTCTTGACGAGGTGGCCTCGCGCGCCGACGTGCTCTCGGTCCACGTGCATCTGAGCGAAACGACCCGTGGCCTGGTGAGTCGAGACCTGATCGCGCGGATGAAGCCGGGGGCGATCTTCGTCAACACCTCGCGCGGCGCGGTCGCGGACGAGCGGGCCCTGGCGGAGGCGGTGTCGACCGGGCGGCTCGGCGGAGTGGGCGTCGATGTGCTGGAAGGGGAGCCGGAGATCGAGGGCAATCCGCTCCTCGCGCTCTCACGGACGCAGGACAACGTCCTCATCACCCCGCACTGTGGCGGGTACTCGCCCGACGCCGTCCGCGTGGTCTGCGGCCGGGCCGCCGAGAAGGTGCTGGCCGAGCTGGAGCGGGCCCGGTGAGCGCGCTCGAAATGCTGTCGCGGGACATCGTTGGCGCGGGAACTCCCGCGGGCTTCGGGGTGCTGGGCAGCGGTCCCACGCTGACTATCGCGGATGCCGTAATTCGAGCCGGCATGCCCTTCTATCCGGTGCACTGTGAAGCGGCAGCGGCCATCATGGCTGGAGTCCTCGGTCGCCTGACCGGCGTACCGGGTGTGGCGCTCTCGATCAAGGGACCCGGGTTGGCCAACATGCTTCCGGGTCTCGCTGCCTGTCACTTCGAATCCTGGCCCCTGGTCGCCATCGCCGAGGCATATCCGCCTGGAACCCCCGCGGCCAAGCAACACAAGCGGATCGACCAGGGGCTGCTGGTGGGCGCCGTCGCCAAAGGGCGACGCTTCATCAGCCGCAACGGACCTGGATACCGCGAACTGGCCGACTGGTCGGCGGCGGAGGCTCCCGGGCCGGTCCTGTTGGAGGTGGCCGACGGCGCCATCGATCAGGCGGACCCGATCCCTCCCCCGCCCACTCCGCCGGCCGGCGAGGTGACGCGCCTGGTGTCACAAAGCCGCCGGCCGATTCTGATCGTGGGGACGCTGGGGATACGGCTGGGGCTCGCGGGGCGCCTGGCCGCGCTCCATATCCCGGTCTTCAGCACGGCCGCCGCCAAAGGCGTCCTGGACGAGACCCTGCCGCAGTCCGCCGGGGTCTATACCGGTGTCGGTCTGGCGATGGTGCCGGAGGCGACCCTGCTGGCGAAGGCGGACCTCATCGTGTGCGTCGGTGTCAGGAGCAGCGAAGTGCTCAGTGCCGCGCCCTTCTCCGCGCCCTCGGTCTCGATCGATCCCATGGGGGAAGCCCTGTCCCCGGGGTATACCCATGCGGCCACCGCGGGTCTGGAAGCGCTGGATACCGTCCTGGGGTCGCTTGGGCAGGTGTCGTGGGGGCTCGAGGAGCTGGGGGAGATCCTCCACCGTCTCGACACCCATCTGCTCGATCGACCGTTTCTGCCGGCCCACGCCTTTCGGGCGGTGGAAGCCAGATTCAACGGCCGGGCCCGCCTGGTGCTCGATACCGGCTACTTCTGCACTATCGGTGAGCACGCGTGGCGGGCGCGGAAGGCCGAGTGGTGCCTGGGGTCGGGCCAGGGGCGATACATGGGGATCGGCCTGCCCACCGGCATCGGGGCCGCGCTGCACGATCGGTCGGTGCCGACGGTAGTGGCGGTGGGTGACGGCGGCATCGGGACCTTCGTGGCCGAGCTCAAGCTCGCAGTGGAGCACCGCCTTCCCCTGCTGGTGCTGCTCCTGTCCGATGGGGGGTACGGCTCGGTGCGGACCCGGGCGATCGCCAAGGGGCTGGTCCAGGAGCCGCTGCTCATGCGGAACCCGAGCTGGCTCAGGCCCCTCGAGGGACTGCGACTGCCGGGCACCCGGGCCGAATCCCTGGCAGACCTGGAGAGCGCCCTGGCGTCGTGGAACCCCGAATCGGGCCCGGGGTTCATCGAGGTCGCGTTCGATCCGGAGGCGTACCAGGCGATGGTCCAGGGGATCCGGGCGTAACCCAGCACCTTTGAATGGAACCATGACCCGACACGTTCTGATCATCGGCACCGGCAGCGCGGGGAAGCGGCACGCCCGTAATCTCGCGGCTGAGGGCTGCACCATCTCCTGCATGGATCCGCGGGAAGACCGGCGAGCGGAGCTGGCCGGCGAGCTGCCGCTGGGCGGCGCCTTCGGCTCGGTGGAAGAAGCACTGGCCGGCCACCGGTATGATGGGGTGGTGATCGCGTCCCCCCCGACTGCCCACGTTGCCCAGGCCCTCACCTGCCTGGCGGCGGGGATCCCGGTGCTCCTGGAGAAGCCGGTCTCCGCCGGGCTCGCGGAAGCCCGGACCCTGCAGGCCGAGGTGGCGGCCACCGGTGTGCCGCTTCTCCTCGGGTATACCTGGCGCTGGTGGCCGCCGCTCGGTGTCGTCAAGCGGCTCCTGGCCGAGCGGGCGGTCGGGCGCGTGCTGCATGCGCGATTTGTCCTCTCCGCCCACCTCGCCGACTGGCATCCGTGGGAGAGTTACCGCGACTTCTTCATGGCCCACCGGGATCTCGGCGGCGGGGCCCTGCTGGACGAGAGCCATTGGCTGGACATCATGCTGTGGCTGTTTGGCATGCCGGGAGAGGTCGTCGCCAGGATCGAGAAGATCAGCGACCTCGAGATCAGCACTGACGACAATGTCGATATGCTGCTCAGCTATCCGGGGGGACCGCGGGTGAACGTGCACCTCGATCTGTACGGCCGTCCTCACCAGAAGCGGATTCAGCTCGTCGGGGACGGGGGCACGATCGAGTGGTCGGAGCGGCCGAACCGGGTGAGCCATGGGAAGGACCTGGATTCGGACTGGCAGGTGCAGGAATTCGAGTGCCAACGGAACGACATGTTCGTGGCGGCCGCCCGCGAGTTTCTCGACGTCCTGCGGGGCGAGAGGGTCCGCACCTGCGGCATCGAGGACGGGGTGGCGGTGCTGCGCGTCATCGAGGCCGGACGCCAGAGCCACGCCACCGGCCGGGCCGTGACCCTGGACGAGATTGCCTGATGGCGCTGCATGGGGTGTCGGTGCTGGCGGTGGTGCCGGCGCGTGGCGGCAGCAAAGGGATTCCCCGGAAGAACCTGAGGGAGGTCGCGGGTACCAGCCTGATCGGGCACGCCGCCAGGGTTATTCGGCAGCTGCCCTGGCTCGATGCAGCGCTGCTGTCTACGGATGATCCGGACATTGCCCGGGAGGCCGAGCAGCACGGGCTGGCCGTCCCGTTCGTCCGGCCCCAGGCCCTGGCCGGGGACAAGGCCAAGTCGGTCGACATGTGGCGGCACGCCTGGACGTCGGCCGAGGAGATCCACGGCCGCCGGTTTGACCTGTCCATCCTGCTCGAACCCACCAGCCCCTTACGCCGGGCCGAAGATGTCGAGCGGACCGTCCGGGTGCTGCTCGAGGGGGACTTCGCCGCCGCCGCCACGGTCAGTCCGACGCCGGGGCACTGCAGTCCCCACAAGACCCTGACGGTGGGCCCGGCCGGGACCCTGGGGTATTACGTGGAGGACGGCGCACGATTCTCCCTGCGCCAGGACATTCCCGCCTACTACCACCGGAATGGGGTCTGTTATGCGGTGCGCCGGGAGACGCTGGTGGATCGGGGGCACATCATCGAGGAGAATTGCGCGGCGGTGGTGATCGAACGGCCGGTCGTCAATATCGACTCGCCCTTCGACCTCGAGCTGGCTGACTGGCTGGCCCGCCGCCCCGATCTGCGATAGGCGGGCCCGGCCCACGGGGCACTCGCCCCACCTCAGGGCTGCGGCCGCTCGACCGGGGAGGCTTCGGCTGCCGGGACCCGTTCCAGCCAGATCTCGCGCCAGAACGAGGGGATGCTCCTCGGGCAGAAGAGGCGGTCCTTGCTCAGCCGTCCTCCACAGTAGGCCCCGTCGAGCACGATGCAGTCCCGCGGGATCGTCATCATCGCGCCGGTCTTTTCGTTGATAAGCCGCTCCACCCGGCGCCGAACCCGGTAGGTCCGGGTGCAGAACGGGGTCATCTCCACATCGAACAGGAGACCCCGGTTCTTCCGGTCCGGCCCGAGGGTCTTCATGATCTCGGCCTTCGGCTTCACCCGGACCAGTTCGCCGGGTTGCAGGCTTAGCGTTTCGGTCGGGGTCCTGCCGACGCAGTGGCCGGCCACGTAGGGGTAACGCTTGACGCCGAGTCGGGACAACCGCCGGGCCAGCACGTTGTACCAGGCGATGGCGAAGGTCTTGAGCATGGTGCCGAGCGTGACATTGCCCGAGCGGAGTTCGCGAAAATATTGTCGGAGGTCGTACCAGGGCATTTCGGCGGTGGCGCGATAGAGCTCCGTGGCCTGGCAGGCGAACGATTCCGGCTCCCCGGCTTTTCTGGCGCTCTGCTCCAACTGGGCGGCGGTGATCCCCCCACTCTCTGGCGCGGGCCGGGTGTCGTCCGGTCGCTTGAGCCAGGCCTCCTTCCAGAAGAGCAGGCACTCCGCCTGGCAGCCACCGTGGGCGGCCCCGGTGCAGCGCAGCCCTTCGAGGTGCACCGCGTTCTCCATGCGGCGGGACAAGGAGGCATGGATGGTATCGCAGGTCTTGTCGGCCCGCCGATAGACCGGAAACCGCTTGCCGCAGTACTCCAGCATCTCGGGCATGAAGGGCAGCCGGTCCAGGGTTCCGTCACTGCCGAGCGTCGCGAGGATTTCAGCCGCGCTCCGCACTTCGACCCATTCCCCTGCGCGAAAGCCGGCGTTACGGGACATGCGAGATTGGTCTCCTGTGAGCGCGGGTTGGGTGAGCGGCTGGACGATACCCTGCTCTGTGACCGGGGGGCAACGCGCAAGTCGACCGTCCGCGGTCCGTCCCCGCCTCCCGCTCAGGTGCCGGGCTCGGGCTCCAGGTCCGCCGCAAGCTGGTCCAGACGATGCGGCCGGCCCTCATGGTGGAGGCGACCCCTTCCCCCGCCGGCGCCCGCTTCTTCTTCGAGGTGGGCCCGGCGCTTGCTTCGAGGCGGGTCCCGCACGACTCCCGAAGCGCTTGCCGACCCGGTCTCGACTCCCCGGCCAGCTCCCTCCCGCGCGGCCCCGATCATGGCGGTCCAGGCCGGATCCTGGTCGATGAAGATCCGGTGCCAGACCTCGATGTTGAGCCGGTTCCACAGGTCGGGCGTGTCCGGCCGGATGCCGCCCGCCGGGTGGCGGAAGATGCCCCGGTCGCGCGCGACCCGGGACTCGAGCAGCTCCCGGATGCGGGGCCAGAGCGGCCCCTCGAGCCAGGGCTGGATCGGGACGGAAAACGGCACCTTGTCCCGTCGGTCGAGGACCTGATCGGTCACGGTCCCCCGCGCGGCGGCCCGCAGCAGCGCCTTGGGTTCGCGGTTACGGGCTTTCAGGGCGGGTGGGACGGTGGCCAGCAGCTGAACCAGGCGATGGTCGAGGAGCGGTACCCGCGACTCGACTGAGAGCGACATACTGACCCGGTCCTCCTGGTGCAGCAGGCTCGGGAGGTAACTCACCAGGTCGTGGTAGAGGCAGCGATCCAGAGTCTCCGTGGTGCGGGCCCGCCGGAAGGGCGCCAGGTATTCCTCGAGCGGCGAGTACCCCCCCAGTCCCCGCACGAAGCCGGTCTCGTAATTCGACCGGTCCAGCACGTTGCAGTGGAGCCCGACCCACACCTCCTCCAGGGTCTCCGGCCCCCGCGCCAGGTTCCGCAGCCGCCTGGCGAGGGCGCCGTAGACGCCCCGGACTCCGCGCTCCCGGAGCAGGCGTGTCAGGCGGGCCAGCGGTGCGGCCGGACGATGGCCCGACACCAGGCGGTCGAACATCGCCGTGGTCCCGAAGGTGGCCGCGAACTGGGCGGGATACCCCGCGAAGATCTCGTCGCCGCCGTGACCCGTCAGCGTCACCTTCACGAACCGGGAGGCCAGACGGGAGACCGTGTAGTAGGAGAAGGCACCGATGCCGAAGAGCGGGGTGTCCATGTGCCAGACCAGCGAGGCCAGCAGCCGCCAGAAGTCCTCCGGCCCGGGGGTGGCCTCGAGGTAGCGGGTCCCGCTGGCGGCACAGACCGCCTTGGCGTAACGGGTCTCGTCGTACTGCTTCCCATTGCCCTCGAAGCGGATCGCGAACGCCGGCATTCCCTGGCAGTGGCGCACCGCGAAACTCGTTACCGTGCTCGAGTCGAGACCGCCGCTCAAGTGACATCCCAGGGGGACATCGCTGCGACAATGGATTCGCACCGCATCATCGAGCAGCGAACGCACCTCGGCCACGGTGTCATCCCATGACCGCTCGTGGTAGTCGAATTCGAGATCCCAGTAGCGGGCCAGCGTCGTACGCTCGCGGGTGGCGAGGAGATAGTGGGCGGGGGGCAGCTCGCGGACGCCCTCGAACGGCGTCTTGCCACCGAGGTACTGACCGGCGAAGAGAAAGTCCGCCATGGCGCGGTGGTCGACTCGGCGGGCCACGGCCGGATCGTCGACCAGGGCCTTCATCTCGGAGGCGCAGGTCAACCGCTCGGGCGTTTCGTGGTAGTACACGGGCTTGATACCGATCCGGTCCCGGGCGGCGAACAGTTGCTGCTTGCGCGCATCCCACAGCACGAAGCCGAACATCCCGACGAGGTGGTCGAGGCAGCCGACCCCGTACTCCTCGTAGAGGTGGATGATCGTCTCGGTGTCGGAGCGGGAGCGGAACTGGTGGCCCCGCCGGATCAGATCGGCCGTCAGCTCGACGTAGTTGTAGATCTCGCCGTTGAGGACGATCCAGATCGTGCCATCCTCATTGCACATCGGCTGGTGGCCCGACGCGGTCAGGTCGAGAATCGACAGGCGCCGATGGGCCAGGGCCACCACCCCATCGGACCGCAGTCCGACGTCGTCGGGGCCACGATGGGCCATCGTGTCCCGCATGCGCGCGACCAGCTCGGGATCGATGGGCGCGCCGTCCCGCTGCATCACCGCCAGAATGCCGCACATCGAGTTTCAGCGTGCTCCCCTGCCCGGCGTCTCCTCGAGACGGGGCAGAATGCGGAGCTCAAGCGGGTGTTGGAATGCCCGCGGCCGCGCCGGGCGTCCCCGTGCGGGGGCGACCGCCAGCCTCGGATGGCGGAACGAGCGCAGCGGCGCCCGGGCGGCTCGACCGGCGGAGTGATTTGCTGGCAGCGCTGTCACGGGGTTCGAGTAAGCGGATTACCGAGGGACGCGGCACCAGGCCGGGACAAGATTTCCCCTGCCTTCGGGCCGGGGGAACGCAATAGGCGAGCCAGCGTCCGGGATTGGCCGGCGCGACGTGCCGGCCACCGAGACGTTGGCTAACTCGTTATTCGAGAAACCCTTACCTCTACGCGTCAGGGCCGGCGCAAGGACCTCATTTTGGAGCCCTCGTCCCGGACATGTGGTGGGACCGCAACCATCCGTGCCCGGGGTCTGCACCGGTGGCGCGGTTGAGTCAGGCGCGGTTGGGGACTGTCAGTTGAAAGGCCCCGCTTAGCACGGGAGCGGACACCTCCACCGCCTCCCATCGGGGTTGAGCCATCACACTACTTCCGCCACTACCCGTATCTCCTGCACCGACATACATTTTCGTCGGCCGGCGCAGGCCTCCCCTGCCTTCCTCCACAATCCCCGCGGGACACCCGGTGCCGCGTCGGAAAGCTGGATCTCCCGGAATCACTTCCGAGACAGCCCAGGAAGGCTCGGGCCCCGCGCCGGCCCGTTGCGGCGGTCATTGGGACCGCCGCCTCATTTTCCGAGTAGTGCACATCCTCGGCGCTCCAATTCCGCATGACTTCCCGGCACCGGGTCCGGGCAGGTCCGCGAGCTGGCGCCGGGGGTGATGCGCGGAGTTCGACCACCTGTGACCACACCGCACCTCCGACATCTTCGCTCCGGGGAACCCCCGGTGCACGCCCCCAACGCCGCCCTGCTGATCGACTTCGACAACGTCACGCTGGGCATCCGCTCCGATCTCACCAAGGAACTCAAGCACCTCCTCAACAGCGACATCATCAAGGGCAAGGTCGCGGTCTCGCGCGCCTATGCCGACTGGCGGCGGTACCACCAGTACATTGTGCCGCTGTCGGAGTCTTCGATCGACCTGATTTTCGCCCCCGCCTTCGGGAACAACAAGAAGAACGCGACCGACATCCGGCTGGCCATCGACGCGATGGAGCTGGTGTTCACCCGCCCCGAGATCGGCAGCTTCATCCTGCTCTCGGGGGACAGCGACTTCTCGATGCTGGTCATCAAGCTCAAGGAGTACGGCAAGTATGTGATCGGCGTGGGAATCCGGGAGAGCGCCAGCGACCTGCTGATCCAGAATTGCGACGAGTACTACAGCTACTCGGACCTGGCCGGTCTCACCAAGGAGACCGACATCCCCTCGGCCCAGAAGGATCCCTGGGTCCTGGTGAAGGAGGCGGTGGCGCAGATGGTCCGCGAGGGCGACGTGATGCGCTCCGACCGTCTCAAGCAGGTCATGCAGCAGATCGATCCGAACTTCGACGAGAAGAACGCGGGCTTCAGCCGCTTCAGCAAGTTCGTGATGGAGGCCGGGCACAAGGGCCACATCAAGATCACCCGGATGGAGAACGGCCAGTACGAAGTGGCACCGGCCGAGGCGGCGGGGAACGGGACCGCGGCGGCCATCTCGGCCCCGGCTCCGGCCGGGCCGGGCGCCGCGGAGCCCCGGGCGCCGCGCGAGGATCGGGGACGACGCGGGCGGGGACGGGGGCGGGGGCGCGGTGGACGGGAACGGGAGGAACGGAGCGAGCCGGCCGCCCCGACGGAGAAGCCCCGCCGGCCGGAACCGTCGCGCCGGGCCGAACCGACCGATGCGCTGACCCTGGCACGGGCCTTCGATCTGCTGCGCCGCGCCCTGGCGGAGCTGCCCAGCCCGGCAGGACACGAAGCCTTGCGCCTGCGGATGTCCGCGCTGCTGGGCCGCGAGGACCCGATGCTCGACAGCTCGCGCTTCTCGCGATTGCTGCGCCAGGCGCATGATGCCGAGGTGGCCGACGTGCGGAAGGTGGGCGAGGACGAGTTCGAGGTGATCGGCCGGGGCGGTGAGCCCGGACCGGCGCTGTCGCGGGGTGGCGTCGCGCCCGCCGAGGAGCCCGCGGGTAACGGCACCCCGGCCGCGGTGGCACCGAGCGATGCCGCCAGTCGCGGAGGGATCCGGTTCCGGCGGGGCTCGCGTCTGCCGGCGGCACCGCCGGCCATCGCCATGGTCGGGGTGGTCAGCCTCGACGAAGAGCCGCCGGCGGAGCGCCCGGCCCGCGGGCGCAAGAAGGCCGCGCCGAAGGCGGACGACGAGGGGGCGGAGGCCATTCCGAAGGACGCCGCCCCGAAGAAAAAGGCCGCGAAACCCCGGGCCAGGAAGAAGACCGAGGGCTGAGATGACGACCACCCGACGGGCAGCCACGCTGCCCGTCGCGTTTTTCCGTCACGATGTCGTGACCGTCGCGCGCGCGCTCCTGGGTGCGCGGCTGGAAACCACCTTCCGCGGCTGCCGCACCGTCGGCCGGATCGTGGAGGTGGAGGCCTACCTCGGCGTCGACGACCCCGCCTCCCATGCCTACCGCAACCGCCGGCACGCCCAGAACGGCTCCCTCTACCTGCCACCGGGCACCTGGTACGTCTACCTGTCCTACGGGATGCACTGGTGCGCCAACCTGGTGGCGGGGCCCGAAGGCCTGGGCGGGGCGGTACTGCTGCGGGCCATCGAGCCGCTCGCGGGGGAAGCCGCCATGGCCCGCCGGCGGGGCCTCGGAACAGTGGCGCTCCTCGGGGCCGGACCCGGCCGACTCTGTCAGGCGCTCGGTATCACCCGGAATCGGCTCGATGGTCGTCTGATGCCGGACTCGGAGGCGACGGTGCATTCACCGGCACGGATTCCCGCAGCCGATATCATCGCCGCCCCCCGCATCGGGATCAGCAAGGCCGCGGATTGGCCACTCCGATTCCTGATCCGGGGATCGCCGCACGTGTCGCGGCCCTCGCCCTGGCTCGGGGTAGGGAAAAAGCAGAGCGGGCGGGTCTGAGGACCCGCCCGCTGTCGCTGAAACTGTGTGGCGCTACTTGATGCCGCTGCCGTCATCCTCGCGCGAGCTGCCGAGGCTGACTCGGAGACCCGCGGTGAGAGCATGGGTCGGCCCGGTGGTCAGGTGGCCGGAGCCGGGCGAGGTGGTGATCTGGTACTGGCCGAACACGGCGAACTGCGAGAGGCGAATCTGCACGCCGCCGGTGAAGCTGGCGAAGGTGTAACTGCCCTGCTGGTGGGCCGTGGTCCGGACCGCTTCGGCCTGGGACGGTGTCAGCCCCGTGACGGTGGGGTATTCCTTGACCGTCTGAAGCAGCCCGAAACCGATGCCGAGGTAGGGCTGGGCGATGGTCTTGAAGGGGAAGGCCAGGATGCTGACCGAGTATTTCCGGAGGTCATTGAACGTGACATTCCGCTGCCCGTTGAGGGCGGCGGCATCCGGATAGGAACTCAGCTGGTCCTTCTTGATGCCTTCCTCGACCGAGAGCAGGAGGCCGGTCCGCCGAGCGGTGACCAGCACGTGGCCGCCGGCGGTGAAGATCCCACCGCGGGTCTGCCTGGGAGTCTCGAAGATGGTGACTCCGCCCTGGCCGCCGATATACCACTTGAACGAGTCGAACCCGATAATCGACTGGGCCGAAAGCGACGGCGCCTGAGCCAGGCAAGCCAGTCCGAGCACCGTGGCGGTGCGGCCTAGCATGCGCATCGGAATGCCTCCAGAGAGGGTGCGTTGGGGCCCAAAGGGCTTTGCCAGCTTTTGCTTGTAGCGGTGACCTACCAAACTACTTGAAGTCGCCCGATCCAGCAAGAACCTAGCCTACCACCGAAGATACACCGAAAAATGACCGGTCACACCAGACCCAGGCGTTGACCGGCTCTGGTCATCGCGTGCAAAGCCCGGTCCAGATCATCCCGGGAATGGGCCGCGGAGATCTGACAGCGCACCCTGGCCTGGCCCTGCGGCACGACCGGGAAGCCGAATCCGGTCACGAAGACCCCCTCCTCCAGCAGCAGGTTGCTCATCTGAATGGCCTTCGCGGTCTCGCCCACAATGACGGGGACAATGGGCGTTTCCCCCGGGAGCGGCTTGAATCCCCGCGCGAGCAGTTGGTCGCGGAAATAGGCGGTGTTGGCCCGGAGCTGGGTGACGCGCTCGGGGTGCCGTTCGAGGAACTCCACGCTGGCCAGCGCGGTGGCGGCCACGGTGGGGGGGAGGGCATTGGAAAAGAGCTGGGGCCGTGCGCGTTGCGTGAGGTAGTCGCAAACTGCCTCGCTGCCGGCGACGAAGCCCCCGGCCGCGCCACCCAGCGCCTTCCCCAGGGTGGAGGTGATGATGTCGATCTCCCCCACCATTCCGAAATGCTCTGCCGTCCCCCGGCCGGTCTTACCCAGGACCCCGGTGGCGTGGCTATCATCGACCACCAGTACCGCGTCGTGGGCGCGGCAGATCTCCCGCAGGTCGGGAAGCCTGGCGATGGCCCCCTCCATCGAAAACACGCCGTCGGTGATCACCATCCGGACCCGGCGGTCGCGGGCCGCGACCAGCTTCTCCCGCAAGTCGTCCAGGTCGGCATGACGGTAGACCGCCGTCTGGCACCGGGTAATCGCCTTGGCGAGGCGGATTCCATCGATGATTGAGGCGTGATTGAGCTGGTCGCTGATGACGATGTCGTTCTCGCCCAGCAGCGTGCCCGGAACCGCCTCGTTGGCGTTCCAGCAGCTCACGAAGCTGAGCGACTGGGCCGTCCCCACCAGCCGGGCACAGGCGGCCTCGAGGGCGCGGTGGACGGTGAAAGTCCCGCAGATGAAGCGGACCGAAGCGGTGCCGATGCCGAACCGGTCGAGCGCGACCTTGCCGGCCTCGATGAGTTCCGGAACGTCGCAGAGGCCCAGGTAATTGTTGGACGAGAGCACAATGACCTCGCCCTTGCCCTCCATCCGCACTCGGGGCGCCTGCGGGCTGTCGAGGTAGAGGAGCCGCTTGTAGACGCCGTCCTGCCGGAACTGGGCGAGCTCGGACTGGAGGCGGGAATCGAGGGAGGACATGGGTGTGCGGGGGTCGGGAGTCGAGAGGGTCGGGAGTCGAGAGTCGGGAATCGAAGGTCGAGCGAGATGGGGAAGCGCCTCTCACTCCTCACCCATCACGTCGCACCTCGAGGATCACTTTGCCCGCCTGGCCGTCTTTGATCACCTGAATGGCCTCGGCCATCTGCTCCAGCCGGAAGCGGTGGGTCACGACCGGGCGGGGGTCGAGCTGACCGGCGCGGAGCAGACGGAACATCTGCTGCCAGGTGTCGTACATCCGGCGGCCGGTGACGCCGTAGAGCGTGAGGCCCTTGAAGATGACGTCGCGGGCGAAGTTGACCTCGGTGGTCTTGCTGGGGGTGCCGAGGAAGTTTACCCGGCCGCCGAGGCGGGCGGCGCTGAACGCGGTCTGATGGCCGGCGGGGTGGCCGCTCATTTCGCAGACCAGGTCGACGCCCTCGCCGCCGGTCAGATCCCGGGCCCGGGCGACGACATCGTCCTGACCGGGATTGAGCGTGACATGGGCGCCCATGGTCCGGGCGAGCTCGAGCCGCATGGGGTTGTAATCGCTGGCGATGACCAGCGAGGCCCCGGCGGCACGGGCCACTCCCACCGCGAAGCAGCCGATCGGTCCACACCCCAGCACCAGCACGGCGCTCCCCGGCACATTGCCGCCCTCCAGGACCGTATGCACCGCGTTCCCCATCGGGTCCATGATGGCGCCGATCTCGGTGGGGATGCCGTCCAGCTTCATGACGTTGGAGGCGGGCATCGCGATGTACTCGGCGAAGGCGCCATCGCGGTCCACCCCGATGATCCGGGTCCGACGGCAGACATGAGCGTTGCCGGTGCGGCACGGGAGGCAGTGGCCGCAGACGATATGGCCCTCGGCGGTGACCAGGTCACCCACGGCGAGGAGGCCTTCCTGGCGGGCTTCGGTGCCGAGCTCCACGATGTCGCCGGCGAATTCGTGGCCGATGACGACCGGCGGCCTCAGGCGCCCACTGGCCCAGGCATCCCATTCCCAGATATGCAGGTCGGTGCCGCAGACGCCGGCGTGGTGGACCCGGATGATCACGTCGCTCGGTCCACACACCGGATGGGGGACGTCACGCACGTCCATGCCGGGGCCGGCGGCGGTCTTGACGAGAGCTCGCATTCGCGGGGGTTCGAGGCCAGGGAGCGTCAGTACCCGGTACGACGGGCGGGAAAGCTAACGCGCCGGGGCCCGGTGTGCAGCCGGGCGCTCAGGGCTTGCCCCGGTCGGGGCAACCGGTGCGCTGGAAGGTGTCGGCGATGGACACGATGAGCCATTGACCCCGGTGCTTGAGCAGCTGGACCGCATCGACGCCGCAGTGGCTGAAGGTCTGCCCGAAATGGAAATCATACGCCGCCCAGACCTGAGCCAGGGACCCTTCGATCTCGACCTTGGGATCGAAAGCCCGCTCGGTCCATTCGGGGCGGGGGTCCTTGGCGACGAACTGCACGAACTGCTCGACGCCGATGATCTGGAGGGCCTCGGTGCCGTCCGGGCGGGTACGCATTCCGGTGAGGCGGGCGCCGGGTTCGAAGACTGAGCGTATGAGGGCGGTGTCCCTCGTCCGCATGCCCCGGAAGAGGTTCTGCACCGTCGCGAGCACGGCGGTTTCCTCGACGGAGCGCTGGGCGGCCAGGGGTGCGGGCAGGGCCAGGGCGAGGGCGAGAAGCAGGGGCGTGAGGCGATGCATGATCGGTGTCCGTCAATGGTGGGGGCAGTGGGGGCCGCCGGGAGAGGGGCTCCCGCGGACCACCTGCCGGCGCCGGGCCTACTTCCGCGCCGGTGTCGCGTCGGGGGGCGGGGTGAGTTCCTTCCGGTAGGCGGCCACGGCTTCGAGCACGATCGGGTCGAGGCCTCCCGCCCCGCTGTCGATGTGCTCCAGCAGGGCCCGGCGCATGCGCGGCTCCCAGCTTCGCCGCAGATGCATGGCCGTGCCCTTCAGGGCTTCGGCGTGATCGGGGAACGAGCGGTGAAAGCGGCCGATCTGATTGGCCATCTCGACCAGGTGATGGATATCCACGTCGGGCTCCGGCTACGGCTGCTTGCCGAGCAGCGCGAGCTGCTCCTCGGTGAACTTACGGAAGCGGTTCTGCCATTCGGAGGTGTGGAACACCGGGGACACTTGGACCGCGGTGACCTTGTACTCGGGACAGTTGGTGGCCCAGTCGGAGTTCTCGGTGGTGATGACGTTGGCGCCCGATTCCGGATGGTGGAACGTGGTGTACACCACCCCCGGCTGTACCCGCTCGGTGATCCTGGCCCGCAGGGTGGTCTCACCGGCGCGGCTCACGATCCCGACCCATTCGCCGTCCTTGATGCCGCGGTCCTCGGCGTCATGCGGGTGGATCTCGAGGCGGTCCTCCTCGTGCCAGTCGACGTTGGCGGTCCGCCGGGTCTGGGCCCCCACGTTGTACTGGGAGAGGATCCGGCCGGTGGTCAGAATCAGCGGGTAGCGGCTGTTGACCCGCTCCGACGTGGCAATGTACTCGGTGACGAAGAACCTGCCCTTGCCGCGCACGAAGTGGCCGCCCGCGTGCATGGTGGGGGTGCCCTCCGGCGCCAGCTCGTTGCAGGGCCACTGGATACTGCCCAACCGTTCGATCTTCTCGTAACTCACGCCGGTGAACGTCGGCGTGAGGCGGGCGATCTCATCCATGATCTCGGAGGGGTGGCTGTAACGCATCGGGTAGCCGAGGGCGTTGGACAGCGCCACGGTCACCTCCCAATCCTCCTTGCCCCCCAGCGGGGGCATGACCTTCCGCACCGGCGAGATCCGCCGCTCGGCGTTGGTGAAGGTGCCGTTCTTCTCCAGGAACGACGAGCCGGGGAAGAAGACGTGGGCGAACTTGGCGGTCTCGTTGAGAAAGAGGTCCTGCACCACGATGCACTCCATCGCGGTGAGCGCGGCGGTGACATGCTGGGTGTTGGGGTCGGACTGGGCGATGTCTTCGCCCTGGCAGTAGAGGCCCTTGAAGCTGCCGTCGAGGGCGGCCTCGAACATGTTGGGAATCCGGAGGCCGGGCTCGCGCTCGAGATGGACACCCCAGGCGCCCTCGAACAGCGTCCGGGTGTCGTCCTCCAGCACGTGGCGGTACCCCGGCAGCTCGTGGGGGAAGGAACCCATGTCGCAGGATCCCTGCACGTTGTTCTGGCCGCGGAGCGGATTCACGCCCACCCCCTCGCGCCCGATGTTCCCGGTGGCCATGGCGAGGTTGGCGATGCCGAGCACCGTGGTCGATCCCTGGCTGTGCTCGGTGACGCCGAGGCCGTAGTAGATCGCGGCGTTGCCACCGGTGGCGTAGAGCCGGGCCGCGCCCCGCAGCTGGGCGGCCGGCACGCCGGTCACCGACTCCATGGCTTCGGGGGCGTTCTCCGGCCGGGCCACGAAGGCCTTCCACTGCTCGTAACTGGCGACGTCGCAGTGCTCCCGGGCGAAGGCGTCGTTGGCCAGGCCTTCCGTGACAATGACATGCGCCATCGAGGTGACCAGGGCGACGTTGGTACCGGGGCGGAGTTTGAGGTGGTAGTCGGCCTTCACGTGGGGCGACTCGACCAGATCGATCTTGCGGGGGTCGGCCACGATGAGCCGGGCGCCTTCCCGCAGCCGGCGCTTCATATGGGACGCGAACACCGGGTGGCCATCGGTGGGATTGGCTCCGATGACGAAGACCACGTCGCAATGCTGCACCGAGTCGAAGTTCTGGGTGCCCGCCGATTCACCCAGGGTCTGCTTGAGGCCATAGCCGGTCGGCGAGTGACAGACCCGGGCGCAGGTGTCGATGTTGTTGTTGCCGAAGGCGGCGCGCACCAGCTTCTGGACCAGGTAGGTCTCCTCGTTGGTGCAGCGCGAGGAGTTGATGGCGCCGACCGCGTCGCGGCCGTAGCGGGCCTGGATCCGCTTGAACTCCCCGGCCGCGTGAGCGATCGCTTCGTCCCAGGACACTTCTTTCCAGGGGTCGGTGATCTTTTTGCGGATCATCGGCTTGGTGATGCGGTCGGGGTGGGTGGCGTAGCCCCAGGCGAAGCGCCCCTTCACGCAGCTGTGGCCGTGATTGGCCTGCCCGTTCTTGTAGGGCGTCATCCGCACCACCTCGGCGCCGCGCATCTCGGCCTCGAAGGCGCAGCCCACCCCGCAGTAGGCGCACGTGGTCACCACGCTCCGTTCGGGAGTGCCCGCCTCGATCACGCTGTTCTCCATCAGCGTGGCGGTCGGGCAGGCCTGCACGCAGGCGCCGCAGCTCACGCACTCCGACTCCATGAACGGCTCCATCTGGCCCGGGGCGACCTTGGAGTCGAAGCCCCGCCCGTCGATCGTGAGGGCAAAGGTGCCCTGGATCTCCTCGCAGGCGCGGACGCAGCGGGAGCAGACGATGCACTTGGCGGGATCGAAGGTGAAGTAGGGATTGCTGGTGTCCTTGGTCGCCTTGAGGTGATTCTCCCCCTCGTACCCGTAGCGCACCTCCCGCAGGCCCACCGCGCCAGCCATGTCCTGCAGCTCGCAGTCGCCGTTGGCGGCGCAGGTGAGACAGTCGAGCGGGTGGTCGGAGATGTAGAGCTCCATCACCCCGCGGCGGAGCCGGGCCAGCTTGCCGTTCTGGGTGGTGACCTTCATCCCCTCTTCCGCCGGGGTGGTGCAGGAGGCGGGGGTGCCGCGGCGCCCTTCGATCTCGACCAGGCAAAGGCGGCAGGACCCGAATGCTTCGAGACTGTCGGTGGCGCAGAGCCTCGGGACGGTGACGCCCGCCTCCGCCGCGGCCCGCATGAGCGAGGTCCCGGCCGGAACGGTGACCCGGATGCCGTCGATGGTCAGAGACACCCGCTCGGTGGCGCGCGACGGTGGCGTCCCGTAGTCGATTTCGTGGATGGCGGTCATGCGAAGTCCTCGGGGAAATGATTCAACGCGCTCAGCACCGGGTAGGGGGTCATCCCCCCCAGGGCGCAGAGCGAGCCGCTCAGCATGGTATCGCAGAGGTCGCGCAGCAGCTCGACATTGGACTCGCGATTCCGGTTGCCGATGATGCGATCGATCACCTCGACGCCGCGGGTCGAGCCGATCCGGCAGGGGGTGCACTTGCCGCACGATTCGATGGCGCAGAACTCCATGGCCCAGCGGGCCATCCTGGCCATGTCGACGGTGTCGTCGAAGGCCACCACCCCGCCGTGACCCACCATCGCGTTAATGGCGACGAAGGCCTCGTAGTCGAGCGGGGTGTCGAACTGGGATTCGGGAAGGTAGGCCCCCAGGGGCCCGCCGATCTGCACCGCCCGGATCGGCCGCCCCGAGAGCGAGCCGCCACCGTAGTCGTAGAGCAGCTCGCGGACGGTGACGCCGAAGGCCTTCTCCACCAGGCCGCCGTGCTTGAGGTTGCCGGCCAGCTGGATCGGCAGGGTGCCGCGGGAGCGGCCCACGCCGTAGTCCCGATAATACTCGGCCCCGCGATCCAGGATGATCGGGACCGAGGCGAGCGAGATGACGTTGTTGATGACCGTCGGGAGCCGGAAGAGGCCTTCGATCGCCGGGAGCGGCGGCTTGTAACGCACCATGCCGCGGCGGCCTTCGAGGCTCTCGAGCAGTGCGGTTTCCTCGCCGCAGATGTAGGCGCCGGCCCCCAGGCGCACCTCCAGGTCAAAGCGCCGGCCGCTGCCCATGATGCTGGCGCCGAGATAGCCGGCGGCGTAGGCGTTGCGGATGGCCTCGTCGAGGGTCCGGGCGGCGTGGGGGTATTCGCTCCGGAGATAGATGTAGCCCTGGGTGGCGCCGACGGCGAGGCCCGCGATGGTCATGCCCTCGACCAACACCAGCGGATCGCCCTCCATGATCATCCGGTCGGAGAAGGTGCCGCTGTCACCCTCGTCGGCGTTGCAGACGATGTACTTCTGCGGGGCGCTGGCGGTGAGGGCCGTCTTCCACTTGATCCCGGTCGGGAAGGCGGCCCCGCCCCGGCCGCGCAGGCCGGACTGGGTCACCTGCTCCACGATGGCGGCGCCGCTCAGATTGAGGGCGTTCCGGAGGCCCTGGAAGCCACGATGGGCCTGGTAGTCGCCGATGGAGACCGGGTCGGTGATTCCCACCCGGGCGAAGGTGAGCCGCTCCTGCTTCGCGAAGTATGGAATCTTCTCGACCGAGCCCAGCGAGAGCTTGTGGTTCGCGCCGGCAAGGAACCCCGCGGTGAAGAGGCCCGGCACGTCGTTGGGGGCGACCGGGCCATAGGCCAGCCGGCCGGCCGGTGTTTCGACTTCCACCAGGGGCTCGAGCCAGTACAGGCCGCGGGAACCGTTGCGGACCACGGTCACCGGCTGGTTGCGGGTGACGGCTTCGGTGGCCACGGCCATGGCCACGGCTTCGGCGCCCATCGACAGGGCGCCCGAATCGCGGGAGACGTAGATCCGGGTCACGGCGTCCTCCGGAGGTCGCGGAGGAGGCCGTCGAGCCGGTCGGGGGTGACGCGGCCATGCACCGCGCCGTCGAGACTGACGGCGGGCGAGAGGGCGCAGTTCCCGAGGCAATAGACCGGCTCCAGGGTGACCGCGCCGTCGGCCGAGGTCTGGTGCCGCTCGATGCCGAGCCGGGCGCAGGCGTGACGGACCAGGTGCTCGGCGCCGAGAGCCTGGCACGACTCGGCCTCGCAAATCTTGAGAACGTGGCGGCCGGCGGGGGCGGTGCGGAAGTCGTGATAGAACGTGACGACGCCGTGCACTTCCGCCCGGGAGAGATTGAGCTCCTGCGCGATGACCGGCACGGCCTCATCGGGGATGTACCCGATGGCGTCCTGGATGCCGTGCAGGATCGGGAGCAGGGGGCCGGGCCGGTCCCGGTGGGTTTTCAGGACCCCGGCGACCGCGGTGGACCAGGCGGGCCTCGTGTTGGCTTCAGCGGTCATGGCAGAGCTCGACGGGATCGAGATGGGGGAGCCGGTCCATCAGGTACGCTGCCACGAGGTCGGGCCGGTTGAGGTCGAGCCAGGTGACTGGGGGGAGGGTCTGCTGGGGAATATCGCTCGCCACGGCGATCACGTTCGGATCGTGAGGCCAGCACCGCGGCGGCTGTTCGCGGGCCGGCCGGTAGACCTCGACCTTGGGGTAGGCCTCGCCCGAGAATCCCTCGGCGATGATGAGGTCGATCTGATCGGGATCGAACTTGCCGAGCATCGACCGGAAGTCGGGCTCGGCGGCCGGCCCGGCGACTTCGCTCAGGAGCACCCACCGATGCCGGGAGGCCACCAGGACCTGTGCGGCCCCTGCCGCCCGGGCGCGGTAGCTGTCTTTGCCGGGCCGGTCCATGTCGAATCCATGATGGGCATGTTTGATGACACCCACCCGGATGCCGGCCCGGGCCAGTCGGGGGAGCAATGCCTCCAGGAGCGTGGTCTTGCCGCTCCCGCTCGACCCCACGAGTCCAACGACGCGCACCCGCTGGATGCGAGCGGGAGGGGTAACAAAGGAAGGGCCGGGGTCGAAGGGCATACGCTCCAGATTCAGTATCGGTGGGCTACCGGGGAATCTTTCCCGGTGCCCAACACTCTGCAAATTGGTCCAGGCGATGAAACGATAGGCCAAGTCTATGACGGCGCCTGGATTGCCCCCTGGGCGCCGGGACCGGGTGTATAGTCTACTGTGACTTCGACCCGGGAGACGCCAATGCGCGCCGATCTGGAACAGATGCGGGACCCCCTGGGGCTCCTGCGGCTGGGGTATGCCAAGCCGTTGCTCGGGCACCGCGCGGTCCGCTGGGAGAACGGAGTCTCCCGGGAGAGTGACGAGCGGATTGTGGAAGAAGTGCCGGTGGCGCTGGTTTACAACGGCATTCCCCACGTCGTCATGATGGCCACGCCCGCCGACCTGGAGGATTTTGCGCTCGGATTCAGCCTCACCGAGGAGCTGATCCGAAGCCCGGCGGACCTGACCGAGGCCAAGGTGGTGACCTACGGGCAGGGCATCGAAGTCCAGCTGACGGTGGACGCCGCCTGCGAGGGGGAAATCGCCTCCCGGTCCCGCCGGCTGGCCGGCCGCACCGGATGCGGTATCTGCGGGAGCGACAGCATTGCCGCGGTGCTCAAGCAGCTCCATCCCGTGGTGGCGGGCCCGCCGATCCGCGCCTCGGCGATCCAGCGGGCGATGGAGGAACTCGGCGCGCGGCAGCCACTTAACCGGGAGGCCGGCGCGGTGCACGCGGCGGGGTGGGCCGATCGGGACGGGGAGGTGCGGCTGGTCCGGGAAGATGTGGGTCGGCACAACGCGCTCGACAAGCTCATCGGGGCGCTGGCCCGGTCCGGGGCCAACGGGGCGGTCGGCTTCGTGGTGGTGACCAGTCGGGCCAGCTTCGAGATGGTGCAGAAGACCACGGTGCTGGGTGCCGGGCTCCTGGCGGCGGTATCCGGGCCGACCGGGATGGCGGTGCGGGTGGCGCAGCAGGCGGGTCTCACCCTGGTGGGCTTCGTCCGCGGCGGACGGCACACGGTGTACACCCATCCGGCCCGGGTGATCTAGCAGCTCAGCGCCGCTCCTTCTGTCCCACGCCTGGCGGTGCCACGCCCGGGTTGGCGGTGCCACCCGAGAGGTCGAGGTTGCCCGCCACCCCGAGCAGTTCTCTCGCCGAGGGGGTCATCGGCTCCCGATCCGGAACGACCACCCCGATGGTGAAATGTCCCTCCCCGCCTTCCCCCAGCGGCCAGGCCCCCACGCCCTCGGGCAGGCCCAGGAGTTCCAGGAACGGGTGCGGCAGGATGCTGCCCCACCGTCCGGTGCGGAGGTGGGCCCAGATGGTGAGGACCGAGTTGGTCTCGATCATCGCCTGGGGGGTGACCCCGTGCTGGGCGAAGAGGCCATTCAGGATCCGGCGGTTCTGCATGTCGGGGGTGAGGAGACAGAGCGGCAGGGTGGCGGCCTCGGCCCAGGAAGCGGAGCCACCGGCGCCCAGGCGCGACGCGGAGGGGGCGAACAGATAGAACCGCTCCCGATAGAGCGGCAGGGTCCGCACGTGCGAGAGCGGCTCGTTGTCGAGGTAGGTCAGGCCGGCATCGAGGGTGAAGTCGTCGAGCCCGCGCTGGATCTCCATCGAGGTGAGCGAGGTGATCGTGATGGAGACCTGGGGATGGCGGGCGGCGAAGGGGACGGTCAGTTGGGCCACGATCGGCAGGGCCACCGGGATGGCGCCGATCCGCAGCCGTCCCACCAGCCCGGCGCGAAGCTCGCTCGCCTCCTGCTCCAGGCTCTCAACGTCCGAGAGGATCCGCCGGGTCCAGTCCACCACCCTGAGGCCCTCGGGGGTGAGTCCGTGAAATCGCTGGCCCCGCTGGACAATCAGGAGGCCGAGTTCCTCCTCCAGCTGCTTGATCCCGGCGGACAGAGTCGGCTGGGTGACCTCACAGGCCTTGGCCGCCCGCGCGAAGTGCTGCTCCCGCGCGAGGGCTTCGAGGTACCGGAGATTCCTGAGCAGCATGCGGCTCAGGCCGGGATGTGTCGGGTCTCGAGGGACGACCGGACCGGAGGGGGCTCGGGGGGTTTGCCGAGCATCAGGCCCAGGGAACGGGAGGGGCGCTTCTTCTCCAGGTTGTCTTCGCGGGTCCAGTCGCCATAGTGCGACAGGTACGCTTCCGGGGCCAGGGCGTGCTCGCTGGGGACCAGCAGGTGCACGCCCCCGGGGGCGGTCCGCTCCATGAGGCGCTCCAGCACTTCCCGCCGGCGGGTCGAGGTCTCGAGGCCAAGGGTGGCGGTGTCGATCACGACGATGTTCACCTGGGCCGGCAATTCGGGTGGGAAGTCGGCGGTGAGGGCCACGTAGGTGCTGCAGTAGTGGCCCAGGGCCTCTTCGGCAACGCGGGATTCGACCTGGTCCACCAGGGTCATGTCGCTGGCGGTAAAGATGACCTCGACGTCGTGCGCCGCGAGCAGGCAGGCGATGGCGGCGGCGCCAGGGCCGATGGTGAGCGCGGTGTCGCCCGACTCGAGCCGGGGGAGCAGCCGGGCCACCGGGGCGCGGCGGTCGATGCCCCAGCGGGTGGGTTCCCGCTGCGCGGTGCGGAGCTGCTTGAAGTGCTTGGACCAGCGGCTGTAGGGCTGGAGGCTCAGCCGCTTGTGAATCAGGCGATCGACCCAGTCGGTGAGGAGCACCTCGGTGAGCAGGAACTGATCGCCCTGGGCCGCTTCCATTTCGGCCACGGCCTCATTGCCCAGCTCGAGCAGCTCCCGGCGCGTGAGGCTGTTCTTGTATGCCTCAATACGCTGCAGGATGTACTCATGGTACTGCTGCTTGAGCGATGGCAGCGTACGGCGGCGACGCTGCTGCTGGAGCTGCAGGGCAGTGAGCATGACGGATGGAGCGAGCCTCTTTCAAGCCAGGGATGGCGCCCGTGGCCGGGCTTGCCTTCCAAGGTCGCCCCGGAGGGGTGGAAGTGTCAACGGGGCAGGTGGTTAGGCGGAGGGTCGGAGGGTCGGGCGGTCAGTCGGCGCGGAGGATGGCCCCCTTGAGGTACCCGGTCTCCGGAATCGTCAGGATCTCCGGATGGTCCTCGCCCTGGCCCAGGAGGTGGGTCAGCGTGAGGCGGCGGCCGCTATCCCCGGCGGCGTCGCTCAGCATATCCAGGAATCCATCGCGGCGGAGGTGGAACGAGCAGGACGCGGTGAGCAGCACGCCCCCCGGGTTCACGAGCCGCATGCCACGGAGATTGATCTCCTTGTATCCCCGGATCGCCTGCGGCAGCGCCGAGCGGCTCTTGGCGAAGGCGGGGGGATCGAGGACGACGGTGTCGAACCGGCGCCGCTCCCGCTCGTAGCGTCGCAGCAGCTCGAAGGCATCCCCGGCGACCCACTCGATATTGGTGAAGCGGTTGAGCGCGGCATTCTCCCGGCCCCGGGCCAGGGCGTCGGCGCTGGCATCGAGCGCGGTGACCTGCCCGGCTCGTGTGGCGAGGTGCAGGGCGAAGCTGCCGTGATAAGTGAAGCAGTCGAGCGCGGTGCCGCCGGTTGGGGTGAGGGCGGCGGCGAGCATCCGGTTGGGACGCTGGTCGAGGAAGGCCCCGGTCTTCTGGCCGGTCCAGGGCGCCGCGAGGTAGCGGACCGGGCCCTCTCGGACTTGGACCCGCTCGGGGACCTCGCCGTGGACCAGCTCGATGTCCTCCGGGAGTCCCTCGAGGCGGCGGACACCCACATCGTTGCGCAGCAGAATGCCCTCGGGGCGGCAGACCTCGAGGAGGGCGGCCACGATCTCGCCCCGCATGGCCTCCAGGCCGGCGGAGAGGAGCTGGACCACGAGCCAGCGGTCGTAGCGGTCGACGACGAGGGAGGGGAGGGCGTCGCCTTCGCCGTGGATCAGGCGGCAGGCGGTGGCGTCGATGCCGGAGCGCCGCGCGACGCAGTCCCCGATCCGGTCCCGCCACCAGGCGGCATCGGGGACCAGGTCCTGGCGGCTCAGCAGCCGAAGGCGGATTTCCGAGCGGGGCGAGAAGAGCGCGACCCCGAGGAACTTTCCCCGCCCGTCCGTCACCCGGCAGGGGCCGGCGGTGTCGGGGGCATCGGCCACGTCGGTCCGGTAGATCCAGGGGTGCCCGCGGGTCCAACGCTCGGCGCCCCGGGGGGTCACCCGGGCGGCGGGAAGGATCACGGCGCTCCGACCCGGTCGGGCCTGAGGGCGGTGGCGCCCCGGAGGTACACGTGCCGGATCTCCTGGCGGCTCCGCGGGGTGTAGGCGTGCACCAGCAGCCGGATACACCGCGGCAGGGAGCCGGGGACCGGGATTTCGGTCGAATGCAGGATGGCGACGATATTCCACCCATAGACCTCGGCCGCGCGGGCGGGGAAGGCCGCGTCGAGGTCGCTGGTCATGGTGAAGAGCGCGCTCACGATGTCGTCGGGCGCCAGGTCATTCGCCTCGTGCAGCCGGCGGAGCAGCTCGTCGGTCGCTTCGAGGATCTGCTGGGCATCGTTGGCGTCGACGGTGGTCGCGCCGCGGATGCCCTGGAGCCGGTAGGAGGTTGGGTCGGACATGGCAGACAATCTAGCGCAACATCTCCGGCTGATGCTGGTCACCGATGACCGGCTGCTCGCGGGGCGCGATCCGGTGGCTCTGGCTCGCGCGGCGGTGGCCGGCGGGGTGACCTCGGTGCAGCTCCGGCTCAAGGAGGCGAGTGCCCGCGAGCTGGTGGATCTCGCGCGACGGCTCCGGGACGCGTTGCCGGTTCCGATTCTGGTCAACGATCGGCCCGATGTGGCCGGGGTGACCGGCTGCGGGGTACATCTCGGCCCCGACGATCTTCCGGTGGCTCTGGCGCGGCGGATCCTCCCGGCGGGGACCGTGATCGGGGCCTCGGTCGGCTCGCCGGAGGAGGCGCTGACCGCGGCGGCGGCCGACTACTGGGGCGTGGGACCCTGGCGGGTGACGTCGACCAAGGGGGATGCCGGTGCGGCGATCGGGGCCGAAGGGTTCCGGGCGGTGGTGGAGGCCGCGGCGGGGCGGCCCTGCATTGCGATCGGCGCGGTGCGGCCGGAGGATGTGGCGGCGGTGCGGGCGGCGGGCGGCACCGGCGTAGCGGTCGTGTCGGGGATCCTCGGCGCTGAGGCCGTCGAGGTCGCCGCGAGGAGCTACGCGCGGGCGTTCCAGTCGCAGTAGGAAGTTCCGAGCTCCCGGGTTCCCGAGTTCCCTGGGTCTATCTCCCTCGTCCCTTCTGGCGCACCTGGCCAATGGCGCGGTTGTGTTCGCTCAAGGTCCGGGAGAAGACATGATGGCCGCCGGTGTCGGCCACGAAATAGAGATAGGGGACGTCGGCCGGGTAGAGCGCGGCCTCGATGCTCTTGAGGCCGGGGGAGTTGACCGGCCCCGGCGGCAGCCCCGGGTGGAGATACGTGTTGTAGGGCGACGGGAACTCGTAGTCCTTGAAGTAGAGCCGCGGCTTGCGCTGGCCGGTGGTCACCTGAATGGCGTACTGCACGGTCGGATCGGCCTGGAGCGGCATGCCCAGTTTCAGCCGGTTGCGATAGACCGCCGCGATGATGGGGCGTTCGTCGTCATGACGCGCCTCTCCCTCCACGATACTGGCGAGCGCCAGCAGCTGGGTGCGCGTAAGCCGGAGCGAATCGAGCCGCAGGGTCCACGCCGGGTTCCAGCGCCGCTGGAACTCGTCCACCATCGCGTCGACCAGGGTGGTGGCGGTGACCGGAATCGGGAGGCTGTAGGTCTCGGGCAGCAGATACCCTTCGAGTGTGGGGGCGTCGGGCGCGATCCGGCTCACGCGGGCCCGCTCGGTGGCCGCCACGAGCACCGAGTCGCGGACCAGGCCCAGGCGCAGGGCGGCCAGGTCGGCGAGGTCGGCGAGGGTAAGACCCTCCGGCGCGGTGAAGCGCACCATGGCGACACGACCGCGCTCGATGGCGGAGAGAAGCTCCCAGGGAGTGGCCCCGGTGGGGAGATCGTAGATGCCGGCCTTGGCGGAACGGTCCGTCCGGCGGACCCGGGCGAGGAGGGTAAACCAGAGGCGCGAGGCGATGAGATCGTGAGCCGCCAGGGTGTCGGTGACCTCGCGGAAGCTGGCGCCGGCGGGGATGGTGACACGGACCCGCCCGCCGCCACCGGGCGCGGCGCAGGCGAGGAGGCCCACCAGGAGGATCGCGCGCCTCACAGCGAGGTTCCCCGCCGCTGGTCGAGATAGCCCTGCAGCAGGATGGCGGCGGCGTGGGCGTCGACGTCCTCCCGGCGGCCGCGGGTGGTGCCACCCTGCTCGCGGATCGTCGACAGGACGCGGGCGGTGGTCATGCGCTCGTCGGTGAGTTCGACCGGGAGGCCGGTGCGGGAGCCCACCAGCCGGGCGAGCCCGCGGGCGGCATGAGCCGATTCCCGCTCCTCCCCCTCCGGGGTCAGCGGCAGCCCGACCACGATGCCCACCGGGTGGTGGGCGTCGACTGCCTCGAGAAATGCGGGCATGGGAAACCGCTTCCCGGCGCGACGGGTGAGGGTCCCGAGGGGCGAGGCCAGCACCTGTCCCTCATCGGAGCAGGCGAGGCCGAGTCGGATTTCGCCCCAGTCGATGGCAAGGATGCGGCCGGCAGGGGGGATCGGCATGGGTGAAAGCTAGTGACGGCGGGGCGCGGGTCCACCGGTGTCGGCCATGTCCACTTCCGGCGCGGGACCGCGCCACGAGGGGAGAGGCGATCATCGATCCCTCGCATCCTCAGTCCATCGGGAGGTCACCATGCACCGCAAATGGAACGCCACAGTCGCAGGTCTCGCCGCCGTGCTGGCGGGGCTCCTTGCCCCCGGGTGCGATCGAGGGGAGGAGGCGGCGCCCCTGACGCCGACCGCACCCGATACCACGGCCGCCATGCGTGACAGGGACGACGACCCGCACGCGGGCCATGGGGAAGAGAAGACGCTCTACGTCTGGGCCAGCGACCAGGATCACGCGTCTCCCGACTTTCTGGCGGTGATCAACTTCGACCGGCGATCCCGGGACTACGGCAAGGTCCTCCGCACGGTCCCGGTGCCGGCGCCCGGCAACATCGGGAACGAGCCGCATCACTGTCACACCTCGCGGGACCGGCGGATCCTGGCTTGCGGCGGGCTGCTGAGCCTGCTCAAGGGCCAGAACGACATCTTCTTCTTCGACATCTCGGACGCCCGTCGTCCGCGGTTCCTGCATTCCACCCGGGCGCCCAACTCCAGCATCACCGACGACTTCCTGCCACTCCCCGACGGGGGCTTTCTGGTGACCAACATGGGGTCGGCGAGCGGGGGCGCCGGGGGCCGGGTGGTGGAGTTCGACCGGAACCTGCGGCTGGTGGCCGAGTATCCCGCGACCGCTCCGGCGGACGGCGGGTTCAATCCCCACGGCATCGACGCCGACTTCCGACGGAACCTCCTGGTTACGAGCGATTTCGTGAACCCGGTGACCACACTCAACCTGTGGCCCGGCCCGGTGGAATTGCGCAGTTCACTCCGCTTCTGGAACCTGGCCCAGCGGCGGATCACCCGCACGGTGTTCCTGCCGGATGCGGCGGGCACGATGGACGTGAAGCTGATTCCCGGTGACCCCCATGGACGGGCCGTCACCGCCAACATGTTCACCGGTCTGGTGTACACGGTGGACCCGACCGACGGCAGCTATGTCCAGTCGTTCGACTGCGAGTCGATCGTCCCCCACATCGAGGTGCCGGTCCGGGGCGGGATGACCCAGCTGCTGGCCATGCCCCGGAGCGGCCGCCGCCTGATCTTCGGCTCGTTCCAGGCGGGGCAGGTCGGCATGCTCGACATCACCGATCCGAACCGGTTCCGGCAGGTGTCAGTGGTGAATTTCGGCCTGAACTCGGGGCCCCACTCGATCCACCTGACCCATGACGACCGCCGGCTCATTGTGACCGACTACTTTCTCGACCAGGACGACTTCGGGAAGATCCACTTCGAGGGGGACCACAAGGTCCACGTGCTCAACGTCTCCGAAAACGCGCTTGCCGAGGACCCTGCGTTTCCGGCGATCGACTTCAACACCGCCTTCCCGACCGGGCCGGCACGGCCCCATGGGATCGGCATGAAATAGGTCGAGGGTGGCCGGCGGGCGAGGGGCGCCCTTGACCAGTCCGGTGACGGTCCCCACCGTAGGCGGACCGGTGACCTCCCGGCCCGAGGTCCACCACGCCGGAGTTTCCCTGTCCAGCAGCCCACCCCCGGCCGACGATCTCGTCGTCCGGCTGTATGACGAATTGCGAACCCTCGCCCGCGCGCACCTGCGACGGGAGCGGACCGGTCATACCCTGGAGACGACCGGGCTGGTAAACGAGGCGTATCTCCGGCTGGCGGCGCAGGCCGGACTGGAGACGGTGGATCGCGCCCGCTTCTTCGCGATCGCCTCCGCGACGATGCGTCGGGTCCTGGTGGACTACGCGCGGCGGCGCAAGCGCCAGAAGCGCGGCGGGGGCGAGGTGCCGCTGTCGCTGGACGAGGTGGAGGCGCTGCTGTCGGAGCAGGAGGCGGAGGAGTTGCTGGCGCTCGACGCGGCGCTGGAGCGCTTCGAAGCGATCAGCCCGCGGGGCTCCGCCGTGGTCCGGCACCGGTTCTTTGCCGGGCTGTCGCTGGAGGAGACCGCTGACCTCCTGGGAGTGTCGAGCAAGACCGTGCAGCGGGAGTGGACCGCGGCGCGCGCCTGGTTGCGCAAGGAGGTGGCCCGCGACCTCGGCATCCTGATCGGCCCGGGGTAGAGCGCTGTCCCCTCCGGCGCGCGAACCACGCCACGATTGAGGTCTTCCTCCGGGACCACCCATGGATCCTGATCGCTGGACGCGGGTCGCCGACCTGTTTCACGAGGCCCTGGACCGCCCGCCGACAGAGCGGCCCGGCTTTCTCGCCGCGGCCTGCGGGGAGGACGCCGACCTGCGGGCCGAGGTCGCGGCGATGCTGGAGGCGGACGCGGGTGCCGGCGGCCTGCTCCTCGAACGGGTCGTGCCCGAGCAGCTGGCGCCCGGCAGCCGGCTGGGCGCCTACCGGATCGAGGGGCTGGTTGGCGCGGGGGGGATGGGCGAGGTCTATCGCGCCACCCGGGCCGACGGGGCCTACGAGCAGACCGTGGCGATCAAGCTGCTCCGACCCGATTACCGGTCCGCCGAGGCGATCCACCGGTTCCGGCTGGAGCGCCAGCTGCTTGCCCGGCTGGTCCATCCCGAGATCGCCGCGCTGGTCGATGGGGGCACCGCCCCCGACGGTAGGCCTTACCTGGTGCTGCAGTACGTCGACGGGCTGCCCATCACCCGCTACGTCGCCGAGCACCACCTGCCGCTGGCCGCTCGGCTGCGGCTGCTGGTGCGGGTGGCGCGGGTGGTGCAGTTCGCCCACGGGCGCCTGATCGTCCACCGCGATCTCAAGCCCTCCAACATCCAGATCCTGCCTGACGGTTCGCCCCGACTGCTCGACTTCGGCATCGCCAAGCTGCTCGATCCCGACGTGGCGGAGGGCGCCACGCCGGTGACGCGGCCCGAAACCCGCCTGCTGACGCCCGAACACGCCGCTCCCGAGCAGCTCCGCCGGGAGCCGGTCGGCACCGCGACCGACGTCTACGGACTCGGCGCGCTCCTCTACGAGCTGCAGACCGGTCGCAGGCCGTTCGGCGGCGGCGGCCGCAGTCCGGCCCAGCTTGAGCGGGAGATCCTGGAGCAGGATCCCCTGCCCCCCAGCCGCGCGGTCGCCGATCCCGCCCTCTCCCGCGCACTCCGGGGTGATCTCGACCGGATCACCCTGATGGCGCTCCGCAAGGAGCCCGACCGGCGCTACGGGTCGGCCGGGGAGTTCGCCGATGACCTGGAGCGCCACCTCGCCGGCCGCCCGGTCCGCGCCGAGCGCGACACCCTCCGGTACCGGGCGCGGAAGTTCGCCGGCCGCAACCGGGGGTGGCTGCTCGCCGGGGCAGCGGGGCTGATCCTCGTAGCTGGGTTCATGGCGAGTCTGCTCTGGCAGAACCGCCAGGTGACCCGGGCGCGGGACCGGGCCGAGGCGGAGCGTGCCGTCGCCGAGGACGTGGTCGGCATGATGACCGAGCTGTTTGAGCAGTCCAACCCCGAGGTCGTGCCGGGCGGCGATACGATGCGGGTGGCGGCCTTCCTGGACCTGGCCGAGCGGGGGGCCGCAGCCCTGCGGGCCGATCCCGGACGCCAGGCGCAGATGTGGCGGGTGCTGGGGAATGTGCGCGGGTCCCGGGGTGAGTACGGCCGCGCTGCCGACCTGCTCCGTCGGGCGCTCAGGTATGCGGACAGCGCGCGGGGACCGACCGACCCGCTCGGAGCCAGGATCTACTTCGAGCTGGCCCAGGTGGTCAACAGCCTCGAAGGGAGCGCTCGGGGCGCGGCCATGCTCGATAGCGCCGTGACCCGCCTCCGGCAGGCGGGCGGGGAACGCGACTCGGTCCTGGCGCTGGCCCTCTACCGTCTGGCCTTCGTGACCGATGACCGGCGACTGCAATGGGCCCGGTTCGACAGCGCGATCCGGATGCAGCGGGCCCGTGGGACCGACTCGCTCACCATCGCGGGGGCCCTCGATGCCCAGGGACACGCCTTCCTGGGCCGGGGCCGGCCGGCGGAGGCGCTGGCCTCCTTCGAGGGATCGCTGCGGCTGCTGGAGCACCTGGTCCCGGCCGACCATCCGTACCGCCTGACCGAGACCAACAATGTCGCCAGCGCGCTCGGAGGGCTGGGGGACTGGGCCCGGGCCGAATCCCTGGTACGGGGGGTGGGGGCGGTCGATCGACGCCAGGACTCCACCAGCGAGGCGGTAGGCTGGGACCAGCACCGGCTGGCCCTGTTGGTTGCCAACCAGGGGCGGCTGCGGGAGGCCGAGGCGCTCCTGGTCGATGCGCTGGCGCGGTTGCGGCGGCATCTGGCGCCCGACCATGTGGCCCTGGCGAGCATGACTCGGGACCTGGCGATCGTCATCGCGGCGCAGGGACGGACCCGGGAAGGCCTGAGGCTGCTCGACTCCACTATCGCGCGGACGGCTCGGGGGGAGCCCACCCCCGGCGTGACCGCGGCCTTCTTCCACCTGCAGCGCGGCAAGCTGCTGCTCCGGCTCGGCCGGGTCGACGAGGCGGACCGCGCGATCCAGGCCGGGGCCCGGGGTGTGCTCGCTGGGACGCCCCTGGCGCACCCCTACCGGATCCAGGTGCACTTCATCCGTGGGCTCCTGGCCCTGACGCAAGGCGAGCCCGCCGCCGCGGTGGACGAGTTCACCGCGACGCGCGAGGGCAGAGGCCAGCTCCCACCCGGGCATCCCGAGCGGCTCGGGGGGGACTGTGCACTGGGGATCGCCCTGGTCCGGCAGGGGCGGACCGACGAAGGCACTCGGCTCATGGACCGCTGTGCCGCCTATGCCCGCTGGGGGCTGGCGGAGCCGCTCCTGGTGCGGTGGTCCGGCGGTGGCGGCGCCGCGCCGCGACCGGTGCGATAGCGGCCCGTCGCGGAGGCGGAGCGGCAGCACCGGGTCCAGAAACACCGAAGGGCCGAGCGTCGCTCGGCCCTTTGGCGTCCTGGTGGGCTCAGCCCGCTACTGCGCCATGGTGGCGAAGAATTCCTTGTTGGTCTTGGTGCGCTTCATCCGCTCCAGCAGGAACTCGAGTGCCTCGACCGGCGGCATGTCCGCCAGGAAATTGCGGAGGAGGTACACCCGGTTGAGCTCGTCCTTGTCCATGAGGAGCTCTTCCTTGCGGGTGCTGGTGCGCTGGATATCGATGGCGGGATAGATCCGGCGGTCGGCCAGACGGCGGTCGAGCACCAACTCCATGTTGCCGGTGCCCTTGAACTCCTCGAAGATCACCTCGTCCATGCGGCTGCCGGTGTCGATCAGGGCGGTGGCGATGATGGTGAGACTCCCGCCGCCGTCGATGTTGCGGGCGGCGCCGAAGAAGCGCTTGGGCTTCTGCAGGGCGTTGGCGTCCACGCCGCCGGAGAGGATCTTGCCGGAGTGGGGCACCACCA